>JBGSQQ010000020.1:0-84122 GCA_041737945.1 Chryseolinea sp.
AGCAACGCAGTGGACAGGTTCTACATAGGAAGTTCACATACTTCCTTGAAGGATCGCGTCTCGAAACATAATACGACATTCTATACTGGGCATCATTTTACTTCGCAGGCCTCTGACTGGGAGTTGTATTTATCTATTTCGTGTGAATCGTTCTCTCAAGCCAGAAAAATTGAAAACCACATTAAACGTATGAAGAGCAGGAAGTACATAACGGACCTGAGGCTCTATCCAGAGCTCAGGGAAAAACTTTTACACACATATACCAGAAAATAAACTCAAAATCCCTAAAATTGCATTCCTTTTATAAGGGCCCATAGCTCAGCTGGTTAGAGCACTTGACTCATAATCAAGGGGTCGCTGGATCGTGCCCAGCTGGGCCCACTTAATAATCAGGCAGTTACAATAGATAACTGCCTTTTTGCTTTAAGTCCGTCAATGCTGATTTTTAACCTAACGTGCACGCCGGTCGCATTTCCACCAACCTCGATAAAACAATATTCATGAAGCAGAATCCTTCTATCAAAACTCTAATTTTCGACCTCGGTGGTGTCATTATCGACCTTTCTATTGACCATAGCCTTCAGGCATTTGCCGACCTTTCAGGTTTTGAAAAAGAAAAAGTAAAAGATATCTATTATTCAAACGAAGGATTTGAAGCCTATGAAAAAGGGCTGATTACGGATGATGATTTCAGGAGTCTGATCCGGGACACGTTTTCCATCGCTTCACCCGCATCAGTAATTGATTCCAGTTGGAATGCCATGCTCCGGGGACTGCCATTGCGCAAGCTGCATCTCATTGAAAAGTTGAAGGAAAAGTATTCCGTACTTCTGCTGAGCAATACAAACAGCATTCACATTTCTCATGTGAATGAAATCATGCTTCCGGGTATTGGCGTGCATGACAGGAAATTAGATTCATACTTTCACCGGGCTTACTACTCACATATCATGAACAAGCGCAAACCAAATGCCGATATTTTTGAGCAAGTCCTTCAGGAAAATAATCTGAGTCCTGAAGAAACTCTTTTTCTGGACGACAACCACGACAATATTGAAGGTGCCAGGCAGCTGGGTATCCAGACGGTACTCATCGTAGGCACCAATCATATTCTTGACTATTTCCATGAATCGTGAGCGGCGTAGGGTAGTCATTCAGGTACTACTTTTTGTTACCACCTTTATTACCACAACACTTGCTGGCGCGGAATGGACTTACGGCAGATCCGTATTTATGCCCGATTACAGCTGGAAGGATTTTCTAAGCGGGTTGTCGTATTCCATTCCTTTTCTTCTCTTTCTCACGGCCCACGAGTTCGGACATTATTTTATGGCCATGTATCATAAAGTCCGGGCCACGTTGCCTTACTATATCCCGGTGCCACCCATTCCACTTTCGATTGGTTCGATGGGGGCGGTGATACGTATTCAGCAACGAATACACTCCAAAAAACAAAATTTTGATATCGGAATCGCAGGACCCCTTGCAGGATTCGTGATGGCATTAGCCATTCTGTTTTACGGGTTCACCCATTTGCCTCCTCCCGAATACATATTTGAAATTCACCCGGAGTACCAACAATACGGACTTGCTTACAAAGACATCGTGTACACTACACCACAGGAGAACGTGCTGGTCCCCATCTTCGGCAAGAACCTGCTGTTTTTATTTTTTGAGAATTTCATAGCCGACCCATCAAGGGTGCCCCACCCGCATGAATTGATGCACTATCCTTTCCTGCTCGCCGGCTATCTGTCAATGGTATTCACGTGTCTTAACCTGCTGCCTATTGGCCAGTTGGATGGTGGCCATATCCTTTATGGGCTTTTTGGATCCAAAATTCATCGTATTGTTGCGTCGGTATTTTTCGTCGTGTTGCTGTTCTATTCCGGCTTGGGGGTCGTGAATCCAGGGGATAGTCCGGATACGCTGATGTACTGGATACCCGGATTTATTCTCTTTCTATACCTTGCTTTAACAGGCCTCGGTCTGCCCAGGCGGGACACCATCATGTATGCATTGATAATTTTTGCCGCTCAGCTGGTTATCACCTGGTTATTTCCAGCAATAGAAGGTTATTCGGGTTATCTCATTTTTGCTTTTATTGTTGGACGATTCGGAGTTCAGCATCCGCCTTCGGAAATCGAAGATCCGCTGGACACCAAGAGAGTGATACTGGGCTGGATTTCCCTGCTGATATTTATTGTCTGCTTTAGCCCTACACCGATTGTGATCAAATAGGCCGCATCGCTTTCATCTGTTCTTTTTCCACTTACTGGCTATGGGTGTAGCAGGGGAGGAGGTTGCGTTTGTCGTTTTTCCATTCATCAACATGGCACCCAGCGCCGCTGCTATTACTTCCTCCGCATCAGCAGGTTGCGTCTCTAAACTGGCTGGAGAAAAGTATCTCTCCACAAAACGTGTGTCAAAATTGCCTGACCTAAAAGCATCGTGTTGCATCACAAAACGGCAAAATCCCAATGTCGTTTCCAGTCCGGTGACGCTGTATTCATCAATAGCCCGGATCATCTTGGCAATGGCAGCTTCGCGGTCTTCTGCATGGCAGATCAGTTTGGCGATCATAGGGTCATAATAGAAGGGGATCTCCATACCCTGTTCGAACCCATCGTCTACACGAATTCCAGGTCCCTGAGGTCTTTTGTATGTGGTCAGCGTGCCAATATCCGGAAGAAAATTATTCGCCGGATCTTCTGCGTAAACCCTAATCTCTACCGCATGTCCATTTATCCGTAAGTCTTCCTGCCGGAATGGAATCTGATCTCCTTCTGCTACATGGATCTGAAGTTTAACCAGGTCAAGGCCGGTGATTGCTTCCGTCACCGGGTGCTCTACCTGCAGCCGGGTATTCATTTCGAGGAAATAAAAATCGAGTTTATCGTCGACCAGAAATTCCACTGTACCCGCGCCATAATAACCACAGGCTTTTGCTACGTTGACCGCCGCTTCACCCATAGCCTTCCTTTTTTCTTCTGTGAGAATACAAGACGGTGCTTCTTCCACTACTTTTTGATGCCTGCGTTGAATAGAACACTCACGCTCAAACAGGTGGACTACGTTTCCATGCTTGTCTCCAAACACCTGAAACTCGATGTGGCGGGGTTTAGTGATGTATTTTTCAATGAAGACGGAGCCATCGCCAAACGCCGACTTCGCTTCACTCATCGCGCGCTCCATCTGTTCAACAAAATCTGCTTCGCTCTCCACTACACGCATACCTTTTCCTCCACCACCAGCGGTAGCCTTAATCAGAATTGGATACCCCACAGCACTGGCGGTAACTTTTGCTTCGGCAATATCCACGATCGGCTTCGTGGTGCCGGCTAGGAGCGGAACATTAAATTTGGATACGGCCTCTTTGGCGGCCAGTTTGCTTCCCATTAATTCTATCGCTTCCGGAGAAGGACCAATAAACACAAGGCCTGCATCCTTCACACGTTTGGCAAACACCTTGTTTTCAGATAGGAAACCATAACCGGGATGGATTGCGTCAGCACCTGACAACTTCGCCGCCTCAAGGATCTTATCCATCCGCAAATAAGACTCTGAAGATGGCGCGGGGCCAATGTTTACGGCTTCATCGGCAAACCGTACATGAAGCGCATTACGATCTGCATCACTAAAAACTGCTACCGTTCGGATACCCATTTCCCGTGCTGTGCGCATCACACGCAACGCAATTTCCCCACGGTTGGCGACCAGAATTTTACGGATTTTTGTCATGAATAAGGCCTTTTGCACAATGCTAAGCATAATTTGTACAGACGCAAAGCTGGGGAAAAGTCAAATGAACCTGTTTTTTGCTTATTTTTGCCGCAATTTTAATCAACTACGACGCAATGGTAGATTTATTTGAAAAGTTAAGAATGGAGGCCGGGGCACTGGCTAAGTATTCACACCTTCCGGATGACTATTTTTTCTTTCCGAAGCTGGAGGGCGATATCGGTCCCCGGATGAAGTTTAATGGCCGTGAGGTATTGAACTGGAGCCTGAATAACTATTTGGGCCTTGCAAACCATCCGGAAGTGAGGAAAACCGATGGTGAAGCCGCTGTTCAATATGGTATGGGTTTGCCTATGGGTGCCCGTATGATGTCAGGCAACTCGCTTAATCACCTGGAACTGGAACGCCAACTGGCTGATTTCGTGAAGAAGGAAGACGTGATGCTGTTGAATTTCGGATACCAGGGAGTCGTTTCCATCATTGATGCGCTGGTAGACAGGAAAGATGTTATCGTTTACGACGCTGAGTCCCATGCCTGTATCATTGATGGCGTTCGTTTGCACATGGGTAAACGGTTCGTATATACGCATAATGACATGGAAAGCCTGGAGAAGCAACTTCAGCGTGCCACAAAGCTGGCGGATGAGACCGGAGGAGGAATTCTTGTAATCACTGAAGGTGTATTCGGTATGTCTGGCAAACAAGGTGACTTGAAAGGCGTTGTTGAGCTGAAGAAAAAATACAATTTCCGATTATTTGTAGATGACGCGCATGGGTTCGGAACTATGGGCAAAACAGGAGCCGGCACGGCCGAGGAGCAAGGTGTTCAGGATGAAGTTGATTTATACTTCTCCACTTTTGCCAAGTCCATGGCCAGCATTGGGGCCTTTGTTGGTGGTGACAAACGAATTATCAAGTATTTGCGCTATAGCGTGCGATCCCAAATCTACGCGAAGAGTTTGCCTATGCCACTGGTCGTCGGGGGTTTGAAGCGACTCGAGCTACTGAAGACAAAACCTGAATTAAAGGATAACCTTTGGAAGATTGTCAGGGCTATGCAGGCCGGACTTCGCCAGCGAGGCTTTAATATTGGTGATACCAATTCACCTGTTACACCGGTCCTGTTTAAAGGCGGCGTGGGAGAAGCAGCCAACATGGCTATGGACCTTCGTGAGAACTTCAATATTTTCTGTTCCGTGGTCATATATCCTGTTGTCCCTAAGGATGTTATCATGTTCCGGATTATACCGACAGCGGTTCATACACTGGAAGATGTAGAGCTTACGTTGAGTGCCTTTTCCAAATTAAAAGAGAAGCTTGACAACGGGTTTTACAAGGAGGAGGTACTGGTGTCTGTAACCAAGGGAGTCTAAAAAAGACCTCGTTTTTGGTTGGTTTTAAAGGTTTTTAGTTAAATTGGCAGGTAGAAACTAATTTCTAATCTTAAAATTCTAATAAAATGCAAAAGTTTGAAGAGCTCAAGAATCTCATAGCCTCGCTTGAAGGAGATGCTGACAAATTTTATAACAAAGGTAATAGTGCAGCAGGTACCCGCGTAAGAAAGGGTATGCAAGACCTTAAGAATCTGGCACAAGAAATCCGTTCTGAGGTTCAGGAGATCAAAAATAAGGCCTCTTAAGTAACCTCGACCAAGAATTCAAATAGGGGGGTAGCTTGTGGCTATCCCCTTTATTTTTTTGTTGCCAAACGGGTTGCCCTGATCTTCTCCTGCAGACCTTCAGAAGCCCTTACAAGTGGAAGACGGACGTATGGGGTACATACTTTCAGCTCTGAAAGCAAAAATTTGATTCCCACCGGATTTCCTTCCTCATACATTGGTCCATTTATTTCCAGCAATTTTAGCTGTTCCTTACTGGCTTTCCCAAATGCTCCGGCAAATGCATTGTCTTTTATACCTTTAAAAATCAGCGGCAACCCATTGGCAAGAACGGATATAACACCTTTTGCTCCCATAGCATAAAGTCCCAGTGTCCATAGATCATCGCCGGAAATCAGCATAAAATCCTTTGGCATATACTTCGCTATTTCCAGACACTGCTCCATGTTTCCGGAAGCCTCTTTGATACCTATGATGTTTTTATGATTTGCCAGGCGTAACGTCGTCTTCGCACTCATGTTGGAGGAAGTCCGGCCTGGAACGTTATACAGTATTACGGGAACGGGGGAGTGGTCTGCAATAGCTACAAAGTGCTGGTAGATCCCTTCTTGTGATGGTTTGTTGTAGTATGGGCTGACAGAAAGTAACGCATCGACACCTGAAAAGTCGGTTGCTGAAATTGATTCAAGTACACTCCTGGTATTGTTTCCACCAATGCCATACACAATCGGCAGTGACCGGGGATTGTTGTCCTTCACAAATTGAAGGACACTTTTTTTCTCTTCATCCGAACACGTAGCTGCCTCACCGGTGGTACCCATAACAACATAGTAATCTACTCCCTTCGCCGTGTGGACCAGGAGTTTTTTCAATGACTTGTAATCAATTTCCAGTTGTTCGGTAAACGGGGTAACAAGGGCTACACCTGTTCCGTAAAGTTTTTTCATTGCCTTATTTTAGTTGAGATGTATATTGATACATGGTATCTGCCATAACCTTGAAGTCTGGTTTCGACTCAATCATCAGCTCGAAATACGGATGGCCATCGTCCCAGGACGGGCCGACCCGACACTTTGCCTTGCTGGAAGCCAGCAGATATAAGATCAGGGGGTTTGGCGAAGTATCCAGGTAAAACAGGAAATCAAATGAAGCATCGGCGAATTTTATCGCCTCGTGAGCGTTAATCTTGCCAAAAAATGAAAGATCCTTTTTGGTGAAGAAATTAAACCTGAATTCATAATTCTGCTTGTCATCCGGAAGGAACTCGATCACCTGTACCTGCTTTCCGTCCGCCTCCAGTTTTTTGATCAATTCTTTTACGGTATCATGTTTACTTTTATCCTCCACCGTGAATATTATTCCAATTTGATGAGCATCCCTATAGGGGACATTTTTCCTCGAAGCTTTATTATTCTTCAGCTGCGAATCGGTTCTTATTTTCAGGAAATTTAGCTTGATAACATTCATTAAATAATTTTCCCTTTAAGTAAATTTTCAAAATCCTTATCAGAAATGATTTTCACTCCCAGTTTTTCAGCTTTTTCACGTTTTGATGGCCCCATATTATCACCTGCCAGCAAGTAATCCAATTTTCCTGAAACGGCAGAAAGAACACGGCCACCATTTTGGATTATGATTTCCTGCAATTGATCACGTTCATACTGTTCAAACACGCCTGAAATCACAAAAGACTTATTTGCCAGTATATCACTTTCTTTTTCGGGTTCTTTCGATGTGCTCTCCAGGTTGAGCCCGGCTTTTCTCAGGCGGTCTATTTCGCGCTTGCTTTCAGGCAGGGCAAAAAACTCAATCACGCTTTGCGCAATCTTGTCACCCACTTCGGGTGCAGCAAGTAATTCCTCTTTCGACGCTCCCGCCAGTTTGTCAATTGATTTAAAATGCCGGCCCAGTTTTTCTGCTACTGTCTTGCCTACGTAACGAATACCAATGGCAAAGAGGACATTTTCAAAAGGAGTCCGCTTTGATTTTTCAATTCCCTGCAGTAAGTTCTTGATTGACTTATCTTTGAACCCTTCAAGTTGACCTAAATCCTCATACTTCAAATCGTACAAATCCGCCGGGCTCTTCACTAAACCCAGCACATAAAGCTGCTCGATCGTCTTTTCCCCTAGGGAGTCAATATCCATAGCCTTTCGCTGGATAAAATGTTCGATCCGTCCCCGGATCTGTGGCGGACAGCCGCCGGCGTTGGGACAATAGTAGGCAGCTTCTCCTTCAACACGCACCAATCCGGTACTGCACTCCGGGCACTTGGTAAGGTAGACTATTGGGATAACATTCGCTTTCCTGTTTTCTAAATCAACACCCGTCACTTTAGGAATAATTTCACCGCCTTTTTCCACAAAAACATAATCGCCAATTCGTAAATCGAGCCGGGCTATTTCATTCGCATTATGCAAGGAGGCCCTCTTTACGGTAGTGCCCGCCAAAAAGATGGGCTCCAGCTCTGCAACGGGGGTGACGGCACCGGTTCTTCCAACCTGATAGGTTATTCCATTTAATCGCGTACTTATGCTCTGAGCTTTGTACTTATAGGCAATTGCCCACCGTGGGCTCTTCGCCGTGTACCCGAGCATGCGTTGCTGATCAAGACTGTTGACCTTTATCACTACACCATCCGTTTCAAGCTCAAGCGTTTGCCTCTTGGTCTCCCAATATTCTATAAACTTTTGTATTTCGTTGATGTCCTTACACTTTCGATAGGTGGGGGATACGTTGAATTTCCACGATTCCAGCTGATGGATACTCTCTTCATGTGTCCTGAAACCAAGTCCTTCGCCCATCAGAAAATAGACGTAACAACTCAGCTTTCGCCTCGCTACTTCACCCGAGTTTTGCATCTTCAGCGTTCCGGAGGTTGTATTCCGAGCATTCGCATACCGTTCTTCCCCAATGTCTTCGCGCTCTTTATTCAGCTGCTCAAAAATCTGCTTAGGCATAAAGACTTCACCCCGTACTTCAAACAACGCAGGAATATTTTTCCCCTTTACAACCAGTGGTATAGAGCGTATCGTTTTTACATTAGCAGTAACATCATCGCCTCGAACGCCATCGCCGCGTGTAACACCACGCGTTAATAGACCATTCTCATAAATGAGACTTATCGAGACTCCATCAAACTTTAGTTCACAAAAGTACTCATACCCCTCACCATCCAGCGTTTTGGCCACGCGGCCATCAAAGTCTGCAATTTCTTCCTGACTGTACGTATTACCTAACGAAAGCATGGGATACCGATGGTGAACCGTTTCAAACTCTTTGGTTATGGTTCCGCCAACACGTTGGGTAGGAGAATCAGGTTGTTTTAATTGTGGAAACTGTTCTTCTAAAGCAGCCAGCCGGGATAGCAGACCGTCAAATTCAAAATCACTGATCTCGGCCTTACTTCGCTGATAATAAAGCTCGTTGTGATGATTTATCGAGTTGGTTAGTTGCTCAATTTCTTTTTTTGCCTGATCTGCAGTCATACGGTCATAAATCTAAATAGCATCGGGATGAAAGCAAAGGCCAGGAATAAAAAGCATGAAGGCGGCATGTACGAAAGAGAGGGTCACACTAAAGACATCATCGTACCGGATCAGCAAATGGCTTCAGCTCTTCTGCCAGGTTTATCTTGTTATTTTTCCTGTCGAGATCAGCCATACGCAAAGACGGATCGATTTCTATGGAAGTAATTTCCGAACTATTGTTGATTTTCAGGGTATACGTCGGATACACCCATGGCCAGGCTTCAAGATTTTTTTGCTGCGTCGAGATATTCTCGGGCTTTTTATTTCCAAGTGTTTCGTTGGTGGGGATATATAACAGTTCCTTTGTGCCGTTGGTATAGGTTACGACGAGATCAATAGGCATAGGGAATTCGCCGATTCGTTCCAGTGTAATAAAAGTTGCTCCATCCTGTTTGAGAATATTCCGGATACCATAGTCGATTCGTTTGGTCGTGTTTACCCAGTAGTTCAGATACCATTTCAGTTCCATACCGGATGTTTTCTCCATTACCCTTATAAAATCGTTTGGTTCGGGATGCCTGAACTTCCAGCTTTCGTAGTAGTTTCTCATTCCTTTGTAGAAGATGTCCTCTCCGATGATATACTTCATCTGATTTAAAAAAATGGTGCCCATTGAATAGGCTGCAACGTTGTAGGCTGTATTCGTTGAATAGTGATCCGCGTGTTGGCTAATAGGTTCCTGTAGTCCTCTCTTAATCAGGTTAAAGTATCCGGTATAACTGTCGGCATGTGCATTCGCCATGGGAGTACCAAAAATGAATGCCAGTGCTTCCTGACTGGAAAAATCTGCAAACCCTTCGTCCTGCCATGGATAGGATGCCTCGTTGGAAGCCAGGATTGCCTGATACCAGCTATGTGACGCTTCATGCATCATTGTTCCACAAAGGCTGCCAAAGGAACGCTCTCCGGTAATGAGGGTGCACATGGGATATTCCATCCCGCCATCGCCACCTTGAATAATTGAATAGGCGTCATAGGGATACTTCCCAAAATTTTTATTCATAAAAGCAAAATGCTTAACGGCAACGTCCTGCATTTTTTTCCAGTTATCAGTTGTCTTTTCTCCGCGCTGATAGAAGAAGTGGAGCTCAGGACCATTTGGTACCATCGCTTTATCGTGTACATAGTCCGGGTCAGCAGCCCAGGCAAAATCAATAACGTTCTTAGCTATAAAGTGCCAGGTGAGTTCCCCTGAAGATCGTTTGACTTTAGTGCCAGGTTTCTCGTAGCCGAATCCAATCTTTTCGGGGTTTTGTAAAATTCCTGACCCACCAATAATGTAGGTGGGGTCGAGGGTGATCTTTACATCAAAGTCTCCCCATACACTGTGGAACTCCCGGGCTACGTACTGATTGGCGTGCCACCCGCGGTAATCATACTCAGCCATTTTCGGATACCATTGCGTCATGGAATACGCAATACCTTCCCTGCTATTTCTGCCCGACCGTCTGATCTGAATGGGCACCTGTGCTTCAAAGGTCATTTCGAACAGGGCCTTCGTATTTGGCAGGATCGGTTTGGATAGCGTTACTTCAAGGACGGTACCCTCTGTTCTATGCGCGACTTCCTTACCATCCTGCTTCAGGCTACGAATGTGCTGGTACCCAATTTCCTCATTGCTGAGTTTAGATATACGATCTCTAACACGTGCGTCGGGATCAGCGATGTTCCGTGATCGTACGTCCATCATACTGCCAGGCTGGAAGGCATTGAAGTAAAGGTGGTAATATACCTTTGTTAAGGTGTCCTTTGAATTATTATAATAGGTGAGCTTTTGACTTCCGGCAAGCTGGTGTGAGGTAACATCCAGTCTCACATCCATGGTATACTCCACGCGCTGCTGCCATCGGTAATCCTGAGAGAAAAGCGGCGCACAAAGGAAGTTTATCAGGAGACAAACGGGAGTGAATCTGGGCATTCTGCACGTGGTTCGTAGACGGCCGCAAAATATCTAAACCCTGCTATTTTACAAAGGAAATTTTTTCCGCTTGAAGTTTATAAAATAGGTTAAACTACCTGACAAATAGCTGCTTTCCGACAATGTCAGGGGTTCGCCGGGTAAAGCCTTTGGAATATTGTAGGCATATGTAAAGGCGAATGCCCAATTTTTCGCAGTAACCGTTAACGGAATACCGAAAGAGTAATTCATAACACCAAAGACAGTGGTGGTTGTTTCTACAAGTCTGAAGATCGTTCCATAGAGTTGCTTATTGGCCCGTGCCTCGGCTATTGTTCTGGGCGGAATAAACTCCAGTTCACTTAGTCTTTCATCGCCGAAGAGTACGAAGAAAGAAGGGGAGATAGCAATCCGGTCAATGAATCCCAGATTTTTTTTCTCGAGTACGAGATAGAACCCTGGCATTATTCTGTTCGCGTACGAATCGCCGAAATAGAATGAATAGTTCAGCGTGAACAGTATGGGTTTGATGTCCAACATAGGAGTAACCGACAACGTATTCTTATAGGGAACATAACCATCTTCCTCGTTCATGTTATAAAAATAACGATCGTATCCTGTCATGAATGAGAACTTCTTAGTAAAGCTATGCATGTAACCCACAGAGGTGATGGTGAGATAATAAGACGGATCAAAATCCTTGCTCCAGTAACCGGATACATCTGCATAAAAGCCGGACTTATGATAATAGGAAATACCCGGAGTCATTCCGAAATTCTCAATACCCAGCGTGCGTCCTGCTGAAAGAACATTGCTGTTGTAACCAAGCCTGACTGCTAACTGTGAACCACCCAGGTTTCCGTATTGAAGGATGCTATCAATCAGATTAAAGATGTCAAGTGAATCTTCAAAGGTAAACTCCTCAACTTCGGATAGAAATAACGAATCAGCTTCCTGTGCAAAACACGTTGCAGAGGAAGCTGAAAGCAGCATAACACATAACCACCTTCTACACGAGTGCATGTGAGGCTTTAGAATCGTTTAGTTGTTGCGTTCCTGAAGTCTCTTTTGCGATTGATCCTGCAGATTACGTTGTCTCTCGTGTTGCATCTGCCTTCGCTGAATCTGTTCCAGAATCATTTGTCTGAACCTTCGTTCCGCATCCGGTAATGTTCTGAGTTTTTGAGCACTGATCACCTGCAACAGCCGGCCCGAGTAATCCTTTTCCAGATTTAGTTCCTGCTGCTTTATTTTGAATTGCTGATCGACCATCTCTCTTTCAATTTGTTCCGTTGTCTTATTGGGGTCTGCAGTTTGCCTGTTAACCTTTAATTGTTGTCTGACTTCCCGGCGTTTTTCTGAAAACTCACGGTAGATGGGCCAGAATTTTTCCGCCTCCGCAGGAGTAAGGGCAAGCTGATCGGTAATGTAGGCAACGCGTGCAGCCTGAATCTTGTCCCGAACTTTGGGATCCTGTGCTGCTGGTATTTCATCCTCCTGCGCTAAGGCAGTAAAGGTCATCAATACGAATACTATTTTAAGTAAGGCTTTCATCGCTAAAAGGTATTTATATCTATTTCATCTAATATATCTTCAACACTTGCGTCACTCCATTCCTGCTCGTAAACAGCACCTTCGATTTGTCTGGCATCTTCATCACTTAACAAAACATCCTCCAGCAATTCTTCCGTTGTAAGATCACCATCCTCCAGGTAGGCCACCAGATCTTCAGTATGAATGGAGGCCAAAATGGATTCGGCTGTTGGTGTTTGATCCGGGCGGGTAAGCCAGAATAAACCAACGGCAAAAAGAAAAATGGCAGGGAGGGCAAATCGCAAAGCGTATGTAAAAACAGGCCTGAATTCTTTAGCCTTGTTTTGTTGTGCCACCCGTGCCTGAATGATGCCCGGCAGATTTTCAAAGTATCCTTCCGGGACCTTAAAAACCTCATTCTTCGGTATTTCTTCCAGCTTTTTCATATTTCAGCTATTTGACCAGATAAGTATGCAATGGTTTAATCACTCCGACAAAATATCCTCAATTTTCTTTACGGCATGATGAAAGCTAGCTTTCAAAGCTCCTACGCTCGTTTGTGTTATTTCTGAAATCTGTTCGTAGGGCATATCATCAAAGTACTTCATATTGAACACAAGGCGTTGTTTATCAGGTAGTTTAAGAAGAGCTTTTTGAAGCTTCAGGGTAATCTCATCGCCCGATACATGGGGTGAGCTGTCCAGTTTGGCCATTAGCTCGCCTTCCACATCTCCAATAGGTAAAAAGAATCGTCGTTTCTTTCGCTGGAGAAAAGTGAGACATTCATTCGTCGCAATCCGGTAGATCCACGTGTACAACTGAGCATCTTCCCTGAATCCATCTACACTTTTATGAATTTTAATAAAGACTTCCTGGGTGATATCATCTGCGTCGTCATGGTCGATAACCATTTTACGGACATGCCAGTAGACGCGTTTCTGGTACTCGCGCACAAGCAAATTGAAACCATAGTTTCTGGTTTCCGGGTTTCGGATCTTGAGGAGTAGTTCTTTATCTTCCAAAGAAGAATAGCTTGAATTCCGACCTTAGACGCACGTTGAACCAAAAGGTTTAAGACTACCCAAATAAACTTCAAGATCGGGAAACGACATGGAACGGGCAAATACGCTCACAGAAGTATAATTCAAACGCGACCCGAACGTTCTATATTGACTCCAGGGTATCGACCAATAATTCAAAATGTTCTTTCGAGTGGGTAGGGAAATTGGCGAACCGGAGCTGACTCTTTTTTGATGCGCCATAACCATCTCCGGGTTGTATTCCCTTTGCAAGTAGGCCTTTCGTGATTCTCTCCGTATGGTCGCCGGTGTTTGCCACGATAACCGTTCTGGATTGTTTGGACTTGTCTGTAACAAAAGGTTTCCAACTAGGATGCTTTTCGAAAAACTGATATAAAAGCGCCGCCTTGTAATCCGTTTCGTGTCGGATAGCTTTTATTCCTCGTCTTGCCATATCAGCCACTACTTTGCTTAGTAAATAGATACCCAATACATTGGGCGTCTCCGGCGTCTGATAGTTGACTGCATTCGATTGCAAACCAGGAATACTGTGATACGAACCGATAGAAATACCCCGTGATAAAAGTTGTTCAGCCTTAGCGACGCACCGGTCGTTAACCATCCATACGCCTAGTCCCGCGGGAAGTCCAAAACCTTTTTGCACTGAAAAAAATACGGAGTCAAGAATCGTATAATCAAAATCCGGGTAGGGGAGTGACGATACAGCATCGACAGCGAGCAAGGCAGATGGATTTGATTGCCGGAGCTCGGCAATAAGGCTCAGTGGTACGCTCACACCCGTGCTTGTTTCATTTTGCGTAACGGCGATTAACTCTGTCACGGGAAGTATGGGCGGAAGCGCGTCGAAACCGAGCCCGGCGCTGACTTCAACTTTAGTGGGTTTCTTATTCAGCTGTTGTGCAATTTCATAAAACCGCCTGGAAAACGACCCGTTCACCAGGTGAAATGAATTTTGCTCAACCAGATTTTGTATTACCCGTTCCCAAATTTCCGTAGCTGATCCAGTGAAAAATACATGATAACCTTGGGGAATACCCAACAGCTCCCGAAGTCCTTCCACCGTTTCGCTATAAATGATACTAAACTTTTTACTGCGGTGTGATAACGATGGAATCCCTTCTCGGAAAGCAACCTTCATATGATCCTCTACCGTGAAGTACAACTGGGAGGGGCCAGGGGTGAAATTTATAACAGGATTTATCATGGAGCGGCAAAAATAAACACTGGCAACGAAGGCGCTTAGTTAAAAATTACTTTTTTATCAAGGTTGTTGTGCACAAGTGTTTTACTTAAGTTTGAATTAAATCCCACTTGGGTTTGGGACACGTTTGCTGAACCTAACAATATAAACAATACCGAGTGTAGCGGTTATACAAAATCAGGCTTCACCCCGCCCCGAGCAATCGGGAATCGGGTCCTCGCCCAAAAAGCAGGATAACAGGAGAAGGTTGCGGATAATTGCAGCTCAAAACTTGTCTTCTATGGGGTTCAGAAACACCTCTCCAGACCTAGTGGGCTTTTTTATTTTTTACGGAAAAGGGAGTTCTTTCCTCTCGGCACCGTCGATCAATATAATACTCTGAACTTGATTGTATTTTCGATTTGCCTTAACTCCTTAATGACATCTTTATCGTATTCCTTATTGATGTCTGTAATTACATAACCGATTGATTCATTGGTCTTCAGATACTGGCCCACAATATTAATTCCATTTTTGGCGAGGGTCTGGTTTATTTTAGCAAGAATGCCAGGAACATTTTCGTGAATATGAATGAGCCGGTGCGCATTTTCCAGTAGGGGTAAGGTTAAATTTGGAAAGCTTACGCTGTTTGAGGTACCGCCTGTATTGATGTAATCCATAATCTTGGCAGGTACAAAATTGCCGATATTTTCTTGTGCCTCGGAAGTACTGCCACCGATATGCGGCGTTAGTATGGTATTAGGCAGGCCCCGCAAGGGAGACTCAAATTCTTCGTCGTTGCTTACGGGTTCGTAAGGAAACACATCAATTGCACATCCGGCGACTTTACCGGAAAGGATGTTTTCACGCAACGCCTGTATATCAACGATATGGCCACGGCTGAGGTTGATGAAGATCACCCCCTTTTTCATCCAGCCAAATTCGCGGGTGCTGATCAGGTTGTGATTTGACTCGCGACCATCAACATGAAGCGAGATTACATCTGCATGCTCAAGAACTTCTTTCATGGTTTTGCACTTTACTGCATTGCCCAGCGAAAGTCTTTCTTCAGTGTCATAATAAAGCACCTTCATCCCAAGCGATTCGGCGATCACGGAAAGCTGAGTTCCAATGTTTCCATATCCGATCAGACCCAGCTTTTTGCCCCGCACTTCGTAACTACCTTTAGCTGACTTGTCCCAGGTGCCCTTGTGCATTTTTACAGACTTGTCGACAATGCTTCTCATCAACATAATCATTTCGGCAACGGCCAGTTCAACTACAGATCGTGTATTGCTAAACGGCGCGTTAAACACAGCAACGCCTTTTTTTGTGGCAGTTTTTAAATCAATCTGATTGGTTCCAATACAAAACGCACCAATAGCCATTAGCCGGTTAGCATGCTCGAGCACCTTCGCTGTAACCTGGGTTTTGGATCGGATGCCCAGCACCGAGACATTTTTTATTTTTTCACAAAGTTCCTCTTCGCTCAGTGCTGCGTGATACGTCTCGACATTGAACCCTTCCGATCTGAGCAATTCAGTCGCTACCGGATGAACATTCTCCAGTAAGAGTACATTGATTCTGTTCTTTGGATAAGAAACCACCGTATTCAATTTATTGAGGTATAAAAATTCATCCAGGCTCGGAGTAATATGGTCTGCTTTACTGGTAATTGTTTCGCGTTCTACATTTTCAGTAAAGGCGTAAAATTTATTGGCAAGCCCCGAGTTTTTGATTTCGTAGTCTGTGTATCCATCACCTATCACGTACACATCTCCGGGAAGGTTCAACCGTTTCAATTGCTCCACCTTTCCATTGTTCGATGATAATGGATTCCCGGCATCAAAGCCAACTACCCGGCCCTCTTTATCAAAACGAAATTCATTTGCCAGTATATTTTCCGGCTTAATGCCGTATTCCGTAACGATAGGTTCGATAAACTCGCGGAACCCATTTGACATGATGTAGATATTGTCGGCATAGCTTGTAAAAAACTCGCGGTTGCGTTTAAAGGATTCCGAAACTTTGTCTTTCAGTATATTGATGAGTGGTGCCAGGTGACTCTTCGATAAAGACAACAGACTCAGCCTTCGCTCAAGCGACTCCCGCACTGACAGTGTACCATTCATGCCCTGATTTGTGATATCAATAATCTGCTGTTTGCGCAGTTCTCTTTCGGGGTGATCCTTTAACGAGATATCGGCCAGCACATCAAATGCTTCTACTTTGGTAAAAGTGCTGTCGAAATCGATTACAAAATACTTATTGATCTTCATGCAGGTCCGAATAGTGCGCAAATGTAATTTGGATTTGCCATTAACGATTTAGGAATTGGCTTTTTTTATTCCCTAACGTATGGTAGGAATAAAACAAATCCACGGGGTCAGAGTGAAGAAATTTTAACGGCAACTAACGTTGATGGTACCGGTTCATCCGTACAAGTCATCAATTACGTTATTCCAGTGGAAGGTGCATGGCCACTGCCGTCTTGCTGCAAACGTGAGTGAATTCTGAAGAGGCTTCTAAAACGTCTGGAACATTATCCCTTGAAACCTGACTGAATCCCTTACGGAGGAAAAAACCCTGTGCCGTTTCTGTCAGCAGATAAATTCCCTTCAGATTTCTATTCCGTGCTTCGGCAATGAGGAATTCTGTTATAGCAGTGCCTAAAGCCTTTCCCCGAGTGCCCAGTTTCACGGATAACGAACGCAGTAATCCATAACTACCATAAATCTCCAATCCACCGGTTCCTACTATGGCACCGTCCTCGAAATATCCAACGAGAAGGTCCTTCTTGTAATCAAGATCATCTGCCGGAAGGTCGGAGGACTTCAGCTGAGCGCGGAAGGCTTGGAAATTATCTTCATCGGCTATCGTCTTCAATTGTAATTCCATTTCCAAATTTAAGCATCACAACCCCGGAGCGCAACAAGGTTCTGATTTCTTTTACTTTTCCTCTGTTGGTTTTTCTGCATAAACCGTAATACTATAGATTCCGAATTTACTGGTTTTGTATTTTTCAACTTCTGATGGGTTGAGATAGACAGAAAGGATTTCATCCGGAAGTGTAATTTGCCTTTCCTTCTGTACAATGATATCCTCAAACCCGGTCGTCTTAATGATTTTCAGGTATTCATCTTTTTGGATGGCACCGGAAACGCATCCAGCGTACATTTCTGCACTGGCGCGGAAGCTTTCAGGAAGGTCTCCCTCCAGAACTATATCAGAAACACTGAAGTGCCCACCTGGCTTGAGAACACGATATACTTCCTCAAAAGCCCTGACTTTATCTGGCACCAGATTCAAAACACAATTACTTACAACGACATCTGCCATCGCACTATTTAGTGGCATATTTTCAATATCCCCCAATCTGAACTCGACATTGTTGAACCCTAGTTTCTCGGCGTTAGTACGGGCTTTGTCAATCATCTTTTCCGTCATGTCAATACCAATCACTTTTCCACCTGCTCCAGCAATGGAACGTGCGACAAACGCGTCATTGCCAGCGCCACTGCCCAGATCAACGACAGTATTGCCTTCTTTGATCAGCGCGAATTCTGTTGGCAATCCACAACCAAGGCCCAGGTCGGCATCAGGAACATAACCCGCTAGCTTTGAATAGTCCTCAGCCATAATTGCTGTATCCGACGTGGCGCAACCACACTTCGCCCCACAGCAACCCGATGCATTTTGCTCCCTGCTCTGGTCAACTATCTGGCCATATTTCTCTTTAACAATTTCCTTAATTTGATCGGCGGTGTCCGTTGTTTTCATATTATCTATTGGTTTATATTAATCGTAATATTGCGATGAATGGAAAGAAAAAATTTTAGCAACAAGTATTAAACTTACTGAATAGGTCGGTTACATTTTTTTGAGCTTTTATCCATGCCTTTTCATCGATACAGTAACATACACTGGGCCCTTCAATGTCTCCCTTAATAAGGCCAACATTTTTTAGTTCTTTCAGATGTTGTGATACCGTAGATTGTGAAAGGGGCAATTCATCCACAATGTCGCCGCAGATGCAAGACTTCTTTGCTGCCAGAAACTGTAGTATGGCGACGCGTGCCGGGTGCCCAAGTGCTTTGGCTAACGCCGCCAACTCCACCTGTGCCTTGGTAAAACCCTCTGTTTTTGTTATTCCCATTTCTTATATTAATCGTAATATTACGATTAAGGTTTCATTAAACAAAGGAAAAATGAATCCTATTTCTTAATTTCCAGAAATCCGGAACCTGAAGAGTTATCACAACCAATTAGAAATTAATATTCCATGTACCAACTGAAGTTAATCTTGAGTTTGATAAGTATCCTTTGCCTCCAGCAATTAAAGGGGCAGAAACTCCCTCAGATCGAAGTAGATGCGTTAGATTTTGGAAGAAAGAACACTCCGGTATATGTATCGACGTCAAAGAACCTGAGCATCGATGGGTACCAACTTAGGAATGTAAAAACGGGGCGTGTGTCGGATGTTCAATCCATAGGTCCCGGACAATTTTTGTTTGTCCTCCCTGACTCTCTTGAACCACACGAAGTGGCCACCTATAAATTCATTAAGACTTCGGCCAAAAAGAAACAACCAGTCAGGATAGAAAAGTCAGATGACGGTCTGCAGGTCACTATCAAAGACAAGCCGTTGTTGTTTTATCATACCAAAAGAGAACAACCTCCTGCTGGTAACCCGGAATATTATGGAAGAAGTGGATTTATCCATCCCTTGAGAACACCGCGAGGAATAATCGTTACCGATGATTTTCCCATTGGCCATGTGCATCAGCACGGTATAATGTCGGCCTGGGTGAATACCAAATTCAAAAACACTGCCGTTGATTTCTGGAATCAGCATTTGCGTACCGGAGATGTAGTCCACAAGGATCTCGTACATTTTGAAAGCGGTGCCGTCGCAGGCGTTTTACAAGTGAACCTTAGCCACGTGAGCAAGGAACATGGACAAGTCCTGGAGGAATTGTGGACAATAACGGTATATCCCTTCGAAGACTATTTTTTATTTGACCTGAAATCGGAACAATCAAATACCAGTAAGGACACTTTATTTCTCAACAAGTACCACTACGGCGGGTTCGCTTTCAGAGGCGCCAAACAATGGAGTCCGGATGATTCAGCAGCATTTCAGAACCGCTGGCAGATTGAAACCGATTCGTTGTATAACCTCAAAAATGCAAATGGAAAACATGTATCATTTGTAAATACTTCAGGAATGATTAACGGGGAGACCGTGGGAGTAACTGTATTGGGTTTCCCTGACAACATTCGTTATCCGCAAGCCATCCGCGTTCACCCTACGATGCCGTATTGGGCATACACGCCTGTTGTGGATGGTCCGTTGACCATTGCGCCTGGTCAAACCGTTAAGGCAGCCTATCGGTATTATGTGTACGACGGGGATACGGGTCGGGCCAGAAACAAAACCTTACTCACAGATTTAACACACCCAGTCCGTGTGACATTAAAATAACTATCAGTGCGTCGTTAGTATTTTTGACGCGGAGCGGATTTCCTCGTTATACTTTTCGATAACCAGCGCAACGATTTCAATTTGCTCCTGTGCTTCCTTCCAACTCCGTTGCTCAATAGCTTCGCGAATACCGGGCAACGTCTTGACGCCATACCCTGTATAAAAACCCGGTGCATAAATGGTATGCCGAAACCATGGTCGTTGCGGCAGACCGGGTTGATGCATGAGCTTCTGTTCTGCCTGATAAAGTATTTTGTTAAGAGCCTGGGTGGAAGAAGTTGGAAGCGACGCAGGTCCGTCAGTCACAAGTCCGGAGTATACTGCTGATTCTTTCTCAAGAGCAGACAACGCGTTTTGCAAGCTCGAAAAATTCAGAAAGGGGACATCTTCTTTGACGGCAGGAGGAAAGTACTTCTGTGTGGGGTCGGCTGCATAGGTGTATCGCTTTTCCCTGATCATCTGGTTCTCAACATCAGTTCGTTCGCGTTGGGTTTCGAGTAGACTTATCAGCTCAGTTTGATAATTGGTCACCGTACGATGGAAAGCTTTAAAATCAAAAGGCAAAACATCGGCATTCGCCAACCGTAAAGTTACACGGCCTGCTACTTTAGCCAGGGTTATTCCATAAACAAATCCCGGGTCTTTAAACCGGATGAAGTGATCATAGGAGTCGTAGATGGAGTGATACTCCCCGCCGTCTCCTTCACCGCTAAAACTCAGGTCTAACGAAGGAATTCCAAGGTGTTGAAAAAAGGGACTGTAATCCGATCCGGACCCCAGGGCACCAAGCGTCAGGGAATGTTTATCCAGAATTTCTTTTCTTTTCTTTACAACGGCACTGTTTACAGCATCCAGTGACACTCTTCTTTCCAGTACGGAAATACCTGTCTGAGGATCCACCACATCCCTGGACACTTCGGCTACCATATCTTCCAGGGTATGAGATCCGCCTGCATTCAGAAAGCCCCTCGTATTTCCATCCGAGTTGATGTAGGCCACCACCTTCTGACGCAGCTCGTTGGCATGATGCTCAACCCATTCCGTTGAACCAATTAAACCGGGCTCTTCGCCATCCCAGGCACAATACACCAGTGTGCGTTTTGGTTTCCAGCCCGTCTTTACCAATTCACTTACGGCACGCGCCTCTTCCATCAGGGCAATGATTCCACTGACAGGATCACTGGCACCGTTGACCCATGCATCGTGATGATTTCCGCGGATAACCCACTCATCAGGAAGTTCACTACCCTTCAGCTTAGCGATGACGTTGTAACAATCCACCATATCCCAGTTGAATTCAAGTTTAAGGTGAACAACGGCGCGACCGGGGCCAACGTGGTACGTGATTGGTAATGCTCCTCGCCAACCCGGAGGAACAACCGGGCCAGCCAGCGCGGTTAGTAAAGGAAGCGCATCGGCGGCTGAAATTGGTTGAACCGGAATTTTCAGCAGGTTTACCGCGTCCTTTTTATCGATGCGAGGGGCCGTGTCCGTTGCACCGATACCAGGAGTAAGCGGATCCCCGGGAGCAACCGGCAAATCTACGACCGACCCACGTTGTACACCCGCCATACTTTTAAAGGGGCCTTTGGGGTAAACGTCACCCTGGTAGTATCCATCTTCTTCAGGGTCTGCATAGATGAGGCAACCAATCGCTCCGTGTTCCTGTGCCACTTTTGGTTTAATACCTCTCCAGGACCCTCCGTATCGGGCGATAACGATTTTGCCTTTTACGTCGATACCCATTCGTTCAAGTTGCTCATAGTCAGCCGGGACTCCATAATTAACATACACCAGCTCACCGGTAATATCACCGTCGGCTGACCATGCATTATATGTTGGCAGCTGTTCATTTGCCTGACCGCTCGTAGCATCTTCACGAAGTGTCGGCTCTTTTAATGTGGCCTTGAATTTTCCGGGAGACGTTAACTCAAGTATCCTCACTTTGGGTGTCGGGAAAAGTACCTTATACGTTTCAATCTCAGCCTCATATCCCCAACTTTTGAATAGATCACGGATGTAGACCGCACTTTCTTTACCGTAAGCAGAACCCAGGTGATGTGGTCTCGCTGCCAGCCGTTTCATCCACAGATCCAGGTTCGACGGATTTAAGTAGCTGTCAAATTTTCGCTCGGCTTCTGTTTGTGTCTTACCGGAAGCTTCCGAAAAACCGGCAATCCTTTTGGTTTGACCAAACCCGGCTGATAGAACGAAGCAGGACAGGAGAATTAAAATGGGTTTTCTCATATACGTGTTGAGTTGTTTAAAATTAAGAAATGAAGGTAAGGTCACCAACTATAAATGACTACCGCCTGAAGTTCGGTTCGTTCGGCAAAATCTTGTCGTATTTTGCGACATGAAGAATGACACTATCATATTGTATGGGTCATATGGCTACACCGGTAAGCTTATAGCCGAGGAATGTAAATCAAAAAATCTGCAGGTGATTCTAGCTGGCCGGAACCGCGATGCGCTGCAAAAACAATCTGAGAGTTCAGGGTATTCATTTGAAGTAGTTGATCTCCAGGATATTGAATCCCTTAAGAGGTTGCTAACGCGAGGCAACCTGGTTATCCATTGTGCAGGTCCGTTTCAGCACACCGCTGAAACAATGGTGAATGCGTGTATCGAAACCGGCGTACACTATACGGATATAACCGGAGAGCATCAGGTATTCGAAAGGCTGGCTGGTTACGACAGGCAGGCCGATCAAGCCGGCATTATGATCATGCCGGGTGTCGGATTTGACGTTGTACCATCCGATTGTCTGGCGGTCCATCTGAAACAACGACTGCCTAGTGCCACGCATCTGCAACTTGCCTTCAGTATGTCCAAAGGTGGATTATCAAGGGGCACCGCCAGGACCGGCGTCGAGTCGCTGGGTAGAGGTAGCACGGTACGCGTAGAGGGGAAGCTTGAGGAAGTTCCGTTTGGCGCGAAAGTGATGGAAGTAGATTTCGGAGCGTATAAAACAAAAGCATTGAATATTTCATGGGGTGATATTTCAACTGCGTGGAGAAGTACAGGGATACCGAATATAGAAGTATACATGGGCGCAAGTGATAAAATGATCCGGTTCGCCCGCCTTAGTAAGTACGTGAACTGGTTGCTTCGTCGGCAGTGGTTTAAGGATTACCTGCGAGCGAAAATAGATAAAAGAAAATCCGGTCCTGGAGATGAACAAAGGACGATCGCCAGAAGCCGACTGTGGGGTAAGGTATGGAATGAGCGGGGAGAAGTCTGTTCCAGCACACTGGAGACGGTCAACGGTTATACGCTTACTGCAAAGACCAGTGTTTTGATAGCAGAAAAAATACTTCGCGGTAATTTCAAGCCCGGATACCAAACGCCGGCGATGGCCTACGGTTCGGATGTGATTCTGGAGCTTGAAAATACAACACGTGTAGATCGTTAGCTGTCCGCGAAAATATTTTTTATTACCCTTACCATTATGCAAAACATTTTTCTCGTTTTTTTCTTTACCTGATTGATCGCCATTGTAGTGCCGGCTGGTATTTACACTTTTTTCTGAACTGATTATTTCTGAACTTGGAATTGAATCTCTCTACACAATTCCAACCGTGTCAAATCCGTATGAAATATCTTCCCTTTGTATTGCTTATCAGCCTTTATTTATCAGGATGCGGCAGCAACATAAATGAATCGAATGACGTCCAGCAGTGGACAACGTTTGAATTCACTCTCACATCCTCTAAGGTGTATTCGAACCCGTACACCGATGTATCCGTTTGGGCTGTCTTTTCCAATGGCATTGGGGATTCATTAGTCAGACCGGCGTTCTGGGATGGAGGAAACACCTGGAAGATACGGTTCGCTCCGCCGGACGCAGGATCTACCTGGACCTGGACGACACATGCCGATCAGGATGCTCCCGGGTTATCCAAACAGACTGGCTCACTGAAGTCGGTGCCATATACGGGAAGTAATGAATTGCTTCAGCACGGTCTTTTACGTATGTCGCCCCAGAAACGAAATGTTGTACACCATGATGGAAGACCTTTTCTTGTTGTTGGAGACACTCCGTGGGCAATACCCTTTCGGGCAAAAAATGAGCAGGTAAAAACGTATGCTGAAGACCGGCATCGAAAGGGGTTTAATGTGGCATTGCTGATGTCTGTTCAACCTGACCGCTATGCGGAGGGACCCGAATCAAGGGATGAAATTCTGGGGTTTGCCAGAGGATTTGAAGACCTTCCGGATGGTCACCTGAATAAATTAAAGCCTGACTATTTCCAATACCTCGATTCGCTTGTTTCCACGTTGGTCAACCACGGTATTGTTCCCGTCTATCAACCTGTGTTTCATGGCTATGGGTGGAAAGGAAAAACTGTTCTAGGCACGACAGCCGACCCAATTGAATACTCCCGGTATTGTAAATACCTGGTAGCTCGTTACGGAAGTATGCCCGCTTTCTGGCTTGTAAGTGGTGACGGAACCGGTCGTGATCCCGGAGTGAGACCGGGTGGAGAAACCATCGAAACCTGGGATTGTTATGGACAGCCCGCGGGCATTCATTATAGCCCGGCGGACAATTATATGCCAACATGGGCGCAAGGGGATAGCGCAAAGGCATTTCATTATAACCGCACGTATCAGAGCGACGACTGGCTGGACTTTCAATGGGCTCAGAGTGGTCATGATGGAAAACACCTGACGTATAAAGTAGAAGAGATGTATACAAACAAGCCCACGAAGGCCAACTTAAATGGCGAGCCAACCTATGAAGGAATGGGAGGCGGCAAGTATGGCCTGGGTTGGTGGCAGGGACAAGAAGCATGGACGCAGCTTATGCATGGCGGAACCATGGGGATCGTTTATGGAGCGGCTGGTTTGTGGCAATGGAAATTGACGGTAGACGAGCCAGGATGGCCACTCTGGACGGATCAGCCGGTTTCATGGCGCGAGGCTATCGCCCTGGAGGGTAGCAACTATGCAGGGTTTGTTTCCAAGGCGTTCAAGGGGTATGACTTCGTGGACATGGAGAAACGATGGGATCTTACTGGCGGAAATATACCCTTGCTTGCGAAGGAAGGCATATTTTATGTTTCCTATCTGGAATCAGGTGGCGAGATAACTATAAAAAATGTACCCACAGACCTGCCATACGTCTGGTTCAATCCAAAGACCGGAGAGTTTACATCACAACAAACTGCACCAATTGGCGGAGTATTTAGCGCTCCGGATAAAAACCCCTGGGTATTATTTGTGGGACATAAACTCACTAAGTAATTGAAATCCGAAATATGTCAAAGCTATTCAACGGACTGGATAGCAGAAAAGAATTCCTAAACACGAAGCGGGCGGCAACCAAACGACCAGACTACCGGCTTGTTACGTCGATACCGATTCCGTCAATCAGATAAGGTTCCTTTTTATCGAACTTCAGGTTAAAAGTCCCTTTCAGACCTTTGGTACTTTCGAGAATCATTTCAAGATTATCATCCACTGTCTTTAATGAAACTATTTTGCTGTCTCCAAAGTCCTGATGAAGCCTTTGGAACATCCCGGTCTTTTCCTCGAGATTTTCTGCCGTTGTTGCGGTGGCCTGAGAATTAATATTAACCACCGATTTCATTGGTTTATCTATTAATGCCTGGCTGTAATTTTCCGTAACGAATTTTTTCCACTGCCCTCTATCCTCCAGCCCCATTACCCGATGAAATTCCCTCGCTCTTTTTTCGATTGCTTTATTTCTCACCTCCTGCGCAGATACATGCAATGTTATACCATGCAGGATGATCAGAATGAATAGTTGTCTCATAGGTTTGTCTAAGTTTATACACCGATGCCGATTAGATGTTTGAAGGAATCAATTAGTTCTGAATAACCATCAAATACCAAAATTCGGGGTAGGGAGTATTTCCTTATTCACTTAGTGAGAATGCCACGTAGCTGTCGCCCTTGGGGGCACCCAACTTGGTTCCTCCACAGGCAAGAACAATATATTGTTTGCCATTCGCACTATAGGTGCTTGGTGTAGCAAAAGAGGCAGCCGGCAGCGTCGTCTCCCAAAGTAACTCGCCGGTCTTTTTTGCATAGGCTCTGAACTTGCGGTCCCGGGTACCCGCGATAAACAGAATCCCTGAGGCCGTGACAACGGGCCCGCCATAACTTTCAGATCCTGTTTGTGGGATTCCTTTTGCAGCAAGTTCGGGATATTCGCCATATGTTTTTTTCCAAAGGTATTCGCCTGTGTTAAGATCAATAGCATTGAGCGTCCCCCATGGTGGCTTTACAGCCGGGTATCCGTCGACGTCTAAGAATTTAATATAACCGGATATCCGATAACTCTTTTTCCGCGCAGGGCTTCCTGCTTCCTTCTTCGCTTCCGGAACGTCAACCTTGTCACCAAACAGGAAAGCAACCAGCAGCTTCAACTCAGTTTCATTAAATCGCTTAAAGGCAGGCATCATCCCCTTGCCTCCGGAGATCAGGTGAGACACCTGGTCTCGGCTTTGACGGTCCTTCAGGTTCACCAGGGAGGGAAAACCACTGCCCGGGTTACCTTTCCGTTCTGCGCCGTGGCAAGAAGCACAATTCGTCGTATACAACTGGGCCCCGGGATGAATAGACTCACTTTTTGGAACCAAAGTATCCAATGAAATAAGCCAGGCCATTTCATTGCTGTTCAGATACATAATTCCATCTGGGTCAACGGCCGCACCTCCCCATTCACCTCCTCCGTCGAGTCCAGGATAGATAATGGTGCCTTGTCTGGATAATGGCGTATAAGGCCCTTCACTTCGGCTTTTCTTCAGCGTTTCCTGGAGTTCTTCTTTATTTCTTGCAATAGGACTTACATCGTCAGCTGCGAGGGTCTGCCTGGCATAGGGTAGTGGCTTTACGGGTCGAGGTTGTGTGGGCCATGCCTCTTCACCGGGAATATCAGATGAAGGGGCCGCGATTTCCTCGATTGGAAACAGGGGTTCACCAGTCTCCCGGTTAAACATAAACACATAGCCTTGTTTCGTAATTTGTGCGACAGCGTCAATACGTTTTCCATGTTGTGTTACAGTAACCAGATTGGGAGGTGCCGGTGCATCGCGATCCAGGATATCATGATGAACCATTTGAAAGTGCCATATCCTTTTCCCTGATTTTGCGTCCAATGCCAGCAACGTGTTTGCGAATAGGTTACTGCCATGGCGGTTGGAACCATAAAAATCAAAAGCAGCGGAACCTGTTGGGACAAAAAGAATTCCACGCGCCCGGTCAATAGACATACCGGACCAATTATTTGCTGCACCTATAGTTGAGTCCTGATAAGCCTGCGGTGGCCATGTGTCATATCCAACTTCACCGGGACCGGGAATGGTTTTAAATACCCATGCCAGTTTACCCGTTTTGATGTGAAAGGCTTGTATATATCCAGGCAGCGCGTCATTTCCTTCGGAGAGTCTCAACGGCATAATAATAAGATCCTCAAAGACAGTACCTGGCGTATTCGATATGACGAAGCGGTGTTTGGCCATTGGCCCCAGACCCGAACTAAGACTCACCCGCCCGCTATCTCCAAACGAGCGTATTGGCTTTCCTGTCAGTGCATTAACAGCATACAGCCATGATTCTTTCGTGTAGAGAATCCGTTTATCATCATCCTCTTCCCAATAAGTCACCCCTCTGTTGGTTCCGTACCACGTGGTGCCTGTCGTATCCCGAATTCTCCAGATTTCCTTTCCGGTGGCGGCATCAAGGGCAAAAGGCTGAACGGCAGCAGACACAGCATACAAAAGTCCATTGACGATAATCGGATTACACTGAACCTGACCGCTATCACCTGTATGATACTCCCATGCCACGCTTAACTTACTGACGTTTGACTGATCTATCTCACTGAGCATGGAGTAATGATTTCTGTCGGGCCCTCCGAGATACTCTCTCCACTCGTGTTCACCCTCCTTTTTCTCGCCGCAACTGCAAACGATCAACAACAGAAGCAATACTGTGGCGATGGTAACACTATAATTCATAAAAACTATTTTCATGATTAAACATACAATATAATTCCAAAAAAAGCCCAACCGGCCTTCCCAAAGCACGTACAACGGTCACGTTTTTTTATGTTCATGACTTTAGTAAATTCACCACATCCAAACCGAATTTTGAAAAATGTATTATGAGGATTAGATATTTTGTTGACGATGTCCCTAAACTACTTTGCCTTGACACCATTGTTATGAAATTATCACTGTTCGTCGTATTGACACTTTCTACTCTGGTGATACAGGCGCAAACACCGCCGTTGAATTCCTGGTCTGTAAAATTCCAGGGCATCGGAATTTTTTCATCACCAAGAATAACCGATTTGAATGGGGATGGCGTCGGTGACGTGATTTTCGGCACAGGCAGGGAGGAGTTTAAGGCGTGTGATTCTGCCGTTATTGCATTGAATGGGATAGATGGGAAGATGTTATGGCGGGTGTCTTCAATTGATCACCTCTATACTAGTGCTAACTTAATGGACCTGAATGGCGATGGAACGCAGGATATTTTCATGGCAGGACGATCTGCAGAACTAATGGCAATCAACGGTAAGGACGGTGAGATACTCTGGAAATTTGATAAAAAGCAAGGTGGCACCAAGTGGTTTAACTTCTACAATCCGCAATTCATAAAAGACCAGGATAATGATAATGTAGAAGACATTCTGATTTCAAATGGAGGCAACGTGATGGCGGCGCCATTTGAAACAAAAATCAGGTATCCGGGAAACCTGTTGGTCATTAGTGGAAAGACCGGAAAGTTGTTAGCCAGGGCGCCGATGCCGGATAAAAAAGAGATCTATATGTCAGTAGTAGCGCTGCCAAATAAAGACACCTCTGACTATAAAGTTGTGTTCGGAACGGGAGGCGAGACTATTGGCGGTAATCTGTATATCACCACGCTTTCTCAGATATTGAAAGGCGATCTGTCCAAATCAATAATATTGGATACCAGTCCTTCCAAAGGGTATATTGCTCCTCCCATTTGGGCTGACATCAGCATGGATGGTGTACCCGACATTATAGTCAATGCAGTTGAAGGCAAGTTGATGGCATTCGATGGTATGACAAACAAACCTATTTGGAGTGTTAAGTCACCCGACACGGAAGCCTATAGTTCAATTGCTCCCGGGTTCTTTACCGGATCGGACAACGTTCCTGATTTTTTTGTTTCCTATTGTGTTGGGCAATGGCCTGATCTGGGTTGGAGCAAGCAGTTTATGGTAAATGGTGCAAACGGAGAAATTATGTATACGGATTCGTTAGGAACTTACCAGACCAGTACACCTGTTGTAATAGATCTGGATGGTGATGGAATTGATGAGGCTATCATGAACGTAAATGTTCAGGCCTTCGATTACCTAAACAGGGCAAGTTTTCAGAATATCCTTGTCATTATCGATTTTAAAGGTAAGGATGTACTACAACTCTGGGATAGTCAGGCGGGAAGTAATATCTCATCTACACCCTGGATCGGCGACATCGACAACGATGGACTTTTAGACATCATCTATTGTCATGGAACAAACGTAAAAAAAACCTATTCCTTTGCCGGTATGCAGGTTAACCGTGTGGCTACCGGTATTCCGATAAAATCCAACATCAGGTGGAACGGATATATGGGAAACAAGTATAATGGAATATTCGAACCAAAGTAGCGGGTGATTTTATCACACCTTTACTTTCCCTTTCGCTGCGACCGAGCGATATATGGCTTCAACCACACGAATATCTTTTAGTCCTTCTTCCCCGGGCACCATCGTAGGGGTTTTATTCATGATCGAGAGCGCGTCATCATCCATTTGTCTGGCTTGTTGGTTTGGCAGTGTAGCATTTAGTATTATGCCGTCACTAGTCACTCCCGCATTGCCGCTATAGGCCTGAAAGGGGGATAATTTATACCATCCCTTTGAGCAATTCACCTGGAGGCTACCCATACTTTTTCCAAAACTTGCCTCACAATGGGCAGTTACCCCACCTGGAAATTCTAGGTCGAATACCATGGTCTCTTCAACTTCCGTATAAATCTCGGGACGGGTAGTAGACGCTGTAGCAGTCACGGCTATTGGCTCTAAACCCGTGCTGTAACGGGTGGCATTAAGAGGGTATACACCCATATCACCCATAACCCCGCCCCCCATACTTTTCTTTTGTTTCCAGTGGTCGGTACGTGGATCAACATATCCGGCAAGGGCTGTAACGTTCAAGACTTTTCCATAGGTAAGGTCCTTCCGGAATTGTATAATCCGCTGTGTGTTTGGTTCATGGTGTACCCGGTATCCAATACTGAGTTTCACCTTGTTTTTGTTGCAGGCATCGATCATTGCCTGGCATTCTGCTACGCTCGGGGCCATAGGTTTTTCGCACCATACATGTTTGCCGGCTTTAGCAGCACGGATACTATATTCAGCATGCATGGAAGGGGGCAATACAATATAAACGACATCGATATCCGGATTATTCGCCACCTGATCGATAGTCTGGTAGTTATAGATATTCTTGTCCTGAAGGTTGTACATCTGCTTCCACTTTTCAGCTTTAGCCGGTGTGCCGGTTACGATACCTTTCAGTTCACAATGCTGAGTTACTTGTAATGCAGGTGCCAGAAGATCTGTGCTGTAATAGCCAAGGCCAACCAGTGCTACGCCTAATTTCTTCTTTGTCTGAGGCAGGAGGATGTTTGAAAAACTTTTTTCCGCCAACGTAAGACCGGCTACGCCTGCTACGGTATGGGAGATGAATTTTCTTCGATTTATCATTTTGTTTATTAATTGAATGTCTTAAACCAATTTACACCTATCATCACCGAATAGCAAGCACAATGGTAGTCAAAATAAAACCATGAGGCCGTACACACCTACAGCCAGAATAGACAAAATACTAATCCAAAGGGCCATGTCGTAAAATGCACTGATTTTAAAGGGCTGTGCACGCCTATAGCGAAAATGCCAGGCGGTAAAGACAATAATAAACAGCATTATGGAGCCAACGACTCCGCCGGACAGGATCATGACGACAGGCAGATTGATAAAAAGGAAAGTTAACGCCCACATTATCGGTAAGGCAAATGACAAGGCAGCAATAACTTTGTTCCGTTGCTTGAAATCAAAAAAATCAATCCAACCCAATTGTCCGAAGATATCCGAATACATTCGTGTCCACGCAGAAAGAGCTGCAAAGACACTGGAAAACAACACAAAAAAGGCTCCAACCAGATAGATTGTACGCACGCTGGGGCCAAGCGATTCGGTATAGATCAGTGCGACCGTTTCAATTAACTGATTTCCCTCCGGGATAACACCTCTTCCATGAAGAATTGCAGCACCTAAGAGATAAAATGCAGCGGTTACTAAGGTGTAAATGACCATGGCGACAACAGCATCAAGGTACATGATCCTGATCCAACCATGTGCACGCTTCCTCCAGGCTGGCGTATCTTCACGAGGTCCGGCATAGGCAGCATAGCCTTTTTCAATGCACCAGTAATTATAAGCGATGATCTCATCACTGGCCACGCCTGTAATACCAAACGCACCGATGGCGACACCAACAACTTCCTTCGGAAGTTTAAACGTCAACCCACTGTAGATATCAGACAGTGAAATGGAGTAGGGGGTATATACCAGAACACACACGGCAAGAAGCGTAAGTATGGTGAACATCAGGGTCAATACCAGCGACGACTTCTCCACGATGGAGTAGTAGCCCTGATAGATAAGTGAAGAAACCGCTAATGCCAAAACAAAAATCCAGAGGGAAATTGGAACAGCTGGGAACAACATATTTAGAACAATGGATGCGCTGCCCATCATTCCGCCCAACTGGACAATTTTCAATACGATTAAAAGAAAAATAAGCCAGACACTCCACCTAGCTTTTCCTACCCTTGGTCCCGGCAGCTTGTTAAATGCCTGCATGGCTGTCTCACCGGAAACAATTGTGTGCTTGCCAAATTCAAGCTGTACGGCAACTTTAACAAGGCAACTTACAATAATCACCCAAAATGCAATGAAGCCTGCCTTCGCGCCTAAAGTAGTTGTGGCAATTAGCTCACCGGATCCTACAATAGAAGCTGACAGAATAAAACCCGGGCCAAGAAATTTCAGTTTCCCCCCTAGTGAGGTTGGTGGTTCTTTAATCCGTAAGTCACTTATCAGATAATTGTCTGTCTTCATAAAACCATTTCCTACCGGGGAAAATTTGGATAATGTAATATATTCTTAGCTAAAAAAATAACGTGACGCGCACGCATAGACCACCTCCTCTTAATAGCCGGGTTTATCGACGCTTGTATTTTAGATACCAATTGGTATCTTTGAGCATGCGAAATCCAGAAGTAACCAGAGAAACCATACTAAGACAATCCGGTGTCCTGTTTAACAGCCAAGGGTATAAGGCTACATCCATCAGCGACATTACCGATGCCACTGGATTTACGAAGGGAGCGATATACAGGCACTTTGCGAGTAAAGACGATCTGGAAATGGAAACCCTCCGGCACCTTTCCGCGTTAATGTTCGAAAAGTTGCGTGGGCAAATCAAGAAGGAATCCACAGCAGGCAACAAGCTCCGGGCAGTCTTTAAATACTTTGAATCGTATGTTACTAACCCTCCTTTAAAAGGTGGTTGCCCGCTGATGAATGTTGCTATCGAGGTGGATGACTCGAACCCGGCATTGCGAAAAGCAGCATTGAAAATACTGACTAACCTCCGTGAATCGATCATAATCATGTTAAACAATGGAGTCAAGCATAAACAAATCAGACCGGGCATAGACAAAGAGTTCTATGCAACATTAATCGTTGCTTCGCTGGAAGGTTCCATTATGATGAGTAAACTTTCAAACAACAATGAGGATATTAGACGTATTACGAAGCACCTTGAAAAGCAATTACAGGAAATTGAAATCTGATTTTTTTTGATCCTATAGATACCGATTGGTATCTATGATGAATGCACAGTTGGACGTAAGAAACCCCGATCAAACCAAGACAGATGGTCGAACCTTTAAACAATACATGACATGAAAAAACTCATTATGCGAGCCGTTGGACTCTACCTGAATGCCCTCGCCTGGATAGCACCAAAAAAGGCAGCCCGTTTGGGTTTGAGCCTGTTTTGCTATCCGTTCAGAACTCCATTAAGCACAAAACAAAAGGCGTTCCTGGATACTGCCATCCAATCCTCCTTCGAGCATAACGAAGTTAGGATCCAAACGTACCGATGGGGGAGTGGTCCCAGAAATATATTACTGGTTCATGGCTGGCAGAGCCATACCTACCGCTGGAAGCGATATATTGAATCCCTGCCCAGGGATGAATATACAATCTATGCCTTTGATGCTCCCGGTCATGGAATGTCAGGGGGAAAATTCCTGAGTGTGCCGCTATACAGCGAGGTTATTGAAAATTTCATCATCCGCCTTGGGAGCATAGAAAGTATTGTCAGTCATTCCATCGGAAGTTTTTCGGCGATTTATACGTTGTACAGGAATCCCGCACTTGCTTCCAATAACCTGGTTACACTGGCATCACCTGGGGAGGCACAAGAGTTTTTTGATTTTTACGCACGTACACTGGCCCTTTCGCCCAGGACCATTAATCTGATCACCACCCGATTCGAAGAACTTTTTAAAAAAAGTCCCCGATACTTCTCAGCTCCACATTTCGCTTCTTCACTTACTGTACCGGGCCTCATTATCCATGATGAAGAGGATGATGACACTTCTGTCGTCCATTCAAGGCGTATACACGAAGCGTGGAAGACATCCCGGTTTATTATGACAAAGGGGTTTGGTCATAACCTAAGGTCCGACCTCGTTATACAAGAGGTTATCAACTTTCTAAGCAAGCCATCAGTAGGCATAAATGAAGGCACGCTGGTATCGTAACCTTAGACAGGTTAGCATGTTTAAAATGGATTTGGTGGGATTTTGTTCAAAATCAATTATATTCCAAAAATATTCTTGAACCAACATTATTTCTTACTCCATTCCTGAAAGCCCTATGCTGGATCCTACCAAACTTGAACATTTCAGAAATCTGGTTTCTCTGTCTGCTGCCGATGGCAAAGTAAAGGAAGTAGAACGCGTCGCTCTGGCAAAGATTGCCTATGAACACGGTATCCCTCTGGACCGCCTGAATGTTATGTTACTAAAAGCAAGCGAATACGTTTACCTGATTCCTCAAAATAATGAGGAACGGGAAAAACAGCTTGAGGAGATGATCAAGCTCGCCTGGGTAGACGGCGAATTTGCACCTGCAGAATTTGAACTTATCAAAATGGTTGCTGAGAAGCTCGGCTTCTCCATTCCGGAAATGGAACGAATCATTGGTGCCAGCGATCGGTAATATACCGTGCTAGTTGGTTCAGATTCATCAAGTCTGTTATACCTTGATGTATATTTTCTTTCTGTCCAGAAAATATCCTATTGACCATATTAGTAACATATAGGAAAGTGCATATGCCAGTGATGCATTTTTTGGGCTCGCCACGTTCAGAAACACGTTGTTGAATAACCAGGGTTTAAGCGGGACCGACTCTATCTTGACAAGTGCCATTAATCGCACAATCATACCGGATAATGCATAAAGAATCAGCGGATTTCGTCCAAAGACTTCAAAAAAATATGTCCATCGTTTCAGTTTAGCAAGTTCAATTGTCAGGATAAGAAATGCAATTGATATTGCATTCAGGCCGACCGTGAGAAGGACAAAGGAACTGGTCCAGATTTTTTTATTAATAGGGAATACGATGTCCCACAACAATCCGAATGCCACCAATGCAATCCCTAAATAAATTAATGCACGGACGGTCGCTTTTGTGTTACCATTTTTTTGAATGTATTGTCCCGCAAAATATCCACCAATAACATTAACAATAGCGGGAAGTGTACTTAATATTCCTTCGGGGTCAAAGGGCACACCTTCTCCCTTGTACAGGTTTGCAGGGTTAATGAGCCACAAGTCCAGTTTTAGCGCTGCGTTACCTGCAAGGCTATACGGGTCGCCTTCATCTCCGAAAAAATACATCAAAGCCCAATAGCCAAAAAGCGCAGTCAGACAAAAAATGATAGCTCCCCGCGTTGTGAAATAATGGAGTACCAAAGCCGCGGCGCAATAACAAAATGCAATTCTTTGCAGGACGCCTAAAAACCGAATAGTGCTAAGATCAATTAATGTAAATTCGCCTGACTCCGTAAGCCTGACAAATGGAAACGTATTCAGGAACAACCCAATCAAAAAAATTACAATTGTTCTTTTGAATACCTTTTGAAGATATACCCATTCACTTTCCTTGCCGAATTTCTTCAGACTAAAGCTCATGGCATTTCCCACTACGAAAAGAAAAGATGGAAATACCATATCGGTAATTGTGAATCCATGCCAGGAGGCATGCTTGAACGGTTCATAGATATGTTCCCAGCTTCCGGGAGAATTAACAATCACCATGAGAGCAATTGTCAATCCCCGCAAAACATCCAGCGAAAGATATCGTTCGGGGCCTCTTCCCGTAGATGCCAAAGTCTTGATCATAAGTTCCTTTACTGGCTTGTTAGTTTACAGTCAGTTTGTTATCCACCATTCGGTTGTTATACTGTTGTATGATGGCTTTCATTTTGTTCTCCATTTCGAAGACTACTTCTTTTTTAGTATTTCTCAGATCTTTTGTTAACATTTTGTCTGCTTTAAAATTATAGAGACCAACAGTTTGTTCGCCGTTAAAATTAAGCAGGTAATCGCTCATAAACAGGTTGTATGTATCGCGGTAGTTGAATGCCATTGGTGTTGTTTTTTCCCTGAACGAATCGCGCCCAAATGCAAAATAGGGTTCGTCATAATGAAGGTAACCGAGAATTGATGGCATGATGTCGGCCTGTTGAATGATCTCCGGTACCATATCTGCAAGGCTATTATCAGGCTTAAAGAAAAATACAGGCACAGAAAACAGCCCTGGGGTTGTTCGAGATTCATCAAAGATAATATCCGAAGAACAATGGTCTGCTGTAAAAACAAACAAGGTGTTTTTATACCAGGGTTCCTTCGCTATCTTCTTAAAATATTCGCGCAACGCATTGTCAGTATATTCAATACATTTCAGGATAGGCTGCTTTCCTCCCTTAAATCTGCCTTTGAACTCCTCAGGCACAACGAAGGGGTGATGGGAGCTGACAGAAAACATAACCGATACAAAGGGCTGTGGAAATTCATTTAACATCCTTGCGTGATAGTCAAAAAATTTATGGTCCCAAATTCCCCAAAGGCCATCAAAGTCGTCAGAGTTACCATATTCGTCCATGCCAAAGTAATGCTGAAATCCTGCGAGTTTTGTAAAGGATGTGTAACCCATCGCGCCGTTGGGATGACCAATAAAGAAAGATGAATGATACCCTTTTTTCTTCAGCAATGATGCAAGGCTGTTGAAATCATTATTTGCAAAAGAAGTAAGCACGAATGGTACATTAAATGTGGGGATACTGGCTAAAACAGAGGGTGGCCCATCAATCGATTTTCTCCCACTGGAAAATGAATATTGAAATGCTTTACTATGTCGCACTAATGAATCGAGAAATGGTGTATAGCCTTTATAACCCGTTTTTTCCTCGTTGAATACGCCGAAAAATTCTTTTGAAAAACTCTCCAGAAGGAAAACAACAACATTTGTTGGCTGGAAAGTGACAGTGTCTGTGGGGATATGGACAGGATTAAAGATGGCATTCAGTTCATCATCGCTGGCAAAATAGTTTAGTTTCCGAACCTTGTTTTTCCCCACCGTCCGGAAAATGGAAAAGGGCGTGTTTAAAACAATGCTCGTTTGATTCGGATGCTCGACAAACTCACCGGCATTACTAAGTGTGATGGGACGGGTGCTATGTCTGAATCCACCGCGCGCTCCACCGATGAACAGGTAAGCAATCAAAGGAATAAACAACACACCGAGGCTGTAATAGACAGGCTTGTTTTTCAACATCGGACCTTCGACTTTTATATAGCTGTATACCTTGACCATTAGCCATAGAAGGATCACCAAAAAAACGGTGGCGTACCAATAGTCAACTAAAAATCTGAATAGTAGTCCGGGAGCACCCGGCCCTTCATCAAACTCATCGAATATATCCGCTGTTGTTCGCCGCAGCGTAAACTTGTAGTACACAAAATCAGCAACGTTTGCAGTGACAGCAATACCGTTCAACAAAAAAAACAAATACTTCAGCACCAACTGGTACACCCGGTGAAAGCGAAAATCAAACGGAAGGATTGTCAAAAGAATAATGATGGCGTTGAGATACAAAACTGCCGTCAGGTCGAATCGCAAGCCTCCATAGAGAATCCTGAAAAATCCTGTAGTGGTCAATTCAGGAAAATAGCCGGCGTTAAAAAAGTAAAAACCAATTCTACAAAGTGTAAAGAGTAGCATTGCCAGCAGCAATCGAAGAACCATGGCTGCATATATATTCCCTTTGAACTTAAGGCCACCAAGAAAGTTTCCTTTTGCCATCTATAAATTCGTTTGCCCGATGGGTGACCCAGAATACCGAAGTCCGGCCAATAAGGTTCTCCTCCAATTGCCCATATGTTGTAATCTCATGATCCCGGAAATTTAATTAAAACCCACTATCATTTTGGTCCGTTATAACTCTGGTGACGAAGTTCTCCCCAACTTTTCTGCTAATCCGGATAGTCGAAGTGGCCAAAACGAAAGGAAACAGCGACACACACGCACACAGCTGCTGCATTGGAATTTTAGGTCCCCCGCAATCATTTAACTGCTCTTGGCGGCTAATTTCACATAAATTATTCTCATCAATGGAACTTTTGGTCAAGCTATTTGTTAAAAAGCAATAGTGAGGGTAATTTGTTTAATCTGCTTAAACCTTGTTTAATATTACTGCAGACTGCTTTTACCGTTCAAAACCAAAAAAAGGGTTTTTACAAGTAAGGTGGAAGATTTTCCACATAGAATCATTTAATTGGATATCTTTGCAAACAGTTAATAAACCTTAAGAGCGCCTTGCCTAGAAGTTTTACTCTCTTTTACCTCTCTCTTTACCCTAAAGGCCATTTTATCTTCGTTTTTTCCACCTCCGATGACCATTTAGGGCTTAGAGGGTCATTTATTTATAACTAAACACAACAATTATACGCCATGAGACAACTTAAGATCAGCAAGCAGATTACCAATCGGGAAAGCCAGTCATTGGACAAATACTTACAGGAAATTGGGAAGGTTGACCTTATTACGTCCGATGTGGAGGTAGAATTGGCAAAAAGAATCCGCGAGGGTGATCAGATTGCACTTGAAAAGCTGACTAAGGCAAATCTTCGATTCGTAGTCTCCGTAGCAAAACAATACCAGAACAATGGATTAACCCTGGGTGACCTGATTAATGAGGGGAACCTTGGATTGATTAAAGCGGCAAAACGCTTTGATGAAACCAGAGGTTTTAAGTTTATTTCATACGCGGTTTGGTGGATCCGTCAGTCTATCATGCAGGCGCTTGCAGAACAGTCAAGAATTGTGCGCCTTCCTTTAAATCGGGTTGGATCGCTGAATAAGATCTCGAAAACGTTCTCCGATCTGGAGCAAAAATTCCAACGCGAACCCTCTTCAGAAGAGTTGGCGGAAGTCCTTCAAATCACCACGGAAGAGGTTACAGATACCATGAAAATTTCCGGACGCCATGTTTCTATGGATGCTCCTTTTGTAAATGGAGAGGAAAACAGCCTGCTAGATGTGCTGGCGAATGAAGGAGAAGAGACTCCTGATTCCGGACTTATGATCGATTCACTCCGGAGAGAAGTACAAAGAGCCCTTTCCACGTTAACCCAGCGGGAAGCAGATGTAATATCCTATTACTTCGGGCTCAATGGCGAAAATGCGATGACGCTTGAAGAAATTGGCGAGAAGTATAGTCTGACACGCGAAAGGGTCCGGCAAATAAAAGAAAAGGCAACCAGGAGATTGCGTCACAGTTCGCGAAGCAGCACGCTCAAGCCCTATCTGGGGTAATTGATGTCGTAATTGTTTCGAGCAGTATCTATCGAGAGCGCAGGTTACTTGCTATTCCTTCAAGGGATATAGATATAATTAAGTTGTATAAATGGATTTAGAAAAGCCCGCGAAGTCTGCGCTCAGGTATCTGTTTTCTGAATATAAGAAGGGACCGTCTGTATTGTACCCCATCAATGATGTATGCAGAAAATTTGGTGTCGATCCGGTTGTCCTTAGCAACTATCTCCTTGAGAATTCCCTGATCAGGGAGTGTTGGACTTATTCCAACAATACAGTTGCCTGCAGGATCACTATTAAGGGAATTGAGACTATTGACCCAGGATATGTCCGTGACAGGCTGGATAGAATCATTGGTGGACTGGCGGATGCCGGACAATCCAGAGCCCTGATTGAAATACTGGAATATGACCTTAAAGACTTCCCCATTGCGATGGACCTGGTGAATCAACTGGAGACCCTTGGGTTGGTAAAAATCCAAAATGTCAACCACGTTATCACGGTTGAACTCACAGCAGCAGGATTAAAGCACAACGAACGGAGGAAGGGCGGCCTTTTTGCTTTGACTGCCTGATTTCTGACACAGTCGATACCTATGTCGCTGTTTATTCTTATTCCTCAAACAGAATACTTTTTAGGTTAATAATATCATCATTGGGTTTTTCCCTTTTCACCATCACGAAGTAAAGATCATGCCGTCCGGTAATCGGGCTTGTCAGGACACTTGTTACCGTGGATGGGCCCGTGACCTCGCCGGTGGCTTTGTAAGGCGTTCTTGAAATTACCGGACCTGCCTGGGAATCCATTCTCACTTCAATTTCGCCTGCTTTGGTTTTTGATGTGTACTCGTACGTAAACCGCTGTATACCCTTAAGATCTACATTCTTAAGCAGTATGTACGATTTATGGTTTCCACCGCTGAGATTGTTTCCGAATCGACGGAACCCGCCATGACCATCTGCAAACACCGTTCTGACTTTTGCATTGCGTAGTACAACTACTTCACGCCCGGTCAAAGGTCCTACTCCGGCACCTCCTTTGTCAGTATAGGAGGCAGTCAGCGTATAGACACCTCGTGGTTCAGTTTCCACGTGGTCTTTAAAGACAAGCGTTCCCTGAACACCAGATTCAGTTTTCTGCTTTCTATTGTAGGCCAGCGATAGAATATACTTCACCATTTCATGGGCATCCTGCGTAGAAACTTGTGGATGAGCGGACATAACATGTTCTGTACCCCAGTTCCCACCGCCGCCGGCAATTATCTTCTTTGCGAGAAGAGAAACAGCGCCGGGCTGGCCCTTATATTTCAGCGCAACTGCATTATAAGAAGGACCCACCGAAGTTTTGTCTATCGTGTGACATGCCTTGCAATCACTATTCGCTATCAGGGAATAGCCAAATGGCACTGAAGCTGACCCCGTGTCTAACGACATCATGCTCGGTTCTGGATTGTACTCAAAGGTGACCTGAATATCCTTTGTGTTAATTGTTCCATCTTCCAGGTCACTTGCGGTTACGGTATAGGTGAAAGGCTTCTTATCCCAGTAGAATGATTTGTTATGGGGAGAATTAATCGTAACAGCCGGAGTCCTGTTTCCAACTTTTATCACCACCGTATCCGTCCCAATCAACCCGGCTTCATCCACAACCTTTAGGATTGCGTTGTACGTGCCTGGTTCCTTGTAGGTATAAGCAGGATTTGGAGCGGTTGATCCGACTGATTTGCCATCAAATAACCACTCAACCGAATAGGTATCTTCATCGTCTGGATCATGTGTACCGCGGCTGGTAAACAAAACCCTGAGGGGGCTTTCGCCTGCAATTTCGCGCCGCGTAGCCAAAACTCTTTCAGACGTTAAGTATACGCGCCGGTCAAGTTCAGCCATTGCCACTGAATCGAGTACACCAGCCTTCGCAACGGGTGGTCTGTTGCCTGAGTTGTATGTGATCTTCACTAGTCGGGCATCTTCATTATCCGCACCATACACCGATCCATACTCTAGCATATACATCACTCCATCCTTGCCGAATGCCAGGTCAATTGGTCTCCTGAAATCTCCTCCAGCCATCATAAAGGGTTCACTGCTTTTATAGTTTTCATCCTCATCAAAACGCAAAGCCAAAACCCAGTTTCTCATCCAGTCAAATACAAACAGCGCCCCGTCGTAATACTCCGGAAACTTGTTCTTTGAAGAAGAAAAATTGTTGTATGTATAAAATTCCCCTGCCATCGCACTCCGCCCACCCTGGCCAAGTTCAGGAAATTCTTCAGACGCTGCATACGGGTACCAGATCATTGCCGGCAAGGCAGGCGGAAGAATGGCAAGTCCGGTGTTGTTTGGCGATTTATTTACTGGCTCTTTCGGATTAAACTGTTCACCCACTGTATTGGATGCAAAATCCCATTTGTAGTACGCCTGGTTATTTCCAACAAAATAGGGCCACCCAAAATTGCCAGGTTCTTTTGCTTGATTAAATTCATCGTAACCTCTTGGTCCCTGGATACTATCTTTTCCTGCATCGGGACCAATCTCACCCCAATAGAGTACAGAGGTTTTTGGATTGATTGCAATCCGGTAAGGATTTCTGCACCCCATCGCATAAATTTCAGGACGGGTTTTTTCTGTACCAACGGGAAAAAGGTTTCCGGAAGGAATGGTATAGGTCCCATCCGGTTCAGGATGAATGCGCAGTATCTTACCCTTCAGATCATTTGTATTGGCGGCTGATCGCTGAGCATCAAGGCTATAAAATTCGGGTCCAGGTCTTTCATCAATGGGCGCGTATCCATTGGAGGGAAATGGACTTGAACTGTCACCGGTAGAAACAAAAAGGTTCCCTGCCTTGTCCCAGGCAAGTGAGCCGCCGTGATGTGCGCCACTATTCTGCTGTACAGGAACTTGAAGAAGGACTTTTTCCGAGGCAAGATCTAGTGTATTATCAGTCTTTACCGTAAATCGTGACAAATTGAAAATTATAGGTTCAGTGTCTATTGGGGGAGAATAATACAGGTAGATAAAATTGTTGCTACTGAAATCCGGATCCAGCGTGACGCCAATTAATCCGGTTCCCCCTTTCGTAGCCACATTAAACTGATGCACCAATGAGCTTTTGTTAGTTCGCGTATGATAGACCGAGAGATTTGCACTTTTTAGTTCTGTGTAAAACACTCTGCCATCAGGCGACACAGCAAGTTCCATTGGTGTATCCAGGTCGTTGACGAGAACAGTTTTTACAAACCGATTTTCTTCGGGAACAGTTACAGCGTACGACTTGCCATAGTCCAGTTTTCCGGTCCCCATGGCGTACCTAATTCCGCCCACCAAATGTTTTAGAAAAAGTGGTTCGCTAAAACTGGAATCCTGATGTCCACCGCCAGTGTAAAATGCCCGGCCGCCATCAAACTCATGGTACCAGGCAATGGGATGATTGCTGCCATTCGTTCCGCCCTCATAGGTATTTTCATCGAGGTATGCCAATACCTTTATTCCGGGATAAAATGAACGGTAGTTATACCACTCATCAGTACGTTCCCAATGCCGGGGCAATCCTGTGGTAGACACGTGTATAGAATCTGTTACGTTGACCGTTGCTTTTCGTACGCCGGGGTTACGCGGATGGCTGGAAAAATGAGCTCCAACCAATTTGTCGTACCATGGCCATTCATACTCCGTGTCTGCTGCGGCATGAATTCCAACAAAACCGCCGCCAGCCTGAATGTAGCGTTCAAACGCAGCCTGCTGATCGGCATTCAGAACATTTCTGGTTGTATTGTTGAAGATTACAGCGTGATATTGCTTCAGGTTAAAGTCATCAAAAAATGCAGCATTCTTTGTGGTGTCAACCAGAAAACCATTTTCCTTACCCAGGGAGAAAATTGCCTCAATTCCATAGGGAATCGAGCTGTGTTTGAATCCGTTCGTTTTGGAGAAAACCAGAACCCGTGGCGTAGTTGCCTGGTTACACGAATGCAACGTGAGTATCGACACGGCTAACAGGAATATATTTATTCGATTAAACGTCCATTTAGGGCATGGCATAGGGCACTACGGTTAAAAATCAAGGTTGGTTTAAAAATAGGGTTTAGCAACCAGCAATACCAATATTGTTTATACGGCCGGTCAGTTATTGGGAGAATACTCCTGGCTGGTAAGAAATTTTAACGCTTGGCGATTCAGCATCGATGGGTTTAAAAATTAGACGGTGAACAAATTGTATTTAGTGACTGGCTCTTTACCAAGCCAAAAAAATCATAAATTAAGTCCAAGGGGAGCTAATTTTGCAATAACATTTCATCATACACTTTCCTTGCGTGATCATACCCTTGTCTTGCCTCTTCCAGTTCGCCGGGTTTGAATGCTCCGTTCTTCATTTTCCAACACTGATCCACAGCTTTCCGGCACCACTCAGCACTCTTCTTCTCTAGTATGGGCTTACCATCAACGATGACAAAAATTGGATTGGTGTGCGAACTTTGATAAATGCGCACGGCCACCCAGGATGACTTCGTTATAGTATAGTTGAATTTCAGATTGGTCCATTTTCCATCAGCTTCAATTTCCTTTTTTTCAACCGGGTAACCGTTTACCAGGAGTTCCACCGGAATTTTTCTTGACGTACCAACTCGTGCGCGTTCAATGTGCCAGTAAGGAGATTGATACGCGTTGCGGGCGGCGATAATAGCGCCTATTTCGTCCTGCTTTTCAGTTAGCAGCCCGGTAGCTTTAACATCAATAGTCAGTTGTGCATTAGCCTTCACCTTAAGTTCACTGTTGTTATCACCCAGTCCCTGCTTATTAATAGTGAAGTCAATAAGATGAGAGAACCCATCTGAAACGTAACTCTTTCCTTTTTTAATAGCATCCATATACCCGGCAAAAGTCAGTTGGTCCAGCTTTGCATAAATGCGTGCACGTCCTACCCGGTCATCCGAGATGCAGGGAAAATCTGTCTCTCCGCTGATTCTTGTTCTGAATCCGCAATTCAAGGTATGATACCACATGTTTAATTCGGCTGGTGCAGGCGTGTCACCCGCTGAATAGAAGTCCATTACATCATGGGTAACCGTTACCACATATTCATTGGCACCAATGCCATCCATTTTGGGGATGACATAATTGGGAAAATCCCTGGTGGGTTCCATAGGAGAGAGACCCCATCCGGAGTGAGCGTAGCCCGTTAATCCACCTTGTGACCGTGCCCATTTCAACACCGGCAGCGTCCAGCTCGGCCATTGTTCAACAAGCGTTGTATTTGGATAATCATCTTCCTTGAGATTCAGCAGCACGATGTGCCCGGCGTGTGAAGATGGAAAGCCAGAGACTTCAATATCATAACGAAGAATTGATCGGGTATCGGATAGGGGATGATCTTTTCCTGTAAAGAATTTCTTCTGGTAATACCAACTTGGGCCCCAGGCAAGGTTACTCCCCAGGTTTAGGTCTTCTCCTTGTACCTGCCTCCACATATGTTCGGGGAGTACGCCCTCCTCCGGACTCTCATAGTGTGAGCAACCTGCGGCATGTATGTGGTGATCCGCACTATACCATCCCAGTGCGGCCATGTGAATCCAGCGTTCCAGTTTGAAAGGGACAGTAATTGATTCTACGTTTTCAGGAACCGTAATTTCCTTTTGCTGGGGTTTGTATTCCGGTCCCTTTCCATAGGTAACATGATATTTTCCAGGAGGCAGATACACGTACTCACCGTCAGTACGATAGACCTGGGGTTGAAAGAAAAAATCGGGATATGTATCTCTTCCGGCGAGTCGGCGGGAAGGCAACGGATAAATTCCATTTAATTTTTTTTCGACCGGAAGGTTGTGCGTCGATTTAGCCTGACGCGGTTCCTCCCAATGCCGTGCCATAGCAAGAGCTAACCGATAATCGTCCGGGAAATAGTTGGTTTCTCCGTTGTCGCCATTGTTTGCAAACCGTTCGATGCCATCCGTTATTATAAATGAAGCCATCGTCGATGCATTCTTCTCGTCCTTGACATCAAACACGACTTTTACAGCCGGCTGAATATCAAACAGAATATCGATGGTATTCCTGAACCCGATATCCTGGCTTCCTTGCCCAACATTGAAGCCGAGTTTGGCTTCTCGTTTTCCTTTCGCTCGGGTACTGATTTGTACGACTGCATATTCTAATCCTAATCCGGAGAGGTTCGGGCGTAGCGGGCGGCCGCCATACATATACATTTCAAGAAAGCGGTTATCGAGCTCTCCTGGAGAAATTGCATTTTCCGGTTTCATAACATGCGCAGTCGACCCTGTTGAGCGATGAATCACCGGCAATGCATTGGGGCTTTCAGCTACGAGTGCCGCAGTAATATTTGCCTGGTTATTCACCTTCAACAGAAAAGACGTCCAGCCCTCCTGCATCAATACAGGTGCGGCCGGACCCTGGACTACCTTAACCCTTGATTCCGGATTTATCTCGACCATCGCAAGGCAATACGGGTCAAGAATCTGCTGGACTTTTTTAATAGTTTCCTGATCGAGCGCGCGCTTGCTTAAGGCCTGTAATTGTTCTATTGCCGACGCAGGCAACGCGCTGCCTATAAACGACAACGCTTCACTTACGCGCAGAGCCTGAGCCAATAAAGGTTGGGGTTCAATATTTTGCGTCAGCGGCAGTGAAGAACCAGGGGCCGCTTCGTGATGATGTTGCGCTGCGGCGGTCACGCAAACCGTGAGGAAGAGCAGAATTGAATAGTGACGTTTCATGACGTGAGATGCTTATCACTTCAATTTAGTAAATAAAGGGGAGGGAGGGAATTGGGAATTGGGGAATAAGGAATTAGGAATTAGGAATTAGGAATTAGGAATTAGGAATTAGGAATTAGGAATTGGGAGTAACGAATTGCACAATATCATGCCCACACACCCGCACCCCCCTATCCCTATACCTTATACCCTATACCCTATACCTTATTCCTATCCCCCTACCGAGAGGTCCGTTCAATCTCCTTGAGGTTTTCAATTTTTTTGTTGCGGAGGAATCCGTTGATGTCTTCGAAGTGTTCTTTGATTCGTTTGCCGCCAAATTCAAATACCTTCGTTGCAAGACCATCGAGAAAATCTCTGTCATGAGAGACTAGAATAAGGGTGCCATCAAAGGCTTTAAGCGCCTCTTTAAGAATATCTTTAGTCTTGATATCCAAGTGGTTAGTTGGCTCATCCAGAATTAAAAGATTAACAGGCTGAAGCAGGAGTTTCAGCATGGCCAGGCGGGTTTTCTCACCTCCGGAGAGAAGCTTCACCTTTTTATCAATGGCCTCACCGCTGAACATAAATGCGCCTAGCAGATCCTTAATCTTTGTGCGTATATCTCCCTCGGCTACCTGATCAATGGTTTCGAATACCGAAATGGTCTCGTCCAGAAGGGCAGCCTGGTTTTGAGCGAAATATCCAATCATCGAGTTGTGACCCAGTTGGAGTTTGCCTTCGAAATCAATCTCACCCATGATGGCTTTTACCAGCGTGGATTTTCCTTCGCCGTTCTTTCCGACAAAGGCAATTTTCTCACCGCGGGCAATAGTCAGAGACGCATCCTTGAACACAACGTGATCGCCGTATCTCTTCGTTAACCCATCGATGATAACCGGGTAGTTACCGGAACGTGGAGCCGGGGGAAATTTCAAATTCAGGGCTGAAGAGTCCACTTCGTCCACTTCAATGATTTCGATCTTTTCTAACATCTTCACTCTGGACTGCACCTGAAGTGTTTTTGAATACGTGCCCTTAAAACGATCAATAAATTCCTGTATATCAGCTATTTGTTTCTTCTGATCGTCAAATTGCTTTTGCTGTTGTTCCCGCCTTTCCTTTCTTAACTGCAGGTAATGTGAGTAGTTCGTCTTGTAGTCATAAATCCGGCCCATAGTTACTTCGATGGTCCTGTTTGTGAGGTTATCAACGAAGGTCTTATCGTGACTGATGACGATTACGGCCCTGGCATTATTGATCAGAAAATCTTCCAGCCATTGAATCGATTCAATATCCATGTGGTTGGTTGGCTCATCGAGGAGTATCAGGTCAGGCTTTTGCAGGAGAATCTTTGCCAGCTCAATTCGCATGCGCCATCCACCGCTAAACTCCTTTGTTGGGCGCGTAAAATCAGAACGCAGAAAGCCCAGACCCATCAGCGTTTTTTCCACTTCCGCATCAAAATTGATCTCTTCAATGGGATAGTATTTTTCGCTTAGCTCAGATACCTGTTCAATGATTTTTGAATACTCGTCCGACTCGTAGTCCGTCCGGGTTTCCAGCTGGACGTTTAATTCATCCATCCTTTTTTTCATATCCAGGATCTTGCTGAACGCTTTAGAAGCTTCTTCAAATACCGTGGCGGTGTCTTCCGTTAACAAATGCTGAGGCAGGTACGCAATGATGGCGTCGTTGGGAGCTGATACCTTTCCCCGGGTTGGCTTATTTACGGCTGCAATAATCTTTAATAAAGTGGATTTTCCAGCCCCATTCTTGCCCATCAACGCAATCCTGTCGTTCTCATTGATGTTAAAAGTGATGTTACTAAATAGGGCCGAACCGTTAAATTCTACACTAACCGCGTCTACTGAAATCATGGAATCAAAAATAAGGGGGCAAAGATATTACTATTATGGTAATGCTCCCAGGACCCCCTTTTTCTTGCGTTTTTTAATCTAATCGGCCTATTCACTCCGCAACGATTGTACCGGGTTCGACGTTGCAGCACGGATCGATTGATACCCCATAGTAAGCCAGGCAACCAGGAATGCGAAACCTCCGGCAATAAGGTATACCAGCAGTCCCACCTCGACCTTGAACGTATAGTTCTTCAGCCACCAGTTTACTGCGAGCCACGCCAGGGGACTAGCCAGCAGGAAGGCAATGATGATCAGTTTGCCAAACTCCCTGGAGAGCAAAAGTACGATGCTGCTCACCGAGGCACCCAAAACCTTTCGAATACCGATTTCCTTTGTACGTTGTTCAGCCGTAAAGGCAGTCAGCGCAAACAATCCCAGGCAAGCAATGACGATGGCAAGCCCTGCAAAGACCCCAAACGTTTTGCCCAGTCGCTGTTCATTGTCATACATGCGACTGAAGTCTTCGTCCAGGAAAGAATATTGGAAGGGCTGTCCGGGTGCCATCGCCTTCCAGGTTTTCTCAATGTTCTCGATTACATCTTGTGTGTGTTTTGCTTCGAAACGGAAAACCACACTTCCATCACTTTGATTCAGATACAGACCTAACGGAGTAATATTCTGCTTCAGCGATTCAAAATGAAAATCCTCCACTACACCGACCACTGTATAAGCACGAATAGAATTCATATCCGGTGAGCCGTCTGGGTTGTTACCGGTGAAGGTTGCAATTTTTCTTCCCAGCGGATTTTCAGTAAATCCAAATTGATCTATTGCCGATTCATTTAGTACAACTGCTGAGGAATCAGACGGGAAGTCGGGAGAAAAAAAGCGCCCGACCTTTATTTTCATTCCCATGGTCTCGACATAATCATGATCCACTCGCCACGCCTGAAGGCCAACCATGTTTTCCTGCGTCGGCTGGCCGCCATCCGGCCAATGGGTATTGTCATTCCGCCAGGAATTAACCGGGAGAAAACCGGAAATCGTTCCATTCAAAATAAAACTGTTCTTCTTCACTTCATCCTTGAATCCCCGCAGGTTTTCTCCCAGGGCATAGGCATCCTGAATAACAATAACCTGGTCCTTTTCGAAGCCAACCTTCTTGTTCTGGATATAATTCAGCTGCCGATAGACAGTGATGGTGCCAACAATCAGAAAAATGGAAATAACAAACTGAAAAACGACGAGGGCGCTCCGAATGATACCACTCTTCATTCCTAGTGATACATGCCCTTTCAGGACATTTACAGGTTTGAAGGCGGAAAGAAAGAAGGATGGATAAAGTCCTGCCAGTAAACCGACAACGACCGTCGCGGCCAGGATCATCGCGTAAAACCCTGGTTCCTCGAGTGGAAGGCTAAGGTTTTTCTGTGCGAGTTCATTAAATATCGGAATGAAAAAATAAGCAAGAGCAATTGAAAGTAGAAACGAGATAAAACTAAGTACCACGGACTCTGTCAGGAATTGACGTACCAGGTGAGAACGCAGGGATCCCATAACTTTTCGAACACCCACTTCTTTAGCTCGGTTTGATGATCTCGCCGTGGACAGGTTCATAAAATTGATACAGGCTATCGCCAGAATGAACAACGCGATGGCCGCAAATAAATACACATAGGTGATATCGCCATTGGCGCGGAGTTCAGCCGTTCGATCGGAGTGAAGGTGTATATCGCCGAGTGGCATTAGCGTATACTCGAGTTTATTTCCAGCTTCCTTAAACTTTTCCATCGTGAACTCCCCGCCTAAAATTTGCGCAGCCTGTGGACCGACGTATTTTACAATAAAGCCTGGAAATTTGGACTCAAGTGTTTTGGGATCAGCGCCTTCCTTGAGCAGTAGATACGTATTAAAATTGTTGCTAAGAAAGTTTGTGCTTTTAGCTTCATCCAATCCACTAAGCGAAACAAGGATATCATAGAAAAAATGACCAGACTCCGGCATATCCTCAAACACCGCGGTAACTTTATTTGCCGTTTCATTATCTAAAATCAATGTCTGACCAAGTGCATTTCCCTCCGGGAAAAGCTTTAGGGCTATCTTCCTGCTGATGGCAATGCTATTGGGGTCTTTAAGCGCGTTCGCGGGATTTCCTTCCAGGACCTGTACGCTGAATATTTTGAAAAAAGTACTGTCGGTCCAGATAATATTGTTTTCTTTTATGTTATCTGCTGTTTCACTTCTCTTGACAAGACTTGACCCTCTGCCTCTGAACCGAACCGCAGATTCTATTTCCGGAAAGTCCTGTAACAACGCATCCGCCAGTGGCGCCGGCGCAACCGCCAGTTGATAGTGGTTGGCGCCAAATTTAATCTCACCGTTTATCCTATAGATCCGGCTGGCTTTGTCGTGGTGTTTGTCATAATTAAGTTCATGTAAAACAAACAAAAGAATTACCATACAGGCCGCTACACCGGTAGCCAGTCCCGCAACGTTAATAATGGTATAAAAGCGTTGTTTTGCCAGGGTGCGCCAGGCGATGGTCAAATAGTTTTTAAGCATAATTCCGGGCTTTTGGTTTTCATTTAATAGGGTCTGTTTTTGAATCTCAACGAGGCCTGATGAATCGCCAAACGATTTCAGCACTTCAGAATACGCCTCAATAAACCGGGCACCATTTTGCATTCGTTCTTCTACGGAAGAAGATACATGGTCGATGATCTCCTCCTGTAGGCTTTCGAGAACCAGGCCACGGTGGTGCAGGTCTTTTATAATGTAGCCGATCTGATCGTTGGTTAACTGAGGCATTATGAAGACATTTTCACCTGTAAGACTACCGACATGGTGCGGATAAAATCCACAAAGTCATTTACGCGCTCTTTGGCTAATGATTTTCCGGCTGGAGTTAATGAATAATATTTTCGTATTCTCCGGCCAATAGTAACCACTTCTGTCTTAAGGTGGCCATCGGCTTCCAGGCGGTGGAGGGTAGGGTAGAGCGCCCCTTCCGTCACCAGAATCCGGCCAGCCGACAACTCGTTTACCAACTGCGTGATTTCATAACCATACATCTTTCCATTATCCTTCAACACTTTAAGAATAATGGTTTGAAGGGTTCCTTTGAGCAGTTCCGGTGAGTGCATAGTATTAATACATAAGACCTTTATGCATTAGACTCTATAACTCGTATTCAGGTTGCACCAAACAGAACTTTTTTGTAACCGGCATTTAAACTAAGGGCAATCCGACTCGATTTTCCAGCAACCGGGATGATCGAAGGGTATTGGGTATAAGGTATAAGGAATAAGGAATAAGGAATAGGGAATAGGGAATAGGGAAATTGGGGAATAGGGAAATTGGAATGGGGAATATGCATAGAAATTAATATCTCGGGCTCGTTTTTCACGTTTAAAGTTACCGTCAAAGTGAGTGTAGGCACAGCGTTGTGTGTATTTGTGTGATATTTTTAGGTCAGAGTCTGTAGGATAAAATGTTTAAAGCTTTAGATTTGAGACTACTACCGGTCCTTTGTACTTTATGAAGAATATAATTTACCTGATTTCAATTGGTTTTTTCATTTGTTGTGCTGCCTGCACATCCCGAACCACGACGGAAAATGCTGCGGAGACATTGGATAGTGCAGCGATTTCCCGCGGCGAAAACATATTCAAGCAGGATTGCAGTGCCTGCCACACCTTCATCCAGGATGGTATTGGCCCCCAGTTAGGCGGGGTAACGACCAGTGTTAGTGCGGACTGGATTAAACAATTTATTAAAGACCCTAAAACCTTAATAGAGTCGGGTGACGTACGTGCCACAGATTTATACTCGCATTATAAAATCTACATGCCTTCCTTCGCCCATTATGCCGAAACGGAACTGGAAGACCTGATTGCCTTTATTGGAACAAAGCCCGCACCTGATCCCCTGACGGCGAGGCTCGATCCCAATGCACTTAAGAATCCAATTCCGGATCCAATACCCATGTCGGATCTGGTGGTAAACCTCGAATTGGTCACGGAGATTCCTGCATCCAGTGAGCAAAAGCCGTTGACACGAATCGCAAAGCTCACCTATCAGCCAGAGACGGATCATTTATTCGTAATGGACTTGCGGGGGAAGTTGTATTACCTGAAAGACAACAAGCCGCTGGTTTATATGGACATGTCTCAGCTGAAACCAAATTTTATCAATAAGCCTGGGCTTGCGACGGGCTTAGGAAGTTTTGCTTTCCATCCTGATTTTGCGAAGAATGGGTTGTTGTATACGACTCATACCGAGCCACCGGCAACTGCCAAAGCTGATTTCGCCTATGCTGATTCCATTGGCGTGACCTTACAATGGGTACTCACTGAATGGAAAACGCAACAACCGGGTGCATTCCCATTTTCAGGCGAGAGCCGCGAGCTCCTTCGCATGGACATGGTCTCCGGTATACATGGCGTCCAGGAGATTACCTTTAACCCATTGGCAAAAAAAGGTGGCAGTGACTATGGGTTACTCTATGTTGGAGTAGGTGATGGAGGAAGCGCTGAAAGAGGTTACCCTTTCCTCTGTAACACTATAGAACAAATCTGGGGGACCGTTATTCGCATAGATCCGGCGGGTCGTAACAGTACCAATGGCAAGTATGGTATTCCTACCAGCAATCCATTTGCAAGCAGCAAAAATGCATCAATTAAAAAAGAGATCTATGCGTCAGGATTCCGAAACCCCCATCGCATCTCGTGGAGCAAAAGCGGTGACATGTTCATTGCGAACATTGGCCATCAAAAGGTTGAATCGATATATATGATCACACCGGGGTCCAACAGCGGCTGGCCTGTCCGCGAAGGTACTTTCCTGATTGATCCCACACAGAATATGTTTAACATTTACCCGTTACCTGCTGACGACGGAAAAAACAATTTCAACTATCCAGTGGTTCAGTACGACCACGATGAAGGTCGTGCTGTGGCAGGCGGGTTTGAATACTGGGGTAGTGCAGTATCTGAATTGAAAGGTAAATTTCTGTTCGGTGATCTTGTCAAAGGAAGGTTGTTCTACGCAGAGATGCAGGATCTCAGACAGGGAGTACAGGCGCCGTTCAAGGAACTTAGGATCTCCTATAACGGATCATTAAAGAAATTAACAGAAATGTCAGGCGCAGATAAAGTAGACTTCCGGTTTGGCAGGGACAGGCAGGGAGAGTTCTATCTGACTACGAAACCGGATGGCAAAGTTTATAAGTTGGTAGGTGCATCCATCCAGAATAACTGAACAATATTCTACCTCCAATTAGGTGCGATTCACACGAAGAAAAATAGCATGGCTTTTTTAGCGGTTTCCGGAATCATCAAACGTGGTGAAGGAAGTCTGATTTTAGATACGATTAGTTTCTCACAGAGGAAGCGCGAGAATATTGCCGTTATCGGAGAAACAGGTTCCGGGAAAAGCACACTTCTAAAAATAATTGCCGGCCTTGTCCAATCGGATAAAGGAACCGTTGTTTTCGGAAATGCAGTTGTAGAGGGTCCGTCGAATACATTGGTTGCCGGGCATCCGGAAATTTGCTATCTGTCCCAGGATTTTGACTTGCCTAAAGTTCTGACCGTAGAACAAATATTGCGCTATGCAAACAAGCTTTCCGCCGAGGATGCAAATTTTGTTTATCGGGTCTGCCTTATCGATCATCTCTTAAAACGTAAGTCAGACGAACTTTCAGGTGGTGAAAGACAGCGAATAGCCATGGCCAGGTTATTAACGTCATCTCCCAGACTTATGCTTCTGGATGAGGCGTTTTCGAACCTTGACCGGGCACACAAAATCACCATGAAAAAAATCCTGGAAGAGATTGGACAAAAGCTAAAGATCTCATTCATTTTAATTTCTCATGACCCAGAGGATATCCTTTCATGGGCGCATAAGATAATCGTATTAAAAGATGGTCGGATCGTTCAAAAAGGAACCCCTGAAAAGATATACGCACAACCGCATAATGAATATACCGCCGGGCTATTGGGTACATTTACTGCCATAGACCCTAACGTTGGCCCTTTCTCCGGGATTCGTTCACTGAAGACAACCAGAAAGAAAATTCTCCTCCGTGGTGAACAATTTAAGCTGGGTTCCAGACGAAAGAATGCTATTCAGGGCAAAGTTATTCAGGTTCGATTCCTGGGGAGCTACTATGAAGTTGAGATAAATTGTTCCGGTACGATTGTAATAGCCAGAACACAAACTTGTGCTGTTGCCGCGGGCGATTCGGTTTATGTCTCTATTCATAATCAGGGGGTATAGTCTTATCGTGAGGATAAACCTTATCGATTTACAATCGTTTGCTGTTGCGTGTACGGGTGCGTCCGTTTCATAGCTATTACAAACCGTGGAGTTTTTCCACCTGCATAATAATTTAAATAGGAAAAAAGGACCTAAAACACGTTATTTTCGGTTTCCCATATTAATTCAAAACATTTAATCAATTCGGTTTAGACATGAAACGCTCACCCGGCCGGGCAGAATTTAAAGGAAGGCCACCTTATACAACTTTATTTATGCGATGGACCGGACCTGGAATTAAAAGAGGATATTGGAAATTATTTGTTGTCACCTTTTTGCTTCCGTTTGTTGCAAATTGTCAGGTCACTCCCGATTCGTTACTTCAGTCTGCTACGCTTGACCAGGTGGTTGCATATGCCCTTGGCCATCAGCCTGCCGTTCAGCAGGCCCAGATTGATGAGGAGATTACGCGCAAGATCATAAAAGGCAAACTTGCAGACTGGTACCCCCAAATAAATTTTACGTACAATTTCCTTCATTACATGGACCTGCAGGCAAGTGTCATCGGTGGAAATGTTATCCGTTTTGGGGTGGAGAATACTTCCGCCACACAGTTTACGGCCACTCAAAATATTATTAACAGGGATGTAGTCTTTGCCAGCAGCACAGCGTCGAAAGTGAAGATTCAGGCCAGCCAGAACACCACACGAACCAAAATAGAGGTTGTTGTGGCCGTAATGAAAGCATTCTACGACGTGTTGGCAACCGCCCAACAAATAAAGGTAAGTGAAGAGTCTATTCAACGGTTACAGCGAAGCCTGCAGGATTCTTACAACCGCTATCTCACGGGGGTAGCTGATAAGACAGACTATAAGCGGGCAACCATTTTATTGACGAATACGAAGGCGGCATTAAAGACGAACCTTGAACAATTAAATTATAAACAGAAATACCTTAAATCTCTGATGGGCTACCCGCTTGAATCCGAATTGGTCATTCAATACGACACCCTTCAGCTGGAACGCGATATTGTTCTTGATACCCTCCAGGAGATAAATTACACAGAGCACATTGATTACAGAATTCTTTTTACGCAGAAGGAACTTCAGGATGCCAATGTTAAGTATACTAAATGGGCTTATCTGCCATCTCTAAATGGTCTTGGCGCTTATATTCTTAATTTCCAAAGTAATGTCTTTGGAGAGTTATACGACACGAGCTATCCGTTTTCCTACATCGGCGCTTCGCTGACATTTCCTATTTTTCAAGGTGGTAAGCGGGTTGCTAAGGTCAAGGAACAGCAGTGGGCCAGCAAAAGGCTGGATTGGGGTCTGGTCAATCTGCAAAATTCACTCAATACAGAATATACGCGTGTCATGTCTACCTATAAGGCGAGCCTGGCAGCCTATTACGCGCAGCGCGAAAATGTTACCCTTGCGAGGGAAGTGTACGACATCATATACCTGCAATATACGAATGGCGTACGGGCCTATCTCGATGTTGCCATTGCAGAGTCAGAACTACGCACGACGCGTATAAACTATTTCAATGCATTATATATTGTGTTATCCAGTAAGATGGATGTTCAACGTGCATTGGGCCAAATCAAGTATTAATAATATTCGACAATAATGAATAAAAGACACCTCCACTATTTTTCGCTTGCTCTCCTGCTGATGGCAAGTGCGTGTGGAAACAAAAACCAACCCGGCATTCAAGGTCCTCCGCCAGTATCCGTCGCAGTGGAAAAGGTAAAGACAAATAATGTCATGTATTATGATGAGTATCCGGCGATTGTTAAGGCCCTCAGTGAAGTAGAACTTCGCCCGCAGGTGAACGGTTACATCACTGCAGTTCATTTTAAAGAGGGAGAGAGGGTACGGAAAGGTCAGAAATTATATTCCATAGACCAGCAACAATCCGAAGCGGCCTATCAACAAGCGGTAGCTAATCTGAGTGTCCAGGAGAGCAACTTAGTGAAGGCTAAACAAGACGTTGAACGATATCGTGAACTGGATAAACGAGATGCTATTGCCAAGCAACAAGTTGACTATGCTGAAGCCGCGTATGAGGCAGCCCAAAAACAAGTTGAGGCAGGGAAGGCTACCGTAAGAAGTGTGCAGACCAATGTCAGATACGCCACCATCGTAGCTCCCTTTGATGGAACTATTGGCATCTCGCAAGTTCGCCTTGGGGCATCTGTTTCTCCGGGAGTAACTTTGTTAAACACGATATCAACCGACGATCCGATGGGAGTAGATATCACTGTGGATCAAACTGAGATTTACCGTTTCACTCAGTTGGCAAAAGCGAAGGCGTCGTCAACTGATTCAACCTTCCGGCTTTCCTTGGGTGACCAACTGTATCCGCTTCCGGGAAAAATCAGCATTATAGACCGGGCGGTAGACCCACAAACAGGAACCATCAGGATGAGGCTTATCTTTCCTAATCCGGACCACAGTCTGCGATCAGGTATGAGTGGTACCCTTAAGGTGCTTACTACTGCTTCCAGCGCTATACTCGTTCCGTATAAATCTATTACAGAGCAATTGGGTGAATTTTATGTCTATGTGGCTGACAGTTTAAAAGTTACCCAGGCGAAAGTGGTACTTGGAAAGCAGATTGGTAGATCAGTCATCATTCAAAACGGATTAAAGGGAGGGGAAATCATCGTAACGGAGGGCGTACAAAATCTACGTGAAGGTTCTTCTATTGTGATTCCTTCGCCAGCCGGAAGTAAGTAGTATAACGCAACATCTATATTAGGACCGAAAAATGATCGCAGATGTTTTTATTAAAAGGCCGGTAACCGCCATTGTCATCTCCATTGTTATCGTGCTCGTTGGACTGATTGCCATGAGTACGTTACCTGTATCGCAATATCCTGATATCACACCACCGACTGTTTCGATCAACGGTATATATATTGGTGCGGATGCGCAAACCGTTGAGCAGACTACAACGACGGCTATTGAAGCACAGGTAAATGGCACGCCCGGAATGTCCTACATTTCAAGCAACAGTACATCCAGCGGGATCAGTAGCATTACCGTTGCATTTGACATAGGGACTGATATAAATATTGCAACCCTTGATGTGCAAAACAGGGTGAGCGTGGCAGAACCGTCGTTGCCGGAAATTGTAAAACGGCTCGGGTTAACAGTGCGAAAGCGCAATCCCAGTATATTTCTCGCGCTTGCAGTTTACTCACCAAATGGCACACACGACGGAGTCTTTCTTGGAAACTTTGCTAACATTTATTTAAGAGATCCACTGCTTCGGGTAAAAGGGGTGGGTGATATCTTTTCCGTGGGTGATGATTTCGGAATGCGTATCTGGTTAAATCCCGAAAAACTGGCCAGCCTTGGCATAAGTCCCGCAGAAGTAAATGCGGCCCTGCAGGAACAAAACCTCCAGATTGCCGCAGGCTCTATTGGCGGCAATCCGCAACCCAGGGCACAAGCATTTGAATACAACGTACTTACTACCAGCCGGATTAATAAGGTTGAAGACTTTGAAAATATCATTGTTCGCACCAACCCTGTTCAGGGAAATATGGTGTATCTAAAAGATATCGCACGGGTAGAACTCGCCAAGTTCAATTATGGTAATCATCCTTTCGTTATGGGTAAGAAGGCCGCGTTTATGCTTCTTTATCTCGCTCCGGGTGCAAATGCCCTTGAAACCAACGCTGGTGTAATGAAAGCATTGGATGAATTAAAGAAAGGCTTTCCGAAAGACGTCGATATTCTTATTCCGTTGGAGACGACTTCTGTTGTTCAGGTTTCTATCCGGGAAGTAATTATAACACTGCTGGAGGCGCTATTATTGGTGATTATCGTGGTGTTTCTTTTCCTGCAAAACTGGCGTGCCACGTTAATTCCGGTCCTGGCAATTCCTGTTTCGCTGATTGGTACATTTATCTTTTTTATCCCCTTTGGATTTACCATTAACACCCTTACCCTTTTTGCCTTCGTGTTGTCCATCGGAATTGTTGTAGATGATGCGATTGTGGTGGTGGAAGCCATCCAGCATAACATGGATTATGAAAAATTGTCACCCCGGGATGCCACCATTAAGGCGATGAAAGATATCTCAGGCCCGGTAGTTGCCATTGCCTTAATTCTTGCAGCCGTATTCGTTCCTGTGGGTTTTATTCCTGGAATTGTTGGAAAACTGTATCAGCAGTTTGCCATTACGATTGCCGTGTCGGTGATGATATCCGCCTTCGTTGCGTTGTCGCTGACACCTGCATTAAGCATGTTGCTGCTGAAACCAGCAGCCGATACCGGTCACAGGAGTTGGCTGGCGAAATTCTTTGAAGCATTTAACCGATGGTTCGAAAAAGTAACCGGAACCTATACGAGAGGCGTAAACACCTGGATTCGAAAGACTCCATACGTGATGGTAATGATGGCTTGCCTCTTCGTTGGATTATTTTTTCTCTTCAAAAATAAGCCGACGGGTTTTATTCCCATCGAAGACGAAAAACGCGTATTGGTTACCTATGAAATGGCCGAAGGCACTTCAACAACCAGAAGTGTTGAGATGCTTCAGGAACTTCAGCGACGAATACAGGAAATTCCAGCGGTATATGTTGCGGGTGGTCTGGCCGGCTTAAACATTCTAACCTTCTCCAGCAAATCAAATGCGGGCACTGTGTTTGTCAACCTTAAACACTGGGATGACAGGGACGTGAAGACGGAAGGTGTTCCGCAAATAATTGCTGAGATTCAAAAACGCACAGCAGACATAAAGGAAGCTCGGATTCTTGTTTTGTCACCGCCGGCAATTCCTGGACTTGGGCAATCGTCAGGATTTACCTTTGAGCTTCAGCAGACTACCAGTACAGATGACATACGGCAGTTTGAATCGGTATTGCGAACGTTTCTTGCTGCCGTAAATCAACGGCCCGAGATCGCAACGGCATATTCCTTTTTTACTGCACGAACGCCGAGCTATCAGATCGACGTCGATAGAGAAAAAGCCAAGAAGCTAGGGGTATCAGTTGCCGAAGCCTATAGTACCTTATCAACTTTGTTGGGTAGCAGTTATGTAAACGACTTTAACATTTATGGAAGAAACTTCCGTGTGGTCGCGCAGGCCGATACACTCTTTCGGCGGAATATCAGTGATATCGGTAAGTACCACGTTCGAAACAGTGTTGGGAATATGGTTCCTCTCAGTTCATTGATAACGTCGAAGGTTATTGAGACGCCTGCATTGGTTTCTCATTACAATCTTTATCGCTCCGCTGAAGTTATGGGTGCCGCCAAACCTGGTTTTAGTAGCGGGCAAGCTATTAAAGCCCTCGAAGAAGTTGCGGCCGAAGTGTTGCCTGTGGGGTATGGTTACGAGTTTGGGGGTATGAGTAAAGAAGAGCTAAAAGCGGGAAACAGTGCCTCGCTAATTTTTGCGATCTCTATCGTGTTTGTTTTTCTATTCCTTGCGGCATTGTATGAAAGCTGGTCCGTTCCATTCTCGGTATTGTTTGCTGTACCTATCGGCGCTTTTGGATCTATCCTCACCTTGACTTTGTTACCCAACCTGACCAATAATATCTATGCACAGATTGGTTTGATTACACTAATTGGTCTTGCCGCAAAAAATGCCATTTTGATTGTTGAGTTTGCCAAAGAACGTGTCGACAGGGGTATGGAGATCGTCTCTGCGACATTAGAAGCCGTGCAGCTGCGATTGCGGCCCATTATAATGACATCGCTTGCCTTTATCGTTGGTGTAATGCCGCTGGCGTTTTCCTCGGGAGCCGGTGCGGAAGCTAGAAAAACCATTGGGTGGACAGTGGCAGGAGGGATGTTGGCAGCAAGTTCACTGGCTATCTTTGTCGTGCCAGTTTTCTTCGTGCTCATTACAAAATTCGCCTACCGCAACAAGCGAAGACAGATAGAAGACCTTACGGATTAATGTCCGGTTCGCGTGAGTACACTTGTTAGTGGCTAAATAGCTGTTCGTAATGTTCGGAAGGCATGAAAATTCCGCCACTCTCTTTATAAAATGAATCGTCAGTCGGGTAAACACCATTTTTCGTACCGGTCCAAGTTGCACCAGCCCTGGGGTGGTATGACATCAGCGTATTCCAGTTCTTATAGTACTGATGACCATTGGTCTCCTGAAGCCCGATGCTGAGCCCCGGAAAGGGAGCCAGGCGTGCTGCTACGTTTTTGTTCCAGTCCACCAAAATCGGATTGACGGTGAGGTCGGCACAAAAACAGGGAACTTTCTTTTCGTGAGCCAGTTGTGTTATTCGCATGGTCATACTTAATGTCTTCGCTATAGCCTTAACCGCGATGGCAGTGTAACCCTGTTCAATACGCGTTGCTGCATCTTCCACGGTGTGAGCACTTTCATCGGCAGCGATGGTTACTCCCAAATCGCCGACATATACGTCATTCCTTTCTCCGAAGGGTTCTTCTACAACCGCAATCTGATCAAAGGCGCCGATTTTTTTTGCATGATCCAAAAAGCGAGAAAGCGTATCTTTTTCGTCATACCGTTCATTGGCGTCAAAATAGTAGGGAACCTTACCACTTTTGGTATAGGGGGTTTCATAGTGGCCAATAGCCTTGTGAACGGCTGTGAGAAAGGCGATGTCTTTCTCCAGCATTTCTTTCTGCGTGCCGGCTGAGCCAGTTTTTAGTTTCATAATGAAGTAACCCTCATCAGCTGCCGCCTTGATTTTATTTACATCTGCACCGACGCTAAAGGATGGCATACTTCCAACTTTGTTGTGCCTGTAGGAAAGACCGGTTTTATAACGCTCCGGCACCAGTTCATCAAAGCTGGTCAGTTTGTTTTCAGCAGCATACAGTAACCAGGCTGCATTATCGACACAAACCAGAGCATTTAGTGCAAAGGTCTTTCGCAGGTTGGGGTTTCCTGTAATTTTCTTCCCGTAGGCAAACACTTCAGGCAGAAGACTGTCGAGTAACTCATGGGGGTTAGTAAAAGAATTTCCCTTCATCATCTGCAAAGCCCTTTCGCTCATGGCATACATCAACGCGTTTCCACCCGGTGCCGAGTGGGCTGCAAAGACATTTGAATCTGACCATAATATTCCTTGGCCACCCAGACCTACCTTATGGATACCGGATTCTGATTCAAGATATGCCGCTACCTGCCATCCTTCCGTTATCGCGCTGCCCTTGAACCGGTAGGGGGTCAGTGGTTCCCGCTCGAAATTCGAATCAACATTTTTTATTCTGATACTCTTAGGCTGAAAGCCTGGCAATGACGTGGGCCCGGCATTGGCATGAATTCCATAATAGCTACCCGCCATAAATGTCGCCGTGCGTAATACAAACTCCTTACGGCTGATCTTCTCCTTACTACTCTTGCTGCTGTTCATATCCTAAAAAGTTTATTCCGGAATATTATTCAAGGTATACCATGCCTCCGTCGACCATAACGTTTTCCCGCTGACGCTACTCAAGTCCCCAGCCAACCGAAAATAGATGACCTGTTCTTTTTTCAATCCGGGAATTTCCAACAAAACACGGGTCCTGTCGGCTGAAAGGGTAATGTTCTTAACCTCCAGTTTTTGCAAGTCCATTTTGGGCCCCCCATAACTTGCAGTCGGGAGGTACCACCATTGTTCAATATAAAAATCATCCGGTCGTAAAACTCTTCCGCTCTCAATAGGCTCCGTAAATTCTATTTCAAATCCCGTTGACCGGGCCCTGACCGCCAGCATTTCAAAGGCCGTCATGCCATTATACTTCATACGTTGAAGTCCGTATTTGTTTTCCTTCCAGCTCCATCCACCCACCATTCCGACACCGCCCACATACAGCGCACCATCCGGACCCCATCGCATACGATTAATTCCCGCCTCCAGCCCCTGAGTAAATCGAAATACTGCGCCTTGATACTCCCCATTTACTTTTTCCAGGAAGTCACGTTTGATGCCGCCGTGTGTGACATCGCCGTGCAGCATCTGGCCTGCGTAAGGTCCGTCACGCATCAATACCGGCTCAGAAGGAGAGTTGCCAATTTCATTTTCCGGCAGCCAGATCGCTGGCGCTGCAACCGGAGTATTTTCAGGCATTGTGTCCGGAAGTCCCCATCGCATGCCGTGATATTCTCCTTTCTTTACGTGTATAAACTTATTTCCAGGAACCCATTCCCCCTGATTATCGGTAACAAAAAGTTCGTCATCAATTCCAACACCTATTCCATTTGGTGTTCGCAGTCCAAAATTTATCCACTCATAACTTCCATTCCTGCTAATCTTCAGCGTTCTGCCACGGTCCGGCTGTTGCTTTTCATGGCCCAGAAGCCGCATCGCCATAGAAAGTGTCACATAAAAGTGGCCGTCCTTGTACACCAGACCGAAGGCAAACTCATGAAAATCAGCCGTAACACCCCATTGATTACAGACCGGTTCATAAACATCAATCACTTCATCACCGTCCAGATCGATCAGGCGGGTAAGCTCGTGCTTTTGTAAAACAAATATTTCCCCATCAACTACCTCAATGCCTAATGGTTCGGCAAGCCCAGAGGCAATCCGTTTTACCGTAATACGCGCAGTATCTCCTGTCTCAACACCATCCAGCACATAAACTCCGCCAACAACATCCCACGTTGTTACCAGCAGCCGTCCATTCGGCAGAAAGGCAAGTCCGCCAACGCGCGGCCTGAAGCCCCTGCCGTGAATGGTTTGTACATCATAACTTGGATGAATGCCTTCCAGTGGAAGGCCATCACCCGGTCTTCCGTTTTTGGGGATAACAACAATTTTATTGGGAGACGCGATTCCCTTCGTATCCTCTTTGGGCTTTAATGAAAATATATAATCCAGCATTTCATCAATTTCCCTTTCTGTCAATCCCGGGTGAGCATTCATCGGCGTAGTGCCCCATACCCCCGCGCCGCCTTCCTTTACCTTTCGGATCAGGTAGTTAAACGTAGCTTTTTCATTCGTATAGCGATTTGATATTTCAATGAAAGAAGGGCCAACGGTTCGTTTATCGAGTTCATGGCAGGTAAGACAGTCACTTTTTTCCATCCAATACCTTCCCCGGTGGTCATACTCCTGTTCGGGGCTGGGCGGGGATTGTGGCGGGAGCGGTTTGAAATGATTTACAACACGTGTGCTACCATTTGTTGCCAGGCTAAACGTGCTGTCTGAAGATCTGAGAGAAACCTTTACCCCATCAGGAACTCCGGACGTATTAAATATCCGTTCAATGCCAGGTATTCCATTTTTACTTTGAAGAAATTCCGGCTGTTCGTCCACATGAATAGTATCACCGCCAGGCATGAGCAGCGCGTATCGAAGGGTGATCTGATTTTTAAAGAACGAATATCCTCTGCTCTGTACTTCGGGAAAAATACTCTCTCCATTTACTTCTGTAACCCATTTGAAACGATGGAGGCTATCGGAAAAGTAAGACTTTCCCCAGGCTTCGGGTTGTACATTTTTCTTGTCGGTAAACACCGCACCTTCCAGTGTTACACCGCCTTTCCAAACCTTATAAAGTGTACAACGAGCCAGGTCATACGCGATGAAACAGGATGAATCAAGTGCCAACGTTAACATCCGTGGTTGTCTGTCAAGGACCGAGCGAAACGCCCACGGATCCATCGGCCTGTCTGGGACGGCACGATCGTGCGTGTTGCATGCATACAAACTAAAAATCAGCAAACAGATGCTAAGCAACCTAACTATTCCATGCGCTGAAATCGTTTTTTGATTTCTTTCAGAACTGCTTGTTTCGGAGTCAACACACTTTTTCATTTTCGATACGGCCAGTCAAGATGTTTGTGAAGAAATTTGAAGGTGCCCTCGCTACGCATAGAGTGACCTCCGTTAAAAAACTCGATAGTTGTTTTATCCTCGAGGTTAAACTTATCATAGACGTACCTGACTTTTCCATACTCGTAAGAAACCCACTCGTCCGGTTGTACCAGATCATCATGTCCGCGTTCTACCATAAAGGGCCTTGGGAAAATAAGGTAAGCCATTTCCGCATAACTGAAGGTGCTGCCCATATTAAAATACGGCATTTCCCATTCCAGTGTGTTCATGAAGCTGACCTTATTATGTGTGTCCACTACTTTGCGTGTCCAGTCACCAAAATCCCCGGAGCAAATGGAAAGGCAATACCCTTCGAGAACGGAAGGCACTCTCATCGCCGTCTCCCCACCATAGCTTAGCCCATAGAAAGCAATCCGGGTTTTGTCTATGAATGGGAGGGAGCCCAGCCATTGAAGAGTTTGATCGTGTTGAGATATGATAAATGAGAATAAAGTTTTTCCGACATTATTTCCCTTGCGACTGAGCCAGCGGTAGCGGTCTTCACCACGATAGGGGTTTTGAGGCGCGTACACGATAAATCCCTGATCAGCCAGTTTTGCTGCAGCATCGTTATAGTAGCTGAAGTTTCCCTGGACTAGCTCATGGGGTGTACTCGCACGACCATGCTGGGCAACGACCACGGGCCTCTTTTCTCCGGGTTTGAGATCCTTCGGAATGAGCAGAATACCAGTGGCAAAAAGTTTAGGGTAAACATCCAGTACAACTTCATACCCCGACCACTTTTCATTGTCATAAATCTTCCGTGATAGTGGACTCGGTGGTAACATAGGTTCCTCAAATTTTCCCAAAACTTCTTCGTGAAAATACTTTCGGTATGCTTTACCTTTTTCTATAAAATGTGCAGGAGGATAATAGGTATGATGTGCTTTCGGGCTCCAGGTCCGGTTTTCAAATTCAGGCATCACGCTGTAAAGAAAAAATCTATTTCGCTCACTATCGGAATCACGGAGTAGCCACTGCGCATGATCCTCCAGTTCTTTTACCTGACGAATTTGGCGGGCCTCGACATCAACTGTTTTTCGACTATCGAGAGGCAATTTGGTTGACAACAGCAGCGACGAATTGCGACCAAGAGTTTTCGAAAATGCTTGCAGTGCCGCGACTGATCCAAAAGCAACAGGCGTACCGTTCTTTCCGCTGATCAGATTACGGTGCTGAAATCCAGGTCTGGTTAGCTCATCAATGCGGTCATACTCTGCTTTTACCGACTCGAATGGAGGTGTCTGTAATCTACCCTTGTATCCCGTAAACGGTAATCCTCCCACAGGACCGAGCTTATCAGCGGATTCTGCCTGTTCAATTATCTCAGGTATTGAACTGTGTTCGATGATCAATGGGCGGGGGGCTATGAGAGACGCTATTTCAGCATCGCCGAATTCCGTAAGTAGTTTCCACACATTGCGGTAGATTGGTTCTTCCCAAACCCGTTGGCGGGAATTAAAGTAACCACTCACCATCGTTGCGTCAATTCTCGTATCCGCCGCAGCTGCATAGAATGCAATTAGTGCTCCTTCGTTGTACCCTGCTACGCCAATTTTTACATCCTTGTATTCTCCAAGCTTGAACCAATCAACTGCTGACAAAATTTTCTGCACCTCATAGCCGATAATATGACGTCCCATGTGAAATGATTGTCTGTAAATCCATTCACGATAGGTTTGCTGATGTACTTTTCCGGGAAAGAGAAACGTCCTGCTGATTATGACAGGGATTAACACCTGAAATCCATTTTCTGCCAGATGGCGGGCAAATTGTGATGCAGCCGGGATTCCAGGCATAAGTCCGGCCAGTTGCTCCGGGTGCTGATCGGCGTCTGGTATCGCAATAATATTAGCGACAGGTTTTGTCCTGGGCTGAAGCAGAAGGCCTTCACCATAAACCCTGTTCAGTACGGGCCATCGAACCTGATACACGCGATACTTATCCGTTTCAGCTACCAATAAATTATCACTGTCAACGGCAATTCTCTCCATATAAACCCCGGGATGTTCATCTGCGATTCCGGAAGTAAAGTTGTGAGGAGGTATGTGCTTATCTTCTACACCGATATAGGCCCTGAAACGCTTTCGATTTGGCTCGACGGATTTTTCATAGCTTGATGATGAACTCAGATCACGGTTCCACAACGCTGCACGCGCGGATATCGACATCGCGATTTTTTCCTCGATGAATTCATGGGCTCCGTCTAGCATTCTTACCGACAAATCACCTTCCCATGTCAGCAGACTGCTGCCAGGAAGTACCTGCGGCATATTCTTGTAAGGATGATCCGGATCAGTACCAGGAGGTTTTTGCCCGGTAGCATTAAGCGCAAAGCAGAATACCAACAAACCAATAAGTGAGACTTCTCTATTCATTTGTATAACGATCACGACACCAACCCTATTTAAATTTTACCTACGGTCATCCATTCTAAATCTTAATTTATACATTTAATTTTATTATCATCAAAAAACATTACTACCGGCTTAAGCGGTAACCATGTTGAACTGAAATGCAGAGATTTATTTTATTTTTTTAAAAGCCAGCACCTCATATGTCTATACTTGGAATTGACTTAGGTGGAACTAAACTGGCGGTCGCGCTTTTGTCAGAGGCGGGAAAGATAGTATCCAAAGAAGTAATAGCATTAGATAAAAGGAGAGGCAAAGAAGTAGGATTACTGATTACTGAACAGGTAAACAAGTATAAAATCTCCGAAGGTTCTGCGCTTCAGGGTATCGGTGTTTCCATTCCGGGAATAAGTCGACATAAGACAGGCACCGTGTGGGCGCCGAACATTCCTGGCTGGGAAGATTATCCTTTAATCAGGGAAATTCAGCAAGTAGCAGGAGATATTCCCGTGTGTATGGATAGTGATCGCGCGTGTTGTATACTGGGTGAACATTGGCTGGGAAACGCCCGGGGATGTTACGATGCCATTTACCTGGCGGTCGGTACGGGTATCGGTGCCGGTATTTTGATAGACGGCAAAGTACTTCGGGGTGCTCAGGATATCGCAGGTGCCGTCGGATGGATGGCACTAAAGAAGCCATTTGAAAAGAAGTACATTCCTTGCGGATGCTTTGAATATTATGCCTCGGGTGACGGGATTGCAAAATTAACGCGCGAATTACTTCTGGAAGATCAGACTTATCGGGGAGTCCTGACGGAACGGGATGCTGAAAAGATTACTGCCCATGAAGTGTTTGAGGCCTTTGAAAAAAATGATCCACTGGCCGTTCGTGTTGTTCAGGAGTGTATCGAATTTTGGGGGATGGCAGTAGCGAATCTTATTAGCATCTTCAACCCGGAAAAAGTTATCTTCGGCGGAGGTGTGTTTGGACCTGCCGTAAAATTTATACCCGGAATTAAAGAAGAAGCCACCAAATGGGCACAACCGATCAGCATAACTCAGGTTACTTTTGAAACCTCGGGCTTGGGCGGTGATGCCAGCATTTACGGAGCCGGTTATCTCGCCTTAAAAAGTATTCACACTAGCTGACTTTCTTCCATGCACGCATCAAAACTTGTATTTGCCTGTGCCTGCCTGGGGATGTTACTCTTCGGAATCTCGCTGATTACGCTGGGTTCCATCGCTGGCGGACTTCAGGAAAAATTTCAGCTGGATAAGATTTCATCGGGTGCATTATTCTCAATTCTTCCGATTGGGATCCTAACGGGATCGTTACTGTTTGGTCCATTCTCCGACCGCTTTGGCTACAAGATCATTTTTATATTGTCCTGCATAGCTATGTTGGCCGGGTTCCAGGGAATTGCCTTTGCCTCTTCGTTGAATCTCCTAAAAGTGGCCACCTTCCTATTTGGATTAGGAGGAGGCGCCCTCAACGGAGCAACGAACGCTGTTGTAGCGGATATCAGCAAGGAAAATAAGGGAGCAAACTTAAGCTTGCTGGGTCTGTTCTTCGCCATTGGAGCTTTGGGTATGCCTTCGATTTTAGGCGTGCTGGAAAAACAATTTTCCTTTGAGGTAATCGTATCCTCAATAGGTTACCTTCCGCTTTTCGCCGGTGTCCTGTTTCTTTTCACAAAATTTCCGGAGGCCAAACAAAGAGAGGAGATCCCGTTTAAAAAAGGGTTGCAGTTGCTACGAGATCACACCCTTCTACTGATCGCGTTTTTTCTCTTTTGCCAAAGCAGCTTTGAAGGAATTATCAATAACTGGACAACCACCTACCTCGCGCAGAAGTTATCCATTGAGGGGAGTAAAGCACTGTACGCATTGTCGTTGTATGTAGTAGGCATGGCTGCGATGCGCCTGCTGATGGGGAGTGTTCTCCGTAAGGTTCCATCTGCAACCATACTGATTGTTTCTTTCGCCTTTTTGCTTGGTGGAAGCCTTTTATTACACATCTCAACTTCTTACGGCATCGCCATAGCCGGACTGATAATGATAGGGGTGGGGCTGGCGGCTGGCTACCCGGTGATGCTGGGAGCCATTGGCAATCAATACGCTGAACTTTCCGCGACTGCGTTCAGTGTGGTACTCACGATAGCCTTGTTGGGAAATATGTCCTTAAATTTTATAATGGGTGTTGTTGCTGAAACGTATGGCCTTCAACACCTGACGACTATTACCTTCGTACTTTCGTTTATGATGATCGTATTGACGCTTATTATTTATAAAAGAATTAAACTTTAAAACTAAATCAGAAACCTACTATGCTGGCAAAACAATGGCTAAACAATGCAAGGGATGTAATGTCCCGTATCGAAGACACTCAAATGGAGAATATCCGCAAGGCGGCGGAAATAATGGCGGACAGCATTGAAGCTGGAAGATGGGTACATACTTTCGGATGCGGCCATGCCACTATACCCATCGAAGAGATGTATCCGCGTATCGGTGGCTTCGTGGGCTTTCATCCCATTATTGAACTTCCTCTTACATTTTTCACCCGCATAACTGGCGAAATGGGTGTTCATCAGTTCTTATTTCTGGAAAGGGTGGAAGGGTATGGGGTAGAAATTATGAAGGGATATAACTTTGATAATCGCGACACCATGTGGTTATTCTCGCACTCCGGTATCAATAATGTAAACATAGATATCGGTCTCGAAGCAAAGAAAAGGGGTATGAAGGTTATATCCATGGGATCGGCCGCCGAAGCAAAAGGCAAACAATCACGGCACTCCAGTGGAAAAACCATTTTTGATATTGCAGATCTGGTTATCGATACCTGTGCCCCAATCGGTGATTCGAGTGTTCCGCTGAAAAATCACCGCGACAAAGTGGGACCGGTGTCAACCATGGCATTTGTTACCTGTGTTTGGATGACTGTTACTACTGTTGCAGAAATATTAGCCGACAGGGGAGTGAAACTTTTTATACACCCTTCACACAATGTTCCGGGAGATACTACAGCAAAGGACCGTGTTGAGGATGCCCTGGCGGAATATAAACGAAGAGTTGCAGGAGTTTAGCGGAGGTAACAATTCCCGCAGACCCGTAACGAAAGATTAAGAATGAACGAAGCACAAAAAAGAGCTACAATGCCAGCCGGTGCGCATGCTGTATTGGCGCGCAGGACTGTATTCAATGCAAATACCAATCTGTTAGCTCTCGTAAAAAAAGGTAGCTCAGTTTTGGATGTTGGCTGCGGATCGGGTGAAATAACAAGAGGTATTATTGATCTGGTTGGTGAATCTGGACTCGTAGTAGGTATCGATACCAGTGCGCATTTGATTGGGCTTGCAAACCAAAATTTTTCGACTATTAAAAATCTTTCGTTTGAAGTCGCCGATATCAGTTCTTATCCCTCAGACAGAAAATATGATGTGGTAACCAGTGCCAGAGTCTTACAGTGGCTATCAAACCCTGAAGAGGTTCTGATTCGAATGAGACATCTCCTAAAAAACGGTGGTTGCCTCACCATTCTTGATTACAACCATGAGAAAATCGAATTTGATCCGGAAATACCTCGTGGTATGAAAAAGCTGTATGACGCATTCCTGAAATGGCGGGGGGATTCGGGGATGGATAATCAGGTGGCAGATCACCTTGAAGAACAATTCATCCGCATGGGACTAAAGAATATTGTTGTGGAGGACCGGTCTGAAGTATCTGCAGCCGGGACAGGTTCATTTCTAGATGAGATCAGCATTTGGCAGAAGGTTGCAGAAACCAGAGGCATTCAATTGGTACAGGATCAATATATCACGGAAGCTGAAAGGCAATTGGCGATAGCGGAATATCAGGATTGGATGACGAATCATGCCAGGAAGATGAAATTGTATTTGAAATCCGTGACCGGATACAGATAAGATATATTAGCGACTGATTTCATAAGCCGATTAGGTATGGGGATCTTGTAGTTGTGTTGTTCAAGGCCTTGAAATTTGTCATTCAAGAAACGCAGCGTCCCCGAAATGGGAGACACTGCGACGACAATGAAACTGTATTTGAAATCCGCGACCGGGAATAGATAAAATACATAATGACGAATTTCATGAGCTGATTTGGTATCGGCATATTGTCGTCGTGTTGTTCAAGGTCGTGAAATTCGATATTCAAGAAGCGCAGCGTCCCCGAAAAGGGAGACACTGCGACGACAAATGAAACTCTATTTAAGATCTGTAACCGGTTGTAAGTAGAATCACATGAATGGAACGGGTTGTATATTGTACACTGAAGCGCAGAGTCCCCGGGACGGGAGACGCTGCGGCGACAGATCGACACAAATAATAATTAAACCGATAGTTTTCAATAGCTAATCAGGGATGGGCATGTTCTCAGGTTTTATTCATGGCGTTGTTCGTAAAGCGGATCTGGAAGAATTTTTTGTAAGCCTGAGAAGGAGAGTGAATTTTTTAAGGAGATTCATTCCAATTGGAATCCGACACCGGTTTGCTTCGGTAGGCAGGTTTATACCTCAGTCAACTTCATATCCGCCTGACGACAATTATCTCCTTACGCGCGATGACACGCATTACAAAATCAACCGGTCGGACTATGTGCAGTGGCGTATCTTTTATGGTATACGCGACAATGCTCTTCGGATGGCAAAGGAATACCTTGCGGACGACAGCATCATCCTGGATATCGGAGCCAATTTTGGAGGGTTTTCTTTGCGCCTTGCCACGCATCTTACAACTGGCCGTTATCAAAACGTTCAGATTCACGCTTTTGAACCCAACCCTTTAATCTTTAAACGATATCGTGATAATCTTGCGCTAAATCCGTCCCTCTCGAACCTGGTAACGGCCCATCCATTCGGACTTGGCAGTAAGACTGGTAATCAATTCTTTAAGGTTGAAAGCGTAAATTCCGGAGCGGGTAGGGTGATGAATGGGGAAACACCTGGGCAGCCATCGGTAGCTATTGAACGCCTTGACGATTTTATTGAAACCGTGAAACCTGCAAGGATTTCCTTTATAAAGATGATTGTTGAAGGATATGAACCGGAAGTTTTCAGGGGAGGATGGAAGACGATAAGGGAGTATACGCCACCCATTTATTTTGAGGTGACACCGGAATGGTATGCTGAGAATAATTCGTCCCTTCAGGAAATACTGGATGGGCTGCTTTCACTTGGTTATAGTTTTATGGGGGAGTATTACAATGAGCTAATCCCTTATGATGCGTCTAAGTTTGCTTCGTTATATCAGTTTAACATGTTTGCAATACCGCTGGAATCAAAGGTCGACTAGCATCACGCAGCGTCCCCGAGACGGGAGACACTGCGACGAAGTGAACGGTCATTTGCCAGCTCCCCCAATCTAAGGCATGAAAAAAAAAGACCGAATTGATAGATTGCATCATGAAAGCAATTTGTGTTTTAATTTTTGTTCTTGAGACTGTTTCCGGGATCGCTCAAGACAGTAACCAATTGACACTAACACAGGATGCAAATTACTTCGATTTTTGGGAAGGTACGTGGTATGTGATGAATGAGGACGGTACTACAGATTCGGCCTCATACTTTAAAGTGAAACGTAGTGTTCACCCTGCCGCGTTTGAAGAGGAGTGGCAATTTGGTGTAGATGACAGAACGCCGCTAAGATCTGTAGCGTTACGCGCCTGGGATAAGAGCAATGGTAAATGGGGTTTTGTTTGGGTTAGCGATAACGGCTTATACCAGGTCTGGGATACTCGGAAAGTTGAGGGGCATTGGTATATCTACAAACAGTTTACTGTCAACGGGGACACTTACCTTTCGCGGCAAGGGTTTTTACTTCAACCTGACGGCACAGTTTTGCGAATCAGTGAAAAAACGTACGATGAAAAAAAGTGGGAGGTGAGGTTTAAACAGAGATTAAAGAAAGTTGAATAACAAGCGGACGGATAGAGCAGGAAGGCAATAACAGGATGTTCAGTCTCCGTTTTAGGGGCTCTACCGGTTGTAAAATTAGGTCTCTTGCCATTCTGTAAGAAATGTTAGCTTTGAAGAGACCAACTTCACTATGGACGCAATCATCGCTCATCTGAAAGAGAGCCTCACTGACGAAATCTTGTCAATACCTGAAAAGAAAACACTTATGTCTCCGCAGAGTCTCCTGCCTCAGGGACTCTGACGGTTGTAGCAATCTGCCTCTTAACCATTCTGAAAGAATCATTAGCTTTGAATACACCAACTTCACTATGGACGCAATCATCGCTCATCTGAAAGAGAGCATCACTGACGAAATCTTGTCAAAACCTGAAAAGAAAACACTTCGGGAATTAGTCAACGAGCACAAACTTGGCCCTGATCAACTCAATTTTTTACGCAGTAAAATTTATGAACTGGCTAATGAAAAAGTTACCGATAGCAACTATCGGTTCATACTCGAATGGGTAAGGAATGTCAACAGTACACTGGCGGCGAATACACCGCAGGAAAAGTCGGATGCTTACTTCAGCCCCGGAGATGAATGCCGTGATGTAATCATCAAACAAATCAACACCGCCCTGACGCGAATAAAAATATGCGTCTTTACCATAAGCGATGACCGGATTAGCCAGGCGATTCTGACTTCTCACAAAAGGGGATTGGATGTAAAAATTATTACTGACAATGACAAGACGCTGGACCTAGGCTCCGACATCGGTAGACTTGTACAATCCGGGGTAGCTGTAAAGATGGATGCTACGCCCAATCACATGCACCATAAGTTTATGGTGGTGGATGACCGGGAATTGACAACGGGCAGCTATAACTGGACCCAAAGCGCTGCACGGTATAATCATGAAAATATTCTGGTAACCAAAGAGACAGGCGTAGTAAAATCTTTTTTGAAAGAATTTGAACTACTCTGGAGAGAAATGAAAGAATACCGGTAATCCACCCGGGACTACTCTGAGCGCCCGCGATATACCTCTCGCATCAATCAGCTTGTATACTCCGTAATATTTTAGTAAGATCGGTATGGAATCCGCCAATTAAACGAACGATCATGAAACCCGAAAATCAGTCAACATTCAATGCCAACCGCAGAAAGTTTATTCAATATACAGGGGCGCTGATTGGCGGTATGGCCCTGCCCGTTGGGGCTATTGCAAATGCACCAGTAAAAGGAAATAACACCTTAAAAGTCGGACTAATTGGTTGTGGCGGCAGAGGCGCAGGTGCCGCTAGCCAGGCGTTGTCTGCCGATCCAGATACTATTCTCACGGCCATGGGAGATGTTTTCAGCGACAGGCTTGATGAATCGTATACCGCGCTGCTGGAAATGTTTCCAGACCGCGTGAAAGTACCCAAGAGCAATCAATTTGTTGGTTTTGATGCCTATCAGAAGGTCATTAACTCCGGTGTCGATGTTGTTCTGTTATGCACACCTCCAGGATTCCGACCTGATCATCTGGCAGCTGCTGTTGAAGCAGGGAAGCACACATTTTCTGAAAAACCGGTCGCCGTAGATGCTCCGGGCGTTCGTAAGGTATTGGCCGCCGCAAAAAAAGCGAAAGAAAAAAACTTATCCGTTGTATCGGGTTTCTGCTTCCGGTACGACAGTCCGAAGCGTGAACTTTTCAAAAGAGTCCAGGCAGGAGAGATCGGACAAATCAGAACGATTTCTACCATACGCAATGGCGAACCACTCTGGTCAAAGCCAAGGCAACCCGGATGGACAGACATGGAATACAGGCTCAGAAACTGGCTGTATTACAGCTGGCTTTCTGGTGACTTTATTACTGAAATGATGGTGCACAGCCTCGACATGATGGCCTGGGCAATGGGTGACAAGCCTCCGTTGAGAGCGACGGGGACGGGGGGAAGACAGGTACGCACTGAAGAAATTTATGGTAATGCCTATGACCACTTTGCCGTCGAGTATGAATATGCAAATGGTGTTCGGGGATATCATTTCAGCAGACAACAGGACGGATGTTCAACTGTCAACAAGGTTGAGATTGCCGGTACACTTGGAAATGTTGCCATCGGTGGGGCGTTTGGACATGAAATTTCGGGCAAGACCAATTGGAAGTACGAGGGGGAACGCAATGATATGTATCAGACCGAACACGATGAACTTTTCGCTTCCATCCGCAGCGGTAAAGCAATCAATGACGGTATACAAATGGCGCACAGTTCAATGTTGGGAATACTGGGAAGAATGGCAGCGTACACCGGACAAACTATCACATGGGACGATGCATTGAATTCCAGCCAATCGTTAGGTCCTGCCATAAACGAATACAACTGGAATCTTAAGTGGCCTGTACATGAAGTAGCGATGCCGGGAATCAACAAACTATTTTAGCAGCGTATGAGTACAAAATTGATTCCGAACTGAACTGTGACTTGAACCTTGACTATGAAATTCCCCTTAACGCTAGTTTATATTTCCCTTACGACGCTTATTCCTAACGTTGCAACATTTGCGCAGCAGCCCATGTTTTCTTTTGGCCACGTGGTGAGCCTGAACAAAATCACGACGAATCCGGCGGAGAAGGAAGTCCCGTTGAAATGGTTTAGCGTTAATACGGGATCTGACACATGGTCAGTCAAGAAGGATATTCTGCAGTGTACCGGACTGCCCATCGGAGTGATGCGATCAGAAAGGCAGTATGAAAATTTTATGCTTCACGTTGAATGGAAACACCTCGAAGCTGGGGGAAACTCGGGCGTATTTGTATGGAGTGCCGCTAGACCGGGTGAGGAGAACAGGCTACCAGACGGTGTTGAAGTTCAGATGCTGGAGCTGGATTGGGTAAACCTGAACAAAAGAAACGGCGAAACTCCGCCGATAGCCTATGTACATGGTGAATTGTTTGGCGTTGGCGGAGTAACAACAGTCCCCGATAATCCAAGAGGCGAAAGAAGTAAATCCTTGGAGAACCTCTGCAAGGGAAAAGGTGAATGGAATACCTATGATGTCGTTTGTGTGGATGGTACCATAAAACTTTCGGTTAACGGGAAGTTTGTCAATGGCATCGCCAAGTCCACGCAGAAGAAAGGGTATTTGTGTTTTGAATCGGAAGGAGCACCAATTCATTTCAGAAATCTCAAGATCGTGGAACTGCCACCTGGTGTGACTTCCCCCGAGCAGACCGCTCCTGAGATTCCTTGAATTCCTATACTTAAGCTTGAATGTAGGGCGCTATGTTAAGTGTCACGCAATGGCGCAACGGCGCAAAGTAGGGCGCTATGATGTCCTTATACCTTATTCCTTATTCCTTTTTTTCCTCAAGCTTGCTAAGTTGTCACGCAATGGCGCAACGGCGCAAAGTAAGGCGCAAGGATGTCCCTATTCCTTATTCCTAATTCCTTTATTCCCTACTCCTCACTCCAGCACCTGACAATCAAATCCATCGTGACAAACAACTTCAATGATCCCCCCAGACTCTACATGTCTTCCTTCCACGCGCAGAATCCGGTCACAATCCTGCAGATCAAAATTTATATGACAGTGAGGATAGTGAGTCAATAACTTTCGAAGAAGCTGTTCTGCGTACTCCGAGTTCTCTACGTTTGTCTTAAAAACTTCCACCATAAGGATATAGATTGTTGTCACGGGCTTATTCATCTCAAGCCCTTCAATTGATTCGTTGAAAGACTATCTGATGGGCACAAGTTTGTCTGTATTCAATTTCACCATACACACCATTTCATCATCGTTCTTGTACCATTCGATACACGGGTTAGTCTTATCAATACGGTTATCATCCAGCATGGCCTCAAATACATCCTTGATACAATTGGTTTTTTGTCTCCAATCTTTAACGGTCACAGTCAGATACTCGCCCTCCTTTACCAGATAAATATCGTAACCATAGGCTGATGCCTCGCCTTCATACGTCTCTTCTGCTGCAGCGTAATACAGGATATCACCGTTGCTTCCCATCTGACTGATCCCGAAGTAGGACCGGCTCTGGTCAAGCGGCATTCGTTCGATCAAAGCATCGAATGCTGCGCCAATACCATCCGGGAATGTCTTCACGTACATTCCGAAGACCTTTAAGTCCTTCGGAAAACTCATTTTTTCGACTATCATTTGTTCCATACGTCAGGTTTGACCATAGTTAACCGAAACCCGCAATGTGCATTCTCCGGGGTACAGCTCAAATGTAGGTAACATGGATTTTGCAGCCGGGGTGGGAATGCGGCATTCTTGCGGGTTGATTGCGACAGGTCTATTTTTTAGATTTGTTACATGAAACACATCTCCATTCTGGTTCCCCGTGGCGCTGTCGCATTGGGTTGTATCGAAGGGCCTTTTATCTTGTTCAACAAGGCCAATGAATTCCTGTCGCGCATGGGAAAAGAGCCGTTGTTCACGGTCCAACTGGTTGGGCTAACCAGAGAAGCTCAAGTGTACGATCGGCTTTTCAGTGTAACTCCCGATGTTGACATGAGTAAAGTTGTGAAAACTGATCTTATTATTATCCCGGCGGTCAATGGAGATATGCCCACGGTCATTGACCAGAATAAAGAATTTTTTCCATGGCTAAGAGACCAGTATAAGAAGGGTTCCGAACTTGCCAGCCTTTGTGTAGGTTCGTTTTTGCTAGCATCAACCGGATTGTTAAAAGGTAAGAAGTGTTCAACCCATTGGGTGGCGGCAGAGGAATTCCGGAAATTATTTCCGGACGTTGAGTTGGTCTCCGAAAAAATTATTACTGATGAAAACGGAATCTACTCCAGTGGAGGGGCTAATTCATTTTGGAACTTGCTGCTTCATCTGCTGGAGAAATACACCAGTCGCGAGATGGCTATTCTCTTTTCTAAATTTTATGAAATCGAGATCGACCGATATTCGCAGTCACCCTTTATTATGTTCAAAGGACAAAGCGAACATCACGATGAGACGATACGAAAAACACAGGAATTTATTGAGAAGAACTTTCAGGAGAAAATCACGATCGACCAATTAGCTTCCATGTTTGCTCTGGGCAGAAGGAACCTTGAACGGAGATTCAAAAAAGCGACATCGAACTCTGTGATCGAATATATGCAACGGGTGAAAATTGAAGCTGCCAAAAAACGCCTTGAAACTTCGCGCGAGAATGTCAATGAGGTTATGTACCAGGTGGGCTATAGTGATACGAAGGCATTCCGCACCACATTCAAAAAAATCACTGGCTTATCACCGGTGCAATACCGGGCGAAGTATAACCGCCAACTTCAAATGCCCTAGTACAACTGTGTCTATGCCTGCCCGTCGAAGATATTGGTTTGAATAAATTCATTTCGAAACTTTCCTTCCGGATCGTATTGATTAATCAACCGCCGAAAATCCGCTATCTTCTCATAACGTGTCTGTAGCACAGAAGGAGGGATGGTAAATAATTTGCCCCAATGGGGTTTCACGCCTAAGGGTGCCAGTTTCTCCTCAATTTTTGGCAGCAGCGCATTGACACCTTCGTTATCCTGCTTCAAGGTGAAATGAATGGCAATACTCGGTTGATGATAACAGGGGCTCATCCACAGGTTATCGGCATCAATAGCACGTATTTCAGTAATCATCAATACAGGCTTGATTTCATCCCGCAATGTCGAAACTGCCTTAATGGCTTCAACGGCATGTTGCCTGGGAACGAAATACTCTGCCTGCAATTCTTCACCGCTGCTGGGAGTGAATCCCATTTTGAAGTGCGGAAGCCGGTCATACCACGGTCCCGGTACCCCCATTTGTTCCGTACAGTTCTCCGCTGATATTTCAATAATGGGATGGACATTCCTGTCCGCCAATCTGGCACCGAAAAATTCCGGCTCTGCCGACAACAATTCGCCGTCCCTCACTTCGCGCTTAATCCAAACCTGATTGATATTCTCTGTCTGCCAGTCGTGAAATAAACTCACACTATAGCCGCTGGACATGATCTCGTCAAAATGATTTTCGAGTTGCGCCACCGGCAAGTTGAGGTATACATCCTGACGCACCATAAATGCCGGTACCAAATCCAGTGTGACCTTGGTAATAACACCCAGCGCACCCAACCCGACAACCGCACCAAAGAAGGTATCAGGATCCTTTTCTTTCGACAACCTTACCACCTCGCCACTGGCAGTCACCATTTCGATAGCCGAAACAGGAGTAGCAAGGTTCCCGTTTGCCATCCCGGACCCATGTGTTGCCGTGGCACAGGCACCTGCGACAGAGATGTGGGGAAGAGAAGCCAGATTGTGTATAGCAAAACCCTGATCATGAAGTTGCTTACAAAACTCGCCATAGCGGATTCCAGCCCCAACAGTGATCGTGCGGGAAGTAGAATCGATCGGCGATATTTCGTTCAGGAATTTTGTAGAAAGGAGATTTTCCGACGAATCAGCGATACGATTGAAGCAGTGCCGGGTACCCAGCGCTTTGACTTTCTTACATTTTCTAATGGTATCCTGAACCTCCGAAACTGTCCGGGGTTCAAAGACATTCGTGGTGCTGTAGGTCAGGTTGCCTGCCCAGTTGTTTATATTTTCGCTTTGCGTTTCCATTTTACACGCTGAAAACGGAGCGAACGCCGCTCCCGTTAACATGGCTGAAGAAATTTTCAGGAAAGTACGTTTTTTCATGATGAAACAAATTTGACGTGGAATGAAAACCTGACAAGCGAACCTGGTAGCCAACGTGTCTAAGGTAATAAAAACAATGAACGCCGGAAGCTAAACTTTGCTTTTGTGACTCTGGGTATTAAAGTGCAATTTTCGGAATTGCGAATATATTCGATATAGAACTTATGAATGAAGTGAAACGTAGTAATGCTTTAATAATTTGGATTTTAGGTGCTCTTGCCACAGTCACTCCCTTCGCCATCGACCTGTACCTTCCCGCATTTTCTCAAATTGCAGACGACTTCGGCACATCACCCGCTACCATATCACTCTCTGTTTCCAGCTATTTTATTGGAATGGCTGTCGGACAAATACTGTATGGACCGCTTCTTGACCGGTTCGGAAGAAAGAAACCGCTTTATGGAGGCTTGATTATTTTTATACTAGCCAGTCTCGGTTGTATGCAGGCGTGGAATGTTGATGCCCTTGTTGTATTTCGGTTTTTCCAGGCATTAGGGGGTAGCGCTGCGTGGGTGGCTGCTGTTGCTATGGTGCGTGATTTCTTCCCGATTGAACAAAGCGCCAGAGTTTTTTCTCTATTGATCCTTATACTCGGCGTCTCACCCTTATTAGCCCCCACCATCGGAGGCTACCTTACGACCGCCCTGGGATGGCAATCGGTCTTTATTGCGCTCGCCGCCATCACCACGATCATCCTGATTATCGTCTTTGTTTTTTTGCCGGAAGGACATGCGCCGGACCCGAAAGTATCGCTAAAACCGAAACCCATTATTACGACATTTATTCAGGTTCTGAAGAACACCCAATTCCATACCTATACATTCTCCGGAGCGTTCGCCTTTGCAACACTATTTATCTATGTGGCCGGTTCTCCCATAATCTTTATGGAAATATTTCAGGTTTCGCCACAACAGTACGGGATAATATTTGCCCTCCTGTCTGTTGGGTTCATTGGCGGGAGTCAGGTTAACATTCAACTCACGAAAAAGTATAAAAGCGAAAGGATTTTCTATATCGCCCTGCTTTTTCAGGTAACCACAAGTCTTGTGTTCCTGTTCGGGGTATGGAACGATTGGTTCGGCCTCTACACATCCATTGGGATGTTCTTCATTTTGTTGTCGTGCCTGGGGTTAATAAATCCAAATGCCACGGCACTTGCCATTGCCCCGTTCACCGAAAATATTGGCAGCGCTTCCGCACTACTCGGCTGCACGCAGATTGGCGTAGCCGCTCTCGCTTCGAGTGGAGTAGGACTGTTCAGCGCGGACAACACAGTTCCCATTGTTGCCCTCATGGCTGGTACAGCATCATTGGCATTGATCATATTGTTAGCGGGAAAAAGCAGGATGATTCAGGTCGTTACTCAGCCAGATAGGGTAGGAGTTAATATTACGCATTGACAGCCGTCAAAGCCGGAACCAATTATCTCGCAAATACAACTACGTTACTTCTTCAGTGACTTCAAGTAGGCAATGCTCAGTGGCACCTGTTCCAGTGCACGCGACGATTCGTCTTCAATGAGATAGTGTTGAATACCAATTTTCTTTGCTGTTTTCATAATTTCAGCAATACCAACATCTCCTGTTCCCAACACTACATTGGTTTCAACATCCTGTCTTCCGTTCAGATTGTTTGGTGTCCCGATTTTTCTGTCTTTCAGGTGAAGCATCTTCCAGCGGGTTGGGTATTTTTTTAGCAATGCCACCGGATCCTGACCCGGGTTCTTTATCCAGAAAACATCCATCTGGTAGCTCACATACTCCGGCTTTGTGTTGTCCATCATGTATTCGAAAAGTGTACGCTTCGTGTCATTATACTGCCGGAATTCATATCCGTGAGGATGATAACAGAGTGTCAGCCCGTTTTCCGTAATTGTTTTCCCGGCAGCATTAAAAACTTCTACACCTTTTTTCATATCGGCAAAAGTGAAGTTGTCGCCATCGTGCGGTATCCAATAGCAGACAATATACTTTGCTCCGAGGTCCTTCGCATTGGCGATTACCTTTTGCAGGCTGTCCTTGTTCTGTAGTCGGTCAAAGCTACCCCCTGTAGCAACGATTTTTAAGCCGTATTCTTTTAAAAGTTTTTTATACTCTTCCCGTGGCATTCCTCTCATCGCGCCGCCTTCCAATTCCGTAATGCCCAACTCTTTTACCCGGGCAAGCGTGGCTGGAATGCCCTGTTTGAACATATGCTTCATACTTCCCATTTGAATTCCGATTTCCTGTGCACGTGTTTCAGGTGCCAGGAGCGACGCAGATAACAGAAGAGCAGAAACAACTAGTAGTATAGTCTTCATAGGCTCATTTAATTGGTGTGTTGGACTTTGTTTAGGCTAATTAACGCATTTCACTCAAATCACAAAATTCGATTAAATGGCGGTAACACGACTATCAGCACCCGCCGGCGTTGATTCATTCGCTTCGAAGTGATTTTACCGGGTTACTACGCGCGGATTTAATTGCCTGCGAAGAGATCGTAATTACCGAGATCAACAGGGCGATGCCACCGGAAATTACGAATATCCACCAACGAATAGTTATCCGATAAGCGAATTCTTGCAGCCATTGATTCATTGCATACCAGCAGAGTGGTGTAGCAATCAATATCGCTAATACAACTAATCGCAGAAAATCCTTTGAAAGTAGCACCACGATTTGTTGTACACTGGCGCCCATAACTTTTCGAATACCTACTTCCTTGATACGTTGTTGTGCGGTAAATGTCGCCAGACCAAACAAACCGAGGCAGGCAATGAAGATCGCTAAAACTGATGCTATTGAAAACAACATTCCATATTGCTGCTCAGTCTGATATTGCTGTTGGTACTTGTCGTTGAGAAAGACATAATCAAAAGGATTCCCTGGGAAGTACTTTTTAAACAACTGTTCGAGTTCGACCGAAGAGCCGTTTATAGCTGCAGGTAATATCTTGACCGTGTATTGCATACCGTTGTTTCTGGGGAGGAATAACATTGGTCCCTTTGGCTGGTGAAGCGAAAGGTGGTGATAGTCCGCAGAGACTCCGATTAATTCAAATGCCTTGTTATTGTAGTTGACTTTTTGACCAACTGCTTCCTCATTGGACTTGAAGCCGAGTAGTCGCACAGCTGCCTCGTTTGCAATGAGTTTGTCCATTGTATCCCACGAACCATTTCCCATTTCTTCCGTAAATACCCGGCCGGCCACCAGTTCAATAGAATAGGTCTCCCAATAGCGAGAATCAACCAGCAACATGGCATAGCTTAGTTTGTCATCACCTGGCTGAGGGTTCTGTCTCGTGATACCAGCCGTGGAATAACTATAGCCTTCAAACGGTACGTTACCGGTCTTGCAAAAGCTTTCAATAAAACCAGTCTGCGCTAGCCCATTTTCAAAGCCAGCACTTCGACTCACTATAGTGCTGTCTCTACCTATTTCAGGACCATTGATGACCATCAACTGGCTGATATCCATGCCGAGTTCTTCATTTTTCATAAACTGCAACTGCTGATGCAGGGCCATCGTGCTAGCGATAAGTGCGGTCGATACTGTGAACTGAAGCACCACCAGCGTTTTCCGTAGGGAATGCCCTTCTGCCGATTTTGTAAAGATTCCTTTTAAGGTTTTGGATGGTGTGAATGACGAAAGTGCAAAAGCTGTGTACCCTCCGGATGCCAATGCACCTAGGACAATGAAGCCGAGTCCCATAACCCCAACCTGATCACTCTTGAAAACAGCAAATGAGAGGTCTTTGTGAATAAAACCATTGAACGCACCCTGAAATAGGTTAACTAATGCAAGTGCTATCAAAAACCCAACCAGGTTAAGGATAAGCGACTCACCTAAAAACTGAACAATCAACTGGTTTCTACTAGCACCTACGACCTTGCGAATTCCGACTTCCCGGGCACGCACCAACGAACTAGCCGTTGACAGGTTAACGTAATTAAACCAGGCGATAAGGAGAATAATAATGGAAATTGCCGTGAGCAAATAGATGAACCCTAAATTTCCGGTAGCCGGAAAGTTTTCATTCAGGTTTTCCGGTAGGTGCTGATAAGCAAGAGATTGGATACGAACGGCTTCCGTGCTCTCCGGAGCGACTCGGTGAAGAAATTCGGTTAGCCGCGATTCCACCGCTTTCGTATCAATGCCTTGCTGTATCAGCAAATATGTTTTCACCCATTGTGATGCCAATCCATCCAACCGTGCCCAACTGTCGTTGCCATTGAGGCTCGATCTATTAGCCAGTGTCTGCAGCGAAAAGACCATGTCGTAACGCAGGTCAGAGTTTTGTGGCATGTCGGCATAGACTGATGAAACGGTATAGATAGTTTTGCCAAACTGGTTATGAAGCGTCAGTACATCACCCAACGGATTTTCTGTACCGAAATATCTTTGTGCTGTTGATTTTGATAAGGCAACGGTGTTACGGGTAAGTTGTATGTCTGACGGACCCAGTATGATTTCAAAAGTGAATAATTGAAAAAAATTTTGGTCAGCATAGGCAAAATTCTGCTCCCTGAATGACCTGCTATTCTGAGGGGAATCGCCAAGCGCAACAACACCATCGCCCAACGACCGACCTTCCGCAATCCGGCAATAAGAAGTTATTTCTGGCAATTCTTCTTTCGCCAGCGCGCCTAAACCGGGAGAAGTCTCCTCCCATATTTCACCTTCATTCTCCATGAGGATGCGATGAAGATGGGGCAAATTGGTATGAAACCCGTTAACGCTTCGCTCAAAACTGATATATTGAAAGATCAACATGAACGTAGCCATTCCGATCGACAATCCCATCAAGTTAATGAAGGCAAAGCCGGAGTGATTTCTAAAATTTCTAAACGCGGAAGTAAAGTAGCTTATCAGCATCAGACGTTAGTTTTGACGAAATTGTTAAAAGCCATCCAAATCTATTGTGGGCGGACTTAATCTATTGGTGAACAATCAAGAAACAAAAGTGTTCACAATTGAATAAAAGTGTGCCATGAACTGAGTGATGTGTTTTGCGGCGCTTTTATGCTATCGACTGCATTTGTACTTTAGCATATGCTTAACCAATATTACTTCTGGATTCTAATTGTTTTATGTCTGGGCTGTATGGCCCATAAGGAAGAAAAGAAAGCAAAAGTGCAGCAGCCGCAACCGGTCACTGTTGATATTGAAAAGGGAAAAAAACTATACAGTTCCTGTATTGCCTGTCACGGAACCCTGGGTGAAGGCAACCTCTCGGTAAACTCGCCCGCAATAGCGAATACCGATAGCTGGTATCTTTACCGTCAGTTGATGAATTTCAAAACCAGGATCCGCGGGGGCTCGCAAGAAGATTCATTAGGGTTTCGAATGGCTGCCATGTCCGGTACATTGAAAGACTCGGTTGAGGTTAGCCATGTCGTTGCTTTTATATCAACATTGCCACCCGTTTCAATACCCTCCCTGATCAACGGAGACATTCAAAAAGGAAAAAGGATCTACGAGAACATCTGCGGATCGTGTCACGGACA
>JBGSQQ010000030.1:0-236146 GCA_041737945.1 Chryseolinea sp.
GTTCCGCGCGACTTCCACATATTTCCTTACTTCGTCCTTTTGGGCTGCCGTAGTGATCTTTTCTACCAGTTCGTGTTCAGGTGCAATCACCATAAACGTAACTCCGTAGATGGTATCTATCCTCGTGGTGAAGACACGTATGGCCTCACCCCGACCCTCTCCGGAGGAGAGGGAGGAATTAGATTTTTTTATAGAAGGAGATTGGTCTAAAGTTGATTTTATTTCATCTAATACTTTGTTAAGATTTCCAATAACCTCATCATTCGTAAACCGAATTACTTTAAAACCTTCATCCTTTAAGAATTCAGTCCTTGCAGTATCATATACTTTGTTGTTGAGATGGTACTCACCATCTATTTCTATAACAAGCCTCCGATCCAGACATACGAAATCAGCAATAAAAATCCCAATCGCATGCTGTCTTCTGATTTTAACCCCAAGTTTGTTATTTCTGAGGCTCTCCCAGAGAATAGATTCAGCCTCTGTTTGATTCTTTCTATTGTCTTTTGAAAATTCCTTCAGGATTGGCCAGTATGACTTTTCTGATGTAGCAAAATTCTTAGCTGGTGCATTTTCCCCCTCTCCTTCGGAGAGGGCCGGGGTGAGGCCGTCAGCCAAATAAAAATCTAACTCACACCCTACACTTTTCCCGATCCAGTTTCGTTGCATTTCGCGTACGGGCTCCGGCCAGTCAATCGTATCCAATCCGTTCAGGAGCCGTTCGGCATACGCGGAGATTCGCATATTCCACTGTAACATGTTCTTGCGTTCCACCGGATAGCCTCCGCGTTCACTTACGCCATCTTTAACTTCATCATTCGAAAGTACGGTGCCCAGTGCGGCGCACCAGTTGACCATAGTTTCTGCCAGGTAGGCCAGCCGATAGTTCTGCAGAATGTTTTCCTTTCCTTTTTCATCTATTTCTGCCCAATCGGCACTCGTAAAACGCTCTACGTCATCATCACAAACAGCATTAACATCCGCATTTCCGTTCCGTTCAAATTCGCTAATCAAAGTGGAAATTGGTTCAGCTTTGCCGCCTCCGATTTTGGATCCTTGATTTCCACTAGCAGCCTTGTTGTACCAGCTGTTGAACAACTGTTTAAAAATCCACTGAGTCCACTTATAGTATTTCGGATCGCTGGTTTCTACCTTTCGGTCCCAATCAAACGAGAAACCTATTTTGCTTAACTGTTCAATGTAGGTTGTTATATTTTTTTCGGTTGTAATACGTGGATGTTGCCCGGTCTGTATTGCGTACTGTTCGGCGGGCAGACCAAAGGCGTCGAATCCCATGGGATGCAATACGTTAAAGCCTTTTAGTCTTTTATAGCGGGAAACTATATCGGAAGCAATATATCCCAGGGGATGTCCTACATGCAGCCCGGCGCCGGACGGATAGGGAAACATATCCAGGACGTAGTATTTCGGCTTGTCAGAGTGGTTATCAACCTTATAGACATTACGATCTTTCCAGTTAGCGCGCCATTTTTCTTCAATCCGCTTTATCTCATCCTTGTTGTAGTCACCCATATCGCATTCATTAAGGCAGCAAAAATAAGTATTCCGATGAATCTTTTACCACCGTTTTGGCAGGGTTTCGGGATTTTCATTTGGCATTAGCAACACTACATCTTACTCCTTCGACGGTTCAGTAACTCTGTTTTTAGAAATTCGGCCGCAGGGTCAACCTTTACCCTGTACTCGCGAATGATTATATGAAACCAGTGCTCTCTATACTTTTCTCCCTTTTAATATCTCTGGCGTTCGCGCAAAGCAAGATATCCGGCAGAATTGTTGACGAGCAGGGGAAAAGCATCCCCGGAGCCAATGTGTTGCTGAAGGATACCTATGATGGCGCCAGTTCATCAAACGATGGGAGCTTTGAGTTTTTTAGCGCTGAGGTTGGCAATAAAATCCTGGTGGCAACCTTTCTCGGCTATAAAGATTTTTACCTGGAAATCGAAATGGGAAGGACAGCAGCCCTGGCAATTACAATGGAAGAGACTATTAATGAACTAGAGGCCGTCACCATATCCGCCGGAGCCTTTACGGCAAGTGATGTTTCACGCAGGACTGTTTTCAAAGCTATGGACATTGCTACCACTGCCGGCGCCACCGCAGATATTGCAGGGGCCCTCAACACCTTGCCTGGGACACAAAAGGTAGGGGAGACCGGAAGGCTTTTTGTTCGTGGCGGTGATGGCGAGGAGACCCGGACATTTATTGATGGTCTGGTCGTCCTGGATGCCTACGGGACTTCCGCTCCCAATACACCTTCGCGGGGAAGGTTTCTGCCGTTTATGTTTAAAGGCACCAGTTTTAGTACTGGCGGTTATTCAGCCGAATTTGGCCAGGCGCTTTCTTCTGCGTTGGTATTGGATTCGAAAGACAACGCGGAGTCAACCCGAACTGATATTGGTTTGTTATCAGTAGGAGCCGACGTAGCCCATACCCAGGCCTGGGACAGGGGATCTCTTGCAGGCAAAGTCCAGTACACAAATATCCGTCCTTATTTTGGCTTGATAAATCAGGAAATTGACTGGCAGATTGCTCCCGCGTCCATCGAAGGCGTTGCAGCCTATAGACAACAGATTGGGAAAACCGGTCTGATCAAAGCGTATGGAAATTTTAATCGTTCACATTTTTCGTTGTACAACCATAGCATTCATGATTCCCAGCTGAAATACCTCTATGATCTGACGAATGACTACCGGTATTTGAATGGGTTTTATAAAAATGTACTCAATACCAAGTGGAGTGTACATGGCGGAATTTCTTATTCCTACATCAACAACGACACATGGGTTGATGATGAGAATATTCAGGAGACAGAACACGGACTTCATGCTAAAACGGTATTTGAAGGTTCCTTGTCCGATAAAGTAGAGTTAAAAACAGGCGCTGAGGTAATCCAAAGAAGCTATGCGCAGCGGTTTGATCGTCCTTCAGGTGCGGAAGATGTCCTGGGATTTGATGAGTGGATTACGGCGGGGTTTGCGGAAATGGATATATATGCCAGTAACCGCTTTGTTACACGGGCAGGAGTACGGCTGGAGTACAATAGCCTGGTTCAGAAACTGAGTGTAGATCCCAGGATTTCATTAGCGCTTAAAGCCGGAAAGCAAGGACAATTTTCATTGGCCTATGGTCAATTCAGGCAGTCGCCCAAGAATGAATTTCTGCGAGTGGATCACGGGCTAACCGCCGAAAAGGCCGAACATCTGATTTTAAACTATCAGTTTATAGAGAACAACAGGACGTTCCGTATTGAAACCTATTATAAACATTACGACGACCTTATAAAATACAAAGAGGAATATCCGCTTCAGATATCCAGCGGCGGGAAGGGCTATGCAAGGGGACTGGAAATATTCTGGCGCGACAACCGTTCGATTAAGAATGTGGACTATTGGATCTCCTACTCGTTTCTGGATACGGAACGCGACTACCTGGACTTTCCATATTCCGCAGTACCGTCATTTGCTTCAGCGCATAATTTTTCTTTTGTGTATAAGCACTTTGTGCCGGTTGTCAGGAGTCAGCTGGGACTTACCTATTCGTATACATCAGGGAGACCTTACAACGATCCGAATGCTGAATCATTTAACGGAGGTAAGACGCCCTATTATGCGGACCTAAGCGCTAACGTCGCGTACCTGGCAAAGCCTTATCTCATTCTTTACGTTTCCTGCACAAATCTTCTGGGCCGTGATAATATTTTCGGATATGAATACAGTGTAGTTCCGGACCCTGCAGGCGTCTACCCTGGAAGGGCTATTCGTCAACCGGCGTCCCGTTTTTTGTTTATAGGAGTTTTTATCACGCTTTCCAAAGACAAATCAGTGAATCAGTTACCTAGTCTCTAATCATTACACATAAAACTTAATTACATATGAAAAACTTAAACATTCTTTCTTTGTTAATGGGTGTCTTCCTACTTAGCAGTCAATCCTTACTGGCCAATGATGACCGGTATCTGGAAGCAATGCAGAAAAATATTCAGACGGTTTACACAGCGGAGACTATTCCGGATCTCCAGGTGGCTGTCAATTCGCTGGAGCGTATAGGGTCTGCCGAGAAATCAAAGTGGGAGCCCTATTATTATGCAGCGTTCGGGTATATTATGATGGCTATCCGTGAGCAGGATGGCGGAAAGAAAGATTTGTTTCTCGATCAGGCTCTTGCAGTCAACGAAAAAGCAAAAGCAATCAATTCCAGTGAATCAGAAATTATAGCGCTGGAGGGATTTACCCATATGATCCGTGTTACCATTGATCCAGCTACCCGAGGCCCTCAGTATTCAGGCCGGGCGATGCAAACCTTTGGGAAAGCTGCAGCGCTGAATCCGGAAAATCCGAGGCCGCTGGCGCTCCTGGCTCAAATGCAATACGGTACGGCTAAATTTTTGGATTCCCCAACAACAGAAGCATGCAGCACCCTGGATATTTCACTAGAGAAATTTGAGACCTATAAGTCGGAAAATCCACTTTCCCCGCAGTGGGGAAAGGAGATGGCTTTGGGATTGAAAGGGGAATGTAAATAATTGCCCTGCTGTAAAAATTTAGGCTAAGTACTGGTGATTGGAAACCCTGGCAGTATTCAGACGGTTTCCAATCACTCTTTAAATTCAAAGGCTGGTGAGGGTCAGGTTAATTTAGTGGATGATGCAACCCTTAAATAGTTGTTTATTATAGAAGCGAGTAATCTTATCCTTAGGATAATTGTATTTTAGAACCATGGCAATCAATCTTCAGCTGCTAAAGAGAGAACTTCAGTACATTGGGTTCTTCGTTCTGGCCAGCTTAATTCAGACATACTTTACTTGCTCACGATGCAACACATTGCGGGAATACTCCTTAGTAGCATTCCTTACATTTATCATATGGCTAGTACTGTTTAGGGGAAATAATTTTTTGACCCATTACATTAACAGTAAAATATCATGGTTCAGGTTTCCTGTTAAAAGGCTGGTTATTGGCCTTATTACAACAATCGGATATACCGTGGTTGCAGTGATTGGCATCATGTTTCTTTTTGAAACAATTTTTGATATTGCTTTCGGAGGCTCGTTCCAATGGACGATTTATTTTTCCATCGGGATCACGATTGTAATATCTCTTGTATTGCATAGCCGCGAATTTCTATTGCGAGGAAGAAAGGCTACGCTTGATGCAGAGATACTGGAGAAAGAAACCATCCGCGCCAAATACGAAACGCTCAAAAACCAGGTTAGTCCCCATTTCTTATTCAATAGTCTAAACGCGCTTACGAACCTGGTATACGAGGACCAGGACAAAGCAGTGAGGTTCATCAAACAACTTTCGGAGGTGTATCGATATGTGCTTGATTCGCGTGACAAGGAAGTGGTGACCCTTGAAGAGGAAAAGAAGTTTTTGAGTTCTTATATTTTCCTTCAACAAATCAGGTTTGGGGATAAACTCAAACTTGAAGTAGACCTGGGAGAAACGCGTAGTCTTATTGCACCCCTTGTGCTTCAAATGCTGGTTGAAAACGCAATTAAGCACAACATTATTTCAGAAGAGCACCCCTTAACCATCAGGATTTATATTGAAGCTGGGTTTATTGTTGTGGATAATGATCTTCGAAAAAAATCTGTGATCGAGAGCGAATCTCAGGGAATAGGGTTGGACAACATTATTCACCGATACGAATTTCTCTGCGATAAAAAAGTGGAAGTCACAGAAGGCGGCACATTTCGGGTTAAGCTCCCGATTATACCAGAATAAACTGATGAATGTTTTGATCATTGAGGACGAGCCACAAGCAGCACAACGACTGGAGACGTTAGTGAGGCGTCTCATGCCTGGTGTTGTTGTTTTAGATAAAATAGATACGGTTACAAAGTCAGTCGAATGGATTAAGGGGCACCCGCCTGCCGACTTGATTCTGATGGATATCCAGCTTGCCGATGGAATTAGTTTTCAAATCTTTGAACAATGTGATGTAAAGTCACCGGTGATTTTTACGACGGCCTATGATGCGTATGCTCTAAAGGCGTTTAAGGTCAACAGCATTGACTATATTCTCAAACCCGTTGATGAAGAGGAGCTGAAAATAGCGTTGAAGAAATACCATGGTCTGGTATCTGCCGGAAACCCGTCTAATGTTACTTTGGAAAGCCTGGGACGAGCCCTCCAACTGTTAACCAGGAAATACAAGACCCGTTTTGTGATCAAAGTGGGCGAGCATTTGAAGTCGGTCGAAGTGACTGACATTCTGTTTTTTCAGAGTCTTGAGAAAACAACTTTTTGTTATACGAAGGATGGACGGCGAAACATTCTTGACTTTACGCTGGATGATTTACAGGAGATACTGGATCCGGATCAGTTTTTCAGGATAAACCGGAAGTATATCGTTTCGACTACGTCAATCCAGGATATCATTAGCTACACCAATAGCCGTCTAAAATTGAATTTGAAGAATTCTGAGGACAACGATATCGTAGTTGCGAGGGAACGTGTACAGGAATTCAGGGATTGGCTGGATCGGTAGTCAATTCCGGGTAACAATCGCCTTTAATTCCTCGATGTCAGTTTGTTTTAAGGGCTTGGTGATAAATTGGATGACATTCTTAAAAGTAAAGGCCTGCTCCCGGTCTTTTGCACTGTTTGAACTGGTCAGGACCACAATCTTAGATTTTAGTTTCACTTTGTCCGGGAGTTCCATGAAGTCATTCAGAAAAGAAAACCCATCCGTTTCCGGCATATTCAGGTCAAGGAAAATGATATCCGGGGCAGAATCGCCATTCATGTTCTGCAGCCAGCTCAGCGCTTCGTCTGCAGACTTGTAAAGTAATAATTCGTTAGAGAAGTTGTAGACTTCCAGAAACCTCCGTTGAATGAAGAGGTCAATATCACTGTCGTCAATTAACACCGTCTTTTCAACAAGTCTTTGCATAACGTGGGCTTTCGAGAGGATTAGGTTAAACTTAACAAAAAGTAGTCAAAACGGTAAAAAATCTCCTATAAATCGTAAAAGGCATTTTAAAGCTATGAAAAATGTGTTAAAATTGAAACTCCAAAACCTAAGCACAACATGAAATTCAACCAATTCATTTATTTCTCTTTTAGTGCCCTGATAGCCATCGGTTTGGCGTCATGCGGAACGTCATCAAGCGATAAGGACAAAAATTCCGCGGAGTTTGAGGATGCGGAAGGAAGCCTCCCGGAACAACTGGAAGGATTGGTATATAATATCCCCTCACCCTCTGAAATACCTTACCTGCTACAGGCTACGGGTGCAGAATACAACGAAAGTCTTGTTAACTCAAGATCAAAAGTAGATCAGTATTCTAGCCGTACCGATAAGGCCGCCCTTAATCTTGGCGTTTATGCCGCTGATATTGGTTACCTCAGTTCTTACGACAAGACGCAGGAAGCAATTGATTACCTGGAATCTGCAAAGACGCTGGCAGACGGCTTGGGTGTAATTGGTTCATTTGATGTTGAAGTGTTGCAACAATTCGAAGACAATATTTCCAAGAAGGACTCACTTTCTCGTTTGCTGGACAGAACGATCAAGAAAACGGAGATCTTCCTAAAGGATGACAACCGGAATAAGCTCTCTGCTTTGGTGGTTACCGGCGGCTTTATTGAAGGGTTATACATCTCTACTGGGTTGGTAAGATCATATCCTAAGGACTTACTTCCAACTGATGCAAAAAATCTTGTTCTTACACCGATCATCCGCGTTATCCTTGAACAGAAAAAATCAGTTACAGACTTGCTCAAGATGCTGTCGGCCGTAGAGCAGACAGAACCTGTTGCCTCGCTCACCACAGATCTCAAGGCTTTAGAAGCGGAGTATGCAGCCCTGAACATTGAAGAGCAGATCAAGAACAACACCGCGAACCTGGTGCTTACTGACAAGAACCTTGTTGAGATTACCAATATTGTCGGAAAGATGCGTACCAGCATCACGGAATAAACAACATTAAACAATTTCGATTTGTAGGGACTGGCGATACACCAGTCCCTATTTTTTTCTTAAGATTTACCATCTTTACCTATCTTTAGGTTGTCTGACATAAATCAATACGTATGAGCGAACCGTTACTCAAGGCTATTCTCAAATTGTTTGCAGTAGCCGCCAGGGAGGACGAAGTCACACAGCAGGAACGGAGACAAATAAAGACCTTTCTGGATGAGCACTTAAGTCAGACTGCGGTAGATTCTTACTTACAACTCTTTGACGAGTATGTCCGGAAACTCTATCCGAAATCACATGATCTAAAAGCTGAGCTTGATCGGGTGTCAGAAATATGTGTTGAAATCAACCCCGACCTGACACAAAAGCAAAAAATCGTAATCATCCTTGAGCTTATCAATATTGTTCAGGCCGATGGCATCATCACTGCCCGTGAATCGGAACTGGTCAATGCGATAGGCCTGAATTTCAGAATTCCGGCGCATGAAATTGAGGCAATCACAACCTTTGTCAGTGGACAAAAACCGTCAGATCTTGACCATAGCCGGATATTGATCATTGATGCTTCCCGGGGAGGGTCTTATGGATCGTCTCATCATATTGAACGGAAACATCTGAATGGATTAGTCGCTGTACTTTACGTTGAACAAGCTGAGTTTTATTTTATCAAATACCTCGGAGGTTCGGATGTATACCTTAATGGTGTTCCGGTAAAGTCTGGCAGAATTTCAGTGCTGGCGGTGGGTAGCATGCTCAGGTGGGAGAAGGATGAACCCGTTTATTACGGCGACATCCTCAATAAATTCAAAAAGTTTGGTCAATATCCCAGGCTTTCGCTGGAAGGGAAGAACCTCAGCTTTGCATTCAGGAACGGGAAGCTTGGTCTTCGCGGTGTCCACTTGTCGGAAGAATCCGGGAATCTGGTTGCCCTCATGGGCGGAAGCGGAGCTGGCAAATCAACGTTGCTCCATGTGTTGAACGGTTCCGACGGTCCCTCGGAAGGGCAGGTTTTGATTAATGGAATAGATATTCACAAAAATCCGGGGAAGATTGAAGGTGTAATTGGATTTGTTCCGCAGGATGATTTATTGATTGAAGATCTTACCGTCTACCAGAATTTGTATTATGCGGCTAAGCTTTGTTTTGCCGACAAAGCCGAGACTGAAATTGACGGACTGGTTACCAAAGTCCTGGAAGATTTAGGTTTGGCTGAGACGAAAGATCTGAAGGTCGGTTCTCCACTGCGAAAAACAATCAGTGGTGGGCAGCGCAAGCGACTTAACATAGGACTCGAGTTATTACGTGAACCGGCCGTGTTATTCTGTGATGAGCCCACCAGCGGTTTGTCTTCACGTGATTCGGAGAACATTATCGATCTGCTGAAGGAGCTTTCACTAAAAGGTAAGCTTGTCTTTGCCGTTATCCATCAGCCGTCTTCCGACATTTTCAAAATGTTTGACAAGCTTCTGATCCTCGATTACGGAGGGTACCAGATTTACTATGGTAATCCGGTAGATGCTATTGTTTATTTTAAGAGAAGCATAAATCTGGTAAACAGCGAGGAAGGGGAGTGCCACGAATGCGGGAATGTTAACCCAGAGCAAATATTCAATATCATTGAGACGAAGGTGATAAATGAATACGGTCACTTCACCAATGAGAGAAAGATTTCATCGGAGCAATGGAATTCCATGTTCAAAAAGAATTACAAGGCATTTCCGGTCGAGGCCTCTGCAGAAGTACCTCATTCCACTCTTAACATTCCAACCCGGCTGAAACAGGCGCATCTTTTTTCCATGCGCGACTTGCAGGCAAAGATCCACAACCAGCAGTACATGATCATCAACCTGCTGGAAGCGCCGGTTCTGGCTTTCATATTGGCTTTTATTGTGAGATATTATAACACGGATGATAACCTGCTGAACGGCTATGTGTTTAGCAAGAACCCGAATCTTCCCGCCTATCTTTTTATGAGCGTTATTGTTGCCTTGTTTATGGGGCTTACTGTTAGCGCAGAAGAGATCATACGCGACCGCAAGATATTAAAGAGAGAAGCCTTCCTGCATTTAAGCAGAAGCAGTTATGTATTGTCCAAGATATCGATCCTTTTTATCCTGGCGGCTATTCAGACGATCACGTTTGTGTTAGTAGGTAATTATATTCTGGAAATTAAGGGTATGTTTTTCCACCATTGGTTTATTTTATTTTCAGCAGCCTGCTTTGCCAATTTGTTGGGTTTGAATATTTCTTCAGCCTTTAACTCGGCTGTAACTATTTACATACTCATACCGCTGTTGTTGATTCCGCAACTTATACTCAGCGGAGTGGTGGTGAAGTTCGATAAGCTGAATCCTGCTATTGGAAGCCCGTCTACCGTACCCGTTGTTGGGGACCTGATGGCTTCGCGCTGGGCATTTGAGGCAGCAATGGTTACACAGTTTAAGGACAACCAATACGAGCGTGAATTTTATTTATACGATAAAGTTCTGGCGAGTGCTGACTATAAAAAGATCTATTTAATTCCTGAAATTGAGACAAGGCTTCAGTACTGCCTGAATAATTTCAGGTCTACGAACCCGGATAGCAAACAACGGGTGGAGCACAACCTTATACTCATCAAACAGGAAGTTTCAAAAGAACTGGAAGACACTAATAAAACACTTTCACAACTGGAAGATTTGGATCCTGTAAGGTTTGACTCTTCTACGTATGAAGCCATATCGGGTTATCTTGGTAATTTAAAGAAGTACTACGTTAACCGCTATAACTCAGTAGATCAGCAAAAGGAAAAGAAAATTTTTGAAATGACCAATACTCCGGAGAACCAGGAAAAGTTCAATTTACTGCGTGAAAATTATCACAATGAAACTATTACCGAGATGGTAAAAAACCTTTCAGAGACGCATAGAATTATTGAGGAGGATGGTAAGCTTATCCAAAAAATTTACCCTATATACAAGGATCCGGACCCGGAGCATGCCATCGACTTTGATGCACAGTTTTATATGCCGGCCAAACATTTTCTGAATCAGAACATTGACACGTTTTATTTTAACACGGGTGTAATTTGGTCTATGTCTCTTTTTCTTGCCCTGGCTCTTTATTTTGATGTTTTGAGAAGGATTATCGACGGAATTGGAAATCTTTCAAATCCATTGTACAAAAAGTAAGCGGAAGGTATTATGTTTTTTGTTCTTTCAAAGGTGCTTGGTTTCCTCATCATGCCTTTTACCTTGGTGTGCCTGCTGTTTTTACTATCTGCAGTAGCAAAAAATCCGTTGTGGAAAAGGCGTTTTTTCCGGGTAGCGTTTGGTTCTTTGTTGTTTTTTTCGAATGACTTCATTTCTAATGAGATGATGAACCTTTGGGAAGTGAAGACAAAGGCGTACCAGGACATGCGGCCCCACCAATTAGGTATTGTGCTGACGGGGTCAACGATACCTTTGTTAAAGCCAAATGACCGCGTATATTTTCACCGCGGAGCCGACCGCGTTACGCACACGGTGCAGTTGTATAAGCTGGGATTATTAAAAAAGATATTGATTAGCGGAGGTACCGGAAAGCTCACCGGCGATGATGAACCGGAGGCTGATAAGTTCAGGAATGCCATGATTATGATGGGGGTCTCTGCAGAAGATATCTGGATCGAAAACGAAACCCGGAATACGTATGAGTCGGCAGCAAGAGTGAAGCCGATGTTAGACTCACTTCAATTTCGTTCGGAAGATTGTTTACTGATCACCTCTGCATTTCATATGAGACGCTCGCTTGCCTGTTATCGCAAAGTGGGGTTAAACATTGAGCCATTCACAACTGATTTTTACGGGCACCCCCGCTTCTTCTATCCCGATGGGTTGTTCATTCCAAAAATTGACGCTATACTTATCTGGCATAAGCTTGTCAAGGAGTGGGTCGGTATGATTGCATACAAGATGGCTGGATATATCTAAAATGGTTACTACTATGAAAAATCTATCGCTTATTTTTCTTCTGGTTGTGGCAGGTTGTTCGCCTGCAGAGAAAAAGGAAACAACGGAGGCAACTTTTGCCGAAACAACTTCACTTGACGTTGAGAAGTTCAATGCAATGCTTTCATCAGATCAGAATGCAGTATTGCTTGATGTTCGCACACCGAAGGAGGTTGCTGACGGAATGATTCCGGGAGCTATCACAATTGATTTTACCGCACCGGATTTTGCAGACAAAATATCGGGGCTCGACAAGGATAAGACCTATTTGGTTTATTGCAAGGCGGGTGGGAGAAGTTCACGGGCTATTGATCAGATGAAGGGGGCAGGATTCAGGAAGCTCTACAATCTGGAGGGTGGCTACGATGCGTGGCTTGAAAATGTCCAAAATGTTACGCCTTAGGGAGCGTTAAGCCGGGCATAAAAAAACCTGCTTCATTTGAAGTAGGTTTTTTTATGATAACCAGAACGCCAGTTACGGTATTGGCAATGCCGTGGCCTGGTACTTACTGATATCTGTCAATGGTATGGTTGATCCGAATTTTGTATTAATCGCACTAATAATGACTCTGGACAGGAAGGCATAACCACGGCTGTTGGGATGTGCTCCATCTTCTGAATAAATTCCGGTCGGAGGGTTGATGTTTGGTGTGATGGTGACCCCGTTATAGATACCGGCTTTGTTGGTAACCAGGGTTGCCATGGCGGCACTTACGTCGGCGTGTGCAAGCCTGGTAGGATACGCATCCGCTACTGTTTTTACAGTGGCATTGAACGCTACGCGGGCGGCCTCAATTGCTGAACTTTCAGTGGGAATCAGTACATATTGATCTGCCAACGGAACCGATACACCGTTTACTTTTGTCGGATCACCGCCGATGCTAGTTCCGATTACAGAACCTGCAGCCAGGGGAAGGATGTCTGTGTTTTTGGTTTGCCTGGCCCGCGCATAGGGAAGGAGTCCGGCGTAGGGTCCCGCCATATAGGGTGTGAGATCAGTCAATGTTTCATCCGTGATAAGAATTGGATTTTGTCCTGCGGCATAGGCGATTTTTCGCTGGGCAGCTTCCGCAGGAGTTAGTACCGTTGCCGCAACCATTCCATCAAGGAATGCATTGTAATTGTTGGCCAATGATGCCGTGAGTCCTGCTGCTGTCGCTGCATCAAGGGGCACAGCATTCCAGGCAACGGAAGTGAAGTGGGGCATAACAAAAATGCTGGGGAAATTGGCAACGACACCCTTCAGATTGGGGTTTGATCCGAGAAGTGCGCCAACAGCCGCTCCGTATTGAAATTCAAATGCAGGCGTTGTAGTCAACGGTGCTTTGGTAGGGTCGCCGCCAAACGCCGCATGAAGAAAGAAATCGTCCAGCCCCAGCCAAAATAGGAAAAATGAACCGCCAGCTGCAGCTGCGTCTCCAATAATTGTTGAAGTGCCGGGGATAGAAGCAAACCTTGCATAGAACGGACTGAACCCTAATGCCGGATTCGGTGCTGCCCAATTGCCTGTTGCCGGAATAAGAGATTGGCCGAGTGTGATCGCCGGCACTGAAAAATTGTTCAGTGCCGCTTTATTTCCCGGGTATATGAAACTGGGGTTGACCGTTGGGTTAGGAATTGCCCCCAAATTGGAAATCTGCGGCGTAGGTCTTGGAGACGCTCCTTGCAGCAGTAGCCTTCCAAGTACCACTCCTGTTGCAGTTGGGTTGGGTGTGATAAAGAGATTGAAGCCTAGGGGCGTATTGATGGTGGGCTGGTTAAAAGCGGCTGGTGCACCTACGCATTCAAATTGTTTGTTCAACATGGAGGCAAGTGAATTGCTCTGACCCTCATCAAACAGGGCGCCGGCCTGAAAGCCTGCCACGAATGAGTTTCCAATGGCTACAAACTTTGTAAAGCTGGCAGTTCCTGGAACGGCATCGTCACAACTAGTGTCTACAGGCGGAGGCGGAGGTGCCTGCAGCTGAATTACTTCCTGTTCACAAGCCGAGACCAGAATGAAGGCAAGGATATAAGCTAAGTGTTTTATTGATTTCATAGCGATGTGATTTAGCGTCAGATTAATTCAGGAATTCGTCAAACGTAAGAGATATGTAGTATTGCTGGCCAATGAATGGCGAACCGAGGTTGGTACGATAATCTCCACCACCGATATTTGTTCCACCGATTTTTAACATGGTTTTAATACCTGTTAACTTATAGTTGATCTGAGCATCTACTACACCGTACTCAGGCACATCCCAGGTGCCGAAGGTGGAACTCCATTGGAAATGCGTCTGCCACCGGTAGTTTAAATTAAATCCAAGATTTTTGGCAATCTTCCGGTTTGCCAAGCCTACGGTCATTTTATTTTTTGGCGTATTAAAATTAGCCATAAACCCGGGACCTTCATTCGCTTCAAAGTCAGCGTAATTCCAACTTCCCATTACTTTGAAGTTTCTCGGCAGACTGTAGGTTAACCCGAGCCCTACCCCCTTCGACTTAACATCTTCCTTGGAATTGGTATAAGGAGAAAATGGCGATCCCGCAGCTACAGGCCGACCCTGGTGAGTGGTACCTACTTTACTGGCGACAATCTCACCACCGATAAAATTCGTATATGTTGTAAAATATGCATTTAGGTCAATCAGCAGATTGCTGCCAAATACTCCTTTGTAACCTACTTCAAACGACTTCAATTCTTCAGGTTGTACATAATCAAAATTGGAGGTCACTAGCAAATTCGAGTTCCCGCCGTTTGTTTCGCCAGTGACCGGATCGAGGCTTCCTCCGGAGGCCAGGAACGCATTGTAGGATGTTTGCGTATAGGCACCACCATTGTGAATACCATAACGCTCTGCGTTGGCTTTAGTGCTTCCTAACAAGGTTCCTCCTGAGGAAGGGAAGTAAATGAACTGGGCCTGCGTATCCGGATTTCTGAACCCCGTCTGGAATGATGCCCTGAAATTATGATTCTGTCCAGCCGTGTAAACTGCGGAAACACGGGGCGTAAACTGGCCATCAAAGTTCTCATTCTTGTCGTAGCGGATGGAAGCGGTAAGCTTTAAGGATTCAGCAATGGTCTTCCCGAGTTGCGTATAAAGCCCATATTCATTGATCTTTATACGTTCGAAATCCGTACCGCTTTCGGGATCTTCGTTGAAGATTGTTCCATCTGAAAACAGATCGTATTGCCGGATATTTCCGCCAACCTGGATTTCCATCCAATCGATCTGGTTCTTAAAATTATAATTGAACTCGGCATGCCTTAGCTTTGAATTATCAATAAAAGATCCTCCCGGAGGGATGCGTTGAAAGAACTGTCGGCGTACAGTATTGATCGTCTCGATAAAGGCTGGTGTTCCAGCCTGTGGGATAACACGGTCGGCATAGGCTCTTGCCGAAGCATGGTCGCCTGCGATGACGGCACCCTCATAACTTTGGTCTTCCTTGTAACCCTGCATGGCCTTGATATAATCCGGTACCCATTTCGCAGCGGAAGGGCTAAACGCTTCGTTTGCAAAGATACCAAGTGCACCCATGTTGTAAGACTTTCCGGCATCAGTTGCGGAGATGTAACCGCGCACGAAGAAGTTATCTCCCCGGACTTCCAGTTTGTGAAACTGCTGACTAAAATCCCTTAGTATGTATTTTTCTGTCCCCTGGTAAATTGAGCTTCCGCCACCGTAGCGGTAATTGTAAAGTGCTTCGATCTTATTGGTGATCCGGTAATGCAAAGCAACGTCACCTTTTATAGTTTTTGCATCCTGGTTATCCAGCAAGTCGGCTTCCCTTAACCCGGTCCGGGTAATAATTCCTACACTCGGTACAGGGGTGGAAATCTGAATTTCGTCGCCATACAAATTCAGGCCATCAAAGTTTTTTGCGCCACTCAGGTCTGTCTGTGATTCCGGATTCAACCGGTCTGTCTTATAATCATTCCCAGTCCAGTCTGTAGCCGACATATAGGAGAAATTGACTTTGAAGGCAAACTTATTCTTAAAAGCCTTGGCGTATCGCAGTGTGTACATACTCAGCGGGTTTGATCCTCCTGCGTCCGAATTTGTCATACCTAATTTTACCTGCGCGCTCAAACCCTGATATTCAAAGGGACTTTTGCTCTGCATGATTAGAATACCGTTAAATGCATTTGGTCCGTACAGAGCCGAAGCAGCTCCTGGTATCAACTCCATACTCTCTGCGTCCAGTTCGCCTAGTCCCATGATGGTTCCCGTAGGAAAATTCAACAGGGGAGCCTGAGTATCCATGCCATCCACCCACTGTACGAACCGTGTGTTCGCGATGGTGGCGAAACCCCGGGTATTTATGGATGTCATGTTTAAACTTCCGTTGTTGGTGGATACACCCTTCACATTTGACAAACCATCATAGAAGTCCGGCGTGGCAACTTCCTTAATGGCGAGCAGATCCATTTTTTCGATAGTGACCGGAGACTTCAGGATACTCTCCTCAAAACGTGAGGCCGACACCACTACCTCCTGACCGAGCAGCGTCTGCTCCAGAAGTTGAACATCCAGGTTACTCGTATTCGCATCTGTAACATTGATTTCTTGGGTTGCGTACCCAATAAACGAGAACACCAGCGTAAAAGGAGGATTGTCCTTTGTCGTCAGGTTGAATTCGCCACTGGTATTGGTGATGGTCCCTAAAACGGTTCCCTTCACAACGATGTTCACCCCCGCGATCGGCTCTCCTGATGCGCCATCAGTTATTTTACCGGACAAGGTAGACTGGGCAAGGCACACGGCGGACGAAATAAGTATGAGCACCGCTGCGGCCATCGAATTTTTGTACAAATTCTTCATATAGGCATAATGTTGAATGAATAAAAGAATGAAGTTCGAAAAGCAAAATAGTATGCATACCGAGCTTCTTGCCTGAAAAGTACAAAAAATCGGGAATAAACAAACGTTTGTGGAAGGTCTTAAATGACGTTTTTAAGTCATTTAATGCAACAATTCGGTCACTTCTTGAGGTGCTGAACCAAGCGCTCGCAGAGGCTATTGATTTCGTTGGCGATATGCTCGTCGCCGGTAGCAGTGAGCGCACTTTGTGCTAGCCCACCAATACAGTCAATATAGAAACGTTTCATCTCGTCCACCGGCATATCCTTGGACCACAGGTCAATACGAAGCGTATTTTTTTGGCTGTGGTCCCACAGCGCTACGCTAATGGCTTTTGTCACCGATTCACCAGGATCCGGCTTATCGGTAGCATCCCAAAGTATCCGGTCAGGAATATTATTTTCGTCTAATTCTACGGTGAAGTTGATAGTCGATTTTTTCATAGGGCCGCAAGTTAGTAACCCGACTACTTTTCCTCTTTGCTTTTTAGAATTTTTTTCAGGACTTCAACATCGTACTTATCGAGGAATGATTTTTCACCTTTACGTTGAAGTTGCTCTTTGTTTTTGATCAGATCGCGGATATGAATTATCCTGATTTTGAGACCTGAAAAGCTTTCCTCTATGGCATTTTCGTAAGCGGACCTGAACTCAAGGCCAGGTGTGAAGTTTAGTATATCAACTCCTTCTGGCTCGAGTCCAAACGAAAGCACCATTTCTCTTTCAAATTCGTCAGGAAATATTTCGGGAACTTCCAATCCATTTTCTTTTAAGGCCGCTAACAACAATTTTCCATTCTCAGCTGTAGGCTCAATCAAAATATCGAGGTCACCCGTGTTTCGATTCACGCCATAATAGATCGCGGCGTACCCACCCACAAGAATAAATTTGACGTGGTACTTCAGCAACAACTTAAGAAATCGGGTATGTTCTTCAGTGTAAAGATTCACGTGGATTTTTTTACCCTTACCTTCATTCCTTTAAATGAATAGTTAACGCCGGGTTTTCGCATCTTCATTCTGACTTTGAGAGCCTGCTCCCAACGCTGAAGCGGGGTGAGCCTCAGGAATGCTTCATCTTTTTCCAGTTGTTCTTTTTCAAAGGTTGTTTTTATCACCTTTCTCATATGTGAAGATACTATTTTTTTCGGTCTGGATAACGCCACGGTGTTTCCGGGAAAGTCACGCGCCGATTACTTGCCGGCCAACGTCAGAAAAAAATTCATGGATGACGGGTTTCTCAATGCTCCTGTGTTCAGAACTTCATTCGGATCTTTACCCATCAGCACTTTTTTTACCGGTGTCTCCGTTTTCTTTCCACTAAGCGTGTAGGGAATATCAGGCACTTCGATAATATCATCGGGTACATGCCTCGGGCTATAATCGTTGCGGATGGTAGTTCTTATTTTTGCCTTCAGGCTCTCCGTCAGGGTTTGTCCGGCCTGCATAACAACAAACAAAGGCATCCAGAATTGTCCACCGTTTTTTTCGAGGCATACAATCAGGCTATCCTTCACCTCTGTTATCTTGTCGACCGCCCTGTAGATTTCACTTGTTCCGATCCGAACGCCGCCCCGGTTTAAGGTTGCGTCTGACCTTCCGTAAATGACGACACCCTGGTTCTCCGTAATCTTTGTCCAGTCGCCATGCCGCCAAACGCCAGGAAACATTTCAAAGTAACTTTCCTTATAACGCGTGAACAAAGGATCATTCCAAAAATGGATTGGCATAGAAGGCATGGGCTTGGAGATAACCATTTCCCCAACCTGATTGAATACAGGCTTACCCTCATCGTTGTAAGCCTCCAGCATACAGCCAAGTGCCCGGCATTGAATCTCTCCTTCATATACAGGCCATGTCGGATTTCCACCAACAAAAGCACTGCAGACATCGGTGCCACCACTCATGGAGACTAACCATAGATTTTCTTTTACCTTATCATAAATCCAGTTGAAGCCTTCGGCTGGCAGTGTACTACCCGTTGAACTGATGGATCGAAGGGAAGTAAAGTTGTATTTTTTCCGGGGCTCGATTCCTTCCTTCAGGTTCGATAAGATGAACGAGGCGCTGGTACCGAAGTGATGGATGTCAGCCTCCTGAACAAATTCCCACAGTACACTGAGATCGGGGTGGCCCGGACTTCCATCATAAAGCACCATGGTGGCTCCGGCAAGCAGGCTGCCATGAATGTAATTCCACATCATCCAACCTGTTGTCGTATACCAGAAACACCGTTCCCCGGCTTTAAAATCATTATGGAATGTTCCATATTTAAGTTGCTCTAGCAAAATTCCGCCGTGCGAATGGACAATGGCTTTTGGTAATCCGGTTGTTCCGGATGAATATAATATCCAGATCGCATGATTGAAGGGTACACGGACGAATTCGAGTGGATGACCCGCGTCTTTCACCACATCTAGCCAGTTAACTACAGGGGTTCGTGCATCGACGATGGTTTCATTTTCGGAGATCAATATCACCGATTGTAAAGAGGGGAGTGAGGTAAGTAATGAATTGACCGTTTCCTTTTTATCGTAACGCTTGCCCCCGTACCGGTAACTTTCGATGGTGATTAGTACCGTTGGTTCGATCTGCGCAAAGCGGTCGATTATAGCGTCTGTTCCAAAGTCAGGTGAACAACTTGACCACACTGCGCCCAGAGAATTTGCGGCGAGGAAGGCAATCGTTGCTTCCGGTATACAAGGAAGGTAAGCCGCAACCCGGTCACCTTCTCCAACGCCTTGTCTCTTTAAATAATGCCGGACGGAAGCAACCTGTTCTTCGAGTTCTTTCCAGGTCATTTGTTTTAGGGTTCCCGATTCAGCTTTGAAAATTATGGCCGGATGCTTGTCTGTTTTATTTCTGAAAATGTGCTCTGAATAATTCAGGCTTGTACCCTCAAACCAACGAGTGCCCGGCATAGCAGCTGCGTTCGTCACTGAGTTGTAATCCCCGTCATGGATGATTTCGAAATATTGCCAGATTGATTCCCAGAAGGTTTCGACATTCTCAACCGACCATTCCCAAAGGTGCTGGTATCCGGTGAATGTTTGGTTTTTCGTTTTATTAATCCAATTCAGATAACGACTGATATTAGCCTGCTCAATAGTCGTTGTTGAAGGAGTCCAGAGTGGCATTTTGGTCAGGTTATCCGTTAATCTTTATCCGGCGTATCGTTGGCGAACGCCTTTGTGAGTTGGTGTGTGATGGAGCTCCAATAGTGACCTTTTACGTTAAGCATCAACAGTCAATGTCTTTCAGGATCTCCAGAGCTGAGGACTGATCCAGCCGGAGTTGATTTTTTAAATCATCCAGGTCGTTGAACTTGCTGTCTCTTCGTATAAGCTTATGGAAATTTATAGTAAGTGACTCACCATATATTTCTTTGTTGAAGTTAAAAATATTTACTTCAATATTGCGCTTTATACCGTGTACAGTTGGCCGGTTTCCAATGTATAACATTCCCTTGAACAACTGATTAGTATAGTTAACGGTTGCAGCATAAATGGCATCAGCTGGAATAAGTTTATAAGCTGTTTCAATTTCGATATTGGCTGTGGGATAACCGAGAATTCTGCCCAGCTTATCTCCAACCACCACCCTCCCGGTAATGGTATACGAATTTCCAAGAAAGTGGGTAGCCGTTTCGATATCGCCTGCTTCCAGTGCCCGTCGGATTTTGCTGGAACTGACACCGATATGATCTACATCTAACCGTGGAATCTCCTCTACTTCAAACCCGTAACGGGACGCATTTTGCGTCAATTGTTCAAAACTTCCCTCCCGGTTTTTGCCAAAGTGATGATCATGGCCGATCACCAGTTTTTTGGTACCGATGGTTTGCACCAGTATCTGTGTGATAAACTCTTCTGACGAGAGTTGGGAAAACTCTTTGGTGAACGGAATGCGGACTAAATGCTGAACACCTTGGGCTTTCAGGCGATCTGCTTTTTCTTCAAAGGTGTTAAGCAGTTTAAGCGACGAATCATGCGGGTGTAACACCATGCGCGGGTGTGGCCAGAATGTAATGACGACGGATTCACCTCCGTTCCTTGTAGCCGTCTCCCGAAGACGGGCAAGGATCTTCTGGTGACCAACATGAACGCCATCAAATGTGCCACTGGTGACTACTGCATTTTCCAGGCGAACAAAATCTTCAAGGCCGTGGTAGATTTTCATGTTGTCGTGACGAAACCAATTTTACTCTAAAGTATAGTTTATTTATATGCTACTCAACCTGATCAATAGGTACCGCCTGATCCAGGTGGAAGTTCCCTATTCGTGTCCGACAGAGCTCCGCCAGGTAGGCACCTGTTTCCAGAGCCACACCAAAGTCACGGGCGATACTCCGTATGTACGTTCCCTTTGAGCAGACAATACGGAAGTAAACCGCCGGTAAGTCAATGGAAGTTATTTCAAATTCGCGGACTTCAACTTCCCTCGGAGCTAGTTCTATCTGTTTTCCTTTCCGGGCAAATTCATAGGCCCTTACACCGCCTATTTTAATTGCGGAGTGTTGAGGCGGGAGTTGTTTTATTTTTCCGGTAAAAGGGAGCGTTGCAGAAAGGATCATGTCCTTTGTTATTCCTGATGTGTCCTTTTCCTCGGAGACAGCAGTTTCCAAATCATGCGAGTCGGTCGTTCTGCCGAGAATGAATTTTCCTGTATACTCTTTCTCCTGTCCCATAAAATCCTCAATGCGCTTGGTCATTTTACCGACGCAGACAATCAGTAAACCAGTTGCCAGGGGGTCTAGTGTGCCTGCATGACCGATTTTTTTTGTCTTCAGTTTATGGCGAAGTTTGTTGACAACATCGAACGAAGTCCAGTGGAGCGGTTTGTTTATGAGAAGGACCCTTCCCGGATCCTGAGCCGGTTCATTCATTACACGATGGTAAGGCCAACACCAAGGTAATATAAAACCAATATCACTACGCCAACAATTATGCGATAGTATCCGAACCATCTGAAGCCATGCCGGGTTAGGAAATTTATGAATGACTTGATGGCCAGGATGGCCACTACAAAGGCCACAAAATTTCCGATGAGCAGCAGCGTGATTTCATTCGATCCAAAATCGCCGCCTTCACTATAAAATTTAAGCATTTTATACGCTGTCGCTGCAAACATGGTAGGCACGGCAAGAAAAAAAGAAAATTCCGCTGCAGTCCTTTTGTTAAGTTTTTGCGTGAGTCCTCCGATAATGGTCGCGGCAGACCGGGACACCCCGGGAACCATAGCAAGGGTTTGAAAGAAACCAATTTTTAATGCTGAAGAATATTTCAATTCCTGATCGGGAAGCTCCTCATTTTTATGGAAGATTCTGTCGATAAAAAGAAAAAAAATCCCACCAAGAATAAGCGCATATCCGACTACATCTACCCGTTCCAATAAAGCATCTATAAAATCATTCAACACAAAGCCCAGGATGGCTGCAGGGATAAATGCAACAAGAAGTTTAGTGTAGAAGTGAAATGTTTTCCGAAAGGATTGTTTTTCGGGTAGGAACCTCTTCCAGTACAAAACAATCACGGATAGAATCGCGCCGAATTGAATTGCAACGGTGAACATTTTAGTAAATGGATCTGAGGCAATGCCCATCAGTGATGACCCGATGATCATGTGACCCGTAGAAGAAACAGGTAAGAATTCCGTTAGTCCTTCAATGATGGCGAGTAGTATGGCGTGGAGTATTGACATAGTTGCTGGTCAGATCATTTGAACTGAAACGTTTGCCTGGAATACAGATCCGAACCTTGAACCGTAATACGCAAATTATTTGGATGGCTTGTGTAATATGGCGAAGATCTCGATAATAAAACCGGCCATCACTACAATAGGTCCCAGTGTAAGGCCCAGGAAACCGAATCCGTGTTGTTCGTTGTCAATGGACATGATTATAAATCCGAGTACCAGTGTTAGGACGCCGCTGATCATTAACAAGTAGTTTTTTCTGCCAAAGGGAAGTTTGCTTTCCATGTTTTCTTAATTTGTTATCAATAAAGTTGATCAAGTGACATCTTGAGGTATCTGGTGATGGATAAAAATGTACTGACTACAGCGACCACAATCCCCATAAGCAAGAGCACACTAAGAAGCGTCAGAAACTGATTCTGATTATGGAGGATAGACAGATCCTCGATGTTTTTTTGCGCGTATTTAGTCAGGCTCCACAACGACGCCGAGGCAATTAAGCCTGCAAGTAGCCCGTACCCGGAGGCCCGCATAAGGAACGGCCGGAGGATAAACCATTTTTTAGCACCTACTAATTGCATACTTCTGATCAGGAATCTCTGAGAAAAAAGAGCGATGCGAAGTGTATTATTGATCAGGAGTGCAACAGTGAGTAGCAGAACGGTGATCAGGCCCAGAAGGATCAGTCCGATTTTAGTAACATTGCTATTAACGGATTCAATCAAGCCTTCCACATAGTAGACCTGAAATACGCCATTCATATTCTGAATGTCGACTTTGATTTTTTCAATCTCCTTTATACTATGGAAGTTTCTGTCAATGGTCACCAGATAGGCATCGCGTAATGGATTGTCTCCAATGAATTTCATAAAATCTTCACCGGTTTCTTCAATGAACTTTTTAGCTGCATCATCTTTAGAGACGAACATAATGCCTCTTCCATTTTCCTTACTGACATAATCCTGGGAGAGAAGTTTGTTTTCGATTTGAAGCCGTTGCGTTTCCGTTACATTGGAATTCAAGTAAACCTGAACACGGATATTTTGACGAACCTGTTGCTCCAGTTCCTGAGAGTAAATGATCAGAATCCCAAAAATACCAATCACTATAAGAGACAGTGTGATACTGATCACGACACCTACCGCCGGGTACCCGCCTAACTTCTTCTTGTTTCTGACTTTCTCCATAAAGCTGCCTCAAAGTTAGGAGAATTTCTCATATGATGGGAGGGGATTGCCGCCAGCTTCTCTGGAATGAGTGGTATCGGGAATTCTACGGCGGCTGAAACGATAAAAAAAGCCCCGAAGGTCGGGGCTTTAAGACTTAATTTTTTCTGTAATCTTTTAATTTTTGAAGCAAGGTTGTATCCTTGATTGCCGCCAAGGCCCTCACTCTTTCGTCCTCTTCATCTAACAAGTAGTAATTGTCTTTATAGAACAGGAACATTGTCCTTTTGTTATCACTAAAGAACTCCATAATTTCATAGAGGTTCTTTTCAAATGCCCCATAAAGGTACAGCTTTTCGTCTTTGAACTGATAATGAAACGTGTACTTCTTGTCAGTCAGCGTTTCCACTATAATCGATGGTACCTTACTTTCTTGTGCACTGTTAACATTCGAATCAACGCCGCCAGTTTTTGCCGACTCCTCCGTCGGATCGAACACATCAAGTGGGGAAGGTGCGACAGGCTCTTCTTTGGATTTTTCGACAACCGTTGGGCTGGAAGGAGCCTTTATTATCTTAGTTTCTTTGGTTTCCTCAGGATTTGATTCGACCAGTGCTTCTTTGGAAGGTTCTTCAACTGTGACGGGTTCCGTGATTGCTGGTTCTTCGTCCGTTACTGTTTCTGTGCTGGATGGTTGTGTAATTGTACTATCTTCCTGGGTCATGTAGAAATACAGAGATGTCCCAACCAGGGCAGCCGCCAAAACAAAGAGGCCAACTTTAGACACGAGTGAGATGCCATCTGAAGGGATAGAAGACACAGGAATGTTATTGAGCATCTTTTTTAATTCCGTGACGCGGGCCTTGCGAACGCTATCTATAACTTTCTGCTGAAACCTAAATTCATTCTTTAAGTCACCGTCAGTCTCAAGCTGCTTTTCAAATGCCGCCTTATCCTGTGCACTCAGCCGGCTCCCCAGGTATTGATCTAATAATTCCAAGTCTTTTTCTGATGCCATAATGCTAATCTAAAAAATCCTGCTCCGAATACTGAGCTTTGACTAATTCATCCAGTTTCTTCTTGCACTTGTATTTTTTTGTTTTTGCGGTATCCGTATTCGCAAATCCAAGTTTATCAGCAATGTCCTGCATGGACATCTCTTCAAAATAATATAACATCAACACCTTCTTACAGGTTTCACCTAACTGATCTATACATTTCGCCAGCACCCTCTCGCGTTCTGATGAATCAGTATCCAATAAAACCGCCGTGTCTTTCTCCTCGTGGGAAAGACGTTTTTTCCGATCGAGTTCTTTTCTCCACAGGTTTTGACAAATACTGTAGATGTATGTACTCATTTTAGACGTTAAGACCAGGTTCCCGGAAGTCGCTTTTTGCCAAAAAACGATAAGGGCATCCTGATATACGTCCCGGGCCTCCTCTTCGGTCCCGCTGTTGGTGATAACCAGCTTGGTCATCATCCGGTAATATTTCTGATACAAAAACTCAAGAGCCTTTTCGTCGCCTTTGCAGATGCGTTCAAAGATCTCTTTTTCGTTCATGTTTGAGCTCGACCTGTATACCATGGTATAATGTCTTAGTAACCTTCGGGAACAGCGAATTTTGCTGTTTTTCCGATAGAACAACTTTTATTCATGTTGACTTCTTCCATGTTTGGGTCCGATAGAAGGGGCCCCAATATCCTCTTACCTTTAGATCTGCTCCTTCGATCCAAAGTGTGCATCGGTATATTCTGCCAACTTCGGGGTCCAGAATATCGCCGTCCGAATACTCATCCCCGTTTTTTTTTAGTCCCTTAAGTATCTCCATTCCGATGATCTTTTTGCCATACCGGTCATCCTCCAACGGACATTTTTCACAGACCGGATCAGGATTCTCCGGAGTAAATATCTGAACAATCCTGCCATAATACGACCCCTTCCGTTCAGCGATTTCAACGATGGACTTGACCTCTCCGGATTCATCGTCCACCGTCTTCCACCTACCAACTATGGTAGGTTGTGCTTCACAAAGAACCGCCACAAAGACCAGTGGAATAATCAACTTCATACCCTAAATATTAGTCAAGAAGTTCAAATAAAAAAGTTGTACACCCAACAGCGGCCCCGATAGCCAATTCCGGGAGTCGCAAATGCAAAAAGCCCCTGCGACGGGGCTTTTCTGGTTATTCATTTGTGAAACTATTTGATCGTTGTATCGACTGATATGCTGCTCACTACTTCAGACTTTGGTTTAGGCTCACCAGCTTTTCCGGTAGCAGCAGGTTGTTCGGGTGCAAGCAGCGGGGCGATTACAAGCGCAACGACCGACATCAACTTTAGCAAAATGTTAAGCGATGGACCTGACGTGTCTTTGAATGGATCTCCGACGGTATCTCCAACTACTGCAGCTTTATGGGGTTCAGATTTTTTATAGTACATCTGACCGTTTATTTCAACACCTTCTTCAAAACTCTTCTTGGCATTATCCCATGCACCACCGGCATTGGATTGGAAAATAGCCATCAATACACCACAGACGGTTACGCCGGCAAGCATACCACCTAAAGACTCTACTCCAAAGCCGGGTAGAAAGGCAATAACAACGGGAACGATAACTGCCATTAGCCCCGGCAGCACCATTTCGCGAATAGCCGCCTTCGTTGAGATTTCAACGCATTTGCCATACTCTGCTTTTCCATCAGCTTCGTGGAAGACCTTCTGGTCATCGGCAGACCATTCTTCAACGGGTTTATCGCCATGTTTGCGCATTAAGTCAAGTGCAGCTTTTAAAGCCGGGATCGTAGTGAATTGCCTTCTTACTTCTTCAATCATCGCCATGGCTGCGCGACCGACAGCACCCATCGCCAGGGCCGAGAACACAAAGGGTAGCATACCGCCAATAAATAAACCAGCCATAACGTTGGCTTTCGATACATCAATGGTGCTGAGATGTGCCGTTGTCATAAAGGCGCCGAACAATGCGAGGGCGGTAAGCGCTGCTGAGGCAATAGCAAACCCTTTCCCAATAGCTGCCGTTGTGTTACCCACGGCATCTAATTTGTCAGTGCGCTGGCGAACTTCTTTTGGTAATTCAGACATTTCAGCAATGCCTCCGGCATTATCTGAAATCGGTCCATAAGCATCAACGGCCAATTGAATACCAAGGTTGGACAACATACCGACAGCCGCAATAGCGATTCCATAAAGACCTCCGAAATAAAAGGCACCGATAATAGAGAGGGCAATAATAATAGTAGGAATAGCAGTTGACATCATACCAACTCCCAAGCCTGCAATGATATTGGTAGCTGCGCCTGTCGATGACTGTCTGACGATGGAGTTGACTGGGCCTTTACCCATAGCCGTGTAGTGCTCAGTTACGAGACCCACCAGGACACCGCCAACTAAGCCGATCACAGTGGCCCAAAATACTCCTAGCGATGTATAGTGATTCCCTTTCTCCGGATCCGCCCAAGCATACAAAGGATCCTTGAACCACCACTCAGCTGGAAGCATCCAGGTAATGATGAAGTAGGAAGCAATGATCATGATGAGGGATGAAGCAAACTCACCCATATTCAAGGCACGCTGCGGGTCACCACCTTCTTTAACTTTTACGAAGAAAGTGCCGATAAAAGACATCACGATGCCAACTCCGGCCAGCACCATTGGCAATAACACGGCAGAAAGGCCTTCGAAGTTGTCAGAAAATCCAGGAACCATAAAGGCAGCACCCAAAACCATTGTTCCAACAATTGAGCCGACATAGGACTCGAACAAATCTGCACCCATGCCAGCAACGTCACCGACATTATCGCCCACGTTGTCAGCTATGGTTGCGGGGTTTAAAGGATGATCTTCCGGGATACCGGCCTCAACCTTTCCCACTAAGTCAGCTCCCACATCGGCAGCTTTTGTATAGATACCGCCACCCACACGGGCGAATAAGGCTATCGAAGACGCTCCAAATGAAAAACCTGTAATAACGGTAATTACCTGGTTTAAATGCATTTGATCATTTACCCCAAACATTTTTGAATAAACTATCAATAATATGCTCAGGCCGAGTACACCAAGCCCAACAACTCCCATACCCATCACGGATCCACCAGCAAAAGCCACTTCAAGGGCCTTACCTAGGCTGGTGCGCGCAGCATTGGTCGTTCTGACATTGGCCCTAGTGGCCACACGCATGCCGATGAAACCAGCTAATGCCGAGCAGAAAGCACCGAAGACAAAGGAAAAACCTACAATCGGATGTGAAGTCTCACTATTTGCCGTTACGGCCAACAAAACGGCCACGCAGACAACGAAGATGGCCAATACTTTGTACTCTGCTTTCAGAAAAGCCATAGCACCCTCGGCAATGTGACCGGCAATTTTTTTCATTTTGTCGGTCCCAGCGTCCTGCTTATTGACCCATGCGCTTTTCCAGACGACGAAGAGCAAGCCAAGCACTCCGAACACTGGCAGTAGATAGAGAATGTTTTCCATAGTGGTTTAGATTTTTCAATTAACTCATCAAAAAAACCGGCCCTGGTTGTGAAGCACGGTTTTTAAAGTGTCGCAAATATAGAAGAAGATGTACGACGTGCAAAATCAGCAGCAGGGCTTAAATATTGAACATTTGTTTTAATCCCATCCACAGACTTTTCTTTTTCGGATCATCAAGCTTTTGAAGGGAGTCGGCCTGTATCACCGAAATTCCATCCTGAGTAAATGGCTGGTACTGAGTAGGAGAGCCCCTTAAAGCAGACCCAAAAGTTATGATTTGATGAGGTGAAAAAGCTTTGAGATCATTCAGGTCAAAATCCTGACAGGCAATGATCTGGACGGCAGCAAGGTCTAGCTTTACCGAACCAAGGATTTTTTTGAGAAGAAGCTGATTTTCCTCCGAAATATCCTTCCAGTCGTGGGACAGGATGACGAGTACGTTAGGGCGTTGCGCATATAATTCCTCCTGGTACAGGTATGCAACCGGTTGCGTAGTGCTCATGATTCCTGGATATCAAAGATCGATTTTAGTTCTTTCGCCTCAGAAGGCTTCATTCTGCCTGCCAGGATAAGGCGGAGTTGTCGCCTTCTCAAAGCGCCCTCGTACATCGCTTTTTCTTCGTCAGTTTCAGGCTCAACTTCAGGCACATCTATTGGGCGACCTAATTGATCAACTGCGACAAAAGTGAAAAACGCGCTGTTGCTTTCCATTTTTGTACTGGAAGGAATATCTTCCGCATCTACATCGATTCTCACTTCCATGGATGAGCTGAAGGCACGCGTTACCTTTGCCCGTAATGTGACGACGTTTCCAAGCCGAATAGGATGCTTAAAGGAGATATTATCCACTGAAGCCGTTACAACAATTCTGTTTGAATGCTTCTGTGCGGCAATTGCTGATACGATGTCCATCCAGTGCATAAGCTTTCCGCCCATCAGATTGTTAAGTGTATTCGTGTCATTAGGCAAGACCAGCTCGGTCATGTTGACGGCTGACTCCCGGGGAAATTTCTTCTTTCTGGTCATGGTTGCGGGCAATTGTTATGCTAGGTACTGACTTAAGGCCGGATTACCAGTCGTTTTTCAGTGGACTGGCCATTTCAAACGTTACCAGTTAACTACTAACCGTTAGTTCGTGCAAAAATCATAAAAAATACTTTGCAATCAAGTCTATCATTTCATTATTTCGGCACTTCAAATATGCAGGCGACAAACATTATCTCTATCTCAGCAACCTTTGTCAGAAAGGCTGTTATCGCTTGTCCCACCTCTTCAGCTAATATTACTATTATTACGGGGTGACCCGTCCATAATTGTATACCCCAGCTATGTCCGATTAATACCCATCTCCAGGAGTTGGCTGTAGAAATCACAAAAAGTCAAACTTGAACGTTAATCTCTAATTGAATCTTTTCTAAATGAAGGTCATGAAATTCGGCGGCTCATCGGTAGCCACCCCTGCACGGATACAAGCGGTAATTGAAATCATAAAGCCCCACTTACTGAACGAAGTGGCTGTCGTGTTTTCTGCTTTCGGCGGAGTAACGGACACACTGATTCAAATCAGCAAACTTGCCCTTGAGGGGAATCTGGACTATAAGACCCGAATGGCAGAGTTGGAAAAGAGGCATCTCGACACGGTTCGTGAACTCATCAATATTCAACGGCAAAGCAGCATACTGGCGCAAGTGAAGTTTATGATGAATGAACTTGAAGATGTGTTACACGGCGTTTACCTGGTGAAAGAACGCACACCGCGTACGCTTGACTATGTCATGAGTTTTGGAGAGCGATTATCCGCGTACATTATTTCCGAGGCATTGAAGGACAGGGGACTTGTTGTCGAATTTCTGGATGCCAGGAAAGTTATTCGTACGGATAGCCATTTTGGATATGCGAAAGTTGATTTTGAAACCACGAATAAACTAATCAACGAATACTGCAAGCATCATACTGAAGTTCAGATTATTACCGGATTTGTGGCGACGTCGGAAAGTGGTGAGACGACTACGCTGGGTCGGAGTGGATCGGATTATACGGCAGCGATCTTTGCCGGCGCGTTGAATGCAACTGATCTGGAAATATGGACCGATGTGGATGGTATGATGACGGCAGATCCCCGAAAGGTTAAGAAGGCATTTACCGTATCTGAAATGAGTTATGAGGAGGCTATGGAACTCTCTCATTTCGGTGCGAAGGTAATCTTTCCGGCAACCATGCAGCCCGCCATGGTAAACCGCATACCAATCTGGATAAAAAATACTTTTAATCCTTCGTTTGAGGGAACGCTCATTCATTCCCAGTCGACGAATGGTAAGATGATCAAAGGTATCTCATCGATGAGCGGTGTGAGTTTGTTGAGCCTCCAGGGAAGTGGCTTGTTAGGCGTGGTTGGCGCGTCGATGCGCTTGTTTGCAACACTTGCGCGCGAAAACGTGAACGTAATTCTGATCAGTCAGGCGTCGTCTGAACATTCAATTTGTTTTGCTGTGGAAAGCCTGTTTGCGGGCAAAGCTAAAGCTGCCATAGAAAAGGAGTTCATGTATGAGATTCGCAGTGAGGAAATTGATGAGGTACAATGCGAGAATGACCTGTGCATAGTTGCCGTTGTGGGCGATGGTATGAAACACAGTCCGGGTACGAGTGGTCGCATGTTCAGTTCCCTTGGGAAAAATGGCGTCAATGTCATGGCCATTGCTCAAGGCTCCTCCGAGCGGAATATATCAGCTGTTATTCCACAGGTTGATGCCGCAAAAGCACTGAATGCTTTACACGAAGCTTTTTTCCTGTCAGACCGAAGAGTACTAAACGTTTTTCTGGTAGGCACCGGGTTGATTGGTAAAGCATTGCTTACTATGATTCAGGACCAATTCAGCAAACTGGCAAAGGTCAACCATCTTGAAGTGAATGTTATAGCGATCGCGAACAGCAGGACGATGATATTCCGGGAGGAAGGTTTAAACCTGGCTACGTGCGTTAATGAATTGAAAGATGGTGAGGAAATGAGCATGAATGATTTCTACCAAAGAATGCATACACTCAATTTGTCGAATAGCGTATTTGTGGATTGTACGTCGAGCGCTGAAGTCACCACGTTCTATGAATCAATATTGTCTACCAATATTTCTATTGTAACGCCAAATAAGAAGGCAAATTCATCATCGATGGAGGCGTATGATCTCTTGAAGGCAACCGCCTTCAGGAGAGGTGCCCGGTTCCTGTATGAAACCAACGTTGGTGCCGGCCTTCCGGTTATCAACACGATGAACGACCTGCTTCTTAGCGGTGACAGTGTTATCCGCATTGAAGCTGTGCTGAGCGGAACGCTCAACTTTATATTCAGTTCCTTTGAAGAAGGGAGGAAATTCAGTGATGTAGTTAAGGAGGCAAAGGCAAAGGGCTATACGGAGCCTGATCCCCGCGACGATCTCAACGGAATGGATGTCGCCAGAAAAATTCTTATTCTATCTCGTGAAACTGGATTGTCGATGGAATTAAATGATATAAAAGTTGAAAATCTTGTTCCGGAAGCTTGCCGAGGTGAGATGAGTGTAGATGAATTTTTCAGCAGTATGGAGAAATTTGATAGTGAATTTGAGAAGCTCCGGAAAGCGGCTGCAGGGCGTAATGAAAAGCTTAGGTACATGGCCATTCTGGATAACGGAAAGGTAACGATCCGGTTGGGTTCTGTAGGGCAGTCTCATCCATTCTATTCTCTTTCCGGTAGTGACAATATCATTTTATTAACTACCGCCAGGTACCACGATCGCCCTATGGTGATACGTGGTCCGGGTGCTGGTGCGGATGTAACAGCTGCTGGAGTTTTTGCCGATATCATACGCATCGGAAATTATTCGAGATAGTAACCATAACCGTTATCCGTTCGGCGGAAGTCCCTTCTTACTGGTAAAAACATCACACTACCCACCCACACCTTCTATGAACGAATAACGATTAACCTATAACGGATATAATGAAGTCAATAAGAGCGCTAGCACCGGCCACCGTCGCCAATGTTTCCTGCGGGTTTGATATTTTTGGTTTTGCGGTTGAGGCGCCGGCAGACGAAGTGATCATGTCGCTGAAAGATGAGCCAGGTGTAATAATTAAACAAATAACAGGCGACGGTGGCAGGTTGCCGCTGGAAGCAAGTCGAAATACTTCCGGGGTAGCGGTGGAGGCATTCCTGCGGAAGATGAATAGTAATGTGGGTGTTGATATTATTTTACACAAGCGCCTGCCGCTTGGAAGTGGTATGGGTTCCAGTGCGGCGAGCTCGGTAGCTGCACTTGTGGGGATAAATCATCTGCACAACAATCCGTTCTCAAGAGAAGAACTGTTGCCCTTTGCCATGGAAGCAGAGCGCATAGCCTGTGGCTCAGCACACGCCGATAATGTAGCCCCCGCGTTACTTGGAGGATTTGTGTTGATCCGTGGATATGATCCGCTGGATGTAACTAAAATACCTACACCAGACAATCTGTATTGCACGTTGGTTCATCCCCACCTGGAATTGCGTACAGAAGATTCCAGACGGGTACTAAAGTCGACTATCCCTATAAAAGATGCGATCACGCAATGGGGAAACATTGCGGGGTTAGTAGTGGGCCTAATGAAACCTGACTATGGATTGATTTCACGGTCGTTGAGCGACGTTGTTGCAGAGCCCATCCGATCCGTTCTCATTCCCGGTTTTGGTGGTATTAAATCAGAGGCCATCGGAAGCGGCGCGCTTGGGTGCGGAATTTCAGGTTCCGGTCCCACCATCTTCGCGTTAAGTACCTCTCAGGATGTCGCGGATAGAGTGGCTAATGTTATTCAGCAGCAATTCACGAACATCAATCTTAAAAGCGATGTCTTTGTTTCAAAAATAAATAACATAGGTGCAAAAGTATTTGAATCGTGATTTAAGGGTTGCTCATACAGAGGTGCTCTATGCTTACAAAAAATTCCCAGCCGAATGAAATTTTACAGTACCAAGAATCCTGACCGAATGGTCGATCTACGGCAGGCGGTTACGCAAGGTTTAGCGCCTGACAACGGTCTCTATATGCCTGAGCGGATTCCTAGTTTGCCAAAGGAATTTTTTCAAACGATTCATGAAAAGTCGTTTAATGAGATTGCCTTTGCAGTAGCACAAAATCTCATTGGTGATGATATTCCGACAGAAGAACTGAAAAGAATCGTGGATCATACGATTCAGTTTGAGGCACCGGTGGTACAGGTTGAGAAGGATGTTTACTCACTGGAGTTATTCCATGGTCCAACGCTTGCGTTCAAGGATTTCGGTGCCCGGTTCATGTCTCAGTTACTCGGCTATTTTGCCAGGCAACAGGATCAGGAGATTATAATATTGGTTGCAACGTCCGGCGATACCGGCAGCGCGGTAGCAAATGGGTTCCTGGGTGTTCCCGGTATTCGTGTGGTAGTTCTTTATCCGTCGGGGAAAGTGAGTGATATTCAGGAGAAGCAGTTCACCACACTGGGCCAGAATATAACAGCAGTTGAGGTGTCAGGAACGTTCGATGATTGTCAGCAGTTGGTAAAAGAAGCCTTTCTGAACGACGAGCTCCGGAAAAAATTTTTCCTCACATCAGCAAACAGCATCAACATTGCGCGGCTGATACCTCAGTCATTTTATTACTTTAATGCGTATGCGCAGATGCCAACTGACAAGCCTCTGGTTTTTTCCATACCAAGCGGCAACTTTGGCAATATTACAGGAGGACTTCTGGCAAAGAGAATGGGGTTGCCGGTTCACAAGTTTATTGCAGCAACGAATATAAACGATGTCGTGCCGGAATATCTTCAGCACGGATCCTTCCATCCGCGTCCCTCGAAACAAACTATAAGCAACGCGATGGATGTCGGTAACCCCAGTAACTTTGTACGGATGCTGGAGTTGTATCAGGGGGATTTTGATGCCCTGTCGGCTGACATCTCGGGGTTCGCGTTTAGCGACGAGGCAACGCGAGAGGCCATGCGGTATGTTTATTCAACGTGTGGATATATTCTTGATCCGCATGGAGCGATCGGATACCTGGGTCTGAAGAAGTTCCTGAGTGATTCAAAAGAGCCGGTATCGGGGATATTTCTGGAGACTGCGCATCCGGCGAAATTCAAAGAAGTAGTAGAGGACGCGTTGCAGTGCCCGATAAAAGTGCCTCAGGTCTTGCTGAACTTTATGAAGAATGAGAAGAGAACCATTTCAATGGGCTCCGACTTCTTTTCGTTCAAAAAATTTCTGATGGAAACTTTCTGAAAGACCAGCTATTTTTTCCAGCCAGATTCACCCAGAAGCGGAACGAAAGCAAAATTTGCGAACTCATCACGAAGGAGTTCACCTTGTTTTTTTCGTATCCTGACCATGACCTGCTTTTCACGGTCTCCAACTGGTATTATGAGGATACCACCCTCCGTGAGTTGTTCCGTGAGGGCAGAGGGAACAATGGGTGCCCCGGCGGTCACAATAATTTTGTCGAAGGGTGCTTTGGCGGGCAGTCCTTTTGATCCGTCCCCATAAAAAAAGTACGGCTTATAGCCCATCTGAGGCAGTAGCTCGCGGGTCGCCTCGTATAGCTTCCGGTTGTATTCAATGGTATAGACTCTGGCACCCATCTCGACAAGCACGCAAGCCTGGTACCCGGAGCCAGTTCCGATTTCGAGGACCTTGTCGCCCGGTTTGATCTCCAGCTTTTCTGACTGAAATGCTACCGTATAGGGCTGGGAGATCGTCTGGCCTTCACCGATAGGAAAAGCCTTGTCCTGATAAGCATGTTCAAGCAGGGCATTTTCAAAAAACACGTGCCTTGGCACCTTCTGAATTGCCGCCAAAACCCGCTCATCTTTAATCCCTTTTTCGGCGAGTTTTTTTACCAATTTTTGCCTTAATCCGCGCTGACGATAGGTGTCTTCAAACATGGGTTAATAAAAAAGATTGAATTGTGGATTGATTGTGGATAACAATTCAATTAACTGATAATCAATATCTTGACTATTTAAAGATGATTTTCTTTGCTGAATATCTGTCATACCCGGCCTCTAAATTTGTTGCAAAGAAGCCAATTTTTCAGGGTTAACAAAGTTTCAGAAATTCTTTAGGAAAAGTCGAACTTATGCCCTTACTTTAAAGTTCTCTCCACACAGTGAAAGTGCTTTTTTGCCATAGCGTTCACCTGTGTTTTATATCTGCTCCTTACAGTAGTTGTGGTAATCACAAACTACTGTATGGGCAGAATAAGCTTCAAAATCCTAGAATCCAATCAAGACAAACGGAGCCCAGTAAAAGGGGGATTTATACTTATCTACGGTTAGTAAGTTAAGTTTAGCCTTTCTTAAACTCTGGCTGTACGTTTCTGTCGGATTTTCAAGCATCTTCCGGTAAAAATCCGTCATCAGTTGGGCGGTAGATTCGTCCGCTACACTCCAAAAAGAAACAATGATATTCTTCGCACCGGCATACACCAACGCCCGTGACAAGCCGATTACCCCTTCACCCCGGGAGATTTTACCTAGCCCCGTCTGACAGGCAGAAAGTGAAACCAAACTGGCATTGAATTCCAGATTATATATCTCCCCTGCAAACAAATTGCCGTCTTCTGTTTTCGAATCATTCTGTAAATAAATACGGGACAATTCCGGGCTGTTCTCATCGACGATCCCATGAGTAGCGAAGTGAATGAGTGAATAATTCTTCAGCGAATTCGACTTTATGGCTGCCTCACTTGCCTGCGCCCTCAGGTAGACCTGGCTGTTAATATTCTTTTCTTTGAATAGACTCGCGATGGCATTTACCTCACTTTCTGTGCCGGGTAAATCATTCAGCTTATCTTTTGCCGGAAATGTCACGGGAGCGCACACCATAACTGAAGATATTTTGGACGGACTGGCGTCTCTTTTTTTCTGAAGTACGAGACCGGCGGAGAATTCATACCGAACACTAAACCTCCTCAGCAGATAGGGCAGGGTGTTGAAATCCGTAGCTTCTTTTACTTCTTTTGTCAGCAGGGTTTCGAAGGGTATTATACCCATCCTCCCCGTTGGTATAATTACCAGATCAGTGATGTTTTGTGGAATCCTTGGAATAAGGAGTTTGTACAATTGCGTGGAGGCCTGAACAAAGGCATTGACTTCCATGAAGTAGAGCCCGTTGCGCAAGCCTGTTATGTATTTATCGTAGGCTTCAGGAAGATTTACTTCCGTAATACTGAAACCCTTTTTTGATATGATGTAAGTGTACAGTTGAGCTTTCTTTTCATCTATAAAGTAACTGATGAGCGCTGTCTTCTCCGGAATCAAATTCTGGAGTTCTGAAATTGAAGGTGCAGCGGCATTAAACTTTAAATTAAAATACTCCGGGTATTTGGTTTCGAGCTGTTTGGTGAAATCCTCGTAACTTCTGTTCAGGTTGAACAACGTTGTACGCAGCGATTTCTCTTCTGATTCTGAGGGTTTCTGAGCAAGCTTCTGAGACGTCGAAGCTATAGATGCTTTTAGCTTTTTCTCCTCTTCCAGCAACACATCCGGGATGTTGGCGAATGACTTGGCGTTCGTATCTGAAATTGCTTCAAGAAGTACTGCAGATTTACTTTTCTCGGCGAAATAAAAACTTAATTCGCGGTACATCTTCCGGTGTCTGAACGACACATCACTTAACAAAAAAGATATCCGGACTCCATCCGCATAAACTTCATTGGCAATGGCGCCGAGCGTAATTTTGTCTGATTCATTGGTGATTTGCTGTCGGATCCGGTCAATTAATGAGTCGGCAGTCTGAAGCGTCTTGAGTCCAAGTACCAGGTCCGTCTGTTTAAGGCTTTGGCCCAGATGCTTCGCTTCAAATGCCTGTGCTTTATACATCAGGGAATAAAGCAATTGATTCCCATTGTAATAGTTCTTCGTACCAGGGTTCATTAGAATGTTTTCCGAATTGAAATCCGGTGTGTTTGCTATCAACGCTTTTTGATAATCGGTTAACGCCTCGTCAAATTTTTGCTGCGCCAGTTTCTCATTACCCAGAAGGTTGTATACATAGGCAACATCCGGATGTTTCTTGCCCTGCGATGCCTCGTACATCGCCAGTGCGCGTTCGTAATACCCCATCGCCGCTTTGGCATCGCCAATACTCGAATAGGTTTGTCCGAGATTCATTAGCACAAGGGCTTTGTTCGGGTGTGGCTGAACGAATATTTTCTCCCATATTTTAAGTGCTGCTTCGAAGTAGTTGACGGCATCGCCATACAACTTCTCTGAGCGGTAGAGCACACCCAGGTTGGTGTTCGTAATCGCCAGTTTGGGATGCTCTGCACCGTGTATTTTTGTGTAGATAGCAAGAGCCTTTTCATAGTAAGTGAATGCCTTGTCGGGATCCAGCTGCGTATAGACCAGTCCGAGGTCGTTGTAGGAGGCTGCTATAAGCTCGTGGGTCTCAGGCAACTTCGCCTGACGGATTGTTAAGGCACGTTGAAGTTGCTCTTCAGCCTGTACATATTTCCCCGTGCTTCTGTATACGTTACCCAGATACGCCAGCGCTTCCGCCGCTTCGAGGTTGGCAGATCGTTTATCTTGCTCCAGGTTATCCAGCGCCAGCTGAAATTGGTCAATAGCGAGATCATTTCTACCCTGATTCTGGTATAACGCGCCATAGTTCATGGCTATCAGAGCCTTGTAAAAAAGCGGGTTCTTTTCCTGTGCCAGACTACCTTCAACTTTTTTTAGCAGGACTTCTGCGTCAGTGGTCTTTCCGAGCTTGATCAGCGCTTCGGCCTTTTTTATAGACAAAATGATACTGTTTTTTGAATTGCCTGGCGTGGCATCAATAAACTTAATAACTTCTTCGTAGCGGGAATCGAGCATCAGTGATTCCACCTTTGACACGTCGGTATTCTGCTGGCTAATTCCAACGAATGAGATCAGACTGAAACAAATAAAGAGAATGTTTTTAAGCATACTTTAAAATCGATAGAAATAACTTAATGAGGTAACCAATTCCCTTGTAAGCCCATCGGGGTTTACCTCGCGCTGCACAAGTTTATGTCCTACCAGGAATTTCAATCCCATCTTCACATTAAAATTATAACCTGCTGTAGCGATAGCAGAAAGGGCCATACCTTTTGCAGCCTGCGGCTTAACCCGATCCCCAGTATTATAATCCGTTATTTCATCGTTGGTGATACGAATAATAGGAAGTAATCCCACGGAAAAATTAAATCGGGCATAGCGAAAATTTCTTTCCGCCCGAAACATGATATCTGTTCCTCTTTTTAATTCGAGTGCGCTGGCGTTTTTTTCAAGGTATGACTGATCTGGATAGATGCCCGTCCACTCCTGTACACTGTATTGATTACCATTTCTGTTAAATGCATATTGGATGCCGGTGGCAAACAGCCATTTTCGGGTGATAAGGGAAATACCGGCAATGGCGTCGTAGGTACCCAGGCTGGTTTGATAATACATAGGCAAGGGAAGACCTGAGAACTCCTCCTTTGTAGAAGTCTTGTCGGATTCATTGGTCGGGATCTTCCCACCCAGAGATACGCTGATATCAAATTTTTCGGAGGAATAGAGGTTTCTTGTCAGACATAATGAAATGTCGCTTAGCCCAGCGTTGTCTCCCATATTGCCGCTTACGGTCTGATAAGGAACTTTCACCTGAACGGAAGTTCTGTTGTCAATAATGCTGAAGCTTGCATCCAACGTGGCAACATAGATTACGGGTGAGATAGGCGTTGTACCCCGGTAAAAGCTAAGTTCCAGCGAGCGCAATTTGAACGGAACTTTCTTATTATAAGGTTGATCAGGTTTCATGGCGCCCATGGTACAGAAGCCCGCATCACTACAGCCCTGGCCCAATGCCATAACGCTGGTGAGGGACAAAAACAGTAGCGTTGTGATTTGCTTCAGCATAGGTTATAATGAATTTACTGTTCTCGCTCTCCGGTGATGGCTACTGCATCGATTTCATTCCAACCCTCTACCTCAGGGCTGTTAATGGCAATTCGGATCGCATCTACCAAAAAAGTGGCCTCGCTAAGAAAAATGGTAAAGACCCTGGCTTCTTTCGGGAGATCGGTGATTGCGGGCTTCGAATAGACTTTGATCCATTCATCCGAATCTACCCTTCGGACAAATACCGAGTCAACGGCGCCCGGATTAAATGTTTCATAAATTTCTATTGTCTTCGCAGTCTGTGGAGTGTCCAGACCCAATACAAGAAATTCACGGTAATCATCGGCCTTCAACGAAGCCCATGCTTTGGTATTGTCACCGTAGTTAGGAAATACATTTTGTTTTCCCAGTGCCTGCGCGGCAGACCAGTTAGTGGTTGAGTACTGGGAACTGAATGTTATTACTTTCGTGGCATATTGCCGTATGGGAACCCCATTGAACTCGATAAGTTCAACACAGCCACCCGCGCCAACGAGCAGAAGTGGAAGGAGGGACTTTAACTTCATGACTATAGGTTACACCGTTCGGGGATGAAGGTACAACCTTGATAGTAGAATTGAAAGCTGAAAGAAAAACGTTTGGATTATTACTACATCCCCAATGACTGGTTCTCAATAGAGGCAAGTTCCAGTACTTTTTCATATTCCGAAGGGGAAAGGTCATTATAAAAATAATGAACGGGATCAACCTGTCCTCCTTTAATAAGGACCTCATAATGCAGGTGCGGAGCAGTAGAAAGTCCGGTATTGCCAACATAGCCGATTAAGTCACCGCGCTTAACGTTCTGTCCAGGTCGCACGGCGAACTCGTGCATGTGTGCATACCGTGTTCTGTATCCGAAGCCGTGATCAATTTCGACCATTTTTCCGTAGCCGCTGAACTTGACGCTAACCTCGGCCACACTTCCATCGGCCGTTGCATATATTGGTGTTCCTATCGAAGCGGCAAAGTCGATACCGGTGTGCATCTTTTTTACTTTATAAATCGGGTGAGTCCGCCATCCAAATCCTGAAGCCAGTGCAACCAGCTGTTTATTGGAGATAGGCTGAATAGCCGGAATAGCCGCGTACAATTTTTCCTTCTTTTCTGCTAGTGCGACGACTTCGTCCTGTGACTTCGTTTCTATATAAAGTTTTCTTCTTAAAAGATCTACTTTTTCATGGAGTGTGAGAACCAGCTCCGAATGGGAAAAATCCTTCTCTTTAATATCCGTATATCGGTCAACCCCACCGACACCGGCATGGCGAATTGACTTTTCAATGGGTTCTGCGCCCAATACAACCCGATAGATATTATCATCCCGGTGTTCAACGTTATCAAGGATGGTACTGAGCGTCTGTACATCCTTGGTCAGTTTTTCATAATAAAATTCCAGCTCTTTAACTTCGTTTTTAAGAAGGAGCTCCTTGGGCGATTCAAAGTAGGAACTGTATAGGATCAGCAGACCGACGGCCATAGAAACGGTGAGGGACAGTAAGCCCAGCGCATTAAGGATAACATCGCTGGTTCTTGTCTTTACCCGTTCATACTTACACGTCTCCGTGTCATAATAGTACTTTATACGCGCCATAAGCTTGCAAATATAGTCATTTTGGCCTAAAAGCCGGCATTATTTCATCATTACACTCGATGAACGGTCCCTCCAGCAGGTCAATGCAATATGGGATTGCTGGAAATACCGCGTCCAGACATTGCCGTATCGCCTTTGGTTTCCCTGGCAAATTTACGATCAAAGTCTGGTTTCTGATGCCTGCGGTCTGCCGCGAAAGAATGGCGGTCGGTACATATGTAAGGCTTTTAGCCCTCATAAGCTCTCCAAAACCAGGCATTAGCTTGTTGCAAACGGCTTCGGTGGCCTCCGGGGTAACGTCACGCCTGGCTGGTCCTGTACCCCCTGATGTAATAATCAGGCAACATTTCCGCAAGTCGGCCATGTCGATCATCGTTTTCTCAATAAGAGCCTGTTCATCAGGAATTACCGCATACTCTTTCTCCCATTTACTCTTGATATAGAGTGCTAGCGTCTCGACGATTGCCTTGCCCGGGATATCTTCATAAATGCCCTGGCTCGCCCGGTCTGACACATTGATAATACCTATTCGAATTGGTGCCGGGTTGACAATGTTCTCCATAAGCTACTGGTAAATCGCGGGCTCTGGTAAGAGAAGAACCCCAATGAATTTTCGATACAACTACTTCAATTCAGATTTGAAAAGGATGTTGCCTGAGCGTCCTTTCTTAAAAACCTGTCGACCTCTATTGATACCTTTACGTATTTCTTTTTGTGCCTCCTCCGGAAGGGATATAATCTCTTTGCACGATTCAGAACAGCAGTTGGTAAATTTTTCTGCACACGATTTACATTGTATAAACAACAAGTGGCAGCCGTCGTTTTTACAGTTCGTATGATCGTCACAAGGTTCACCACATTGATGACAGACAGCAATAATATCGTCTGAGATCCTTTCCCCAAGCCGTTCATCAAAAACGAAATTCTTTCCTATAAACTTGTTTTCTATTCGTGACTCTTTAACCTGACGCGCGTATTCAATGATACCTCCATCCAGTTGAAAGACATTTTTGAATCCCTGATGTTTCATCCATGCGCTTGCCTTTTCACAACGGATACCTCCGGTACAATACATGAGCAGGTTTTTATCCCGCTGGTCTTTCATCAAGTCTTCAACGTGTTGCAACTCTTCCCTGAACGTATCAACATCCGGACAGATTGCATTCTTAAAGCGGCCTACTTCACTTTCATAGTGGTTTCGCATATCAACGATTACGGTGTTGGCGTCATCAGCAAGCCTGTTAAATTCAACGGCGTTTACATGGATCCCTGAATTTGTAACGTCGAAGGAACTGTCGTCCAAACCGTCTGCCACAATCTTTTTGCGGACCAGTATCTTGAGTTTAAAGAATGATTTACCGTCATCCTGGATAGCGATGTTAAGTCGAACGTTATGCAGAAAGGGTATAGTGTTTAGATATCCGCGAAAACTATCGATAGCCTTTTCCGGAATACTTATCTGTGCGTTAATACCTTCATGCGCTACATAAATTCTTCCCAGGATATCGAGGGTCTCCATATCGAGGTAAAGGGTATCACGGAACTCCTGGGGGTTTTGTATCTGATGATACCGGTAGAATGAAATGGTGACTCTCTTTTCAGGCAAAGCCTTCATTCTCTCTTTGAGAACGCGTCCGTTTACACGGTTAAATAGTGGCTGCATAGCGATTAATGACAGGTTAATCTGCATGCAAAGGTAGCATTCTTGTCTGAAGTAACAGTTTAAAAAATGCGTGCTTGCCTAAATTTTTGGCTTTAGCTGACCGCGCAAGAGTTGGTTGTATTCCTGACACGTGAGCAAGCCGTGCTCGTTGCAATAGCTACAGGTCTTGTATTCTGCGCCAAACGCGCCCTTTTTTACAATAACATGATCCCCTTTGCATACCGGACAGGTTACTTTGCCGGAAGGCCCGCAATCGATATCGTAATCTACCGACAAGATCGCACCGACGTTGGACGAAGCGGTTGATTTTTCTTTAATGAATTCTGCCTCAGACCTCTTTAACCATTGAACCGCCTCCTGAGAATATTGGCCATTCGTACCTTTTAACTGAATATACTTATTGAGCCAGTCAATGCTCTGCCTGTATTTCTGGAGGTGGTACGAGTTTTTTCCAAAGAAGAACGTGAGGTCAGAAGGTACGCTTTTTACGTTTTCGAGTACATATTGAAATTTTTCATCTGCCTTTTTAAAATTCCCAATATCCATATAGTAGACACCCGAATCAAGCTCCCTCGATGTCGCCGTTTTTTTGAGTTGCTCCTGCTGAAGTAGGAACTCGTCCACTTTGGTTTGTTGTGCTTCGCTATGCTGCAACAGCATCAGGATCAAAAGCGTGCTTAAATAGAATCGGATCATCAATTAAATCTTTCTTTATTAATATCGAGCCATTCAAATGCTGACTCATGAAAAATATCCTCCTTAATACTTTTTTCCAGGCTCATGTCCTCAATAAATTTCCCTATCTCCAGATCACCCAGCGGAAAGGGATAGTCAGAACCCAGGGTGACTCGTTTTGAGCCTTGTAATTTGAGCACATATTCAAGCATCATGCCATCGTGTGTGATACAATCGACCCAGAATTTACCGAGGTAGTCCCTGGGGTTCACATCATTGTCAATGGCAACGAGATCCGGCCGGCAATCAAAGCCTTGTTGTATTCGTCCAATAGTAGGAAGGAATGATCCACCTGCGTGTGCAAAATTAACTCTTAGTTTCGGAAGTCGTTCGAAGATACCACCAAAGATCATGGAACAAATTGCACGGGATGTTTCGGCCGGCATTCCTACCAGCCAGGGTAACCAATAACGTTCCATACTTTTTTGTCCCATCATATTCCAGGGATGAACCAACACGGCCATCCCGATTTTTTCACAGGCATCAAAGATGGGAAAGAATCGTTCCTCGTTGAGATTGAGGTCATTGATATTCGAACCGATCTGGACACCGCTAAGTCCTGCCTTCTTACACCGTTCCAGTTCCAGAATAGCCAACTCCGTGTCTTGCATAGGGATGGTCGCCAGCCCCAAATAGTTGTTCGGGTACTTTGTTATTAATTCGGCAATATGGTCATTCAGGTATTTGGAAATTTCCAGGCAATCAAACGGCTTGGCCCAATACGAGAACATTACCGGAATGGTGCACACCACTTGCACCTGCGTATTAAATTTTTCGTATTCCTGTATGCGTACCGCTGCATTCCAAGCATTTTCCTTGATTTCCCTGAAAAACTGATTGCCACGCATCATTTTGGCAAATCCCTTACGGTGATGTTGCAGATAAATGAAATCACCATACCCGAATTTCTCGCTCCATGCAGGCAATTTCTTCGGTAGTATGTGCGTATGACAATCAATTTTTAACATGAATTGTATCAGGAATCTCGAAATATCGAAGATTTTTTACTGTGGTCAAACCGACTGAAAGTAGGAGACCTATCGTACCTGACGAAAACCTGAAGGACACTACCAAGGTTGGAAAATCCAGAGGTCTTTTGTCTCAAATTGGGTCATTCGATACCCAGTGGAAACGTGCATGATTTTGAGCTTGATCGAGGGTTTTATATAAATAAGTTAACTTTTTGGGCCTTAAAGGCCATTTATTTCCCCGCTAACCGGACCGTGCCCGCATATCAAATTGCCGTGTTTAGGCAATGGCATCAATTTCTCTAAAGAGATAGAAAAACCAAACTCATGAACCTTCTACTGATCATCCTTTGCTTCGTACTGGCTTACGGTCTTTTTGCACTGATTGCTTTTAGAATTGTTAAAGTACTCTTTCCAAATGTGGAGCCTAATGAAAAGCCCTGGAGAATAAATTCAAATTGAGGGGCCCGATTCCGTGTGTGAGCCTTGACTCGAAAAGAGTCAGGGCTTTTGTTCTTATATGCTGCAAGTGCACCGTATAAAATTCGTTTTAAAGTTGTCTCACAAAACAAACGTTGCCAACCTGCGGTTTCTTATCCATTTTTTTCTACCGCCTTCATCTGCACAAGTTTATCTGCAATTACCAGAACCAACAATCGCAGGATCCTTGATATCAATCAGCCAAACAGGGTGCTGAAAATAAAATATAATATGATCGAGAGGATTAATACGCCATACATGATTAAATCAACCCTCACGTAGGGTTTGTATTCATTATAGAGTTCCTTTAGCTTCCTGAACATCTCGTATTATTATTTAGGACGGTTGATTTATTTCTTCAACGCGAAGGTAACCATTTGTGAAATAATCCGTTCGCAAAATTGCCAATCAACACCGTTCAATTTTTTCTTACGCACAAATAGGGGTGTAAGCGTGTTAGATTGTCTGAAGGAGCAAACAAACCAACTCAAATGACCCGATATTTATCAATTGTAGTGCTTGTGCTGTTCAGTCTTACGGCTGTTGCGCAGGAAATGGTTACCCTTAACGGATATGTTAAAGATGCAGGTAATGGTGAAGAATTGATTGGTGTAACGGTGTATATACCGTCGCTGAAGGCAGGCGCGGTAACGAATGCCTACGGATTCTACTCACTCACTCTTCCGAAAGGAACTTATGAAGTGCAGTACAGCTATATCGGTTATACTATCCGGACAGTCACCGTGGTGCTTGATAAAGATGTAGCAAACAACATTGAACTACCAAGTGAGGCGACGGTGATTCAGGAGATCGTGATCAGGGACAAGCCCATTGACGAAAATGTTGTCTCCATTCAGATGAGCAAAAATACCCTCGACCTCAACCAGGTCCGTAAGTTGCCCGCGTTGTTTGGGGAAGTGGATATTATAAAGAATATACAGATGTTGCCCGGTGTGATTACTGCGGGCGAGGGCACGTCCAGTTTTTATGTACGGGGCGGTAGTGCGGATCAGAACCTGATTCTGATAGATGAAGCCCCTATATATGATCCTTCCCATCTATTCGGTTTGTTTTCGGTTTTTAATGCTGATGTCATCAAAGATTCTGAATTATATAAAGGAGGCATACCGGCCCGATTTGGAGGAAGACTTTCTTCTATACTTGAAGTGCGTACAAAGGATGGAAACAATAAAAATTTTAGTGTTGCCGGCGGGATCGGCACAATGGCGAGTAGATTGACCGTGGAAGGGCCGCTGAAGAACGATAAAAGCTCTTTTATTGTTTCCGCGAGAAGGTCTTATATCGACCTTTTCCTCAAAGCAGCTGATCAGGATAACCTCGTTCATTTTTATGACATCAACGCAAAAGTGAACCTGAAGTACAACAACAACAACCGCTTCTTTCTGGCTTTCTATTCAGGGCGTGACGTGTTTAATTTTTCCGATGAATTTGGTTTTGCGTGGGGAAATAAGACGGCCACTTTCCGGTGGAACCATCTTTTCAGCGAACGGCTGTTTTCCAATACTTCCGTTATAGCCAGCAATTTTGATTATAAGCTCGAATTGAAGGATCCTGTTCAGGGCTTCAAGTGGACATCGGATCTACAGGAGTTAAGTGTCAAATATGACCTTTCGTATTTTATAAATACAAATAATGAATTGTCATTTGGCTATCATATCACGGGTCGTAGATTTTCTCCCGGCAGAATTTCGCCAAACACGGAAGGTTCGATTTTTTCCGACGTGGAGCTTCAACGGATGTATGCCCTTGATCATGCCTTCTACATCAGCAATCAGCAACGGCTGAGTGATAAAGTAATGCTCGATTACGGTGTTCGCCTTTCTATCTTCCAAAACCTGGGAAGCAGCGATTTGTATTTGTATGAGGACCCAGGGAATAATGTGGATATCCAGCGGACTGACACCATTCACTATGGGGCATGGGAGAATATTAAAACTTACGTTAACCTCGAACCCCGTCTGGCTGTCCGATACATGATTGATGATCGTCAATCTGTAAAATTATCCTATAACAGAATGGTTCAGAATACGCACCTGATATCAGCCGGTACAGTACCTGTTCCTTTCAATACATGGAATCCAAGCGGCTATTACCTGAAACCTCAATTGGCAGATCAGATTGCCGCAGGGTATTTCCGAAACTTTCAGGATAACATGTATGAATTGTCTGTGGAGGCCTACTACAAGAATATTCAGAACGTGACAGATTTTGCGGACAATGCCGAGATATTTTTCAATGAGGATTTGTCGACTGAATTCCGGCAAGGGAATGCCTGGGCTTACGGGCTCGAATTCATGGTTACGAAGACAACGGGTAAACTTAACGGTTCGTTAGCCTACACGTTTTCCAACGCCCGCCGAAAAGTACAGGGGGTCAACCTTGATCGGTCATTCGCAGCGAACTATGATCGCAGGAATGTGGTAAACCTCTCACTTGCTTATGATGCTAATACAAAGTGGACCTTCGGAGCAAACTTTACCTACAGCACCGGTCGCCCGACCACGCTGCCGACGGGTAAATTTGAATATCAGAACTATAATCCCGACGTGATTACGGAAAGAAATGGCTATCGGCTACCTGCATTCCACCGGCTGGATTTATCGGCCACGTTAACACCGAAAAAGAATGCGAACCGTAGGTGGCACGGTCAGTGGGTCTTCTCTGTATATAACGTATACAACCGGAAGAACCCCTTTACTATTTATACACGGACAACCAAGAACAGCGATGGGGAAGTTGTCGGAGATGGTCGAACAAAAGAGGCACGTATGGTTTACCTGTTTCCTATTCTGCCATCCGTTACATACAATTTTAAATTCTAGAAAAGTATTCTATATGAAAAACGTACTGCTTATTCTTCTTTCTTCAATACTCTTCTGGTCTTGTGAAGAAACTGTTCTGCTTGATTTGAAGCAATCTTCACCTCGCCTTATTGTGGAAGGGCAGGTAACGAATCAACCCGGCTTTCAATACGTAAAGCTTACACGTTCAGTAGGTTTTTATGACACGGGTGATTCTCCAGCTGTAACAGATGCTTCGGTGGTGGTCACGGATAACGTCGGCAATGAGATAGTGTTCCTTCACAATCCCGGTAATGACGGAGATTCAACCGGGTTTTATTTACCGGCTACTCAGTTTGTTGGTATTGTCGGCAGAAGTTATACGCTGCAAATCACGGCAAATGGTGAGGTTTACGAAGCGAAGGATGATTTACAGCCGGTGACACCTATTGATTCTCTGACCTATCGGATCAATGATGATGAGCAGCAGGATCCCAAAGACTCTGGAAAAATTTATGAAGTTCTGTTTTATGCAAAGGAGCCGCAGGACCGGGTTGACTATTATCTGTTGAAGTACTACCGAAACGACTCGCTTACCGTATATTTCGATACCGATATCTATTATGCAGACGATGAAGTTCTGGGTGAGAATATAGATGGACTGCCTTCACCGGTGTATTATGCAAAGGGCGACACAGCACGGGTTGAGATGTATAGCCTTACCCGCACCGGATTTGTTTTTTACAACGATCTGCAGAGTTTATTAAATAGTGATGGTGGGCTGTTCAGCCAACCCCCATCTAATTCCCGAACGAATCTGAGTAATGGTGCGCTTGGTTATTTTCAGGCGAGTGCACTGAACTGGAAAGAAATAATAATCAAGTAGTAAAATTGCAGGTGTAGGACGCTTCATTTCATTTGGTAAATTTGGGCCAGATGAAAGGCATTTTTCTTCTTATTTTTTGTGCTTGCGTGCTGGAAGTTGTTGGGCAAACCATCTTAGATAACAATCCAACCCACTTGAAATGGAATCAGGTTAACACGCCCAATTTCCGTGTACTTTTTCCCAGGGGGTTTGATTTGCAGGCTCAGCGGGTCGCTAATACGTTGGAGCATATGCATGCCGCAGAAGCACGCACACTGGGTACAAAGCCAAGAAAAATATCCATCCTGCTTCAGAACCAATCTTCCATTTCGAATGGATTTGTGTCTATTCTGCCACGAAGGTCTGAGTTCTATACCATGCCCCCACAGGACTATAATTTCCTCGGCACAAATGATTGGCTTGACCTCCTGGCAACACACGAGTATCGGCACGTCGTTCAATATCAGCATGCGACGCGTGGGTTTAACCGTTTCTTATATTATTTATTTGGATCAACAACATTGGCCGGTATGGCTCAGGTAGCTGCTCCTTCCTGGTTCTGGGAAGGTGACGCAGTGGCCATAGAAACGGCGTTCACACCGAGCGGCAGGGGCAGGATTCCAAACTTCGGGCTGGTGTTTAAAACAAATCTTCTTGAAGGAAGAACATTCAACTACCACAAGCAATATCTACGTTCCTATAAACACAATATTCCCAACCAGTATGTCCTGGGGTATTACATGGTAAGTTATTTGAGAAAGAAAACCATGGACCCGGAAATCTGGGGGAAAATTTCAGCAAGGTCATGGAACGTACCGTTTATACCTTTTGCATTCTCCAATGCCATCCATAAGAAGGCCGGGTTACATGTAACGGATCTATACCGCGAGATGGCAAAGGATCTCAGTACGGCCTGGCAGAATCAGGTGGACAACACGCAGCCAACAACATTCGAAAGAGTAAATCAACGAAAATCGAAAGTGTACACCGACTATCTGTATCCACAACCATTGCAGAATGGTGGCGTGGTTGTCATGAAACGGGGCATCGGGAACATTGAACAATTTGTAGTACTTCAGGACGGACGTGAAGAGAAGAAGTTCACTCCCGGATTTGTGAATGATGCAGGTATGTTGTCCGTTGAAGGGTCAAAAATTGCGTGGAGTGAATACGGTTACGACCCGCGATGGGGTGTAAGAAACTATTCACTAATTAAAATATATGACATGGCTGTCGGTATGCGATGGGTAGTTGGAGGAAAACACGACCGGCTGAGCGGGGCGGCATTATCACCCGATGCCAAACGTGTGGTTGCTATCCGTTCCGGCAATGACTACCGGAATTCTATTCTGATTCTCGACGTGTATACCGGCAAAAAACTTGGCCAGTACAATGCGCCAGATGATGAGTTTTATTCCATGCCAAGATGGTCAGACGACGGAGAGAAAATAGTCTTTTTGAAAACGGGCAGGACTGGCAGAACGATTTCTATTTGGGATGTAAGGGAAGGCACTTCGGTAAATGTTCTCCCGATAACGCAGGAAAATGTAGGGCATCCGGTTTTGCAGGGTGACTACCTGTTTTTCAATTCACCTGTTAGCGGAATTGACAACCTCTATGTCTACCATCTAAGGACAAAAAAGAGATACCAGGTTACGTCCAGCAAGTACGCAGCCTACAACCCTTCAATTTCAAAAGATGGCAAAACAATTTATTACAATGAACAGACGCGCGATGGCCTTGATGTTGTAAAAATACCTCTCAACGAATCTTCATGGACCATTTTTGAGAAGCCCGTAACAGCTGACGCAACGGGACTTGTTGACCTGCTGGTGGAACAGGAGGGAAGACCACAGTTGTTGGATAGTATTCCCCAAACCAAACTGCCTGTTAAAAAATATTCTAAAGTAAAAGGAGTCATCAATCCGTATAGCTGGGGCGCGTTTGTAACCAATGACCTTACACAAGTGAATGTCGGCATCACGTCTAGGAATATTCTCAGTACGACGGAGGTAAGTGCAGGATATCTGTACGATATCGATGAAGGCACGCAGTCCTGGCGAGCCGGCATAAGCTATCAGGCATTGTATCCGATCGTTGACCTGGGAGCCCAATTAGGCAACCGGGAAAAGACCGAAACAGGTTTTGGCAATTCGGCCGTGTTTCAATGGGATGAGCTTACCATGGAAGGTGGTTTGCGTGTGCCTATGGAGTTGACAAGATCCAGGTACAGCAGGAAGATGACGTTTGGAAATGCAGTAGGGTATACAAAGACGTCGGATTTTTTGAACACCGTGAGCAGGAATGACACCATGATTTACCAGGGACCTGAACGAATTACTCAGGCGAATGATACCTTGTTTTATATTTACAAGGATCAATTAAATGATGGCGATCTGCTCTATAACCGCGTATCATTTTCCTTCTACAATTTGCTGAAGCGCAGCCGCCGCGATTTTTTGAGTCGCTGGGGACAGACTTTTGACTTTGAATTATATAACACACCGTATGGCGGAGATTTTGAGGGACGGTTGTGGGCGGCTCAATCAACGTTGTACTTTCCTGGCATTTTTAAACATCACTATCTCTACACGCGCCTTGCCTATCAGGAAAGTTTACAGGGAGTTGAAACTAATCTGTATACCTTCCGCAATCAGATCCCCAAACCGCGTGGTCACAGTTACCCGGAGGATGAAACATTTTTTTCAGTTTCTGCCAATTATGCGTTGCCACTTTGGTACCCTGACATTGCCATTGGACCAATCCTGAATATTCAGCGAATAAAGGCGAATCTGTTTTACGACTATGGAGAGGGCACCGGCCTTCAGTACTTCTATAATGTAAATTCCAACAATGCCTATGCATCCGTCAATGACGAGGTGTATCAGTCGGTTGGGATTGAGACTACGTTTGACTTTAACGTTATGCGTTTCCTGCCCAAGTTTGAGCTTGGGTTCCGGTCGACCTACCGGTTCGCAAATGCTTATAATACAAGTGGTTTAGTGTTTGAATTTATGATTGGGAATATCGGATTCTAATAGCTTGAAATTCGACCGATTTAAACCTATTTTTGGTCTTTCGAACCCGAAAACACGAACAGCAGAATTTAAAAATCTATAATCAACAATGGCGGAAATTATACGAATGCCTAAAATGAGCGATACCATGACTGAGGGCGTGGTGGCAAAATGGCATAAAAAAGTAGGTGAAACAGTTAAGTCCGGAGAGCTGATGGCGGAAATTGAAACTGACAAGGCGACGATGGACTATGAGTCATTTAATTCGGGCACGATACTTTATCTGGGTGTTCCCGAAGGCCAGGCCGTAAAGGTCGACGATGTGCTGGCGATTGTCGGCAACAAAGGTGAGGATTATACGGCCTTGTTATCGGGTGCATCAAGTGCCGGGGCGTCGGGAGGTAAAACTGAAGAGCCCAAAGTAGAGAAAGCGGCACCGGTGGCGTCCAGTGCACCTGCTGTGGATACTTCCGGTATCAAGGCTGAAATTGTGTTGATGCCAAAAATGAGCGATACGATGGTGGAGGGCGTAATCGCCGCCTGGCATAAGAAGGTAGGAGATAGTGTCAAGGCTAATGAGCTTCTTGCCGAAGTCGAAACGGACAAGGCAACCATGGAGTATGAATCGTATAATACGGGCACGCTGCTTTATATGGGAGCAGAAGCCGGCAAATCAGTTCCGGTAAACGGGGTCCTTGCAATCATCGGAGAAAAGGATGCAGATTGGAAGACTTTGCTAAAGGCTCATGAATCAAAGGGGTCTGCGCCAGCTGCCAGTGTTGCACCTGAAAGTACTCAAACAGACGCCGCCAAGTCTGCGCCAGCAACAACTCAACAAGCAGCCTCCAACGGACGTATCAAGGCATCTCCATTAGCAAAAAAATTAGCGAGCGACAAAGGTATTGACATTGGAAAAATTGAAGGCTCTGGTGACCAGGGGCGAATAACCAAAAAAGATGTTGAGAACTACAAACCTGAAGCTGCACCGGCAAAAGCGGGTGTTTCTGCACCGGTAGCGCTTCCCGCTATTGTTGGCAAGGAAAGTTTCGAAGAAATTGCCGTATCGCAGATGCGCAAAACGATCGCCAAACGATTGGCGGAAAGTAAATTCACCGCGCCACATTTCTATGTTACGATGGAAATGAACATGGACAAGGCCATCGAAGCAAGAAAGAGCATTAACGAGGTTAGTCCGGTAAAGATATCCTTCAATGATATGGTGATAAAAGGAGTGGCTGCAGCCATTCGTCAGAATCCGGATGTTAACGTAAGCTGGCTGGGTGATAAGATGCGGAAGAATCACCACATCCATATTGGGGTGGCCGTGGCTGTGAAAGACGGGCTGCTCGTTCCGGTGGTACGATTTGCGGACAATAAATCACTTTCACATATCGCGACAGAAGTGAAAGATCTGGCACAACGCGCACACGACAAAAAGCTTCAGCCAGCGGATTGGGAGGGAAGTACCTTTACCATTTCTAATCTGGGTATGTTCGGCGTAGAAGACTTTACGGCTATTATCAATCCACCTGACGCCTGTATACTTGCCATCGGTGGAATAAAGGAAACGCCCATTGTAAAAAATGGACAGGTAGTACCTGGCAATGTAATGAAGGTTACCCTATCGTGCGACCATCGCGCCGTCGACGGAGCTGTGGGTGCTGCATTTCTTAAAACATTCAAAGGGTTAATGGAAGACCCGGTCAGACTACTAATTTAACCCATACTTTTTATCATTCGTTAAGCCCCGTTATGGGGCTTATTAATTAACAACCATGGAAAAAATTCACGCTACAACTATAATAGCCGTCTTACACAACGGACAGATTGCTGTCGGAGGCGACGGTCAGGCTACGATGGGAAATTATGTTGCCAAGAGCAATGTCCGCAAGATCCGGAAACTTTCTGACGGTAAGATTCTTGCCGGTTTCGCCGGATCAACTGCTGATGCTTTTACGCTGATCGAACGGTTTGAAGAGAAACTCAACAGTTACGGAGGCAACATGAAACGTGCTGCCATAGAACTCGCGAAGGATTGGCGTATGGACCGGTTTCTCCGCAGGCTCGAAGCGATGCTGATTACGGCCAGTAAGGATGAGATCCTTGTCCTTTCCGGAAATGGCGATGTGTTGGAACCCGACAATCAGGTAGCAGCGATCGGGTCTGGCGCCATGTATGCTCAATCAGCAGCCCTGGCGTTGAAGAAGCATGCCCCCCATTTGTCGGCAGAAGAAATTGTGCGTGAAAGCTTAACCATAACTGCCGACATCTGTATTTACACCAACCATAACCTGGTTATTGAGAAGCTGTAGGTATATCTTCCGGAGGAATCGGTGGTGGTATAATTTTCTTTTTCGGTTCGGTATCTTCCAGCAAGATGACGAATGAATTCAGGTGCCTGGTGTGGGATAGCACGATTTTCAACACACCTATTCCCGGAATGGCGAGGATCATTCCTGCAATTCCCAGTATCTTCCCCCCAATCAGGAGAGCAACGATGGCAGCAAGTGCATTAATACTCACCTTGGAACCGGTTATTCGGGGAGTAATAAAATTCCCCTCCAGAAACTGAACGACAGCGAATACAATTACAACGCCGACGGTATACCAAATGCTGTCTTTGGTTATAAGGGCCATCAGAATGGGAAACACGGCACCAAGAATAATTCCGATATATGGAATAATAGTCAGTACACCGGACAGGATTCCAAAGAAAATGGCGTGATCAATTCCCAGAGCCAGCAGCCCGATGGAATTCAGCAACGCGACAATAAGTGTCACCAGTGTTAATCCGGAAATATATCCCTGAATCACCCGCTCAATATCTTTCTTCCATTCATAGGCCTCTTCGCTGGGTATAATACTGACCAAAAAATCACGAAATTTAGTCCGATAGATAAGGAAGAGGAATATGTAAATAGGAATCTGAACCAGCGTGGAGATCGCATTGGTGGTGGATAGAAAAATATCCCCCAGATAAGCACTCACATTCCGCATAGATTCTCCCAACAACTTGTTTTGTTCCAACGTGCTGATTCCGAAGTCATTCCATAGGCTACGTCGTACGTGGTTTAGATAGGTTTCAAATTTGGTCTGCAGGTTCGGCAGGTCATTTACCAATCCTACTACCTGATCAACAATCAGCCATACGAGGAGGCTGGTCAGTACTAAGGTTACCAACAAAACCAATGTTATTGAAAGGGCCGTACCAAGTTTTCTGTCTTCGAGTTTTTTTACCACGGGCAACATAACAATTGACAGGAAAGCGGCAAATGCCAAGGGGATTACAATGTCTCTTGCCAGTATGGTGGCGGTTATGACAAGGGCGATAACGACGAGAAGCTTGTATGTATAGTCTATGCGATCAAAACGTGGCCGGATATTATTGGTCATGTTCGAAGGTAAGAATTATCAATTGCCTTCAAAATAGCTGTGCACGATTCTTCAATTTGTTCATGTGTTATCGTGAGGGGAGGAGCAATACGAAAACTGTTTGGATGAGATAAGAACCAGTAGCAAATTATGCCCAGTTTTTTAGCTTCTTCGACAATCCGTGCAACGGCCTTAGCAGACTCAAAATCAATAGCGAATAACAAGCCGATTCTCCGGATAGCTTTTATCTTGCGATGGTTAAGCAAGGTTTCAAAAAGCTTTCCCTTTTCCTCGACATGCTCCAGCAGCCTTTCATCCTCTATGACCTGTAACGTCGCGAGGGCTGAAGCGCAGCATACAGGATTGCCTCCAAAAGTTGTAATGTGCCCCAGCATCGGATCATGGGTTAGACATTTCATAATCTCGCGCCGTGATACAAAGGCGCCGATGGGCAATCCGCCCCCAAACGCTTTCGCAACGGTGAGGATGTCTGGTGTTATGCCGAACTGTTCAAATGCAAACAATGTTCCTGTCCTTCCCATACCACATTGAATTTCATCCAGAATAAGCAACGCTCCAGTTTTTGTACACCTATCCCGAACCGCCCGGAGGTATTCTGGGGAGGGGATGCGGACACCTGCATCGCCCTGAACGGTTTCCATAATCACGCACGCGGTGCGTTCGGTTATGGCTTCCAGGTCCGTTATAGAATTAAAGTCAATAAACCGTACATCCGGCAATAAAGGGCGGAAGGCTTGTTTCTTAACTTCGTTTCCCGAGACACTTAACGATCCGTGTGTGCTACCATGATACGATTTCCTGCAGGATATTATTTCTGTTCGACCGGTGTACCGCTTGGCCAATTTCAGTGCCCCTTCATTGGCTTCAGTTCCGGAGTTTACGAAATAACAACAGTTCAGTGTTTTAGGTAGCAGTCCCGTTAATTTTTTCGCCAGCAGGTTCGGAGCAGATTGAATATACTCCCCAAACACCATTACATGAAGGTGCTTGTCAAGCTGATCTTTTATAGCTTGAATAACTTTTGGATGGCGATGGCCGATGTTGGCTACGCCGATTCCTGAAATCAGATCTGTGTAACGTTTGCCGTCGGGTGCATACAGGTAAATTCCCTCTGCACGTTCAACAGCGATCAGATAGGGAGAATCGGTTGTCTGGGCCAGATTGGTAAGAAAAACTTCCGGGCTGAAATCCATGTCGCTAAACTAGGAAGAAACCGGATAGCCTTAAAAAGAAAAGTCCCACAATGTTGTGGGACAGAAACTAAGTCGACTCGGGCTCCCTTGTGCAACACCAACCAGCCCTTCTGATCAGTGTTGTACCACAGGAAATATTAGTGCGCTGGTATTGCAGGCTGCTTATCAATTTATGAACAAGGACAGAATTATTCCTACTACGATGGTCGTAACAAGCACCAGAAATTGCTTCAGGCGAGCGTTAATTCCCGTATTGGAAAGTCCTTTGTAGTCTGTGTTTGGCATATGACTTTGTGTCTGATTGAGAATTCAAAGGTGGCCGTATTCTTTGTGTGGCGCCACAAAATATTCAATCAAATCATACATCGGTAGTAATATCCTGGAAGGAGTGAAGTGGGCAGAAACGTTCAGGCTAACCTTACTTCTTCCTCATGTTATAGGCGTCGACCAGTGTTATAAAATCCCTGATAATATCATTCGGGACGGTGACTGACAAGTGATACTGCTGGATTTTCCAACCTTGACGTGTACGTGTGAGAATACCCGAACCCCGGCACACGCCCATCCAGGTAGACAAGAGTTCTGAAAACCATACGATTTTGGCATCGGATGTTACATGGAGTTCCCGGTCATACGGTTTAAAATCCCAGGCTTTCCCTTTATCAAAATAAGGTTTGGCAAACATCATGAACTCATTTTTGGTCCATCGTTCGCTGGCGTCGGTTCCAATGTAAACGGCCTGGTCACCCATACTTCCAAAAAAGGCCGCCCCATCTGAACGACTGGCAGCCTGATGCCAGTCGTTTATGAACTTGTTAATTTCATCGTGAGTTTCCTGGGCAGAGACAACCTGCATGGATATAACGAAGAATAGAAACAGGACAGTCTTCAAAGCTGTATACGTTTTTAAGTGATTCGAAAAGCCGACTATGACAGGCTACTCGGAAAGGCTAAGAAAGTCAATTACCTCTTGCCTCACGTTGCGCGCTCTGGTCTGGTCGTAGGGTTCAGTCGCAATGGACTTAAATAACTCACTCACGATTGTTGACTTGAAACCCAGTTCGCCTGCATAGATGCCGGCGACTTCCAGTTCAATGTCTTCCACCACTTCATCGAGGTAAATCATATAGACCAGGTGATAGATTGCTTCAAGTTTTTCAACCTTGTCTTCAATACTGCTATACTTCAGATGCGAAATATCCACATTGGCATGTTTCAAATCGTCAGGCGTAAGCTTAAGCTGGAATCCCCACTTTAGCAGGCATCGCAAAAAACGACTTTCGAGCTTTTCATGCCCCAGAAACAGGGCCAGAATATTAAAATAGCTCTTCTTTATTGACAGGAGGTGTTCTTTTATTGGATCATTCATAACTGATTGTCGTTTACCCGACTTCCCCAGCGGCATTGATCTGGTAATTTCGGTAAAAATACAGCATGAACGTGAGATTATGGATATTTTTTGGGGCGCTGATATGGTCCGGTTGTATTGGCGTGGATTACCTGGAAGATCCTGTCATAGGCGAGCGAATCGAGGTTTCAACCTTGCAGGCGGCCCTCATGCCAACACAAAATCTGCAATTAGCCGCAGTATATTTTGACAAGTATGGAAACGAAAGCGAGGTGATGTTGCAATGGGCATCGAATGCACCCCAAATCGCGAGTGTGGATGAAAATGGGAGGGTGAATGCCATAGCGACCGGACAGGCAGTTATCACGGCGTCTTTTCAAACGGTACTCAGCGAACCTATTACTATCAACGTTGTATCGGACGAAAACGCGGTCGCCAGTGTTGTGATAAGCTCACCCGTTACGATGGTGGAAATAGGAGAGAACGTGAGTCTCACGGCAGTTGTGAATAACATTAACGGATTGCCGCTGACCGGAAGAACGATAGAATGGTTTAGTGAAAATGGTTCGATTGTCACCGTAGATGCAACCGGTGAGTTGACCGCAATTTCTAACGGTATCGCTGGGGTCCATGCAAAATCAGAGGGAGTCAAAAGTAACTCAATCGATTTCGCCATTGGTTCAGACCGTGCTGGCACGTTTGTTCCCGCAGGAGGCTACAATGCAGAGGGTATGGCCACCCTCAAACTTGAAGGCGGTAACCTCATACTGTCGTTAAGTGATAATTTCAAGACCAGTTTTGCACTGGGAACATACATCTATCTTTCCAACAGTACGTCAGGATCGGAGACTTTTTCAAAGGGAGTGGAAGTTGCCCAGATTTTCAGCAACGGTGCCAGGACCTTCGACATTTCATCGATCGATCCGAACATCGGATTATTTGATTACCGCTATATAATTATTCTCTGTAGGCCAGCCCGCGTAACGTTTGGATTTGCTGATTTGAACCAATAAGTATGAAAAGGATTGGAATCATAATCTGTTTGTGGAGTTGTTCACTTATTAGTCTTGCCGGAGGCGGTTGGCCCCAGGCCAAAGGTTCGGGATATTACAAGCTGAATCAAAACTGGATAATAGCCGATTCTTTTTATGGACCGGAAGGTGATATCGTCAGCATCCGTACGACTAGTTTGTTCACCACAAGCCTATACGGGGAATACGGAATCACCAAACGATTGACGGGCATTTTATATTTTCCCTTTTTTGTTCGGAACACCTTAAACGAAGAACAATATAGTCCAAGCGGCACTGTCATACCGGGTGAGGCATTGAATGCCATCGGGGATACCGACATTTCTTTTAAATACGGGTTGATTGTGGATAAGCCCGTTGTACTAAGCGCAACCGTGTTGTTTGGATTACCCTTCGGCAGAACCAGCGGCGGTGAAGGCGGCATACTGCAAACCGGTGACGGGGAGTTTAATCAGATGCTTCGCATGGATGTCAGTGGTTCCCTGTATCCCGCCCCCGTTTATGCTTCGGCCTACGTAGGTTTTAATAACCGCACTGAAAACTTTTCGGACGAGTTCCGGGCAGGCGCGGAAGTCGGGTGTACTTTTTTCAAAAAACTTACGACCATTGTAAAGCTGGATGTAGTCCAGTCGTTGTATAACGGCAATGACGAAGTAGCGGATAATGGAATATTCTCCAACAATACCGAATACATATCGCCGACACTGGAAGTGGGTTATGCTATTCAGGAGAAGTGGGGCATCTCCCTTTCCGGAGGGTTCGCTTTTTCCGCTAAAAATATTCTGGCTTCTCCAAATTTCGGTGTTGGAATATACCTTAAGCGTTAACGGCAATACATTCGTTCCAGCACGGCTATATCGGTGACACCCAATTTTTTTGCCATCCGGATGTCGCTGCATACGGTCCCGAACTTTTTCAATTCGACACTGGAAGTTGCCCGGATTCTATATGGTTCGCCCCGCCCGGGTCTCAGGAAAATAGCCCAGTTACAATCCGAAACTGCCTCCTTATAATTTTGAAGCGTCATGTTAGTCCGGGCACGTCCATAAAACAAGTCATAGTAAACATCGGGAGTTTCAGCCGGATCCATAATCAGTTTGAAAGAGGGACCATACAGGCTGTGCATTTTGTCGGAGAACCGGTTCTTCGCAAGCGTAAAATAAAGAAGCGCTTCTTTCGGGTTATCCAACTTGTCGAGGTCTGTGATAGCGATGCTGTACGTTAATTCTATATTATTCGGGAACTGCTGATGTAATTCTTTCATACCCTGGAGCGCTTCTTTGAAATTCCCCAGGTGGTACTGACACATGGAAATCTGCCGAATGGTTTGATACGTGACCGGTTGTTCGTATTTCTTCAGTATCAGGAACAGGCCTACTGCCGATGAGAATTCTTTCGCTTCAAATCTTTCGTTGGCGAGCTCACGCAGTTCGCCCACGAGGCTATCACGTGTAAAGTATACAAGGTATTCGAGGGGTTGTTTTTCGCTGAGGTTGTTCATGAGGGTGAATGCATCGTCAAAACGGCCCGAAGAAAAGAGGCTGCCTGCCTGCTGTAAAGTTTTTCGGTTGGCTTCGTAATGTTTTAATCTTTTTTGTTCAAAGAAGTACTGGGCTGTGTTCAATAAGGCGAAACAAAAGCCGGCAATGACGATGAAGACCAGGAAAGTGAGGGCCTGTATTCTGAAGTACTCTTTGTCGACAACATAATAACTTTGCTTTGCCGGGCGTGGTGTATAGTACTTTCTTCTGACCATCCGGTTCCACTCTTCCGGACTAAGATTATAGGAAGGATTTAAGCGGGCGTCATACCGTGCTTTTTTCAGGGGATCCGAAAGCGTATGATAGGCTTCGTTGACCGTTTTAAAAATTTCTTCTGCCCGTTTATCGCCGGCATTCCGGTCCGGATGATAGGCCATGGCCAGGCGTTTAAACGCTGCCCGGATGCTATGGGCATCTGCTGACTGATCAACTCCCAGTATTTCGTAGTAATTATGCACGGCAAGTGTTGATGGTACTACTATAAACGCATTTGCTGGAAAAAATTTTCATTTACAAAGGTTTTTATATTTGACTTAAAACACAAAAAGGCTATCCCGTGTGCTCAGGATAGCCTTTTTTATCAAACTTATACTAACTTATACTTTCGCCAGTTCCTGAACGAGGTCGATCAATTTGTTAGAATATCCCCACTCGTTGTCATACCAGGCGACAACCTTGACAAAGTTATCATTCAATGCGATGCCTGCTTTGGCATCAAAGATACACGTGCGGGAGTCGGTCAGGAAGTCTGTAGATACTACATCATCTTCGGTGTAACCCAGGATACCTTTCAGTTCTCCATCTGCCGCTTCCTTCATTGCCGTCTTTATCGCCTCATAAGATGCACCTTTGTTTAGACGAACAACCAGGTCAACTACAGACACATCGGCTACGGGAACACGGAAAGACATACCGGTAAGTTTTCCTTTCAATTCCGGGATTACCAGGGAGACTGCTTTTGCAGCACCCGTTGAAGAAGGGATAATATTCTGGTAAGCACCGCGGCCACCTCTCCAGTCTTTTGCCGAAGGGCCGTCAACTGTTTTTTGGGTTGCTGTAACGGCGTGAACAGTAGTCATAAGTCCTTCTACAATTCCGAACTTGTCATTCAACACCTTTGCCAGAGGGGCAAGGCAGTTGGTGGTACAGGAAGCATTGGAAACAATCGTATGTTGTGCATTAAGTTTCTTATGATTTACACCCATTACAAAAGTTGGGGTGTCATCTTTAGCGGGGGCGGAGAAGACAACCTTCTTGGCACCTGCGGCAAGATGCTTCTGACCGTCGGCCTGAGTCAGGAAGAGACCGGTTGATTCAATAATTATTTCAGCACCGACATCAGACCACTTCAGGTTAGCGGGATCCTTCTCAGCAGTAACGCGGATTTTTTTTCCGTTTACGATGAGGTTGCCGTCTTTCACTTCGACCGTGCCGTCAAATTTTCCATGTGTAGAATCATACTTCAACATGTACGCCATATAATCAGGATCCACGAGATCGTTGATGCCAACGATTTCAATATCCTTCCGATTGATAGCAGCTCTGAAGGCGAGGCGACCAATGCGGCCGAATCCGTTAATTCCTACTTTAGTCATTTTATTGTCGTGTTTAAATTTCGAGTTGCCAAAAATAAATGACCTAGCGACCAAAACCAACGAAATAAAATATGGTTTTAGTAAATTTTTACTGCACAGGTTTGCAAATCCACTACACCGGTCTATCTTTGCAGCCTCTTTTACGGAAAACTAAAATAGTAGTTGGTTTGACCAGCTAAGTGCAACCCAATTCGGTCTGTTCGTCTAGGGGTTAGGACACCAGATTTTCATTCTGGTAACACGGGTTCGATTCCCGTACAGACTACCAATATAGAATAACTAAATACCTGTAATTCAATTAGTTACAGGTTTTTTTTATTTAAAAATATTATGGTTGATGCTAGCCTGGGTGCCAGTTTTGGTATAATGAAGAAGGTTGGCAAATTGATACGGATATCATATTTTGTGCTAACCTCAGAATATCCCGCCGGTGGCTTATTCATATTGACATGAACTACCAATGGTGCTCGAATCATGTTCCCGGAGATATACGCTGGAATATCTACGTATAGGTTCCCTGCAGCGCGGTCAATGAGTGAACGGAGCAAAATATGTACTTCCCAGCTTTCGTCTTGGTTGAACTCAAATCAAGTCAGTAACCTCTCCATCAGAGTTTTATTCCTGATTATCTAAACCCGCCGGGTTTTTTACGAGTCAACTTTTGGTTTACTCACTGAGAAATTCATAAAATGACTTTTGCATGATTTTGCTAAAAAATCTTGAAGAAATACTCCTCCGTCAAATTAACCTGATCAGCGATGTCTGCTAAGGTTATTTTTTCAAGAAGGCAACGAAGTGAAATGGTCAACGTGAACGGAAACTCCGGCTACAGCAGGTATCATAAAAACAAGTATTTAACGAACTTACATGTCAAGGTTAACGTATATAAAACTTGATTGCTTTTATTCTATCTAAAGTATGTAAAAAGGAACGTCAGTTTTTTAGATGAGGATATCCCGCTGCTTCAGCTTTTGGATGCGTTACGGGATATTAAATCGATTCCCGATTCAAACCCGGATGACTCTATTAGAATTTTAACGGCACGTCTTGCTGACTTACCAAAAGCGAAAACGGAACGACTGATCACACTTGCATTGTCATTCAATCCTAGCACCCGCGCTTTGTTGGGAGCATTGATAGAAAAATATTTCCCAGAAGTCAAGGTTTCTAAATTAAACAGTCTGTTAACAGACTCTCCGCATTTGAAACGGGAGTTTCTTCTGAAGTACTGCCTAACAAACATTCCTGGAATCTGATATGACCTTCCATCAATCCAATGACTTCGTTGATGCAATTGAATCCGCAGCTGCCCATTTCAAGATGCGCACCATTTTCATTGAGAAGGATTATTGGGTTACTCATGTCTTAAAAAATTTGTCGGCATCAAAACTGGTAGATGAAGTAATTTTTAAAGGAGGGACATCGCTTTCAAAAGCACATGACTGCATAAATCGTTTCTCAGAAGATATTGATCTGGCAATTCTCAAAACCGAAGGTATGTCGCGAAACCAGATCATGAACAAGATCAAGGAGACTGTCAGTGTAGGATACTTTCAACATGAACTCGAAGAGAAGAAAGGCGGAAATAGGACTAGTGATCAGGAGGCAACGAAGTGAAATGGTCAACGTAAACGGAATCTCCATTATGTTATACTCACGCAGCGGCGCAATGAATGGGGCAAGGCCTTAGATTTGGATTCATTGGGAAAGTCGAAAATGGAAGTGGAAGTTTTAATAACATATCATCAAGGTAGTTTCCCGGAACTAAGGAGTAGTCTTATAATGATCTGATCTGGCGCTTGGCCTAGGCGCATCGTCACTGGTACATACCCAGCCCTGACGTACCAATTAGCAACTTTTACCACCAAAGTCAGAACAAACGTTTGTATTATGCAAAAATTATAGTTATGTTAAAGTCTCCTTGAAAAACTTTGGGGATTTTTTCTCCTTGGTATGAAAGTTAGATCATTGATGTTCTGAATTAATATCACGATTCCATTTGGTTACTGATAAACCAAATTCTCTGATAAATGAGGCTTTTCGTTCCACAAAAAAGTCTCAATGCCAAAATTACACAACTGTTTTTTTTATTCACTAACTCCTAAATTTTACGCTATGAAAAATCCATTACTATCCAGGCCATTGGATCGGGGCGGCCACCCAAAAATTCGAGTTATGCTCACGTTGTTAATCGCTTTTATGACTTTCATTCCACTGATCGGAAGTGCGCAGGACGAAAGGTCGATTAGCGGTAAAATTCTTGATGAAAGAAATAGCCCACTTCCGGGTGTGAACGTGTTGGTGAAAGGTGCCTCACAGGGTACCGTTTCGGACCAGAATGGTGCCTATTCACTCACTGTTCCTTCGACTGCACAGACATTAGTCTTTTCATTTATCGGATACGCTTCGCAGGAAATTTCTGTGGGTGGTAGTTCCGTGATAGATGTAACGATGGCGCCAGATGTGCAGCAACTTGGCGAGTTTGTAGTAACGGCGCTTGGTATTGAAAAGGATCAAAAAACATTGGGTTATGCCACTGCGAAAGTTGATCCCAACGACTTTAGCGTAAACCGGAGTGCTAATTTTATGGATGCTCTTCAAGGGAAAGTTGCCGGTGTGAATATTACCAATCTGGGATCCGGACCTCAGGGGAGTAGTAAAATACGGATTCGCGGTGTGTCCTCCTTTGGTAATAACAATTCACCCCTCATTGTTATCAATGGTGTTCCTGTTGACAATACGAATTTTGGTGTAAGTGGTGACGTTGCACAAGTAGGGTCTAATAGGAATTCGGATAGCGGCGATGGTCTCAGCAGTATCAATCCCGATGATGTTACTTCGATGACTGTTCTAAAAGGCGCTGCCGCATCTGCGTTGTATGGTGCACGTGCTAAGGATGGCGTTATCATGATTACAACTAAGAGCCGCTCACAAGGGAAAGGCATTCAGCTTTCCTATAATATGAACTATACCAATGGTACACCGATCGATCTGACCGATTACCAATATGAGTATGGTCAGGGTGAAGGCGGCGTACGCCCCAATGCACCTGGACCAACTTCAGGCGTGTGGAGCTTTGGTGAACCGATGGGCGGGACCCAGATTTTGTTCGATGGTGTTGAAGTACCCTATGAACCAACCCCTGGGAAAATAAGGGACTATTATAACAACAGTTCTACCTTCATGAACTCATTTACACTTACCTCTGGCGGTGAAAATGGGGGAGTGAGTGTTTCTATTGCTAATATGGATGCCAAAGCAATACTTCCTGGTTCTAGTTATAACCGCAAAACAGTGAACCTGGGATTCACTCAAAAAATGAGTAAGCTCACTGTCTCAGGAAATGTAAATTATTCCTTTGAGGACCGAAAAAACCCGCCAAATATAGCAGAACAGGACTTTAGCCCCGTTGTCATTTACACCCTCTCATCGTCGATGCCTATGGGTCTTCTGGAAGAAAAGTGTTGTGATGCCCTTGGTAACGAAATTAGTTACTCCAGGTTTACAAACAGAACGAACCCGTACTTTGCGTTGAAGCGTTTTGAAAACAATCGCCGCGATAGAATTTTTGGAAATATAACCGCAAAGTATGATCTGCTCGATTGGTTGTTTATCCAGGGCCGTGTTGGCCAGGATTATTATTCGCGTAATGTAGATTACAATCTACCCACCGGATCTCAGCGGCAATCTGCTCCTCCTCCCGGATTCGTCAATGGACAATATGTGCAGGATCAACGGACGTTCAGGGAAGTGAATGCTGATTTTTTAGTTGGTGTCAACAAGAAATTTGGTGATTTCGGGGTGTTAGTCAATATGGGTGGAAACTCCATGTATAGACGGGCTGATGTCAGCACGATTCTGGGCGAAAATTTCTTCACCAGGGATTTGTATACGATAGGCAACGCGAGCAAGGTCACCCCGAATTATTCGCTGTCGGAGAGAAAAGTAAACTCGTTGTACGCCTCCGCAGAAATTGGATATAAGGAATTTTTATTCTTGAACGGTACCGTGAGAAACGATTGGTTTTCAACTTTATCTCCGGAAAACCGGAGCATACTTTATCCTTCTATAACCGGTAGTTTTGTTTTCTCCCAGGCCTTCCAAAATCTACCATCATGGCTGAGTTTTGGAAAGATCCGATTAGCTTATGCGGAGGTTGGCAGTGATACAGACGTTGCTCCTTATTCTAACAATTTGTATTACGCGATAAGTCCTCAGCAACTACTCGGTCAGCCGGTAGGGAACATCAACGCAAACACGATCCCGAATCCAGGGCTCAAGCCAATGAAGGTAAGGGAAACAGAAATTGGATTGGAGATGACTTTGTTTGACAACCTTAGGTTTGAAGTTTCCCTTTATGACAAACTCTCCGCCGATCAAATTCTGTCGGCCCAGATACCAACATCTTCGGGCTTTGCGTCTCAACTGATTAACGTGGGGGAAAGTGAAAATAAGGGAGTCGAAATGGCGGCCTCTATTTCCCCGGTGCAGGGGAATTTTACATGGACCATTGGAGCAAATGCTTCCTATAATACTTCCGAGGTTCTAAGTCTGGGAGATGATGTAGACGGTAGTTTTATTACCGTTGGTCAGCACGAATTCCATGGTGAGCTTCGACAGGTGGTAGGACAACCCATGGCGCAACTCTATGGTTGGGGATATCTGAGAGACCCGCAGGGAAGAATCGTTTATGATGCCAACAACGGCAGGGCACGGCGGTCTAATGATCAGATAGCTTATGGCAGCGCTATCCCCAAATGGTTCGGAGGCTTCACCAACAGTTTTAGTTTTAAAGGCTTTACAGCGTCGTTCCTCATTGATTTCAAGTTAGGCCACAAATTGATTTCCGGGACACATACAAATGCATATCGGCATGGCTTAGACAAGGCTACGCTCCCGGGCAGGGATGTTGGATTTATTGTCGGAGACGGAGTGAACCTGAATCAGGACGGCACTTATACTGAAAACACCACGCCTTCGGCCATTCAGCCGTTTTATGAAATTATCCGTACGCACCGGTTGGCCGAACAATCTGTCTTTAACGCGGGGTCATGGCAATTGAGGCAGATTTCGCTCGGTTATGACTTTACCAAGATTCTGCCAGAAAACAAATATGTGCGTGGCGTAAAACTGGATCTGGTCGCGAATAACGTGGCGGTATTGAAACAATGGGTTCCCCATATCCATCCTGACCAGAATGGATATATAGGAGACAATAGAGTGGGGCTGGAATCCACCGGACTACCGGTTACGCGTGATATTGGTTTTAATCTTAATGTTAAATTTTAAGACTCCGACAACATGAAAAATATACACAAATATTCACTGAGTACTTTGCTTGCAACAGCGCTCTTATTTTCGTGCGATAACGGATTTGACGAAATAAATCAAGATCCGGTTCGCTTAACATCGATCGATCCGACCTTTCAGTTAAACCGGGCCATCATTAACAGTGCACCGGGATATAACAATTTTACGTATGAAACGACGATCGTAAAGCAGATGATCACACCGTTTGTCGGTGTCGGCACGGGGGCTAACTTGAATCAGGACAACCGATCGGCTACTCAAGGGAATTGGTTTGACGGGTACGGTACTACGATTAAAAACCTCGTTGATGGTATTGCGGCGTTACAGGACAGACCAGATAAAACCAATTTGTTATCTATGCTTCGGATCTGGAAGGCGCACGAGTTCATGATTATGACGGATACGTATGGCGAAATACCTTACTCAGAAGCGGCTAAAGGATACTTGGATGGGACTGCATTTCCGTCGTATGATACGCAAGAAGCTATTTATAACGATATATTGGCTGAACTTGAGAGCGCTTCGAATACACTCGATCCAGCTAAAGATGCTGTACCTCAGGAAGTGATGTATGCAGGTCTGGGATCAAATATTCTGCGCTGGAAGCGACTTGGTTATTCGCTGTTGCTCAGAGCGGCCATGCGACTAACAAAGGTTAACCCGACAAAAGCTCAAGAGTATGCTGCAAAGGCCATTGCAGGTGGGCTTATGGAGTCCAACGTTGATAATGCTGTGATCCGGCATGATGCGAATTTCAGAAATGATCTCGGTACAAATTTGAATGGCGGCCAGGCTGGATTCTATTACATTGACAGAGATTTTATGAATTTCTTGCAATCCAACAATGACCCCCGCCTTGAATCCATTGCCGTTCGGTACGTTGGCGCCAAAACCAAAGGCGATCAGGTAGAAGCTAAGGCTGACCGATCTCCAGGTGTGCAGATCGGAATGCCACAAGGTTTTGATAACACAACTATCCCGGTTCAGGTGACCGCCGACGGCCTTGCAAGCTTGTACGACTATAGTGAATTAGACAGACTAAGAATGGGAAGTCCGCAAGCTCCAAGCTTTATGGTTACGTATTCGCAAACTATGTTGCTCAAAGCGGAAGCAATTGTGCGTGGATGGGCCACGGGAGATGCAGATGCGGTCTATAAGGAAGGAATACGGGGTAACATGATCCAGTTTGCAAGCTGGCCCGGTGATACGGAAATTGATGCGGCCGACAGAGAAGCCTATATAACGGCGCATCCCTTACAAGTGGGTACCGAGTTGGAGCAAATTAACACGCAATATTGGGTCTCTGCATTTCTTAACGGACACGAAGCCTGGGCTAACTTCAGAAGAAGTGGATTTCCTATTGTTTCGCCAAATCCGTTGAAGGGCGATTTAGCCCAGCGTGATATAGAAGATTTTATTCGAAGGCTCACTTACCCCGACGATGAAAGGGTAGTGAACTCCGCGGCGTTAGATGTGGCAGTAGGTCGGCAAGGCGAAGACCTTCTAGACACCCGCGTGTGGTGGGATGTAGATAATTAATATCATTAAATTGTTGTAACATCAAGCCAATCAGCCTTTCAGGCTGGTTGGTTTTTGTTACCCATTATTTGAATTCCAAATATTCTTTAGCCGGTTGCGTCCGCCTATTATTGAAAATAAGTAACCACAAAACGTACCACTAACTTGGAAATACAACACTTCAATGAAGATCCGCTCTTTGTTTTAGCGATAGGAATTTTAACTGTAGTAGGAGGAATTATTATCTTACGGCTGCATGCATTTTTGGCTCTGCTGCTGGGAGCATTTGTAGTAGCGATTTTAACGCCTGACGCCGCCATCGTGATGTTTGTTACCGGAAAGGGTGGCTCGCTGGCAGATGCGCAGAAGTTGGTTAACCAGGATGTAGGTGTGCGTATAGCCAACGAGTTTGGAAGCACGTGTGGTAAAATAGGCATTCTTATTGCCATGGCCTCTATCATCGGAAAAAGTATGTTGGAAAGCGGTGCGGCTGAAAGGATTGTGCGATCTATGCTGAAGGTTACGGGTATTAAAAATGCACCGTTTAGCTTTCTTACCGGTAGCTTTTTTATTGGTATTCCGGTGTTTTTTGATACAGTGTTCTATCTGATGGTACCGCTTGCGAAAGCGATGGCTTTGAGGATCGGAAAAAACTATCTGTTGTTGATTTTGTGTATCACCGCAGGAGCAGCCATGGCTAATTCGTTGGTGCCCCCCACACCGGGCCCGCTATTCCTCATCAGCGAAATGAACATACCTATTGGGATGATGATGGTGGGTGGATCGTTGGTGGGTCTGATTACGATAACAGTCGGTTATTTCTATGCTGCCTGGGCAAATGCAAGATGGCCCATTCCCGTACGAGACTCAGTGGATGCTCCACTGGCAGAAATACAGCAGTTATCAACCAGAGATGAAAAGTCACTACCTCCATTGTGGTTTTCACTGCTGCCGATCGCTATACCTATTGTTTTAATCAGTCTGGACGCATTGGCTCAAACATCCACAGGGACCAGCGCCGATGATGGTTTTCTGGGGAAAGCTTACAGCAGCTTTATCGCGTTTTTTGGAGAGAAGAATATCGCAATGGTTACGGGTGCTTTGTCATCCTTGGTACTGCTTGCGATCCAGAAAAAAGGTGACTACAAAGATTTGACTGCCTCCGTTCAAACCGCCTTAATGAGCGCTGGTGTGATCTTGCTGATTACCTCTGCCGGGGGTGCATTTGGAGGTATGCTGCAGCAAACCGGCATTAGCATTCGAATTGGAGAACTTGCAAAGGATTATCAAATGGCACTAATTCCCTTGTCATTTTTTATAACAGCCGTTGTGAGAACAGCACAGGGATCAGCGACCGTTGCCATGATTACGGCTTCCGGCATTCTGGCGGGAATGTCCAATAGTCTTTCTCTTGAGTATCATCAGCTTTATCTCGGACTGGCTATTGCCTGTGGCTCTAAGCTTGTCCCGTGGATGAATGATAGCGGATTCTGGATCGTGTGTAAAATGAGTAACCTAACGGAGCAGGAAGCACTCAAGACATTTTCGCCCTTATTAACCATCATGGGTATTGCTGGCTTGATCGCGATAATGATTGGTGCCAGTATTTTTCCATTAATCTGAAAAAACTAAATATCAAAAACCTACAACTATGATTTTCAATAACAAAATTAATCGTCGTGAAGCACTGGCTTCAGTTGTGAAAAGCTCATTAGGAGCTGGCGCTGTATTCGCATCCGCAGGGACAATCACAACCGCGTGTGCAACTCCCGCTGAGGAAAACAAGGCTGCGGAGGCGCCTGCAAAAAAGCCTATGCTCATGAAGGTTGGCTGTCAGCATGGCGGCACCACCAAGGAGAATCTCGAGTACCTGTCTCGCCACGGTGTATTCAATATGGACGGAGGATCGCCCAAATTTATCGAGGGAGTAGGATGGGATCTGGATGACTCGATGGCAAAACGAGAGGCATGTGAGAAGTATGGCATCAGCCTGGACGCATACCATCTTCCGCTAAGCTCCGCGGGTATTGATCGTATCACAACGCCAAATATTATGCTCGGGAAAAACCCTGAGAGAGATCGTGAAATTGAAATGATCCAACAGATGATCTCTGTTGCGGGAAAAACCGGCGTCAAGGGATTGTTCTACAATACGATTATTCTCGAAATCCTCAGAACGGGCAGAACGATCGACCCAACTCGCGGAAATGCATCGTACAGCACCTGGAACTATGAGGAAGCCTTAAAACGCAACGATCCTAAAACCGTAGCTGGCGATGTATCCATCGATGAAATGTATGAGCGTATTACATACCTGCTGGACCGTATAATCCCCGTTGCGGAAGAATATAAAGTTCAATTGGCAAACCACATCGCAGATCCGCCAGCTCCGGTAGGATATCGCGGAATAACGCGATGGAACAGCCCGGATGTTTTCGAAGGCATCAAACGTTTCGCACAGCTTTACGATAGCCCCTACCATGGTTTTAACCTGTGCCTCGGTTCAACCGCCGAAGGATTGAAAGATCCAAAAACCGAAATCCTGCCCATTGTCAAATGGGTAGGTGAGCGCAAACAGATATTTAACATCCATTTGAGAAATATTAAGGGAGGGTGGAATAATTTTCAGGAAGTGTACCCAGATAATGGTGATATGGATTTTGTGGCCATTATAAGAGCACTCCGAGACGTTGACTATAGTGGCATGGTAATGCCTGATCACAGTCCCCAACATGAGGATGATAAAGGCGGGCGTCAAGCACATGCATTTGCCTTTGGTCATATAAAAGGGATCATTGCTGCTGTGAGTAGTGAGGCTTGATATAATTGGCTATTCGTGATTTATCATTATAGCTGATCGGATAAGCTCAACAGCATGAGTATTAATATCGCGGCACCTTTGCGTCAGGGTGCTGCGATTTTTTATAAAGCTAAGGCACATTGGTCGGGGAATACAATTCTCTTTATTCCGTCAGTTATTGCAATGGACTTAGACTTGTGTCTGATCATGACGGGTGGATTAGCTGGCAATTAATTGAGTTATCAGGATGATAATAATAACGCCAAGAAAACTGGTATAAATCAGTTTCGTGTACTTCGCCAGCCAGTTGGGTAGAAAAATATCAAAATTATCTTTTGATGAATCTGAATACTGACGCGCCATAACTGTTAGCGGACACTGGAGTTTATAGATAAGTAAAACTATTCCTTCTACGACAAATGAGCCAAGACCAAGCCAAACCCATTTGTCGATTTTGTTTGTAACTACGGCGTAGAACAGGTAGAATATTACCACATTAAAGAACAGCCAGATAAGGGTGTGAAAGAATTTTATAAGATTTAGTTTGGTTGCCGCTGTCATAGGATAGGTCTTTCTGTGTTACTTGAGTACTAAAGATAATCCAGCCGATGAGACGTTACTCCTCAAACTCAGCCGGATGTTAAACAATACGGTTACATTTTCCACGCCATCCTTTACCTGTTTAGGTGTCTACGATCATACCTGCCGCCGGCCCAGGTGCAAAAAAGCCTCGAAATTATGCCAAAGTCAACCAGAAAAAAGCAGGCAGCCACTGATTGTCAAAACGGGCAACAAATACCTTCATCCGCGATGACCATTGGATTAACTTTTGTGTATTTTTAGTATGACTAATGGGAGAGGCTATGAAACACAAATTACTCACCTTGCTTTGCCTGGTTTTCATCGTACAGGTTACATTCGCCCAGCAAAAATCCAGGAAATCTGGCTACGAGGAAATTGATATTGAAGATCTGATGCACCGCTATTTTGGCAAAGATGCAGGTAGCCTTACGAAGATTGAGGGAATCTACTCCGTATCCTGTTTGATAACCAAAACGAGTAAGGCCTTCATTACCGGGCAGATTAAGGAAAATGTGGTAGAAAGAAAGGATAATTATGCGCGTGTTGCCCTCATAAAGGATTGGCCAGGAACCAGCCGTGATTTTATTGAAGTTTCGCTGAGTTATCACGTCGTTAATAAGTATCCTATAGTGGGTGCGCTGACCTCACTTTCTTCCGGCGGCCAAACCTTTATCTACAATCATTTTGGGCCAGAGGGGTCGGTACAGAATTTCTCGATGGTTTCTTCTTTTCCGGATCAGATTGAAGGACAATACACAGAAGTACGTGGAAGAGCAACGCTCACCTACACGTTGTCCTATATGAAGATCTATCCAAAAGAACGTGCACAAGAAGTTGTCTTGGGCGAAAGGCAAGACGAGTGAATTACACGCTAATGGAGAGTAACACATACATGCGCGGAAGGATACTAGCAGGCTTTAAGCACGTTTATTTGTCATAAATCCAAAAGCCATAACTCTATGTTAAGCCGAAGGACTTTCGTAAAACTTGCGGCACTTCCACTTCTTGCACCTGCGGGTGTTTATGCGCGCCATAGGGTATCTGCGGAATCCGGCCAACCGCCAGACAGCGCCCCGGTTATCAAAAGTTTTTCCGTATTTAAAGCGACAGGAAACTTTAACCGCTTTATCGGAATGAATTCCTATGATAAGGCTCCGAAGGGAATTAATGGGAGCCGGGGAATCGTGAAGATGACCCTGGCGGACGGAACGGTTGGTATCGGTCCGATTGGCTATCGCGCTGCAGACGAACCAGCCTTATTAAAGTTAAAGGAGCTGATTGGTCAAGACCCGTTTGATTTTTATAGCTGGCATGCGAACAAAATTACGGGTGTGAAGGAGTCGATGAAGCCCTATTTTTTCGATGCGCGGTATTCCTGGTTTGAAAGTGCGGTATTGGATGCTGTTGGAAAAATAAAACGGTTGCCTGTATGGAAACTTACCGGAGAGTCTGTCAGAGAAGGTGTAGATCCGTACGATGGCTCCCTGTATTTTGAGGACATCGCGAATAATCGAAACGTTGACATAATCGGTGAAGTGGCAAAAAAAATCAGAGCGGATGGTTATCGTGCCATTAAAATGAAATTGGGAAGGCCCAGCAAATGGCTGCCTGGTGAGGCTGGTGTTCAGCGCGATATAGATGCTTTTATTGCTGCCCGTGAGGCGGTGGGAAGTAATTTTATATTGATGGCGGATGCAAACAATGGGTACGCAAAACAGATGGACTGGTCGATCAGACTTCTGAAAGCCTGCGCACCTTATAAAATGTTTTTTATAGAAGAGTTATTTCCCGATGATGCGGCAGAATATGGAAAACTCCGCGATGAGCTGTTAAGGGATAATTTTTTTGTTCCGATAGCAGAGGGAGAAAATGTAAATGATTTGTCGTTGTTTGATGCCTACATGACCAATGGAATCTACAACTACCTGCAGCCTGACATGCACACATGCGGGTATAGTAACATACTGGCCATGGCCCGCAAGGCGCAGTCCTTTTCGCAGGTCAACGTAATACCGCACGTATGGCAAAGCCAGCTGGGTCTGCTCATGTCTTTACATATTTCGAAAATTCAACGTAACATAACTTTCGTGGAGGATTCAAGATATACTGAACATGCTATTATTCCTGGAGGATATCTATTTCGTGAAGGCCAGTGGTTCATTCCCGATAAACCTGGCTGGGGTATTGAACTCTCGCCGGACTATAAACAGTTTATGGTTGACAAGGAGATTGTGATTTCATAATTCCTAATTCCTATTCCTATTCCTATGTATTGGGAATTAGGAATAGGGAATAGGGAATTGGGTTTGAACGTTGGGGATGCGTAGGGACGTCTGGCAGATCTCTCAATTCAAAATTGCAACCACTCTCACACCCACACCTATGATTAAGGATTATTAAGGATTAATGGTTGATGTGAGCAGTCCACAGTCCATGGTCCACAGTCCATAGTTAATTGCCATGGACTATGGACCATTGACCATTGACTATTGACAATCTGACTCATCACTCATACCCTTATACCCCCTATTCCCTATACCTTTATATGAGAATCGGATTGAGCGGCATTCTGTTCGCGTGAATGCAAGCACACAATCAGTTGGAATAAAATTGTCGTATCATTTCTGAAGTATTCGTTGTATTGCAGTTTAATTCAGACTCGGAAGATTTACGAAGAACTTACTTCCGACCCGCCTGGTAGATTCCACCTTGAGAGTACCTTTCATTTTGTTTGTTATCTCATGAACAATATAGAGGCCGATTCCGGAACCGGTGCTTTTTTGTGTGGCCCGGTAAAACATATCAAAAATTCTGGGTAAGTATTCTGCTTCAATTCCGTCACCATTGTCATGCACACAAATGATTACGCCTTCAGGGGATTTTTCGACGCGTACTTCAACGAACGGATCCAGCTTACTTATATCAGCATATTTAATGGCATTGGAAATAAGATTGTTAAGAATAACTGCAATACGTTTGCTGTCGCTGAAAAAATTCAGGTTTGGACTGATAATTATTCTGCAATCGAGTTGGCCGAGATGGTCCATAAAATAAAGTTGTTCAAAAATCCCTTCTATCAACGTTATAAAGTCAACCGGCTCTACCTGAACATCCAGCCGGTTGTTTCTTGAATAGCTGACAATATCATGAATGAAGTTGTCGAGTTTAAGTAGACTCCGTTTTTGCATGTCGAGTAAATGTTCGAGGCTGGCATTGTCTTTCTCAAGTCGGGCAACTTCCACTAGTCCAAGCAGGGAAGCTATAGGTGCGCGCAAATCGTGTGAGGCACTGTAAACGAAACTATCCAGTTCGGCATTAATTTTCAGTAGCTCTTCATTTTTTTGCTTGATCGCCGCCTCTATTTGTTTGCGTCCGGTAATATTCAGGAACATAACGGCCACACGGTTGCGCCCCGCCTGAAAGGCATAAACTTGAAAAGCACCCGTTATCTTCCCTTCGTCATAATACATATCTTCGGTAAACCACGGCGTGCCATCTAGCGCGGCGTCGAGGTAGAATTTGGGTATATCTGTTTCGTGTAAACCCGGAAAGGCGTCCTCAATGGTTTTTCCTATCAACTCTACATTGCGTATTCCGGTGAGTGTATCGGCCGCGGGATTGGTGTCAACCAGTATCAATTGATTCTTTTCGTTGACCTCATAGACATAAATGCCCATCGGGCTGGAATGAATAATTTGCCTGAATTTAAGCTCGCTTTCCTTTAGCTCCATTTCAGCCTTAACTCTTTCAGTAATGTCTTCCACCATGGAGACGATGCCTACGGTTTTCCCTACCTCATCCGTTAACGGTCGGTTAGACCATTCACACAAGATCGCGGTTCCATTTTTCGTGAAGTTCTTGTTGGTATTTCTGTTTCCACCTTTTTGTTCGATGAGCACGTCTGCAACCCGTTGTACTTCAGGGTTCGTTGCGGCAGGCAGGATCAACCCAAAAAGGTTTCGGCCAACGGCTTCAGGGCGGGTATAGCCAAATATTTTTTCGGCCGACTCATTCCATTCGAGAACATTTAGATTAGTGTCCCATTCAATCACGGCGACCGGACTCTGCTGCACCAGGTTACGGAAACGTTTTTCGCGGTCTGCCAATGCGATCTGAGTTTTCTTTCGCTCTGTAACATCGCTTTCAATAGCGATAAACTGGATCAGCCTTCCTGATGCATCGTGGATAGGCTGAACTTCAATCTGAACCCAATAAGGCTTTCCACTTTTTGTATAGTTGATAATTTCAAGGTCCTTGAATCCTTGGCCTTTTGCCAGTTTCTTTGATATGAACTGTACCTGACCGCGGTCGGTGTCGGCACCTTGTAGAAGGCTACCTGGTTTTTTGCCAATGACTTCTTCAAATGAATACTCAGTAATTGTGGTGAAGGCTCGATTCACCCATTCAATTCGTCCTTTCGAATCGGCAATCACCACGATGTTATTGGTAGTGTTCGCTACCATAGCAAGCCTTCTGTTTTCAACTTCTGACTTTTTTCGCTGGGTAATATCGCGAACAATCGCCTGAATGAAGATTTCATCGCCGATTTCCAAACGGTTCAGCGATACCTCGGCATCGAAAAGAGTTCCGTCGAATTGAATATGCTGCCATTCAAAAAACTGAGGTTGTCCATCCAGGGCGCTTTGGATTTTTTCATGCGCTGCCATCTCGGAAGGCAAGCCTGAAGGTTGAAAGGGGGGAGAGAACCGGATCGGATTTTGTCCGACAATCTGTTCTTTGGTACATCCAAAGATATTCTCAGTAGCGGTATTACAATCAATAAAAGTTGGCCCTTGCATCATAAAGATGGCGTCGCTCGCTGAATTAAACAACGTGCGGAACCGTAACTCGCTTTTTGCAACTGCATTCTGAATTTCAATATTTTTCAATTGCTCTTCCCGCAGTTTGAGAGCGTTCTGCACCGCCATGGAAAGGCGTGAAAGACGGTCCTTTACCACATAGTCCCATGCCCCCTCCTTGATGGCCTCAGCAGCGACTTCTTCTTGCTGAGCGCCGGTAACAAATATGAAGGGGGTATATGGAAACTTTGCTTTTAAGTCCCGAAGCGCCTCCAGCCCCGTATAGGAATCCAAGCTGTAGTCACTTAACACCACATCCGGCGCCATCGTATCCAACATGGCGTGGTATTCAGTTTTGCTGGTCACAGGGTAAAATGCGCAGCGATAATCCCGTAAATGTAATTGCAATTCATCCTGGTTAAGCTTTGCATCTGATGCATTTTCATCCAACAAAAGAATGCTAAGATTTCTCATACCTGACTAATAGCTTTATAACGGTCTTATTGGGTGGTTAATGGTGGCATAGTACAAGCCGAAGGAATTAGCGCCTTAGTCCCATCCACCATAGTAATCCAAATACCAGGGTTCAGGTTATTTTCGTTGGGGGGCATCTCAAACTCATAAATGCCTGATGTGATGGTGAGGATATTTTCCCCTTTGTAATAGAATCTCCCCATATAGTTAATTCAAGTTAACGGAAAACTACGGTAATAACAGGTCCTTCGTTTGCTTTCCCTGCGTCAATGCGTACCGACGCTGAATGAACTTTCTTGGAGGCCGGGTAGGCGCACGGCTAAAGCAAGATAGTTTTAATTGGTTTGCTGTTCAACCGGTAACCTCGATAAAAAAGTAATTTGACAGAATACCTTATACCTGAGGAATATACGATTTACGTCTTACCATTGAAGGCCTGCACCTCAATCAAATTGCCGCTTTTTCTCCGCCTTACCTGTTTCGAGCCGCCCACATTCTGTCGGTGTGTGATAAAAATCAGTTTGATACTTGACTAGGATCATTAAGCTCAGGGTACTACGGGTTTACATTGAGCTACGGATCAGATGCCACTGATGATATTAACAACAATCAGTTTGCTATCCGGGCGGAAATTGTTAGGCGTTCAAACATAAAATGTATATGAAAATAGTTATTCAAAATCCTGATTTTAACGCCACCGCGGCGTTAACAGAGTTCGTTGAGCTTAATGTCGGTAAGCTTTCATTGCTGAGTGATAAGATACTGGAATGCCGGGTATCACTGAAGATTGATAAATCCGATACCAGGGAGAATAAGATTTGTGAATTAAGACTCGTTATTCCGGGCCAGGACCTTTTTGCTTCCAGGCAGAGCAACACGTTCGAGGAAGCTGTGACGCAGTCTATTGAGGCCATCAGGCGTCAGGTTGAACGTTGGAAAGCCTCTCTGACGAACAGAAGGTCCCGCGAATCAATTGACACCATTGAGCCTTAGAATTTTAAGGACATGACGCTTGCGCTGTTATCGAGGAGAAATAATCACAAAAGTCCTGCCTATGAAAACCATTGGATCAATAACCTGGCTCGCCTGGCTGCTATTTGCACTGCCGATATACGGGCAACTACAGTCTGGTGAAAATGTCATTATTACTGAACGCACAAATCAGGACCTTTACGTAGCTGGGGGGACAGTAACCATCAATGCTCCCATTGATGGGGATCTGATTGTTGCCGGCGGCACCGTTACGATAAATGATTCCGTTTCTCACGATATTCTACTGGGTGGAGGTACCGTTTTCTTAAATGGTTATGCAGGCGATGATATTCGCTGCGCAGGTGGAAGGATTATCCTTTCCGGAAGTGTTGCCGGAGATGTCATTGCGACAGGCGGGACACTGGATATTGAGAGGGGAGTTGTAATAAGTGGAAACCTGATAGCCAGCGGTGGCGAAGTGAAACTGGATGGAGACGTACAAGGGCTGATCAAAGTCGCCTCGGGTACTTTTACATTTAATGGAAAATCCGGCAATAACCTCGAATGCCGAGGCGGAAAGATTATTATCAATGGAATGGTGGAAGGTAGTTCTCTATTGGCGGGGGATTATATTGAAATAGGTCCTGAAGCGCGCTTCAATAAAGCTGTAAAATACTGGAGCAAAGAGGGGTCAATTGACTTTGGGAAAAGCCTTTCCGGTGGAAATGCCACGTTAGATCCTACGCTGGAAATCAAGAATGGTAGCTGGCACTACCTTGGATTCGCATCCTTTCTGATGGTATTGTGGTACCTGGGCACTGCGTTGCTGATGATAGGGTTGATTCAATATCTCTTCAAAGGTACGATGAGGAATTCAGCCGATATTGTTAAAAACTTCTCATTAAAATCATTGGGTTTTGGTTTTCTGTTCTTAGTTGGTATCCCTGTGGCAATCGCTGTGGCAGCCCTTTCCGTTATAGCAATACCGGTTGCGCTACTTTTGTTCATCGGATACATTACTATAATACTATTAGGCACCATTATCGTTGCTATTCTGATTGCGCATTGGATTAATAACACTTATTATCAATCGGAGTGGAGCAGTGTACGAATTGTTCTTACATCCTTTGGTGTTTTTGTCTTTCTTAAGCTTGCCTCGCTGACGCCTGTAATCGGGCCGCTAATTATGTTGTTACTTGCCTGCATGGCATTTGGAGCAATACTTCAGCAGGTGACGTTGAAAAGAAGTGAGGTGGTGGCATTAACCTGACACCAGCAGATAAAGGAGTTTCCCTCATGAGTTCTAATGAATCAGAACGTCCAATTTTTATTCTTGCTTTTTCCTCAACTACCGGAATTTCAATGCAGAATTTATACCAATGATCATTGTTATGGAATGACGTCCATCATAGGCCAGGGGTTTCTGCATGCTGATATTTGGATTACTAAATTTTTTATATGGAACTTTTAATGAACTCTAAAACTGACTACTTGTTAGAAGCCAGCCTGGAGTCGCTGCATGCTGAGAGCATGGAGTGGCTTAATGAAATTGATTTCTGGAGCGATGAAATGACCTTCTTTTACAGGTTGCTAAGGAAGAATCAGTCAAACAAGGCTTTTCCTACAGCGGAACTTGCAGCCGTCGAAATGGAGTTGGTGAGTTTGACCAGTGACAAAGTAAACAAGCTCAGGAATGAGGTACAAAGTCATGAGCGGTCTCTTTCTGCGGTGATGAAGAACACTTCCTCAGGTGAGGAGGAAGGATACAGGGCAAAACATCGGCAATTGGTTTAGGGACATCAATGAAACATACATCCTTATCAAAGCCTTCAAGAAGGAAGTATTTTCTTTTGTTCAGAAGTACGATTAAATTCGTTGATCATCCGCTGAAAGACTCAGAAGTCATTCTACCATAACCGACTATCTGGTAGTAGTCTGTTCAAAAACGGCCTGGATCTTTTTTGGCAATGTCCCAAGTGCCTGGTTTACCTCTTCGACGGAGGTGTACTCTTTTAAGGTATCGATCACTGCCCGCAGGGCTTCAATGATTTCATCTTTGTTGGCAAAATCCCTGGATGCGGATTTTCCCTCTTCCTGGATGATCTCAACCACCAGGTCATCAATTGTTTTAATTCTCCTGTGATCACTGAGTTTCCATCCGTCCACGTATATACTTTTTAACGCCATGGGCATCTGTGATACCAGTTGAAAGGATTCCTCAACGGACAAATGATTTCTAAGTACCCGAAACGTGCTCCGAAGAATACGCGCGGCATGTGCACGGTTTTCGTCGCCGAGATTTTCAGCCAGCCGGTTAAGGAATTCATTTCCTTTCATGGCGTATTTTTCAAAATCCAATGGCTTATGCATATGATGTGTCGAAAAAATGAACGGTTGTTTAGGACTGTTTTTAAACTTTGTCTGCCTGTTGAATTTTATTAAACTCTTCAATGGCGAGCACAGACAATACTTTGCTTGTTTCAATTTCCCATTCGAGAATATCCTGAAGGAGATCGGAAGCGATATCGAGCTCCAGTTCTACTGAAAACATATAGGCAGTTTTGTAGCTTGATACTTTATAGGCGCAAATATTCTGGATACAACCGACCATCAGGATGTCTTTCAGGTGGGAAGAGTCAGCGATGGAAAGCATCTTTTCTGTTTCCCTCATCAGGTCGTTAATTACAGCATTTTTTCTACTGACAGCCTCCTGCATCAGGTAGTTAAAGATCCGTTCCAGCTTTAGTATTTTATCTTCCGCGCCTTCCATGTATTTGCTGATCTCAGCTCTGAGCTTAGGAGAGGAAAGGTGATGGACACACGAACTGAATTCTTCCCGAACCCTGGTTTCGGCATAATGGAGTCCCTGCAGTTGAAAGGCCAAAGCTTCCTGGAGGGTGGTTATTTTTGTTTTCATGGCTTCTGTAATGATCTTCGTAAGGATATGAACGGCAGCTCGAAACATCAATGATGATTTTAGGAAAATCTGATGATAGTTGTCATCAACGGCTACAATTTCCTTTAAACACCTTCATAAATACCTGCGGATACAAACATGCAGTTCAAACAACGGCAGGAATAGAAAATAACCAAAGCGGAAAGGAGGTCACATTCCGTAAATGCCGGGCATAAAAAAATCATGACCCGGAAAATTAACCGGATCATGATTTTTTATGAATTGGTATTGGTACCTATTGGTTTATAGCTATCCGGCCGTTATTCCAATCGATTTGGACATCTACCCGGGTTTTATTTGACCCCAGATTGATGTTGCTAACGTATTTTGCCAGTTTCTCAGCTTTCTCCTGTACGTCTTGTACTTGCTTCAATAACTCTTGATTCTTTTTCATGGCGATGGGGCTTTTAATTTATATGTACAAAAAAAGCCGGATTGCACCATTCCTTCAATGACAGTTGTCGCTTATAGTGAAGATTTTTGTCACGTTGATGATTTAGTACGGTGCTCGCCGTTTCTTTTATCCCCGGAATCGGGTACGTCGCTATCCCCGTAACTCGGTTCCATGACGTAAAAACGCGTGACCAAACTCCAAACTTACCATGATAAAAGTCATAACTATTCTGTGCAGGTAAGGCTATTTTAATTGGCGGAATCAAACAAATTATGCGTATGAACACTGGAAAAGCTTTGTTAGGCGTTATGGCAGGGATTGCCGCAGGCGCCGTATTGGGTATGCTCTTTGCCTCTGAACGGGGATCGAATACCAGAAAGAGTATTTCAAAAAAAGGTGATGACCTTGCCAGTGCATTGAACGACAAGGTTGATGAGAAATTCAATGAACTAATGAATTCAATTACGGGTAAGATGAAGAAATCCCCAAAAGGTGAATCTACAACGACTACCGGAATTGTTGACTGAACTTCCGGTATGCAAAACACAGAAATTCCAACGGATTTTAAGGCATTAAGTATTACCAGTCCGGCGTTTAAGCCGGACGGTAATATCCCTTCCCGTTATACGTGTGATGGGGCGGACGCGAATCCACCGCTGGATATAACCGCCATACCGAAAGAAGCAAAAAGTCTTGTGTTGATGGTAGAAGATCCAGACGCGCCGGCTGGTACCTGGCTACATTGGCTGGTATGGAACATACCCATAACACACCATATCAAAGAAGGTGATGTGCCGGGTGATCAGGGAAGAAATGATTTTGGGGGAAATGAGTATGGCGGGCCGTGCCCCCCATCTGGAAGGCATCGATACTTTTTTAAAGTCTATGCGCTGGATGATCTGTTGAGTCTTCCCGTTGGCTCACACAGAAAAGAAATAGAAGAGGCAATGAGGGATCATATTCTTGCCTACGGTGAGTTGATAGGAGTGTACAAAAGAATTGCTCAGTAATAAGTTCGAATGCGTAATATTTTACAACGTACGGCTACTGGAATTGCCATCGTTACCGTTATTATTAGCGCGGTAATGCTTGGTGCTTACAGCTTTTTGGTATTGTGCTTCCTGGTAAACCTTTTTGGATTGATTGAGTTTTACCGGCTTTTTGCGATCAATCAGCATCCTTTCAGAAGCGTATTGGGAGTTCTGTTATCGGTTACCCTATTCACTACGATATGCCTCTACGTACTTGGGGTTATAGACCCCCGGGTGTTGCTGATCAACTTCCCGTTGATCAGCCTGATTTATATTGCTGAATTGTATCACAAATCCAAAACGCCGTTTTTAAACCTCGCTTTTTTATTTTTGGGAATAGTATACATCACGATTCCTCTTGTACTTTTCTTCAGTTGTGCCATTGGATTCGACAATAAATTGTATCACCCCGAAATAATCCTCGGTTATCTGTTTTTGTTGTGGGCCAGTGATACAGGGGCTTTTATAACCGGGTCATTGATTGGCAAAAAACCATTGTTTGAAAGGATATCTCCCAAAAAGACGTGGGAGGGTAGTGTCGGTGGTGTAATTTTCGTCGCGGGGATAGTGTTCATTAATACGGTCTTCTTCACAGAGATATCAGCCCTTGGCTGGACCGTGATAGGTTTAATAGTGATCGTTATGGGTACTTTTGGCGACCTTGTAAAATCGATGATGAAAAGAAGTCTCCATGTTAAGGACAGCGGAACCATTCTTCCCGGGCACGGTGGTATTCTTGACCGGTTTGACTCTCTTATTGGTTCGGCCCCATTCGTTTATGCTGCTCTGAGTTTTCAATCCTGGAGTTCTTCCTAGAGATGCCTGTAAAGCATTTCACTCTTGATTATTTGCCCGCCTGAAGTCAGGATTTCATCTTTTGCTTTTTCGAATCCTTTCGGATCGATAGCGCGGGTGGCATCTTCAATGACGTACGTTTCGAAATTTTCTTTTAGCGCATCTTTAGCGGTATAGAATACACAGAAATCAGCAGCAAGCCCGCAAACGTAGACTTTTATCACTTTACGTTCACGGAGGTATCCGGCCAGGCCCGTTGATCGCTTATACCCATTGTCATAGAATCCGCTGTAGCTGTCAATTTCAGGATCCATACCTTTTCTGAAGATCGCTTCGACGTTGTTCATACTGAGATTGGGAGAAAACTCAGCGCCTGACGTTCCCTGGATACAATGGTCCGGCCATAGCACCTGGTCAAGTCCGTGCAGCAATGTCTTTTCGAACGGGTTTTTGCCCTCATGATTCGAGGCGAAACTTTTATGATTGCCGGGATGCCAATCCTGGGTGGCTACTACCAGTTCGAATGATTGTTGCAATTTATTGACCAATGGAATGATTTGATCACCCAACGGTACCGCCAGGGCACCACCGGGGATGAAATCCTGCTGGATATCTACAAGAATGAGCACATTCATCAAGTGGGCTTGTATAAGTTCTTCAGTTGATTTCTTTCATTTCTGAGTTTGTCACTGATTCCGACCTTGTAAACATGGGGATTGTCGAACCTTTTATGTTCTTCAGGTAACTTATTCAGTCTTTCCTGACAATAGGCGGCCACTTCATTCAACGAAGGTTGGCGCTGAAGAACTTTTCCCTTCCCCATCACTTTTTGCAGAAGGGGTTCCTGTTTCAATCCTTTAAGATTAAGTGATTTGTCCGGAATCGAAGGATGATGCATGACGACCGGGTTGTCTTCATGTTCCAGCAGGATTACATCTGCACCGAAAAAGTCGCCGGCCTCATTGAATATTCTGTGTACTTGTTTTTTGTCGGGTAGTGTAATTTTTTTCAGATTCTCTGACAATTTGATCCTCGGCCTCCCGTCGGCAAAAGCAAGTTTATAAACACCGTCGAGGGCCGCATCGGGGGGTCCGGTCACGAGACTCGTCCCCACTCCGAAAACATCAATAGGTGCTTGCTGGTCCATCAGACTTTTTATAACCCGTTCGTCTAATTGGTTTGATGCGGTGATCTTAACGTACGGGAGATCTGCAGCGTCGAGCATTTTTCGGGCTTGCTTTGATAAGTAAGCCAGATCTCCGCTGTCAAGCCGTATGCCTTGTAGTCGGAGTGATTGTTTCTCCATCTCACGGGCTACAGTAATGGCATTTGGCATCCCTGATTTGAGGGTATCATAGGTATCAACAAGAAGCACGCAGTGATCAGGTCTGTTTGCCGCAAAGTCGCGGAAGGCAGTCAACTCATCGTCATAACTTTGAATAAAAGAGTGCGCCATGGTTCCGACTGCCGGTATGCCAAAATCGTGGGCAGCCTTTACATTGCTTGTCGAATTGAAACCTCCGACAATGGACGCGCGCGTAGCGTGATAGCCACCAAGGCCCTGTGCCCGTCGCAGACCAAAGTCGCTGAGTATCCTGTTTCCTGCCACGGACCGCATACGCGCTGCTTTCGTGGCAATCAGGGACTGAAAATTCAAAAGGTTAAGGAGAAGTGTTTCTATAAGCTGGGCCTCAAGAATAGTTCCTTCCACACGAAGTACAGGTTCATCCGGAAAAATAATCTCACCTTCTTTCGTTGCATGGAGGGTGCCCTGGAAACTGAAGTTTTTAAAGGAATCTGCAAACCCCGGGTTTAACCCAATAGATTTCAGGTATTCTATGTCTTCTTTTGTAAAATGAAAGTCCTCTAATATTTCCAGTAAGTTTGCAAGTCCGGCGAAGACGGTATACCCCCCCTCAAAAGGGAGCTTTCTGAAAAAATAATCAAATACCGCTTCCTGTTTGCTGTTACCTTTCAGGTAGTACACCTGAGCCATCGTCAACTGGTAGAGATCCGTATATGTTCCGGTTATGGAAAAATTCTTCATCGATGTATCGTGATAATTATTTACGAAACGACCAGGCTACTATCAGATTGAAAGATAACAGTTTTTTTAAGACGCCTGCGGATAGGGCTGCTGGATTATTTATCATAGCAAGCCTTGGATCTTTATGCCTGGACACAGAATCAACCGGGTGAAGATGCCATGACCGATTGCAGGTACGGTGTTTGCCATGTCCGGAGTGTTAGGGAGTTACCTTGATCCCGGATTCGTTCCGGCGATTAGTATATGGCCAATATTTTATAGGTGTCTTTTCTATACGTAAGAATATCGCCGCGTTTTTGAATTTTGTAATGATCGTTATTATAGTCTACATTCTTCAGGGTTACATTTTTATAGCATAACGGTATTATCCTGCGGGGAGAAGTGGACAACGCCTTTACTGTATACCTGAATGATACATTGAACAGCAGCTCGGGATTTGAGTATTTCGATTTAAGCGGGATGATGACTGTATTCCGCTGCCCGTGTTTTAAGAAATAAGAGAGCCTCTTCATCTGTTAGGTTGTGAAAATTTTCATAACCCTGAGATACCGCGCTGTAGAAGGCTGGTGTTTCCAGTATGATTACATCGTCAACTTTACTTCTGAGAATGGTGTCCATCCGTGCTACCGAGATGGGTGCCGCTACTACAATTTTCCCCGCTTTCTGCTTCTTGCACAAGTCGATTGACGCAAACAAGGTTGCTCCCGTGGCAATGCCATCATCAACAAGTATCACGGTTCTGCCTTTCATCGCCGGTATGGGTGCGCCTCCTCTTAATTTTATTACCCTGCGCTGTATTTCCTGCTTCTGGTTTTCCAGGACCTCAGATATTTGTGCTGAAGTAAGATTTTCGCTAGCCATTTCTGAAATGTACAGGCTTCCATCCTCAGCCACAGCCCCGAAGGCCGCTTCCGGATTCAGCGGATATCCCAACTTCCGGACGATGACAACAGACAACTCTGTGTTCAGATGTCTCGCGACGTAGTAGGCTGTTTCAACCCCGCCACGTGGTATCCCTAGAACCAGTGCATTCGAGTGGTTATACTTCTCCAGTGCTTTCGCTAATTTCTCGCCTCCATCTTTTCGATCTTTGAACATGGCTTGAAATTGTTGATCTCTTAATCATAACAATACATAATTATTCTTCTCCCGGAGGAGGGATTACTTCTTTGGCGGTTGGAAGAGCTTCTTGATGTCGCCATTCCGGTATTTCACGGTGTAGGTCATCTACGGCTGTTCGAAGGCGGTCACTAACGTCGGCAGCAATGTCCTTTAACGGAGTATTTGTTTGGTTCCCCATGGTTTCAATGGGGTTGATTGCCGAAACTTCTACTTCGCCGTTTTCGTGTTCCTGTACAACGACATTACAGGGTAGCATCACACCAATATGTGATTCCAGACTTACAGCGTTGTAGGCAAATTTTGGATTACATGCCCCAAGAATTGTATAATTCCTGAAGTTGATATCGAGCTTTTTTTTCAGCGTATCCTTTAGGTCGATCGACGTAATGATGCCGAATCCTTGTTGCTTTAGCGTTTGAGTGATTTTAGAAACAACATCACCAAACGGCATTTTCAGTTTTCTTGAAACGTAGTATGCCATAATATTGGGATTTTATATGTTTAATTAATTAGATCTATGCTTATGCATGATACTATTTTTTAGACCGAACTAATATGACTTTCGTCGTCCTAAACCGGGGACATTTATCAGTATCCGGTTACTCAGGTTGATCATTCTCAGTGGAATCGATGACTGACGTCATTTAATGCTCCGTGATATTTCCTGATTTTGAAGCCTGGACAACCTGCCGATGGAAACGGTCTTTCATTTTTTCGAGCGAATTAATCCCATTCATGGAGCGCTGATAGCAACTACATTTACCTGGGCGCTTACCGCTTTAGGAGCTTCGATGGTTTTTTTCTTTAAACAAGTGAATCGAGGGCTGTTTGATACCATGCTTGGATTTACAGGCGGTGTAATGGTAGCCGCAAGCTTCTGGTCTTTGCTGGATCCGGCTATTCAGATGTCAGGCGGACTAGGTGTGCCAAATTGGTTTCCGGCAGCAGCTGGTTTTTTCGCAGGTGCCATGTTTCTTTATGGACTTGATAAACTACTTCCCCATATGCATATCAACTTTCTGGCTGTTGAATCTGAGGGTGTCAGGACGAACTGGCAACGAACAACCTTGTTGGTGCTGGCTATCACCTTGCATAATATACCGGAAGGGCTGGCCGTGGGTATTGCTTTTGGAGCCGTGGCCGCCCACTATCCCGGAGCTGAAATTGGTGCCGCTGTGGCCCTGGCAATAGGTATTGGCCTCCAGAATTTCCCTGAAGGTGCGGCAGTAGCTGTGCCGCTGCGGAGAGATGGACTAAGCCGTATGAAGAGTTTTTGGTGGGGACAATTATCCGCCGTCGTTGAACCTGTTGCCGGTGTGGTTGGCGCTGCCTTTGTCGTATACGCAAGTCCCGTACTTCCGTATGCCCTGGCATTTGCAGCCGGAGCGATGATTTATGTGGTAGTGGAAGAAGTAATACCGGAAACACAGCGTGATAAATACACAGACCTCGCCACCATGGGCTTCATAGCAGGGTTTATTGTCATGATGGTACTGGACGTAAGCCTGGGTTAGACCCTTTAATATTGCAAGCTTATTGCATGCTATCACCGGATCGGTCCTTTAATACGAATACCGAAGCTGTAATGCGATATGACTTAAGGTATTCAATTCACCATTTTGAACGACTACTACATTACCTCCTTTTTCTTTTACTATCATCATCAGGCGATCAACAGCGTCTGAAATGATTTCGTATTTGCCGGTAGGAGGTGTGGTAAATATCCGTGAATCATCGGTAGGATCCTGATAAGCTGTTACCTGGTAATCCTTTTCAACCACCAGGCTTAGCGCATTGCCTTGCATGGCCATTCTCCAGACGTCGCGAATGCCATCTACTGTTAGCTTGTTTCCTATTCCTTCTTCAAGTTGTTTCACCTGATTCTTCTGTAAAGAAGAAATATATTCATTTATTTTTTTCCATGCTGTTTCAGCAAGTGGGTGAATGGCATCATGGTCGTAGTTGCCCTTGATAGTGCCGATTATCTGATGTGCATGACGGGATACATGGTCAAAATTTATCAGTTCTTCTTCCACACCGGCCACTAGTAATGGTATGTCATTTTTAAGGTACTTGTTCATGGAGTCATCAGCCTCTTTAAAGAATGCCTTCTGACGTAACTCCTGCATTTCCGACTTATCGAGCTCATAGTCTTTCAATGCGCCACTGAACGAACTGGCACGACTAGGCCTGGCATATTCATATGATTCGGTGTACTGCCTGGGGAAATCATCATTTTGTATTTCATGGATATCTCGTCCTTCACCTCTTAATAACCTGATTTTTTTCTTACTGACAGCGAGTAGATAGTATGGGTTTAGAAACTGAACAAAATAGAATAAGTCTCTCATTTCAAAATTCTCTCCTAGCATTACTTTTTCGGTCACAGAAAAGGGAAGGAGAATGACCTCGGAAATGGAGGGTGAGATAAAAATTCCCAGGCCTTCCTGCATTCTTAAAAAATCCAGGTTCGTCATGACTTCATCCAGTTTGTGAGAAAGCATTTCAATTTTCACCTGGGGCCACGCGCTATGTTGAAGCAGTGACTTTGCTTTCGAAACCGCTTTTTGCAATACCTTAGGATCTTGCCTTCTTTCTGATGAAAAACGATGGGTTGCAATCACAATCGAAATACACGGATTACCCTTCTCGGCAATCATTCGGTCAATATCTGTATTCTTCATATGAACTATGGTTGAAATGAAATATTATGTTCCTGATCCAAGGAAACGACTTTCATACGCCATAACAATGAGGTAGGTATTGGGCTTGGCTGACTTTAATCAGGAGTTGGTTTGTTTCGGCGCCAATCCCGGACGTTGGCTGCTACACTTACTATCAAAGCCATCGAAAATAGTGCAGCGGTGACCATATTAACGGCACGTTCAGTGAGCGAGACGGAGAAGATCGAACTGATTAAAAACTGGATATAGGAGTTATAGGGATTTGTATAGCCAAGTTTCTCCCGTATCAGCCAATGCCAATCCGTTAAAAAACAGTACCCAAATCCATAAAAATATCCGAGGATAAACCAGGAGAATGCGGTTAATCCAAGGGTTACCAGATTCCATTTGCGCAGTGGCCGGTAAAGCCATCCAAATAGATTAAATACAATGAGCAGAATATGAAATACGAAAAAGAAGAGGTTTGCAATTTCGTAAAGGATGGTCATTAATAGTGCGGGTTTAAAGAAGGGTATCTATCCTTCGAATGATGGACGTATGACTCGTAACGAACAGAAAGTCGTCTCTATTGTTATTTTTCCCGATTTCCCGTTTTGTTGATTACCCTCAGTAACGACTTTTTACCCGGGGCATCACCGAGTACTTGCCAGATCATAACGCCGGAAGCCTTTTCCCTGGCAAGCTTCACTTTCTTCTTCATAGTCGGCATACCGTTATAGTACAGGATCTTGCCGTCAGGCATTGTCCATTGATCCTCCGATTCAGCACCTGGAAATGTTTTTACAATGGCTCCATAATTCATGCTAATGGCCTTCGAAGTAAGTTCCGGACCATAACCATATCCATAAAACGGTACGCCGAGTGTCATCTTTTCTGCCGGTATTTTTCGTTCCTCAGCAAAGTAGGTCAAATCTTCCACGGCATGTTCGTATGTTGAGTGCGGCCCAGGCTTTTCGGGTCGCCAGGGCCCAGTCCGGTCATAACTCATCACATTGACAAAATCGTACGCGGCAAGTGCTTTGTCCGTAAGTTGATCCTTATAATAAACGGCAATGGCGGCGGTGATTAGTTTGTTCTTTGCACGCAGGGATTGACCCAGTTCGATCACAAACTTTTCATAATATTCATCGATGTTACTTCCTTCCAGATCTACATCGACGCCATCGAGGTTATACTTCAATACTTCTGAAACCAGTTTGTCGATTAGCATTGCCCGTCGGTCATCTTTCAACAGATAGTGATATTGCGGCTGCTTACTGCCACCCCCAATCGAGAACAACACTTTTACACGGTGCTGATGTGCCTTCGTGATAAATGGTTTAAGTTCCGAAAGATCGCGGTTGAAAGTACCCAGTGAGTCTGGATTCAGGAACCATAGGTTTACGTGTGTAAGTTTTTTAAGGGTTTTACTGTCTACTTCTTTCATCGCAGCACTAAGTGAATAATACCCAACCACTTTAAAAGTTGACGAGGTTTGTGCTTCTGTAATGATGACACAAAGCCACAGCATGGGAATCAGTATGTATATTTTTAGTTTCATCATAGTGTTGTATTCAATTTTGTACCCAAACCAATTACGATGATGATTACCTCATCGCTTTATAATTCTTTATAATTTAAGCTTTACGCCTGCTTTGCTCAGCCATCCCGTTAGGACTGCACAAAGCAATGCAAATGACAACGATTTCAGAAGTCCGATGCCGCCAACCAGAATAACTTCCGGTAAATGAAGACCTGACATTCGCAGCGTTGCATAGGCGAAGTAAGGCATCAGATAACACAAGAGGGTATCGGTTCCTGCGGGCTTAATAAGGTTAAACCAGTGGGCTTTAGCTTTCACGTCTGCTATCCAATAGACAACAATAAAAGCCAGGATCGTGAATGCACTACAAAGAAATAACCAGGCTGGTGTAGCGCCAAGCTTTGCCAATCCCCAGTATGGCCGGGTGAGTATGGACAGAATTATCAGCACGGCAGAGAAAACAAGTAACACAATGGTTAATGTCTTGTTGTCGTTGCGATCACGATAATATTGGAAAATAAAAGCGGTTAATACGCCTCCCATGGTGAGTCCTGCCAGTGTACCGCCGAGGATGGGATCTGGAATGAAAGAAAAGAATTCCGGAATTAGTCCGGCATGAGAGACCATACTCAATACGCCAAAGAATATCCAGACACTTAGAATGACGTAGAAGTTGTTGCGGGCGAAGATCGTAGCCAATCCGCTCACAAAATACGACCACCCAATCAATCCCAGGATTCCCCACCACTGTGGACCGAAGTGCCGTATATCGTCGTCTGGTCCGCCACGATAGATGTAGGCGAAAATAAGCAACGTGAGCATAGCTGCCGCCTTCGCGGAATATACCGCGATACGGTTGGCTGTCTTGGGATAACTATTCCAGATCAGAATAAAACAGAGACAGCAGACAGGATTCCAAAAATACCTCGCCATTCCCGTAGCATTCGCGTTGTACGTTTCGCCGTTCACCAGAAAGACACCCATTACCAGCAGCGCTATTGTTCTCACCAAAACATGTTTTACCAGTTCGAAGTCTGTATCGCCCTTTTTTCGCCGCGCTGCAATAGCAAAGGGCATGGAAAGTCCGACGATAAAGAGGAATGCCGGGAACACAACGTCGGCCAGACCAATACCATCAACGCCGCTTTCTACGTGTCCAAGCCATGCCGGAATATCCTTTAACGACCACAGGTCATTAACAAATATCATGAGGATCATTGTCAGCGCACGGAGGATATCAATTGATGCTATACGCGCCGGAGCTGGTAAAACTGTTGTGGGTGATGAATCTTTCATAGGGCGTGGCTAAATAATAGGTCAATTTTTTGCTCTGAAGATTTCAACGGGCTCAGCATTGGGAACGGCTTGATACTGGACGAACGTGCCAAGTTCGTCTTTTTGTACCGTCATCTTTTGCAGTTTCGCTCCCTGTTTTACGGTTGCCGTTTTCCAGGTAGTTGGAATATAGGATTTGAGGGTCAGGGGAAAATCATATAGTGTGCGATCAAGGCTATGATTCAGGGTCACAGTGATTTTCTCCTTCGACTCAGTGACCTTCACCGTGGTGTGCATTCGTTCCCGCATATATTTTGTAACATCAGCAAAGGTTGCAATCCACAGATCCTTTTCCTTTTGCTTGATATATTGAAGATATTCTTCCAGTACCGCACCGGTTAACGCTTCCCATCCAATTCCGTCTATGCCATGAAAGACTAAGACCAGCCAGTTATTGTCATTGTTCACGACGGTATCCACCCATGACTTCATCATTGGCAACGGCGTTTTGGTTGTGGCGCCACGCTGCCACTGAACATATTCTTTACTGAATGTACCGGGGTTCATTTTATTGGAACGGTTTAGCTCTTCCAGGTAGGGTTCCGGCATTCTGTTTCGTAATGCAGGATAAATCTTATACATGTATTCCATCGCCCTTTCATTTTCTGTGCCATAAGGTCCTTCAGCAGAGAAGGTGTACTTCGGACCAAGTTGTTTAAGAATTTCCTCTTTACTTTTTTCAAGTTCATACAGCATGTTCGGTTCATCCAGCACCGCAAGCCGCGGGTGGGTAACGGTATGGCTGGCGAATTCATGACCTTGTGATGCGTAGGTGCGGATCTCATCCCATGTTACGCCGCTTCGGTTGTCTTGCGTAGACCTGGGTTTAAATTCTCCGTTTCGTACTTTTTGATAACCTTCGTCGATGATCTTATAGGCCTCTTCAGCTTTTTCTTCTCCGTGTTCATCATATACTGCGCCAGCATTGGTATGGTATTGCTGGGTTCCCGAGTATCCCAGGAAGGCTATTGCAGACGCACGTTCGAAAAAATTTTCCTTTTGAGTTGGTATCGTAGCCGTTTCCTTTATAATCTGATCGACAGGCCGGCCAATAAATTTACCCTGGTATGAGGAGCCTGGTATTTGACCTGTAATGATGAAAAATGTAGCCGGAATCGATAGCCTGTTCATTATCGGAAGGGCTACTTTGAATTGATTGATAGAGCCATCATCATACGTCAGGGAGACAGCAGCCTTTTTCCCAAATTGCCAGTGAGTAACCTCTGTTTTTCCGGTAGTCTGCCCGATGGCACATGTGTGGATGAGCAAAAGGTTAAAACAAAGCAAAAATATCTTTCGAGTCATAGTGTGTTTTGGTTACGTATTTATAAGAGAAAGAAACCCTGATTTAAATTCCAATTTTTCGGTTTTTACTCAACAACAATTTCGTCGACAAGCATATTGGCCGGGCGACCAGCACCGGGATGCCATCCGGGTGTGTTTCCGATAGTATGCGCTTTCACCTTAATGTAGCGTGCATTTCTCGGTGCGAATTCAGCGATAAAGTCGCGCTGGTGGCCACCGTACTGGTCAATAGGTAACGTGTTGTCTACTGTTCCGGCAAGCTCATACTGCGCTCCATTTTCGGACGTAAAATATTCCACCTTCTTCGGAAGAAGTCTCAGCCAGAAGCCGTACTGATAATAGGCCGACTCTATTCGTCTCACCTTTTTTACCTGTTCGAGGTCAATCACCACTTCAAGGTCCTGGCCGGAGAACACAAGCCAGTTGTAGTCATAGTCATGACTTCCCCGAATACCATCTGTTAGCATTTTGTCAGCCGTTGGCGGCAGACGGGTTGGGTCGGGACTTATAAACTTTACATGTTTTCCATAGGCAAGATGTTCGTTCATGCCCTGTGAAAACAGACGGTACATAGCGGCCCGATATTCCTCCGGTGACGTGCTCCATTCTTTCACCTGGGTAACACCCTGACGAATACACAGGTCAGTAAACGGATCAATTTTTGATCGAATCTGGGTCCGAACTTCCCATTTCCCATTGACTTTTTCGAACACACCTCGTTCCCCGGTGAATGTTTTTTTAGCCTGTTCCATGATGGCAAACTCGAGCGGGAGGCGCGCAATTTTTACACGTTCGAGAATTTCAGGTGATGCTGCAACCGCTTGCTCGGCTTCATCAAAGATCATCTGGTAACGTTCGATGAGAGAAGGTGTAAGGTAGCTGGTAGCCGCTTCGTTAGGAGTGCCGAAAATGCGCAAGGGCTGTCCGGATTGTAGCAGGGCTACACGCATTTCGTCAATGTATTTACGGATTGATTTCGCCGCTCCGCCGTAGTATCCGCGAAGGAAATCATTCATAAGTGTGTCGACATTGGCCTCCGGATTCCAAAGCAGTTTTGAGATGAGGTACGTACGCAACTCGGCGAATTCGCCACCGACCTCCCGGTTGCCCTGTTCAAACATGGCATTGACCCCGTTCTTTGCGAAAAACTGGATGTTTGGCTTTAGTACATGCAAATTCGGAAAGGGGCTGATCAGATTGTTAAACTGTATCACATAATCCCATACAATTATGTCTTTCGCGATTTTCCCCCAATCCTCAACATCCCTGACAAAGTCGGCGCTCTTTGCGTCTTCTGTTATAGGCTTGTCACGATGGGCTTCGATGCTGCACAGCATGATATTAACATTGTCACGGGGCTTTAATGTCTTTGGTGCATGCCTTCCGTATTCGTAGGCGAGGGTTGAGATCATTTTGTCTGGGAACTGATCGGCAACCTGATTTACGAAATGGACAATTGATCCGGAAGGTGATCCTTCGCGGTCATCAATGGCTTTACATTTGTCGCACGTGCAATAGTCCTTGTTGTCGTTCTGACTGACCGACCAGTATAAGGCGTCTGGCTTCTCAGCAATTTTTCGCCTGAGATTTTGAATCGTGATATCCAACACCTCGGGATTGGTGAGGCAGAGTTGGGTGGGAATTCGTTTACCTTTCACCATAGAAAAGTATTCCGGATGATCCTGGTAGTAGGTCTCCGGTGGAACCAATGCATTAAACGTATGAACCCACATCCCCCAATCTGGCCGCCCGCCTTTTTCGTCATGATCCAGCTTATGCCATTCGGTATACCCGGCATTCCATGCTACCCGGTAGTGCGTGTCTCTGAAACCAATTACCGGTACTTGTGTGGAGTTGATCTTGCCAAGTCTGATTCGTGTTTGTTTCGGAATTAGTTTTACGCTGGGGCTATACATTCGGCATCCCAGGTAATCTTCCAGGAAAGTATAAACTCCATAGAGTGTCCCTTTTTCATTTCCTCCTGCAATAATCAGGCGCATACTGTCTGTGCGGATTACAAACCCGTCTTCTTTCAGCATATTCAGATTGATACCCGCCTTCAGCTCGTCAAGCCGCTCGTTTTGGCCCAGTACAATTTCATAACGACTTTTATGCTCACCTGCCTTAACAATCGGTAGCGCGGCACCTGAAATCTGAAGAATGTAATCCTGAAGTACTTCAGATGCCTTGAGTTCGAATGTGGTTGCGGCGAAGGGAATAACAATCCGGTAACGACTTACCTGATCTTCGGCAAGGATAATATCCTGCGCTGCGGCAATAGTTACCGGCGCTTTTTTCTTGCCGTTTTTCTGAGCCGCAATTGGCGTAGACAACATACTCGCGATCAGGAGTAGCAGAAAAGTCAGTAAAAATGAAGTATACCGGCTCAAAACAATTCGTATCATATCTTTCGGTTTAAGGCTAGTTTAAGGGATGTGTGTATTAAATGCAATACAAATTACTTGCCGTCATCCGGAAGCTCGGCGAATAGTTAGTTGTCGGGCTACCTATTGACACATGTCAGGAATTCCGAAGAGGGCCATTGAAGAACAGGTTTTGATATGTATCGAGTGAAGTTAAGGGACAAACATCGATAGGTTATTCCCTTAGCACCAGGTGTGCGTGTGTGCACATTTTTTAGCGAATAGGTTTTGTTTGATTTTTTCCATGAGCGGAAGAAATCCATAAAGTATATTAAGAGAATGAAATTATATTTGTTTAACATCAACTTACCTGTATGCTGAATCGAAGAGAACTTATTCAACGCTTATCTACATTTCCAGTCGTCGGTGGACTCTTAGGAAGTCTGTCGGTCACTTCCGCACTTGCTTCTGCAACTCCAAAACGCGAACCGCCTAAACGGGATCTGTTTAAAGAGTTTGGCGTACGAACCTTTATCAATGCCGCCGGTACATTAACGTACATGACTGGCTCGCTCATGCACGATGAAGTACTGGAGGCTATCAACAATAGCTCGAAGGAATTTTGTATGATGGACGAACTGCAGGATAAGGTGGGAGAGAAGATTGCCAAAATGGTTCATTCCGAAGCCGCCGTCGTAACCTCTGGTGCGTTTTCGGGAATGACTCTGGGATTGGCGGGCATTCTAACCGGGATGGACGAAAAGAAAGTACGCGAACTCCCTCACCTTGAGTATACGGGCATGAAATCCGAAGTGATCTGCCAGGCAAGCCATGATATTGTTTATAACCATGCACTCACCAATACCGGCTGTAAGATCGTGCGTGTTGAAACGGTGGAGGATTTAGCGAAAGCTGTGAATGAAAGAACTGCATTGATGCATTTTTTACATATCGAGTCGGACAAAGGGAAGATTCAACATGAGGAATGGGTAGCGCTTGGTAAGAAATATGGTGTACCCACATCCATAGATATTGCTGCCGATGTGCCTCCGGTTTCTAACCTTTGGAAATTTAATGATATGGGTTTTGATTTTGTGGTTGTCTCAGGTGGTAAAGCCATTCGCGGACCGCAGAGCGCGGGATTGCTGATGGGTAAGAAACATATCATAGCGGCCGCACGTCTTTCGATGCCCCCCAGAGGCTTTAATATTGGGCGCGGTATGAAGATAAACAAGGAAGAAATTCTGGGTATGTATGTGGCGTTGGAAAAGTATATCAATCACGATCATGATAAGGAGTGGAAGGAGTGGGAAGATAAACTTGCCTTAATTGATAACGCGGTTAAGTCTGTTCAGGGAGTATCTACGGAAGTCCATGTTCCTCCGTTGGGCAACCATACGCCTACACTGCGTATCACCTGGGATAACACAAAGGTGAAAGTATCAGATAAACAGTTGCGGGAAGCCTTGCGCAATGGAAATCCTTCCATTGAATTGGGTGGCGGCAGAGCGAATAGCGTTAGCGTAACGGTGTTTATGCTGAAGCCGGGCCAGGAAAAAATTGTGGCGTCAAGGCTCAAAGAAGAATTATCCAAAGCAACAGCCTGAACGACAAAGCAGAATCCGTAAATCGAATAAAAATTGGAAAACTATACTATGAGGACATCAGTCAGGAGGTCATGCGTTACCGTTCTTCTTTGTTGTATAACCCTGGCATTCTTCACGCAGTGCGATAGGAAGCCCGAATTGCCGGCAGGAGATCCCGACAACGGAAAACTTTTCCTCCCTGATCAATTTGAAGCAGTTGTAGTCGTCGATAGTTTGAAAGGACGAGCAAGACACATCGCTGTAAATGATAACGGGGATATTTATGTCAAGTCAAGATTTTCAAAACCGGATGGAAGGAACGTAGCCCTTCGGGATACCACCAACGATGGGAAGGCTGATATCATTGAAACGTTCGGGCAGTACGAGAAGGAAAGAAGTTACGGCACGGCCATGCGGATCTATAACGGATACCTTTATTTTAGTTCTGAACTGGTTGTTTACCGCCAGAAGTTAACGCCGGGTAAACTGGTACCGGAAGGTGAGTTGGAACAAATTGTTATCGACGACCACGAGCATGGAATGCATGAACACATAGCCAAGCCAATTGCTTTTGACAACAAGGGGAACCTGTATGTTCCCTATGGTGCAAATTCTAATGCCTGTCAGGAAATCAACCGGACTCCTGCGAGCCCTGGACTGGATCCTTGTCCGCAGCTTGAACTCCATGGTGGTGTATGGAGGTTTGACGCCAACAAAAAAGGACAAACACAAAAGGATGGTTACAAATATGCAACCGGCATCCGCAGTGTTGTCGGAATGGAGTGGAATCCCGCCGATGATAACTTATACCTGGTGATGCACGGAAGAGATGATTTGCTTAGACTATGGGCAAGCCTCTTCACACCCTGGCAAAGCGCTATGCTGCCTTCCGAGGAGTTTCTGAAAGTAACAGAAGGCGCCGACTTTGGCTGGCCATATTGTTACTATGATCAGATACAGGAGAAAAAAGTCCTTGCTCCGGAGTACGGTGGCGATGGCAATGAAATTGGACGTTGCAGCGAGTTTGAAAAACCGATCATGGGTTTTCCGGGACATTGGGCTCCTAATGATTTATTCTTCTACTCCGGGGATCAATTTCCAGAGCGTTATAAAAATGGCGCTTTTATTGCTTTTCATGGTTCAACGAACCGTGCACCGTATCCTCAGTCGGGGTACTTCATTTGTTTTGTGCCGTTTGAAAATGGAAAACCGACGGGGGCTTGGGAGATTTTTGCCGACGGGTTTGCCGAAGTAGACCCGATCGTAAGTGTCAGTAATGCAGTATACCGACCCATGGGGATTGCGATGGGCCCGGACGGGTCCTTATATATTGCTGAAACCGAGAAAGGCAAAATTTGGAGAATTATGTATAAAGGCGATAAGGATGACTTTGGAAATGAACAACTGGCAACCATGGAGAAGCGCAAATCTCTGTCGCACATTCGGACACCTGATAGGGTTAATGATAACCTCGACAAAGGAATAGTTGCCGGAGGTGAGAAGATCTTCAATCTCTATTGTGCTACCTGCCACCAAAAGGATGGCAAAGGCGCCTCAGGCCGATTCCCGCCACTTGCTGGTACGGATTGGGTAACTGGCGACAAAAAGAGACTTATCGGTGTGATATTGAATGGGCTGGAGGGTAACATTGTGGTAAATGGTGAGAGTTATATCAACGCCATGCCCCAGCATAGTTTCCTCAGCAACGAGGAAGCGGCGAATGTATTGACGTATATAAGACAGAACTTTGGTAACAAAGCCAGCGAAGTGAAGCCTGAAGAAGTTAAGGCCATCCGGGACGCACAAAGTGCTGCGAAATGACATACTTCTTATTTCTAATTTCTAATTTCAACTTTCTAATCCAATCTAAATTCCAAACACCATGAAAGAACAAAGAAGATCCACGTTAAAGAAAATTTTCGCATCCTTCGCCGGTATCGCCGGATTGGGTATCGCAGGAAAGGCAAAGGCAGATACTACTCCGGAAAAGGAAGTGTTTAATGTTGTGAAAGATGATCAGGATGTACCCCTGTTCTCAGGGTCTACAAAGTTTGGAAATCTTGTTTTTGTGGCCGGCAAGGGTGCGCATTTTGATGGTGATATAACCGCACACACGAAGCATGTGCTGGACGAGGTTGAGAAGGAATTAATTAAGGCCGGATCCTCCATGGAAAAGGTATTGAAGTGCAGTGTATTTCTCCACGATCTGAATGACTACAAAAAAATGAACGAAGCCTATAAAGGGCGGTTCGGAAGCAAGCCTCCGGTACGTACCACGGTAGCGGTATATGGTGGAGTTCCTGGTGACTCACTGGTGGAAATAGATTGTATTGCCTATATATAGAAATCCCGGTCTGCTGCAGAAACAAAATTTTGGAACTTAAAAATTATTGACCTCATGAATCAAAAAATTCTTCTTTTTATTTTTTCCCTTCTTTTGGCTGCAGGGATTCCCGTGAAATCACAGGATTACAGTATTGTCATAAAGGGAGGACACGTGATCGATCCCAAAAACAACATCAATGAGGTAATGGATGTGGCCATTCGGGAAGGCAAGATCGCGCTCATCGCGAAGAGCATTAATGCGGGACAAGCGCAGGTAATTGATGCCAAAGGATTATTCGTTACACCGGGTCTCATTGATATCCACTCACATAACTTCTTCGGAACCAAGGAAAATCATTATCTGGGAGACGGATTTGAAGCACTTCCACCCGATGGGTTTACCTTCCGCAGCGGTGTTACCACCGTTGTTGATTGCGGCGGCGCGGGATGGAAAACCTTTGATACCTTCAAAGCGCAGACGATTGCTCATTCAAAAACCAGGGTACTTTCTTTTCTGAATATAGTCGGAGAGGGGATGCGCGGGGGGCCGTATGAACAGAACCTCCAGGATATGGATGCAAAGTTGACGGCTGCAGTGGTTAGACAGAATAAGGAAATTGTCGGTATAAAGGTCGCCCATTATATGGGTAAGGAATGGGATCCGGTTGATCGTGCCGTTGAAGCGGGAAAGATCGCCAACGTTCCGGTAATTGTTGATTTTGGCGGAAGTGTGCCTCCGCTTTCCATCGAAGAACTTTTTATGAAACACCTTCGTCCGGGCGATATCTTTACTCACACATTTGCTCAGCTCGCTTCGCGGATGCCAATTGTTGATGGGCAAGGGAAGGTCTTACCTTTTGTTGATGCCGCGCAGAAACGAGGAATAATATTCGATGTCGGGCACGGAGGAGGTAGTTTCCGGTTTTCGCAGGCAATTCCAGCCTTAAAAAGCGGCTTTCTTCCCAACACTATCAGCACCGACTTCCATACGGGAAGTATGAATGCAGGGATGAAGGATCAACTGAACATCATGTCGAAATTCCTGAATATGGGAATGACTGTACCACAGCTGGTGGCAGCCTCTACCTGGAAGCCTGCTCAGGTCATACACCGTGAGGAACTTGGTCATTTGTCGGCAGGCGCCGGGGCTGACGTAGCGCTCTTCAGCCTTCGTAAAGGCAAGTTTGGTTTTATCGATTCATCGGGATTCCGAATGGATGGTGACCAGAAACTGGAGTGCGAGCTGACGATCCGTGACGGCAGTGTAGTATACGACCTGAACGGAATTTCAAGACCACTTTGGAATAAATAGCGGTCAATGATTTAAATATAGGGTACAGCCGATGAACTTTGTATCTTAACGACAACCAAAACATTAATCTCAAGTGAAGAAACTGATAATCGTGTGCCTGGTGCTCTTTGCGTCGCATAGCCATGGCGTGTTACTGGCACAAACAATGCCAAAAGAAGAACTGATCTTTTTAACATCCGAATGGAAAGGCGATCGCTTTCCGGATGGACGCCCGAAAATACCGGATGACCTCATTAAAAGAGCGAGGAATGTCACGGTTGAAGATGTATGGACTGTGTTGCGGAATGAGGGGTATATCAATCAGTATGACGGCAATTGGAAAATGATTCACCAGGATGTCACCATTGCAGGACGTGCAGTAACGGCGATGTTTATGCCCACCCGGCCGGATATAGAAAAAAATATAAAAGACCGGGGTGCAAAGCAAGGTAGGACCGGGAATACCAATGCATGGCCAATTGATGGCCTGACAAAAGGAGATGTTTATGTTGCTGACGGTTTCGGAAAAATTAAGGATGGAACCTTGATGGGTGATAACCTGGGAAATTCAATTTATGCCAAGTCCGGGAACGGCGTGATCTTCGATGGTTCGGCGCGTGATCTGGATGGGTTATCGAAGATCCAGGGATTTAATGCGCTTGTAAGGGATTGGCATCCGTCCTTTCTTCTGGATGTCGTGTTGATGGGACTCAATACACCGATAAGAATTGGCCAGGCACTGGTGTTGCCGGGTGATCTTGTGCTGGCAAAACGGGCAGGTGTAGTTTTTATTCCGGCTCACCTCGCGGAAAAGGTGGTGAAGACAGCGGAGTTTATTATCGTGCGTGACATGTTCGGACATGCCATGTTGAAAGAAGGTCGGTATACCACGGGTCAGATTGATAGTCAGTGGCCTGATGAGATAAGAGACGCATTTATTAAGTGGATCGCCGTAAATGCTCCGGATGTCCCGCTAAAACGTTCTGATGTTGACGAATTTATGAAGAACAGGACTTGGTAGATTTTCGACCTGCCATTATAAATTCAAAATCCCGGTAGAACCATAATTAAGGCCATGCAGACGCAAGTGGATATTTACAAAGTGTTATTGGGTATATCCATCACTTGTTTTTTACTGGCTATCGTTTTCGCTGGAATGGGACGTATGGAGGTCATGGGAGCCCTACTCACCATTGGTTTTCTTGCTGCGGCACTAGGATTTCGGAAGTATAAAATGTTACGGGGATTTTCCTATCCGTTGATGATCTTTGGTGCCGTAGCCATTGCCCTTACGTACCCGCAATACTTCGTGGAGATCAATGGTTTTTCACTGGGCAAGCTTATTACTCCACTCATACAGCTGATTATGTTTGGCATGGGTACCGCTATCAGCCTCAATGATTTTATGGGAGTTGTAAAAATGCCAAAAGGGGTTATCATTGGAACTGTGGGCCAATTCGCCATTATGCCTATGGTGGGCTATACACTTGCTAACATATTAAATTTTCCACCTGAGATTGCAGCAGGTATAATTCTTATTGGTTGTTCTCCGGCCGGCCTGGCATCTAATGTGATGGCATATCTCGCGAAAGCTAATTTGGCACTTTCCATTACGCTCACCACAGTGACTACCCTGCTCGCGCCTTTTGTGACACCTTTTTTGATGAGTTTCTTAGCCGGTGAGTTTATTGAGGTTGATGTGATGAAGATGATGTGGGACATTTTTAAGATGGTTATTATTCCGATCGGCGCAGGACTCGTATTCAACCGCATTTTTCGCGGTAAGGCGCAGTGGCTTCATGATGCCATGCCTTATGTTTCCATGGGGGGTATAGCGTTGATCATTGTTGTTATTACGGCGGTTGGGAGAAACAGCTTGTTGGAAATCGGCGCATTGCTTGTTGTTTCATCCATTATTCACAATACCTCCGGATACTTTCTCGGATATTGGGGAGCACGCCTATTCAGCATGCCGGAAAGAGACTGCCGTACCGTCGCGATTGAAGTCGGCATGCAAAATGGCGGCCTCGCATCAGGTATTGCCCTGGCAATGGGCAAAATGGCTACGGTTGGTCTCGCACCCGCCGTATTTTCTCCGTTGATGAATATCACGGGGTCACTACTGGCTTCCTGGTGGCATAACAGACCCGTAGATAAAACAGAAAAGCAGGGGTAGCGTTACCAGAATACCGTATACAACGCTGCCAGTATTCCCAGGATAATCACAGAACCGATTGTAAATCCAGGCGTAACGCGGAACATTTCTCTGTCTATTTCAATAACTTTTGGCTTATCTTTTTCAGGGTTTGCCAAACTCATTACCACCATTACAACGAGTATCAACACAAAGGTTATGGACATCCGGTCGAGAAACGGATAGTCAGGAAAAGCTCCATTTGTCATGTGCGGAAGAAACTTCAGGATGGTTGAAACAGGGATGGTGAGTAACGCACCGGCGAGGGCAGCGGCAGAAGTTGCCTTCCTCCAAAACAATCCCATCAGGAAGATCGCTAACACTCCGGGCGCAATAAAACCGATGTACTCCTGAATAAACTGGTAGGCCTGGTCAAGGGTAGTTAATGCAGGAGCTACTAATCCTGCCAGGATCATGGAGACAACTACGGCCCACCGTCCAACGATTACCAGGTTCCGTTCGCTGGCATCTTTACGGATGAATTTTTTATACAGGTCCAGCGAGAAGATTGTGGAAATGCTATTTGCCTTTCCTGCCAGGGAAGCAACGATGGCGGCTGTTAAGGCGGCGAAAGCAACACCCTTTAATCCGACAGGCAGAAGATTCATCAATATGGGATACGCGTGATCGGGCTTAACATTACCAATTCCATCCGTCATCTCCTGCTGAAAATATCCCTCCTGGTGTAACACAAACATGGCTATACCAGGTAAGACAGCAATGACTGGAATTAAAAGTTTCAAGAAGGCAGCAAAAAGAATCCCGTTGCGTGCTGTCTTTAAATCCGCTCCCAGGGCTCGTTGGACAATGTACTGATTACATCCCCAGTAATTTAATTGATTGATCCACATACCTCCGATTAGCACGGACAGGCCGGGAAGATCCTTATAGTATGGATGATCACTTTTAAAAATCATGTGGAAATGAGAGTCGGCTTTTTCCCGTAAGATCGAAAGCCCCTTCAGCACATTGGCACCATGACCAAAATTCTCGGATACCAGGCTAAGGGAAAGGTAGGCAGTCACCAGGCCACCGATCATTAATACCAATACCTGTATAACATCCGTATAACCAATAACCTTCATTCCCCCGAGCGTTACAATGACAGAAAAGACAATGAGTCCCACCACACACCAGCCAAAACTGATGGTAGAGATAGACGTGATGGCAATTGCGCCGAGGTAAATTATGGAAGTCAGATTTACAAAGATGTACACCAGAAGCCAGAACACCGTCATAATCGTACTGACGTGATTGTTATATCGTGTAGCCAGAAACTGCGGCATCGTATAAATCTTGTTCTTCAGATAAATGGGAATAAAAAAAACAGCAACGATGATCAGCGTCGCGGCAGCCATCCATTCATAGGTAGCAATGGCTAATCCCAGCGCAAATCCGGAGCCAGACATGCCGATAAAATGTTCTGCAGAAATATTGGAGGCGATAAGGGAGGCACCAATAGCCCACCAGGTAAGTGAGCCTTCGGCGAGGAAGAAGGCCTTTGAATCTAATGACGTTGTTCTTTTTCTCTTATAGATGTAATAGCCATACCCGGAGACTACCAGGAAATATAATAAGAACACTATATAATCTGCCGTGTAGAGTTTATTCATTTATCTTTTACGTTTCTAATGAAGAATGATTAGTCCTACTTTGCCAACTTTCCTGTGAAATGATAATGGTTGTATATTTGATATTGCGTTAAATGCGCACAGAAACTTCCAGCATGTTTCAGCAGGGCCTCGTCCGCCGGGGGGCGGACTGGCCGGGGCCTGTGTGGATTGGGCGCAGACCAGATGGAACATGCGGGGCCTCCCCGGCCCCTGAGGGGGGCGATGAAAAAAGACCAGACAAAGTTCGGATGAAATGTCCTATCAAAAATAGGGTAAGGAATATTTCAGCATACATTATATGTTGACCTATAGGACTAAACTAATAGCTAAAAGGCACCTCAGCCACCGTTTTGTCCCATCCGAGTTTCATCACGGCTTTCTTATCTCCTTTGGATTCAAACAAAATACTGAAATTTTCCAGGGGTTCTGATAAGGAAGAAACAGTGGCAGTAGTTCGTGCCACATCATTTTTGACATTGTATTTATAGGCTCCCCAATAATCCAGGTCGGAGTTCAGAATTATTGTCCATTCTTTTTCTCCGGGTATGGTAAAGAGGGAGTAAGAACCCGCCTTCACTTTTTGTCCATTCAGCTCAACGTCCTGATAAAACTTGATTTCGGAGGCCTCGTTCGCGCCTGTCCGCCAAACTGAACCATAGGGAACGAGTTTGCCAAATACCTGCCGGTCATTTTTTGACGGACGGCTATACGTTACACGGACAATGGCTTTTTCGCCTTCTTTTCGGTCATGCGCAAAATGATCAGGGAAATAAGCCATATCCATGGGACTTTTGTCCGGCTTGCGGAAATTCTGGGATTGGACAACGATCGTCACCGATGCGAACAGGAGGATTGTAAGCAGTGTTTTCATAGCAGGATTTTGGTTGATGGCCTAAGTACTTTGTTGAAGTAATCTAGTTATTTTCCTGCAGACGAGATATTTCTTTCTGTAAACGGATAAAATTTCATTTACGACCTTATTTTTTACGCGGATTGACCGCCTTAAACCGGGTCCACATCAATGACAATTCTTGCATTCCTATTCTCCTTTTCTTTCGATACTTGTTGAACTACCTGGACTAACTTGTTCTTCAGGTTAACCAGTTCGCTGCTGCCTCGCGGAATCTTGATCAACAGACTCATCAGGTATTGATTTTTGATTTTTGAAATCATGGGCTCCCCGGGTCCAAATATTTTTGTTCCTGAAAGCGATCCCTTCAGCGATTCAAATAGTACTGCGGCAGTTGTGACACAGGCTTTTTTGTCTGTGTGCTTTACTGTTATTTCAATCAATCGGGAGAACGGCGGGTAATCATGTTCCCTTCTGTCTTCAAGTTGGGCGAAATAAAAATCTTCAAATCCGTGATGGAGTATAGTTTGTAAAAGCGGATGCTCCGGGCTGGCAGTCTGAATCACTACGGTGCCAGGCTTATCCCTCCGTCCCGCGCGGCCACTAACCTGCGTGATTAATTGATAAGCGCGTTCATACGACCGGAAGTCAGGAAAGTGAATCATGCGGTCGGCGTTAAAAATCCCGACCAGACTCACATGGTCAAAATCAAGTCCTTTCGTAACCATCTGCGTGCCGACGAGAATGTTTGTCTCTCCGCGTTCGAATTCCTCAATGATGGACTCATAGCCGGTTTTTGAACGCGTAGTATCCAGGTCCATCCGTTGAACCTTCGCATCCGGAAAATGAACGCTTAATTCTTCTTCCAGTTTTTCAGTTCCGTATCCCAAAGTTTTCAGACGGGTGGAGGAACAGGTGGGACAAGCTTGCGGCAGAGGCTCCTTGTAACCGCAGTAATGGCAAATCAACGCATGGCGGAATTGGTGATAGGTAAGGCTAACGGCACAGTTAACACATTTGGGTACCCACCCACAATCTTCACAGTTCACCATGGGAGAGTAGCCTCTTCTATTTTGAAAAATGATAACCTGCTCTTTTTTTGACAAGGTATCCTGAATGCTCCGTAACAATACGCCTGAAAATTCTCCCTTAACCGTCTTGTGTTTACGTTCCTGACTCATATCGGCAAGCACAATTTTCGGCAGCTGTGCTTCCCCGAAACGTTTGTCGAGTTTGACGAACCCATACTTTCCACGCTGTGCCTGGTAGTAACTTTCAACGGATGGGGTAGCCGAACCTAGCAGCACCTTCGCGTGATGCATCTGCGACATCATCAGCGCCACATCCCTGGCATGATACCGCGGTGCCGGCTCTTGTTGCTTGTAGGACGCATCATGCTCCTCATCCACAATGATTAATCCAAGGTTATCAAAGGGCAAAAAGACAGAGGAACGAACACCTACCACAAATTTGAATCTTCCCGAAAGGATTCCGTTCCAGACCTCAACCCGTTCGTTATCTGAGAACCTTGAATGATACACGCCCATGACTGTACCAAATATCTTTTTCAGCCGTTGCACAATTTGAGTTGTCAACGCAATCTCAGGCAGCAGACAAAGTACCTGCGAGCCACCTTCCAGCGCTTGCTGGATAAGGTTAATGTAGATTTCAGTTTTTCCGCTGCCCGTAATTCCATGCAGTAGCGTTATTCCCTGATTCTTGAAGGCCTCCAGAATTTCGGCCTGGGTGTGAAGTTGTTCAACACTGAGTTGAATGGGATGGGTATCGGTTAATTTTTCCTCTTCAAATCTGGACACAACAATTTCAAATTCTTCCAGCACACCGTTTTTTTGCAAGGTATTCAGAGATGACTCTGAAAGATCTTCCAGCAATTTCTTTTTTGACAGACCTGTGGCATTTCCGGACCGATCGCTCAATATGGGTACCTCCTGAAGGTATTTCAGAAGGATAGCTTCTTGTTTTGGTTTTGATGCCAACGTCTCAAAAAGCTTTTCCAGCGATGAGGAAGTCAGGTATGCTTCTGTCAGCCTTATTTTCTTTTCAGTCTTCGGCTTAAACTTTTCTTTAACTTCTTCATACAAAATAACCGCCTCTTTTCCCACCAATGACTTCAGAATACTATACAGGTGTTTAACACCCAGCAGCTGCACAATCTGTGAGTACTCAAGTGATTCATTCGCCAACTGTTTTAATAATATTACTTCCTTCTCTGAAAAAAACAGATCACTTTCTTCCAGACTAAACGCCGGATGAAGCTGAACCCTGGATTCGCTAGAAAGTTTCAGTCCACTTGGCAACGCTGCATTCAGAACTTCGCCGGAGGTGCAGAGATAGTAATCTGCCATCCAGTTAAAAAGTTTCACCTGGACTTCAGTTACGGAGGGATACTGATCCAGTAACTCCAGAAGATATTTTGCTTCATAGTCTTTCGGAGGCCTGTCATGAATAGCAGTGATGATTCCGGTAAGTATCTTCCTGTCTCCGAACTGAACGATTGCGCGTTGTCCTATGGCTATTGCTTCGTTTAAAGTATGAGGTACACGGTACGTGAATAGTTTTGGAATAGGCACAGGAAGCAGGAGCTCCGCGAAGAGCGTATTTCTGGTTTCGGTATCCGGGTTAAACAGCTCAGAGGTCATGTGCAACGTTATCTGCGTTCCTGCTGCAGATGCGTAAAACTAAGCCTTTTTTCTATGCTGCCATGTTCCGCAATCCTCGGATTTGTTTGAATAAGCGCGTAGTGTGAATGCTTGTCGGGAATAATTCCGGAGACTGTTTTACTATTGTGTTAGCTCCTTCAGCGAACTATGAACTACCTTTAAATCCGACAGATCTTCTCCAATACCGATGCGGATAAAGTGTAATTGTTTTTCAGGATCGACATTAAAAATACAGGCAACTTCGCGGCCGCTTACTAAGGCAAATCTGATCTCTGGTAGTGACCGGATAGCGGTATTCAGCGTCTGAAGTCCCTTGGAGGAAAACCTGACATCCAGATAATAGGCCTCAATCTGCGGATTGTACTTTATATCAGTGACTGATTCGATGTCATCAACAGAAATAATAGGCTTTTTAGAAAGGCAAACTTTATCATTGCCAATGAGCATCTTCAACAGGTTTTCACAGGAAACCTTTTTTCCGGGCTGAGTTACAATATAAATTCCTGGTGCGGGTTCCTGACTCAGGAAAGAGATCAGATAAAATAAGAGAACAGAATGATGCACCAGCCAGACTTTTAGTATACTTCAATATTGGATATCAGCGGACACGCTTTTGACTCAACAATATTGACGCGAAGTTTGTTCGTTTCTACTGGCTGCACGGTGACAATTCTTTTGTAACCTATAGTTGTCCCGGTTGCCACGGTCTTCCAGTTGTCTCCTACCCACGCATCGACAGTAAACGACTTGATACGCTGACCGAGTTTAATATACTCCTGAAGGTGTACATATTTGATGGTCGTGTTTTTGCCTAGACTGATTTCAAGAAAACCTGTGGTGATGCCATCGTCAGTAGCCCAATAAGTCTCCTTATTTCCATCCGTGGTGTTTGAAGGAGCAAAGTATTGGAGATTCTCACGGTGGCTGCTTGCAGCGGTTTCTGCGTTTAAGGCGTGGTTCTTTTTGAACTCCCGATCCATGATTTCTTTCCAGCCTTTTAATGCGGCAACATCATTTTCATGAATCAGCCCTCTTTTGTCCGGGGGAATGTTGAGCAACAGCGTGGAACCCCGGCCTACAGAAGACAGGTAGATCTCAAAAAGGCGTTCCGGGGTTTTCACAAGCGAGTCTTCTTCCGCATGATAGAACCAGCCCGGTCGGATTGACACATCTACTTCTGCCGGTATCCAGGCGGTACCATTTTCATCACCCGCATTCAGCAGTTTTTCTATCCCTGGCTTGCCGGCAAACAGGGTGTCAGGAGTGATCGTATTCCAGTTTGTTTCACCTGCTACGCCACGCTCATTTCCTACCCACCGAACTCCAGGTCCGGCATCGCTGAAAAATAAAATATTGGGTTCAAGCTCGCGTACCAAGTCCAGCGTCGTAGGCCAATCGTAATATGTTGAGCCCTTAATTTTTCGGGTTTCCCGGGCTCCTCCATAATACCCATCCCCTCCGTTGGCACCATCAAACCACATTTCAAACACTGGCCCATACGATGTAAATAATTCTTTCAGTTGATTTCGGTAGTATTCGACGTAGGAAGGCGAACCATAGTCAGCACGGTTTCTATCCCATGGGGAAAGATAAACTCCAAACTTCAATCCCTCGCGTTTGCAGGCTTCCGATACTTCTTTGACTATATCTCCCTGGCCATTTTGAAAGGGACTGTTTTTTACGGAGTGATCGGTATACTGACTGGGCCATAAACAAAACCCGTCGTGATGCTTGCAGGTTAGGATAACGCCCTTGAAGCCTGTGTTTTTTATGGTGGTTATCCATTGGCTGGCATCAAAGGCAGTTGGATTAAATATTTCAGGTAGTTCATCACCGTATCCCCATTCTTTGCCGGTAAATGTATTCGTTGTAAAATGAACAAAGGCATTCATTTCCATTTCATGCCATGCCAGTTGACTTTCACTGGGTGTGGGGCCGACAATAGCGGGGGCCATGACGGATTCTTTTTTGGAGCAGGACAGAATCAGCATCAAGGTGACGCCGATCGTTGAAAACTTCCTTATCATAAGAAATACTTTTTGTGTAAGATAGAGAAGTATCCTGCCTGTTTCAACTATTACGACAGGAGAAATTAGCCGTTCCAATACCCGAAGGTGCTAAAGCTTGTCGTGCTATTCAGAATTGTTTTTTGGCATCCTCCAGTGAAAACACGGGGAGTTGACACGTTTTTTGGTAACAGACATAGATCGTATCCCTTCCCTGTGGCGGTACCTTTCCTTCAAATAACGGAAGCTTGCTAGTGCCCGTTGATCCCTGAAGCAGAATGAAGGGATAGAACTCCTTTTGAAGCTCAGCCCGTAGACGTTGAATTCCGGTTCCCGTCAGCAGCACCTCTTTCAGACCTCTGTTTATTTCGAGATATACGATGGCCCATTGCGACATATAATTAGGTTCTGATCTGATAAGGTCTGACAGCGAGTTGGTCATCGATTGGGCAATTTCTTTCCATTCATCGTTATCGAGAAGTGTTCCTGCAAGGTGGAGGTTCTGGGCCATGATCGCATTGGATGAAGGAATCACATTGTCGAATATTTCCTTTTTCCGGGTGATAAGAGCTTCAGCATCTGCGGACGTATAGTAAAAAAATCCCTCATGCGGATCGAAAAAATGCGTGAGTGTATGCTGAATGAACTCCGAGGCCCGGAGAATCCAATATTCGTCGAACGTGGCGTGATAGAGCTTAAGCTGTGCTTTGATTACAAAGGCATAATCATCCAGAAACCCGTAGACGGTAGATTTTTTTTCTCTGAAGGATCGATGCAGGCGTGTATTCTCCGCCAGCTCCCTTTCAATAAAGTGCATATTCTTTATGGCAGCTTCCAAAAACCGGGTATCCTCAAAAACGCTGAAGGCGTCAATAAGTCCGCACACGGTCATTGCATTCCAGGCAGTGATGATTTTATCATCAAGCCCGGGCCGGATGCGTTTGTCGCGATGTGTGAGGAGCTTTTGTTTCGAATTTTTTAAAATGGTTTGCCATTCGGAGGCAGCAAGGGTTTTTTCCTTCAAAAAAGTTTCGTCCGGTGTGTCACGCTTCAGAATATTTCTGCCGTGCTCCCAATTGCCAGCGGGTGTTACAGCATAATAGGCGGAGATCAACTTCTCGTCCGGACCGAGTATCTGTTCCAATTCTTCTTTTGTCCATATGTAGTATAAACCTTCTGTTCCCTCACTGTCAGCATCAAGTGCCGAAAAGAAGCCTCCGTTTTCGTGAGTCATTTCGCGTTGCAACCATGCGAATGTTTCATAGACGATGGTTTTGTAAACTTCATCACGGGTTACGGCATAAGCTTCTGCATACAAGGACAACAGTTGGGCGTTGTCATATAACATTTTCTCGAAATGGGGTGCGAACCAATGCGCATCGACCGAGTATCGGGCAAATCCACCACCTACCTGATCATAGATTCCTCCCTGAGTTGTCTTGTCGAGAGTAAGCTTGATTTGTTTCAGGGTATCCGGATTGCCAGTAACGTGGTAATACCGCAGGAGAAAATGCCATACGGATGGCATGATAAACTTCGGAGCGCGGTCCATTCCTCCCCATTGGGTATCAAAGTGCGACTCGAGTTTGCCGTAGAGCGTTTGAATATCATCTTTCCATTGCGGGTCGCTGTTTTTTTGCCTGAAGCGCGCAACATCGGAACGGAGCAGATGTAACCCCAGTTCATCTGCCCGGCGCACGAGTTCATTTCGATTTCCAACATAAGCATTGTGAATATTATGAAGGATCTGTGTCCATCCCTGCGCAGTAAAGTACGTTCCTCCGAAAAATGGTTTTTGATCAGGAGTAAGAAAGACGTTGAGCGGCCAACCTCCATGAATACCCATGGCCTGAACCGCATCCATATAAATCTGATCAATATCCGGGCGCTCTTCCCGGTCAACTTTGATACACACGAAGTATTCATTCATCACCTGCGCGATGTCTTCTTTTTCGAACGATTCACGTTCCATCACATGGCACCAGTGACAGGAAGAATAGCCGATACTTACGAGGATGGGCTTATCCTGTTCGACGGCAGTTTTTAATGCGTCTTCACCCCATTCATACCAATCAACAGGGTTTGAGGCATGTTGAAGGAGGTACGGAGAAGTTGAATGAATTAGTCTATTGTGTTTGTGAACCATACTGTTGATGATTTCATTGGTTAGGTTGTGCTGACAGGATCATGACCACCTGAAAATCTTAGCGGAGCTGAGCCATGACTCGTGCTATCTCTGCATCCACGTTCGTTATGTGCCTGAAACCCTCCAGCCTAACCAGAAGATCCTTCAAAAAGTTCTGGTGTGCACTAGACGTAGGGTGGAAGGACTTATGATCCAATGCATTTTGAATATTCTGCCATGCCTGCATGAAATTTATCAGGGAGGATGTAAAATAAGCAGTTGTAAACCCTGACCAGATATAATCTTCGGCCACCGAGTTGGGGTGGATCATATCGGGTTTGTAAAAGCGATAGTCTCTCAAATCATCCAGCAACATTTCGTAGGCGGGGAAATACGTTATCTCTGGATTTTCCTGGACAATAGTAAAACAGCTGGCGCGTAAAATCGATTTGCTTACGCTGTTTAATTCGAGGGTATCTTTAATGTGCCGTACCGGACTCACAGTAAGGATGATTTTGATCCCGGGGTTCAGCTGTTTAAGTTCCAGGTATAAGGAATCGAAGGAATTCATTATTTGCTTCTGTGTCATCAGCGACTTTGTGAATAGTGCCTGAGGCTGTTTGTGACAATTGGCAACAATTTCTCCGGTATCATTACGGGTGTACACCCAGGCAGTGCCAAATGTTACAATGAGCCACTGGGCATTCCGTATGAAATTATGCGTTGTTCCGATAATTTCAGTAAGTTGACGTTGGAGTTCGTCTTCCTGAAGCGACGACACTTCTGAATGAAAGTCGTAGTTGAGAAAAACATCATGATGTTTTAGAAAGCTTTTTGGGATAGGCGATTCGTTAGTGATGGCATACCGGATAGCCTTAAAGATAGAGTAGGGGTTGTAGAGGTTGCCATAGGGATTTGCCAGCGTGGGCAACCTGGCCGATTTGAGTCGATTTCCCATCGAGTCGGCAAAACACGACCCAATCGTGAGAATCTGGTCTGAGATACCGATTTTGGAAGCTGACGGCCCGGGACTAACGACTGTTCGAAAGTGATTCATAAAAATAATGTTTCCGCAAACACTTGAAAATTTCCCACTTTTTGAGATACTTTAAACTTCAGTTTTAATGACGCCCAAAACCAATCAAAATTATGAATAATGACCTTACCGCTTTTGAAAAGATTCCGGTAAAAATCTTTAACACTTCCGAAGAAGGCTCTGTCTATGTGGCAAAGGAAATTGCCGCCCTTATCAAGGCCCGTCAGAAAGAGAATAAGCCTTGTGTACTTGGACTGGCAACCGGTTCATCACCGACCCGGCTTTATGCCGAGCTGGTAAAGATGCACCAAAAGGAAGGATTAAGCTTTAAGAATGTTTACACCTTTAACCTGGATGAATATTTCCCCATGCGGCCTGAAGCGCTTCAAAGTTACGTTCGGTTTATGCGGGAACATCTTTTTGATCACATTGATATACCAAAGAAAAACATTCACATTCCGGATGGAACGCTGTCGAGAGAAGAGGTAGGTGAGTTTTGCCGAAGTTATGAGGAAAAGATAGACACGCTGGGCGGTCTGGATATTCAGATATTGGGGATTGGCCGTACCGGACATATTGGATTTAACGAACCGGGCTCGTCCGAGAAATCCCTGACCAGGTTGGTGTCACTGGATCAGGTGACACGAATTGATGCAGCCAGCGATTTCTTTGGTGAAGAAAATGTTCCGCGCAAAGCGATCACGATGGGCGTTGGCTCTATTATGAAAGCAGCAAAGGTTTACATGATGGCCTGGGGAGAAGGCAAGTCGGCCGTTATCTATAAAGCCGTTGAAGGACCTATAACCGATCAGATACCTTCATCATTCTTACAGAAACATCGCGATTGTACCATCATAGTGGATGGTGCTGCCGCATCGGCGTTGACAAGGAACAAGACTCCGTGGATACTTGATAGTGTTGACTGGAATGATAGCCTCATACGCAAGGCTGTTGTTTGGCTTTGTCAAAAAGTTAAGAAGCCAGTCCTCAAACTTACGAACCATGACTATATGGAACATGGTATGGGTGATATTATTACAGAGTACGGTTCCGCCTACCAGGTGAACATTAAAGTTTTTAATTTCCTTCAGCATACAATCACCGGATGGCCGGGTGGAAAACCCAAGGCCGATGATTCTCGCAGGCCGGAACGTGCAAAACCTTTTCCTAAGCGGGCGATTATTTTCTCACCTCATCCGGATGATGATGTTATTTCGATGGGTGGCACGTTCATTCGTCTCGTTGACCAGGGGCATGAAGTGCATGTGGCCTATCAGACTTCGGGTAATATTGCAGTCTTTGATGATGATGCAATCCGTTTTGCTGATTTTGTGCGGGACTTTAATGACCAGTTTGGGTTGAGCAAGTCCGACGGAGCAAAGTTTTATAAAAAAATAGTGCAGTCGCTTCAGCGGAAAGGACCAGGTCAGCTGGATAGCCCCGAGGTTTTAAAAATAAAGGGATTGATTCGAAGAGGTGAAGCAAAGGCGGGTGGCCGTTACGTTGGTATTCCCGATGAACAGATGCATTTCCTGGATATGCCATTTTATGAAACAGGTGCCGTAAAAAAGAAACCGTTGAGTGAGGAAGATATCCGAATTACTATGGAAATTCTTGACCGTATCAAGCCGCATCAGGTTTACGCGGCTGGCGACCTATCTGATCCGCATGGCACACACCGTGTGTGTCTTGCTGCCGTTTTCGAGGCGCTTCGAAGGTTGAAGAAAAAGCCATGGGCCAAAGATTGCTGGGTATGGTTGTATCGCGGTGCATGGCAGGAGTGGGACATTGATCAGATCGAGATGGCTGTACCGCTTAGTCCGGATGAACTCGGGCGTAAACGCAGAGCTGTTTTCAAGCACCAGTCCCAAAAAGACAGTGCTATGTTCCCGGGCAGCGATAAACGCGAATTCTGGATGCGTGCTGAAGATCGCAATCATGCCACCGCCCAGGCGTACAATGCCCTGGGGTTGGCTGAGTACGAGGCAATGGAGGCTTTCGTCAGGTATAAGTTCTGAAAATAGTTATGAGTTATGAGTGATGAGTTATGAGTTGGTGTAATGATGGCTTATGCGGTTTGACTCCGACCGACTAGGAAAAAGAATTATGGGATCTAAAAATAAAAATTATTTAAAACGGTCAACCGTATTTAGAACTCTACATTTAGTCAACTCATAACCCATAACTCATAACTCATAACTAAAACTCACTGCTGCATCTGCATTTCCTGATGCCTTCTGAACGAGTTTTTGTTAACTGTAGCCTTTACCTGAGGTTGAGAAAATTCGGGTGCGCCATCCGTGGTCTGGCCATCTTCATAGCTTACCATAACGGTAACTTCTAGACTGTGGTTGGAGGTGCCTCTATAGGTCCCTCTTACTGGGGAACAGTCACTGAAGTTTTTGCCGACGGCAAGTCGTACGTGGGCCTCGTTAACCAGGCAATTATTTGTGGGGTCGAGACCGAGCCAGCCATAAAATGGAATAAATGCTTCAACCCATGCATGAGTAGCACCTTCTCCGCGCATACCATTTTTCTTGGGACATATATAACCGCTTACATACCGTGCGGGGATATTCCGTAGCCGAAGCATAACAAGAAGGATATGGGCAAAATCCTGACATACCCCGGATCGTAACTTCCATACTTCATCGATGGTGGATTCAACCGTGGTGATTCCCTTCTTGTATTCGAAATTTTTAAAGATATAGTCGTTGAAGTGTTTGGCTGTCGCAAACGGTGTACTTTGTTTATCCTGCTCAGCCTCAATTATTTTTTCAACTTCCGGCAAAGCCTGAAACTTTTCCTGACGAAGGAAATCAATGTATTCGGGTTGATTCCTGAGCGTGTCCAGTTCAAGCCATTGAACATCCTGCGAAATGGAATCGTCGGGCATTGCGCGGGATATAGTTTCAACAACAACTTTTGAGTCAATAACAAGTTCCTGATGCGGTCTGGCATGCGTAAATGTTCCTACCTGATTTCCATAGGAGTCGATATACGAATCAACGACAGGGTCTCCGGTAATCAACAAATCATGCTGAAGTACTTCCTGATAGGCATCCTTGATGGGATAAAGCATAATTTGATTGGCGCTGTCCCGAACCGTAGTTTCGTAGCTATAGGTCGTTTTATGCCTGATCTTGAATTTTGACATGATTCCTTGAGAATAGATTAACTGTAAGCAAAGTAGTATTTATTCAGCGCATTCCCGATTTCATCGATATCCGCTGTGATTTCAGTGAGGTAGTCGTGAAGTCCGACGTTGGAAACACTCTGGACGTCTGAGTATTGAACCTTACTGCGCAGTTTTCCAATACTAAAATGGACTTTGGAAAATCCCTCTGTGTTTTTTTCGCTGCGAAGTCGTTCGAAATACCGATGAAGTTGATTAAGGGAGTAAAGGACAGACCTTGGAAAATCAGTATTGAATAACACCTGGTCAATAATATTGCGGGCTTCAAATCCTGATTGGTATCGTCGGAGGTATAACGAATACCCGGATATCGACATGAGCAGATACTTCCAGTACGCCGTATCGGTGGGCTTATCCAGGTTATAGGCAAGGTCACTGAGTTTAACATCCAGGATACCGGCCGATTGAAGCGCACGTTCCATAAACTTGCCCACGTTCATAAAACACAATCCTTCACCCCGAAACATCGTTATGTCGGTTACGCCGAAATACAACATACATTCCCGTATCAGCGCATCCAGAACCGTTACCGGATCCCCGTGTTGAATGGCATACACAAACCTGTCGTCGCGCACAACATGGTAGAATTCATTAAGGCATTTCCATAATTCAACAGTGATATTGTCCTGAACCCCACGGGCATTCTCACGGGCAAGTGTAACCATGTTGAATACAGAGTTAGGATTATCGCGGTCTAACACCATATACTGAATTACCTTTCTGCCGTTCTGATCGAATTGATAAATATCCTCTTCATCGAGGCGACCAAATATTCGTAAAACCGGTTGCCACGAAAATTCATCGGGACTATCCTGCGAAGAGGCATAGTTTATTTTCAGCATCCGCAGGATGCTATCCGTTCGCTCCATATAGCGCGACATCCAGTACAGTGAATCAGCAACTCGGCTAAGCATGTTGTTTCGTTTTTCTTAGGTTAAAAATGGAGGATTAGTCTGCAAGAACCCATGTATCCTTGCTTCCTCCACCCTGTGATGAATTGACAACCAATGACCCTTCTTTAAGGGCTACCCGCGTGAGACCTCCCGGAACAATTTCAATTCCGCCTGGTCCATACAGCGCAAAAGGCCGCAAATCAATTCTTCTCGGTTGTGCTTTACCGTTGATGTAACAGGGCGCATTTGACAGGCTGATGACAGGCTGGGCAATAAATTGCCTGGGGTCTTTCATTATCTCCAGCTGATAGTCATGAATTTCCTTGTCGGTTGCGGCATGCCCCATAAGCATACCATAACCGCCGGAACCATTTGTTTTCTTAACAACCATCCGGCTAATATTTTTCAGTACATGGTCGCGCTCATCGGGTTTCGATAGCTGATATGTTGGAACGTTCTTAAGGATGGGTTCTTCGTTGAGGTAATAACGGATCATATCCGGGACGTATACATAGATAGCTTTATCATCAGCGACACCATTTCCAATAGCATTTACGATGGCAACATTTCCTTTCCGGTAAGCTGAAAGAATTCCGGATACGCCCAATACACTTTCAGGATTGAAAACAAGAGGATCGAGATATTCATCGTCGACTCTCCGGTAAATCACATCTACTTGCTGAAGGCCCGCAGTTGTCTTCATGAAGACCTTATGGTTTTCCACTACCAGGTCACGTCCTTCAACGAGTTCAATTCCCATCAGCCTGGCAAGTGTTGTATGTTCGAAATAGGCTGAATTGTAAATTCCGGGAGTAAGCAATACAACATTCGGAGACGAGACCTGGCCCGGAGAAAGGTCCATCAGATTTTTGTACAACAGGTTTGGGTATTGTGTCACGGGCAAAACATGGTTTTGCGGAATGAGGTCAGGGAAGATCCGTTTTGTAATCTCCCTGTTCTCGATCATATACGATACTCCTGATGGAGTTCTCAGATTGTCCTCCAATACATAGAAAGTACCGTCGTAGTCGCGTATCAGGTCGATACCGGCGATATGAACATAGATGTCATGCGGAACATCTACGCCCTGCATTTCCCGCAGGTAATGAGGGCAAGAGTAGATCAGATCGATAGGTACGATTCCGTCCTTTAAAATAAATTGCTGGTGATATACATCCTTGAGGAATAGGTTAAGGGCGAGCAGCCTTTGTTTTATACCTCGCTCGATGAAGTCCCATTCCGACGCCGTGATGATGCGCGGAATAATATCAAACGGAAAAATCTTCTCAATTCCTTCACCACTTGTATATACTGTGAACGTTATTCCCTGCGCCATGAACAGACTTTTTGCCAGCTCTTCCTTCTTGCTCAATTCGTCAGCAGGAATACTCGATAAAGAGTCATAAACATTTTGGTAGTGATTTCTGACAGACTCTTCATTGTACATTTCATCCCAGGTATTGCCGATAAGAGGGTACTTATGAAAGAGTTCAGTCGCGCTCATGCTTCAGATTTAGGTATATGAAACTAAAATACCACCTAACCCAATAGGTTTGATGAAGAATGATTATAAATATTTATGCAATCGAGTGATTTGCCCCGCGAAGTCATAAAAAAAGCCGGCCAAATTGTTTGGACCGGCTTTTTTAGAGGTCTGGTGAGTTATTATTCTGCAATTACCTTTACCTGAATGTCGTGCTTAACCTCTTTGTGGAGGTCCAGCGTCGCGGTGTACGTACCTATCTGCTTAGGTATCTCTTTCAGGTGTACTTTCTTGCGATCAATATCAAAACCGCTGGCTTTGAGGACATCAGCAATTTGTAATGCAGTTACTGCACCAAAAATCTTTCCGCTCTCGCCGGCCTTAGTTTTAATTTCAATGACTAATTCCCCGACTTTTGCGGCAAGGGCTTCAGCATCCTGTTTGATCTTAGCTGCTTTATGAGCTGCTTGCCGAACGTTCTCAGCAATGAGCCTTTTATTGGAATCATTGGCTATCAGCGCGAAGCCGTTTGGAATAAGGTAGTTGTTACCATATCCGGCTTTCACCTTGATAGTGTCGTTCTTATAGCCAAGTCCGGTTACGTCTTGTTTCAGTATTACTTCCATGGTCGTATGTTCTTTAAAGGTCCAACGATTATTTCAATGAATCACCTACGTAAGGAAGCAATGCAATGTGACGTGCGCGTTTTACCGCCTGAGCAACTTTTTTCTGAAACTTCAGACTCGTTCCGGTTAGGCGACGTGGCAGGATCTTGCCCTGTTCATTGATAAACTTCAACAGGAAGTCTGGATCTTTGTAGTCGATGTACTTAATTCCATTCTTCTTGAAACGGCAGTATTTTGGCTTAATTTCTGCGCGTTTGATTGGTTCGTTCATTAAGGTCATCTTCCGGAGCCCTCCTCAGCTTTTTTTACAGGTTTTCTGTTCTCTTTGTTTTTGAATTCGCCTTTGCGTCTGCGCTCATTGTAAAGCAACGAATGCTTGTCCAGCACTGTGGTTAAAAAGCGCATTACTGATTCATCCCTTCTGTACTCAGTTTCGAGTGTGTCGACAACTGGTGATTCTGCCGCAAATTCAATGAGATTGTAAAAGCCGGTTGACTTTTTGTTGATCGGGTAAGCCATTTTCTTCAGCCCCCATTGCTCATTATTGAGAATGGTTGCATTGGCTTTCTTCAACACCTTCACGAATTTTTCGACAGTATCCTTTGCCTGATCATCAGACAAAACGGGATTTAAAATGAATACCGTCTCGTAATTGTTCATGTTACTTTTAAATTTTAGCCTGCAAAAGTACAATATTCAACCTGATTTAAAAATAGTAGCAAGAAATTTGGCTGCCCGGATGTCCCCAAAGGCCAGTTATTTTGAGGTTTTATCGGCCCCGAACGACACTATATTTTGTTTCGTAAGCCGGGTTTTTGGACTAATTTTATGAGCCTATGCTAACTCATCGCCACATAAGATTCGCCCTTGCAACGCTATTCGCTGGTTTAGTTTGGATGAGCGGCTGCAAACAGGACCGAATTGATTTTAGTGCCGACGTTAAGCCTATCCTCAATAAACATTGTATCAGCTGCCACGGCGGTGTCAAGAGAAACGCCAAATTCAGCCTCCTTTTTCGGCATGAAGCCCTCGATACAGCCGAATCGGGCAAAAAAGTGATCATTCCGGGAGACCCTGATCACAGCGAAATGATCCGAAGGATAACGTCAACGGACCCGGAAGTAAGAATGCCCTACAAAGAAGAACCGCTGAGCAAGGAACAGATCAACATCCTGACTCAGTGGATTAAAGAGGGCGCGGTTTGGGGAGATCACTGGGCTTATTTACCCCCTAAACAAGTTGAAGTGCCAAAACCCACGACTATGTTGTCAGGTTTTTCCGGAAGTTCAGACGAGTGGGCCAGGAATGATATTGACTATTTCGTGCTTGAGAAACTGGAAAACGAAAACCTTTCACCCTCTCCGGAGGCAAACAAAGCAATGCTGATCCGAAGGGTGTACTTTGACATTATCGGAATCCCACCCACCACAGAACAGGCAAATGCGTTCATAGCTGACAACAGTAATGATGCCTATGAAAAGGTCGTCGATGCACTGCTGGCTTCCCCCGGGTTTGGAGAAAAGTGGGCTTCCTGGTGGTTGGATATGGCTCGTTATGCGGACACGAAAGGATATGAGAAGGATGGCAGCCGCACCATTTGGCGTTATCGTGATTGGGTAATTAAGGCTTTGAACAATGACATGCCTTTCGATCAGTTTACCATCGAGCAGCTGGCAGGCGACTTGTTGGAAAAACCAACCGACGATCAGCTTATCGCTACGGCCTTCCATCGCAATACCATGAATAACGACGAGGGTGGAACAACGGATGAAGAATTTCGTGTCGCTGCACTCATAGATCGTGTAGGCACTACGTGGGAAGTGTGGCAGAGCACAACCATGCAATGCGTCCAGTGTCATACCCATCCCTATGATCCATTTTTAAACGAAGAGTATTACAAGGCGATGGCCTTCTTTAATAATACCCGCGATGAAGATACTCCGGGAGAACATCCAACCCTTCGAATGTATAAGGAAGAGGATCAAAAAAAGGTGGATGCCATCCGGACATGGGTTAAGGAAAAATCCGGCCCTGAAAAAGAATCAGAAGTTTCACTTTTCCTGAAGACGCTGGAACCAAAATTTCATCCCCATGACTTTGACGAGTTTATCAATGGCTCGCTGATCGATAACAAGTTCCTGGGATTGCGCTCCGGTGGCAGCGCACGCGTGCGACAAATTAATCTGGAGGGAAAGTCTTCATTAATAATGAATTACTGGGCATCTGAACCCGGCGGATTTTTTGAAGTCAGAAAAGACAGGCTTGATGGTGAACTAATTATCAGCGGCAGACTGGAAAAAACCAACAAGGCTGTGTCGTTTCCGGTAAAGCCAACCCAAGGGAAACATGACTTATATTTTATTTTCAAAAACAACTCCATACCTCCTGATAAGACTGTCAGTGGCGTTGAATGGTTTGCATTTCGTGAAGATCTTCCAGGCAAAACAAGTCCTACGTATGCAGAAATCAATCGTGATTTCCTGGAATTGGTGAATGCGAAAGTGGAGCATACGCCGATAATGATTGAAAACGGCCGCGATCAGCGTCGCACAACAAACATATTCGTACGCGGTAACTGGTTAGTTCACGGCGATTCGGTTCGCCCCGACGTTCCCCGGTCGTTAAACCCTTTTCCAGACACCCAGCCCCGTAACCGCCTTGGCTTTGCCAACTGGTTGATGAGTAAGGATAACCCGCTTACCTCGCGCGCGATGGTTAATCGTTTTTGGGAACAGATCTTTGGAACTGGATTGGTAGAAACGCTGGAGGACTTTGGTACACAAGGTGCATCACCGACACATCGCGAGCTGCTGGATTGGCTTGCATTGCGATTCATGAATGAGCATCAGTGGAGTATGAAGAAACTCATCAAGGACCTGGTCATGTCGGCAACGTATCGACAGGATTCTCATATCACCCCCGAACTTTACGAAAAGGATCCTTCAAACAGATTACTTGCGCGCGGCCCGCGGGTTCGTTTATCCTTTGAACAGGTTAGAGACCAGGCCCTGGCTGTGAGCGGGCTGCTGAGTGAAAAAATGTATGGTCAGAGTGTTATGCCCTATCAACCGGAGGGAATCTGGAGTTCGGTTTACAGCAACGAGTATTGGAAGGAGAGTGAAGGAGAAGACTATTACCGCAGATCAGTCTATACGTATGCCAAGCGGACCAGTCCGTATCCGTCTATGATGACATTCGACGGATCGAGCCGCGAAGTCTGCGTAAGCAGAAGGATAAGGACGAACACTCCGCTTCAGGCTTTGGTGACCCTTAATGATTCATCGTTTGTTGTTGCTGCCCGCCACCTGGCAACCAGGATGATGAAGGGAGGAACCAATGCATCAGAACAGATCAGAACAGGGTACAAACTGATTCTTGTCCATGATATTCCCGCGAATAAATTAGCCGTGTTGAATGGGCTGTATAACGATGCTGTTAAACAATACACCGGTGACATGTCCGCTTCCAGCAAAGTGACAGCTCTGGATAAACCGTCTCCATCACTTGCTGCCATGACTGTTGTTGCAAGTGCCTTGCTTAATCTTGATGAAGTTATAACGAAAGAGTAACATGATGTTCAATGATAATCCGGATATCGAAGGGCTAAAGAATTTATCGCGCCGACACTTCTTACAGGAAAGTGCGGCAGGTATGGGAGCTGCCGCGCTGGCGACCTTGCTAGGCAGCTGTGGGGTGTCGGGTGAAAAATCTGTTTCCCCGATGGCATCGGTATCTGACGCCATGGGTGCAAGACCTCCGCATTTTCCGGGCAAGGCTAAACGAGTGATCTATCTGCACATGGCAGGCGCACCATCGCAGCTCGAATTATTTGACTTCAAACCAGAACTATCAAAGTTACATAACCAGCTTTGTCCTCCCTCTTTATTGGAGGGGAAACGTTTTGCTTTTATCCGGGGAGTTCCGCGTATGCTGGGACCGCAGGCCGTTTTTAAACAACGTGGACAATCCGGAGCGTATATCTCAGAGAACCTCCCACATTTCGCCCGGTTAGCGGATGAAGTATCTTTTCTGAAAGGCGTATATACAGATCAGTTCAACCATGCCCCTGCGCAGCTTTTTGTTCACTCAGGTTCTCCGCGCCTGGGACGTCCCAGCATTGGGTCCTGGGTTACCTACGGTCTGGGTACGGAGAACAACAACCTGCCCGGCTTCGTGGTGCTAACGTCCGGCGGGAAGACTCCCGATGCAGGGAAGAGTGTATGGGGAAGTGGATTTCTTCCATCAGTTTACCAGGGTGTTCAATGTCGCTCCGAAGGTGACCCGGTTTTGTTCCTTAGCGATCCGGAGGGCATTGACCGTACCTTAAAAAAGAAAACTATCGATGCCATAAATGAAGTTAATCTCCAGCACTTTCAGGAGTTTAATGACCCTGAAACCTTAACACGGATTGCTCAGTACGAAATGGCTTACCGCATGCAGGTTTCCGTTCCTGAAGTGATGAACATTAACAATGAACCAGATTATATTCATCAACTCTATGGCACTACGCCCGGCGAGGCTTCATTTGCCAATAACTGCCTGCTGGCGAGAAAACTTGTAGAACAAGGTGTACGATTTGTGCAGCTGTTTGACTGGGGATGGGATATGCACGGAACATCCGAGGATGGTTCTGTAGATATTGGTTTGAAAAACAAGTGCCGGCTTATTGATCGTCCAATGAGCGCGCTATTGCTGGATTTAAAACAACGCGGCCTGCTGGATGAAACACTCGTCGTCTGGGGGGGAGAGTTCGGACGAACTCCGATGCAGGAAAACAGAGAAGGAAAAGCGATGTCCTTTGTTGGAAGGGACCACCATGTTGAGGCGTTTACTATGTGGATGGCGGGAGGAGGGATAAAACAAGGTATGACCTGGGGAGAGACAGACGAAATAGGGTATTATCCCGTTCAGGGGAAAGTATCCTTGCATGATGTTCAGGCGACGATACTCAATCAACTCGGCTTCGATCACGAAAAGCTAACCTACCAGTTCCAGGGCCGACCGTTCCGGCTAACGGATGTTTCCGGAAAGGTCATCAATGAAATCGTCACCTGATGAACAGATCAGAAATATTTGAAAAGTGAAATTGTTAACTTGACAGTCGTAAACTTTTTCAATCTTAGTAACAGCAATTTCGATTTTCAAACGTATGCCATTAAGCCGCAGAAAATTTATAGCCATGGGAACTGCATCGGGAACCGCAGGTTTGTTGTTAAATCATAGTGGCGTATTTGGAAAACCCATGACAGGCATTCAATCCGCTCCGGGTTACGAATTAAAAATCTTTGCTACCAGCTGGGGCTTTGAAGGAAGTTGGGATGAGTTCTGTACTAAGATCAAAAAACTGGGCTACGATGGTGCCGAGGCGTGGTATCCTGGAGATGAATTGGTACGAAAGGAATTTCTGGCCGCCTTTCAAAAGCACAATCTGCAAATTGGTTTTCTGGTGGGGGGTTCCGACAGGGACTATAAAAAACACTTGCAGCAATTTAGCACATCGCTAGATGCAGCGGCCTCATTAAAACCAGTGTACATAAATTGTCACTCCGGCCGTGATCATTTTTCGGAGGCGCAAAACAAGGCATTCATCGATATGACATCATCGGTGAGTACCCGTACCGGTATACCGGTTTATCATGAAACACATCGCTCGCGAATTCTTTATGCTGCTCCCGTCGCCCGGAATTTTATGGAAAGAATTCCTGAGCTCAGAATTACATTGGATATTTCGCATTGGTGCACTGTACACGAATCATTACTGGCAGATCAGGCTGATACGGTTGCACTGGCATTGAGCAGAACAGGACATATTCATGCCCGTATCGGCCATCAGGAGGGACCCCAGGTTAATGACCCACGTGCTCCGGAATGGAAGGAAGCCGTAGACGCGCATTTTGGATGGTGGGATAAAGTCGTTGAGCAGAAGAAGAAAGCAGGAAAACTTCTCACGATGTTAACTGAATTTGGTCCGGCAGACTATATGCCAGCTCTCCCATACACGAGGCAACCAGTAGCCGATCAGTGGGAAATCAATAAATATATGCTGGACACCCTTCGCGCACGGTATGCCTGATAAAGTGGTATGGATATAGTCGCTCAATTTTTCGGCAGGTTTCATCCACTACTGGTACATCTGCCCATCGGTATTTTGTATCTGGCTTTTATCTTTGAGGTGCTCTCATGTTTTTCAGCCTATAAAAAACTTCGCCAGGCCGTACAACCGGCTCTGTTCTGGGGTGCTTTGTTCGCCATACTGGCAGCAGGAAGCGGATACTTGCTTTCGCAGGAAGGAGGTTATGACGATAAACTTCTTCAAACGCATCAGTATACCGGCTTTGCAACGGCTATTCTTTCAACGATTCACTTTTTCCTGCGGAGAAATGTAGCGGGTTATTTTCCGGATAAGGGAAAGCGCAGTATGGTAAGGATATTTCTGTTTGTTCCGCTGATTGGAATGCTTTCGCTAGCCGGGCATCTGGGGGGATCACTTACTCATGGCGAGGATTACCTGTTTCAATTTGCAGATGAGGGCCATGAAGCAGAAGGCCCGTTGTTTCGTTTCACGTCCATTGAAGAGACGGATAGCGCTATTTTTTATCGTGATATTATTGAACCCATTCTGAGTTCGAGGTGCTACGACTGTCACAGCTCCAAAAAGCAAAAAGGTCAGTTAAGACTTGATCAGGTCCAGCTCATTGAGAAAGGAGGGAAGCACGGTAAAGTAATCGTATTGGGTATACCGGATTCAAGTTCGTTATACAGCAGACTGATGTTGCCTCTTGAGGATGAGCATCACATGCCTCCCAATGAAAAGCGGCAGCTTTCGTCAGTAGAAATTGCACTCGTCAAGTCCTGGATCGAAGAGGGCGCTCCGTTTGATAAAGTGGTTAAGGACTTCAGGGATGCATCGAAAATTACCGGGTATCTGAGTTCGATTCTGTCACAGTCATCAAGAGTAGATATCATTCCATCAGAAAAGGTCAGCGCTGCAGACGCGAAGGCGATTGCGGCACTAACGGCCAAAGGTGTCCTGGTGGTTCCAGTTGGATCGGAAAGCAATTACATCTCCGTGAGTTTTGTCAACGCGCGGTCAACGGTCGACAAGGATCTTGAAATGCTGCTTCCACTAAAAGAACAACTGCTCTGGTTAAATGTTGGTCGTACGCAGATATCCGATGAAGGCTTGCGGATGATTGGGCAGTTGACAAAACTGTCGAAACTAAATCTGGATTATACCGCTATCAGCGATGCGGGTCTGGCAAATCTGTTACCCCTAAAAAAGTTAGCTTCACTAAATTTGGTGGGGACAAAGTCGGGTGATGTGGGTATCGCAGCGTTATCTCAGATGAGCGCTCTTAAGAAAATCTTCGTTTACCAAACGCAGGTTACTTCTGCCGGGGTCGATAGCGTACTGACGAAATCGCCGGCCTTAAACATTGATACTGGCCATTATTACCTTCCTGAATTGGTCACCGATACCATGGTCTTCAAGGGCAAACCCTAACGTTATCCTGGCCTGGCTTTTATTCGTTTAGACTCCAGTCATAATCGAGATACGATATCTTGGTCGCTGATTTAATTTTTGTGGTTGAGTACGCATTGACAAACGAATTGACAGACCCTCCGTTTTTATTAAAATCCATGGCATACCATTTGAAGATCATGCTGAGTTGTGCAAGATCTGCCTTGATCTTGTTTCGACTCGGGTCATCCAGAAATACGTTGGACTGCTTTTTTAGTTGTTCATCCAGTCGCATGGGGTGATACGCTTCGTTCAGCAGAACCGGACATGATTTACTGGCACATACGAGTACCATGTGAATGCGGGGGTCCGCGAATTTCTTCCTCAAAATGCCGTGCTCAATATTATTGAGATCCATTCTCTCTTTACCAATAGTTATAAATTTCACATCCCACGGCGTATTAACAAAGGGTATCTGAATACTGCTGCCAATGTCTTTAATACTTTTAATCGGATAGTACTGTGTAATTAGTTTAATGGTATAGGCATTGTAGGCATTGATCCAGAAGGTCATCTGTTCTTCACGCGTCCAGGTTTTTTCATTTGGAGGATTTGATGATAGAATTTTCAGATATTGGTTGAATTCAACGGAGTCTCTGATGAAGGCTTTGTAGTTTACGCGACCATCTTTTGAAACATTTTTAACAAGGAGCTTATCGAAAATCGCATGAGAGGGAGATTTTCCCTGGGCTAAGGATGCAAAGCCGGGCAGGAGTGCTAAAAGAATAACAGAAAGTTTCATACATTGGTTTTTGTTACGGATTGTCATCGGCGTATATGTGTTGCAGGTTGGCATTTGAGTAATGAATGAGTTGCAAGAACACTGCCAAACCTATGCAAAACTACCCTGGAAAATCTCTGATCATCGCTGTGTTGTTGCTTTTTTCAATGGAAATTGTTCAGGGAGCTATTGAAAAGCGGGAATACGACATCACGGCAGCAGGAATCAGGATTGGTGAAATGACAGCAACGCGCGAGCGGATTGAAAATCAGACATGGTATACGCTTCACAGCGAAGTGAGCTTTTGGTTTTTTGTGAGGGTGAAGGTGGTGTATTCAGTAAAGTCACTCTATCAGAATAACCAGTTGATCACGACGACGGTAGATACGCATTCAAACCGGGGCGACTTCAAGTCAACAGTGACCTGGAACAAGGATCACTATGATGTTCGTGTGGAGGGCTACAAATATACGAACGAAGTATCCATTATGGCGCCCATTTCATATAGTTCTGCGCGTATATACTTTGAGTATCCTCATTCGGTTTCCAGCATTTTAGCGGATAATTATGGAATACTGGTTCCAGTAGATAAAAACGAGAAAGATGTATTAACGGTGACGGTACTGGGCAATAAGAATAGATTCTATTTTGAAAGCGGCAGAATTATCCGGGCGGTGATGCATCACCCGATCAAAAATTTTGAGATCCGGTTAAAGAGTTAGTCGTTATGACCATCAGTGTCATTATTCCTACCCTTAATGAATCCGGAAATATTTACAGGCTGGTTACTTTTATCCGGCAATTGCAACGCGCGGAAATTGTTGAAATTCTGGTGGTGGATGGCGGCAGCACGGACGACACATGCTTAACAGCTCTAAATTGCGGTGCTTCGGTTGTAAAGTGCAAGGAGTGCAACCGCGCGACTCAAATGAATTTGGGGGCAAAGGTCGCCAAAGGCTACATCCTTTATTTCGTACACGCAGACGTTGTTTTGCTCCCTACTTTTGTGGATGATCTGAAGGCTTGTATGTGGCAGGATTTTGAATCAGGCTGTTACCGCTATATATTTGATTCCAACAGAATTTTATTGAAGGTTAACGCCTTCTTCACTCGTTTCAATTCCATAATGTGCAGAGGTGGTGATCAGACACTTTTTGTAAAAAGGTCGACCTTCGAGTCGATGGGTGGATTTGATGAGAAGTATATTATTATGGAGGATTATGAATTCATTCTGCGCCTGCAGAAGCGGAATACCTTTACGATCATTCAAAAGGATATCGTCGTATCAGCACGAAAATATGAAACCAATAGCTGGCTCAGAGTCCAATTCGCCAATCTTTTGGTTTTTATCATGTTTTTTTTTCGCCGTTCCCCGGTTGCTATGAAGCAGATTTATAAAATTTTACTTACTTACCGATAATTATGGGGTATATAATAAGTGGAATACAACAGGTAGGAATAGGCGTCCATGATGCGGAACGTGCCTGGTCATGGTACAGAAAACATTTCGGTATGGATGTGCCGGTTTTTAAAGATAGCGCTACTGCCTCCCTGATGGCGAGATATACGGGCGACAGAGCTGAACAGCGGTATGCTATTCTGGCTATGAATATGCAAGGTGGCGGGGGTTTTGAAATATGGCAATACACCAGCCGTTCTCCACAAAAATCGAAAGGTGAGCACCTGCTGGGAGATACCGGTGTATTCGCAGTTAAACTTAAGTCGCATGATATTGAGGCAGGCTACAGCCAGTTGAAGTCGAATAGTGTTGACGTTCTGAATGGGATCCAACTGGCCCCGGATGGAAGGAAGCATTTCTATGTAAAGGATCCTTTTGACAATATTTTTGAAATCATCGAGAGCAAGAGCTGGTTTAAGAAAAACGGTGCGATAACCGGAGGCGTTGCCGGTTGTGTTATTGGGGTCACCAATATTGATAATGCTTTGCGGTTGTACAGGGATGTTTTAGGATATGATGAAATTCTCTTTGATGGCGTCAGGAAATTTAATGACTTCACAGGTGTACCCGGGGGAGATAACGAATTCAGACGAATAGTCCTGCGTTCGAATAAGAACCGAAGAGGTGCATTCTGCAGATTGCTGGGCGATACGGAACTTGAGCTCGTTGAAGTAAAAAACCGAACGCCTCATAAAATCTTTCACGATCGTTATTGGGGCGATTTAGGCTACATTCATATATGCTTTGATATCAACGGCATGGCGAACCTGGCAGACCGGTGCAAGCAGGCAAACTTCAGTTTTACCGTCGACAGCCGTGACTCGTTTGATATGGGGAAAGCGGCAGGTCACTTTTCATATTGTGAAGATCCGGATGGTACACTGATAGAGTTTGTCGAAACTCATAAAATACCCATCATTGAAAAAATCGGCTGGTATCTCAATATCAGGAATAGAAATCCGGACAAACCACTTCCTGACTGGATGCTTAACATGCTTTCGTTGAACCGGGTAAGGGACTAGAACCCCATTCAGGTCAAAAATTCATCAGGGAATTTTTTAATTCTATTTCACTACGAACTGAGAACTTCCCATCAGGTAATCATCCGTATAGACTTCAAGCTTGTAGTTTCCGGGTTCATAATCAGAACCTTTATCATAGAGGAAAGAAATCTTCTGCCTTGTATTGTCGAATAGCACCTCCTGATGTTCTGTATAGAACTCTTCCTTGCCGTTGAGCAGAAATGTTCCTGACCCCCTGCCAACATCAAACAGAACCTGGCCATTTTCGTCCACAATCCGGATCATAATTTTTTTGCCCTCGATGGCGGCAACCTTGTTTTCGGCGATGTTAAAATCCACTTTCAGTTTTCCGACTTGCCTGCTTTTGAATGGAGACTCGCGTTCCTTTCCCCGGTCGGTGACACCTACGATGCTAACATTCTCAATCTTTAGCTGGGAGGCAATGGCCACCTTGGTTGCCAACTCTTCTTTCGTCTGGCTTAGCCGGTTAATGGAATCTCCCAACTGATTTTTTTCTGTCTTTAGCGATGTGTTTTCCGTGAGCAGTTCTTTGTTAACAGACTTGAGTTTTGTTATTTCTTCGTCCTTATTCTTCAGGAGCAATTCATAACCTTCAACTTTGTCTTTAAGCGCCTTGATTTCCTGACCTGTCGCGCGCTTCGATCTTTTTAATTCGGCTTCTACCTCTTCTTTTGCTTTTACCATGTCAGTAATGTCACCGCCAAGCTTTTGCACTTCGGCTATTTTTTGATCAAGCTCAGCACTTATTTCCGTCATCCGTTGCATGGTTGTGGCCAATTCTTGCTCAGTGGATGTTAGATCAGTTTTAATCTGTTGCTTTTCCTGCGAGTCGAGATAGATTTTAACCCCCTGCACAACGACCACGAGTGACAGCAGGGCAATAATAATCGTATTCTTATTGCTTTTTTTTGGGACTTCTGAATGCACTGGAGTGTTTTCGCTCATATGTAATGGAATATAGAAAAGTAAAAATAACGTTTCTGGCGATGCAATTCAACGTCTAAAACTCTAAAACGTGGTGCTGGCGGTTTAATGACGGATCGAAGAACACGAGCCCGCATCGAAAAAGGTCTGCCGTCGCGTAAACGCTGGGATGATGCTGTATACGGGTCCATGCCCGTTCCATGTCCCTGGAGTAATGGATATCATCCAATACCACAACACTTTGTTCATGCACTTTCTGAACCAGCCGGCCGAAATAGTTGAGCGTAGGTTCAAAACGATGATTGGCATCCATAAAGGCAAAATCAATTTTTTCTGCACGGTTGAGGTATTCCGGTAGCGTAGAATCGATATCCCCCCGGATTACAGCAATGTTATTTGCTCCGGCAGCTGTAAACAGACTAATTGCTGCTTCTGCCAGGGCTGGAGATCCTTCAAAGGTACTGACACTGCCAGAAGTATGTAAAGCAAGATACAAGGTGTTTATTCCCAGCGAAGTGCCTAATTCAAGAATGTTCTGGCAACCGAACCGATGAATGATTCTCCGGTAAAGCTGTGCGTATTTCTCCGGACTTAAACTGGTTCTTGCAATATCAGATATCCGCCGGCTTGATCCACGAGAGGAGGTTGAGCCGGCTCCAAAATCGACTACTTCTATGCTGCGGTTATCGTTTAAGAGATTTTTTCTTAATTGTTCTATTGCATGCAGGTCAGCAGCATCTCCCTTTATTGTTTTTGTATAGAGATCAAAGAAAAAAGGGGAGTGGAGAGAGTGTTCATCCACAGCATCTAACCAATATGTAAAAAAGGATTTGAGGCGAAAGACGTTGTTACTCAATTCAGGCGAAGCGGAGCCACCATGGTGAATTCCGGGATATTAACTTGTAGGGTAACGCCGTCGACAACACGCTCCATCAGATAGGTGCCTATCATCTTTCCAATGCCCGACTTCAGGTTACACCCCGAAACATATTGATGCGCCTGCCCGGGTTCAAGAACAGGTTGCTGACCAACGACTCCTTCACCTTCTACTTCACGCTGACTGAAACCTGCATCGTAAATATGCCAGTGACGTCGAAGTAGTTGGATCGTAAACTCGCTGTGGTTTTCAATGGTGATGCGGTAGGTGAACACGTAGTGGTATTGACTCGGGCTTGAGTATCCAGGCTGATACTCAGTTTCGACGCTAACTTTTATACCCTTCGTTATTTCGGTCACCATACGTATCAAAAATATTAATTTTTTGCAATTCCTTCCGCTAACCTACTTAATTCCTTTTAAATAACTGTAAATCAATGCTTTTAAGTTCAATATGGCGTGCCGGTTTATTAATTCATGTGTTTTTTTGTGCATTTCAGGAATGCCTGTAGTTTTGACTACATGGATATTAAAATTGCGCCAAGTTGGAAAAAAAGGCTCGATGCAGAATATGATAAACCGTATTTTATCAGTCTGGTCGACTTTGTTAAACAGGAATATAAAACGCAGACAATCTATCCACCGGGTAAGGAAATATTCAATGCATTTGATTGTTGTGACTTCAGCGATACGAAGGTTGTAATTATCGGCCAGGATCCTTACCATGGTCCGGGTCAGGCGAACGGTTTGTGTTTTTCTGTTCGCGATGGAATAAGAATGCCACCATCATTGGTAAATATCTTCAAGGAAATAAAACAGGACCTCGATAAACCAATACCTGCTTCGGGCGACTTAACCCGGTGGGCAAAACAAGGTGTCCTGCTACTCAACGCTACCCTTACTGTACGGGCAGCTTCACCGGGCTCTCACCAGAATAAAGGATGGGAAAGTTTTACGGATGCCGCGATAAGGAAAATATCAGAAGAGAAACAACATGTTGTCTATTTACTGTGGGGTGCCTATGCTCAAAAGAAGGGTGAAATAATAGACCGCAGCAAAAACCTCGTGCTGATGTCCGCCCATCCATCGCCATTTTCGGCTGACAGGGGTTTTTTCGGATGCAAACACTTCAGCAAAACGAACGAATACCTGAAAAGTAAAGGTTTGAAGGAAATTGACTGGTAGAAGTGGGAGAGTTATTGAAGCGTTTACGTGGAACCCTCAGTCGTCGCAGAGTCTCCTGTCTCAGGGACTCTGCGTTTCTGCACCCTCAGTCGTCGCAGGGTCTCCTGTCTCAGGGACTCTGCGTTTCTGCACACGCTCTATTTTATTCTCGTCGAAAAAAGGCCTTGTATCTTTAATCAAACAGGCTACATAGTCACGATTCCACGATAGCTTTTTTCCGGGCTTACCGTATCAGATTAAAAAACCGGCTCCATCTGATCTTGTGAAGCAGGTTCGCATTCTTGTCTATCGACAACCAGATAAAAAATGCCTTGCCAACGATATGATCCTCGGGTACAAATCCCCAGAACCGTGAGTCAAGGGAATTATGCCGGTTATCACCCATCATAAAGTAGTAGTTCTGCTTAAATGTATATTCTGTTACCTCTTTTCCGTCGATAATCAATTTACCATTCTCAATTTTTACGTCTTTGTTATGGTCATACAGTTTGATGGTAGTTCCATAGTATGCCAGTGTAGAATCGTTAATAGGTATAGTGGCACCCTCTTTTGGAATCCATAGCGGACCAAAATTATCAGCCGACCAACTGGAATATTTCTTGTCGGAATCGCCAAACCAGTCGTAATAACTCGAATAGGGAATGAGGCCGTCGTCCTCATTTTTCGCTTCCATCTCGACAGCCTTGACATACGACAGGCCCTTTATCTCTGCGGCCTTTTCGCTGGTAAGCCACATCAGATAGACAAATTTTCCATCTTCCTGACGGCCATACACGGAGTAATCTTCCGGACCAAGATTCAGGTTGGTAAAATTTCTTTCATTGATGGGGCCGTCTGACGTTACAAGGTAACTGTATTGTACTTCAGGATGATTCTCAAGTGCTTCACCGTTCGTGAACACCTGCTGGTTTTTAATGACCAGGGTATCGCCCGCGACAGCAACACATCGCTTGATATAATTTGTTTTTAAGTCTACCGGATAATTAATACCCTCGTTCAAACCTCTTGGAGGCACGTTGAAGACCACTACATCATTTCGTTTAACATGGCTGAAGCCCGGCAAACGATATTGCGGAAGCTTAATCCATTCGAGGTAGGATGGAATCTCTGTGAACCACACTTTTTGATGGGTTAGCGGAAGTTGGAGAGGCGTTGTTGTGGTGCGGCTGCCATAATGAAACTTGCTGACAAACAGAAAATCACCTACCAGCAGGGAGTTTTCCATGGAGGGAGTAGGGATGGTATACGCTTCCATTATCAGCCAGCGAATAAGCGTTGCGGCGACCACAGCAAACAAAATGGCATCCCACCATTCCCTGACCTTCGATTTAGGTTGTTCTTCTTTTTCTTCTCCGGACTCCTTTTTCCAAAACTTCCAATTCATAGGATGTATTTCTAAGTAAAAAACGTGCAAATAAAGGCAAAATATTTGATCTGGTGATTAGTCGTAGTTTTGAAGCCAGAATTTCATGGAGGGCCAAAATCCTTTTTGGCCCTCATAATCGCAGGTAATCATCCATTCCGAGGATGCCCTTTTTGTCAAGAATCCATTCGGCAACCATAACGGCACCGCGGCCAAAGCCTTCGCGCGTGTGTGCCGTGTGCTTTATTTCGATACTGTCGATTGCTGATGTATACTCAACTACGTGTGTTCCGGGAACCTGATCGACGCGAAACGATTCAATAAGCATCTCCGAGATATCGCTGGTTTTCTCATTGACCCAGGATTTCTTGCGGGTAAGGTTTTTCAGTATTCCCTCAGCAAGCGTAATCGCTGTGCCGCTGGGGGCATCCCTTTTTTCAGTATGATGAGTTTCTTCCAAACTGACATCATAGTCTGGAAATTTTTCCATCATCGTGGCCAGATATTGATTGAGTTTGAAGAATATATTGACGCCAAGGCTGTAGTTGGAGGAGTAAAAGAATGTTCCGTTCATTTGGTGGCACAATGCCTCGACCTCTGACTTTCTGCTCAGCCATCCCGTCGTTCCGCATACTACGGGAAGATTTCGCCGAAAACACTTGCTGATGTTTTCAAATGCTCCGTCGGGGTGCGAGAATTCAATAACAACATCTCCCTGTGCTGTTTCAAGGTCCTGCGGGTTGTTAATGTCGACACGGGCCGAAATCTGGTGGCCGCGTGACAAGGCTACCTGTTCAATGACCTTGCCCATTTTTCCATACCCAAGAAGAATGATTTTCATAAAGAATAGATTGGGGGCAAAAATGCATTTTTTGCCCATCAGTTTGAAGTCCTGGCAAAAGTTTTGGTGTGGTATTGTCTGGTAATGCTAATGAAACAGGAAGCGTACAGGTTCTAGCTGCGATCTCAGAATCTAAAGATCAGGGATACCCCTGACTGTCTTCCGAGCAGGGGACTTTGTTCTACGGTTGGCCGTATGGATACCTGGAGATTAGGGTTGAGGTCGAATTCTTTCAGGTGGGCGTCGACATGGGCATCAACCATTTGAAGCAGGTACATGCCTCCCATTAATATGATCATAAAATCACGTTCCCGCCGGTACTGGTCAACAAGCTTTCTGTAATTGGAAGTTGAGTAATAGTCACCGGGCCTTATATCATTGTCGTCGGGATAACCGTTTTCAAGATTATAATAGAGCTCGCCCTTATATTTAGTATATCCTTCCTGATAAAAATTTATGGCGTATCCAATGGCGATAAATCCACCATATACGAGAGGCAATTTCCAATATTTCTTATTGTAAACCTGTCCTAATCCCGGCACAATTGCAGCGTATAGCAAAGCCTTGCGCGGATCATAACGGGCGGCATAGGTTTTCAGCAGAACGGTGTCACCGAACTCAGTAATCAGGCTGTCGTCTTTGGATTGGGCGAGTGAGTCTTGAGCCATGACGTTGGTCAGAATCACTGAGAAAATAAACAACAATGTGATTCCCCTTATCATTCAATTTCGATAAGACCCTATGGTCGTAACATTTCAGGAATAAACCTTCAAGATATCAAGAATCCGATTCAGATCCTCGATCGACAGAAACGGGATTTTAATGTCGCCCTTCTTGCCATCGCTCTTGACCACAACACGCGTGCCAAAATGTGAAGAAAGGCGTGACTGGAGCTGCGCGATTTCTTTCGACGCCGGCGGAGCAGGGGTGGTAGAATTTTCCTGTTTAGAAGATGATTTGTCAGCTAGTTCCCTTACTAGTTCTTCAACTTTGCGGACAGAGAGATCATCACGAATTGCTTTCTGGAAAATAAAGAGTTGTTCTTCTGCTTTTTCCACATTGATTATCGCCCGTGCATGACCCATGGATAGTCGATTATCGCGAACGGCGATCTGAATATCAGGCGGGAGTTTAAGGAGGCGCAGATAGTTTGTGACCGTGGTCCGATTCTTACCAACACGTTCGCCAAGCTCTTCCTGCTTCAGGCTACATTCTGACATCAGACGCTGATAGCTTAGCGCAATCTCAATGGCATTCAGGTTCTCGCGCTGGATGTTCTCAATTAACGCCATCTCCAGCATTTGCTGGTCGTTAGCGGTGCGTAGATACACCGGTATGGTTTTTAAGCCGGCTAACTTCGATGCCTGAAACCGTCGTTCTCCCGAGATCAGCTGATATTGATGCTCAGAAAGTCTGCGAACAGTAATGGGTTGAATAATACCATGTACCTGAATCGACTCCGCAAGTTCCAAAATTGCCTCCTGATCAAAGTGCGAACGAGGCTGAAAAGGATTAACTTCAATTTCTTCCAGGGGAATTTCAGTCATCCCGCTCACGGGTAGTGTTGGGGTGGCAGCTGATGGGGAAGAAATAGGGAAGTTGTCTACCTCTAACTTTTCATCTGAAGGGCTGTCGCTTAAAAGGGCGCTCAATCCTCTGCCTAATGCTTTCTTTTTGCTCATTTTGACATTCCGTTTTTAGCCAGTACTTCATGTGCAAGGTTCAGGTAGCTGATCGCGCCCTTGCTTTCGGCATCGTGCACGATCACGGGCAAGCCAAAGCTGGGCGACTCGCTAAGTTTAACATTCCGGGGAATGATAGTATTAAACGTCATTTTTGAAAAATGGGTCCGCACCTCTTCAACAACCTGATTGCCCAAGCTCGTCCGTGAATCATATAACGTAAGCAGGATACCCTCAATTTCAAGTTTCGGGTTTAATCTTGTCTGAATAATTTTGATCGTATTCAACAATTTGCCCAGACCTTCAAGCGCAAAATACTCGCATTGAACGGGGATAATTACCGAATCGGCCGCTGTGAGTGCATTAATCGTGATTAGCCCCAGTGAGGGAGAGCAATCGATGATGATAAATTCATAGTCATCTTTTATTTTGGTCAACGCATTGCGCATTTTTTCTTCCCGTCGCTCAATACTCACCATCTCTACTTCCGCGCCGACAAGGTCTATATGAGAAGGCAGCACGTCCAGGAACTTGAGTTCATTTTTAACAATAGCCTGCCGGGGATCAACGCCATCCACCATACACTCGTAAATACCCTGGTGGATATCTTTTGGATTAAGCCCAAGACCTGACGTAGAATTTGCCTGGGGATCTGCGTCAACCAATAGTGTCTTGCATTCCAGGACAGCCAGACTGGCTGCCAGATTAATAGCGGAAGTGGTTTTTCCTACACCCCCCTTTTGATTTGCGATGGCAATGATTTTTCCCATTCCAGGTCCCCGATGTTTAACTAAAAAAAAGCCCGGTCGTTTTATGACCGGGCTGTAAAGATAAGTTAAAATCAAACCTTCGTGGAACATCGTGAAACAGGTTATCCACATTCGTTGCACAAATGCACGACAAATTGATGTTGAAAGTTTTAGAATCGGGGGATTAAAAGAAAGTCTTGCAGAATTACTTCTTCCGTTTCTTACGTTCTTCGTCCGATTTTCTTCTGGCTTCTTCACTCGCCTTCATCGCGTCTTCCAGCTTACTCATAAACTTTGACTTCTTTCCGCCTCCGCCATTTGCGGCGTTCTTCTTCTTATTGTCTTCCATTATCGCCTTGATCTTATCCTCATCCACGAATCGTTTGATGATGGCTTGCTGGGCGAACGTAACCAGGTTCGATACGAAATAGTAGAAGGTAAGACCGGCAGAGAACTTGTTCAGCACAAACAGGAAGATAACGGGCATGATATACGACATCGATTTCATGGGGCCCTGCACCGACGATATCTGATTATTTTGCCAGGTGTATATCAGTGTCGAGACAGTCATTAGCACGGTAAAAAGACTGAGGTGACTTCCCAGGAAGGGTACCACAAATGGCAGGTTAACAATGGAGTCGTACGTGGATAGATCTTCCGCCCACAGGAAGGGCTGTTGACGGAGTTCAATACTTGCCGGAAACAGGTAAAACATCGCGAAAAGGATCGGCATTTGTAACAAAACAGGAATACAGCCGCTTATCGGATTGACGCCTACCTGAGAGTAGAGTTTCATTTGCTCCTGCTGAACCTTCGTCATGTCTTCTCCCACGCGCTCTTTGATTTCATCTAGCTCAGGCTTGAGTACTTTCATTTTGGCCATACTGAGGTATGATTTATAGGAAAGCGGGAAGAGTACAAGTTTCAGCAGTATGACGAGAATAATTATGATAAGACCGAAATTGCCAATGTGCTGCGTGAGAAAATGAAACACCGGAAAGATGACAAACTTGTTGATCCAGTAAACGGGAGGCCAGCCGAGGTAAACATTTTTAGCAAAATCTTTTGTCACCTTTCCGATCTGCTTGTAGTCATTCGGGCCGAGATAGAATCTAAATTCGGCTTTCCCGTCAGCCAGCGAATTTCTGGGAATGAAGAGCTTAACCGATGCACGTTTAACAACGGAGCTGTCGCTTTCATTGACAGAAGTCTGTACCTCTCCGCCGCTAAAGTTGCTTTTTGCAATAATAGCCGAGAGGAAGAATTTTTCTTTGATCGTCACCCATTTCAGCGGCGTTGCGAACACTTCAGTCTCCTGTTCTTTGGAGCGTTGATCGAGTTCATCAAAACCATCTGCATCTGAGTAATATGAAATAGTCGTCTCGTCTCTGGTAAGTGTCAGGTCTTTCTCAATAGGCTTCAGAACATTTAACCAGGTGAACGTCAAATTCTCACCGGTCAATTGTTGCTCGAAACCTGACGTAGTCAGCTTGTATCCGATTTCATATCCCTTTGAAGGAATCTTATACGTCTGCGTTATTTTGGCTCCGCTTTGTAAGGTTATCGAACAAATGACTTCTGTTGTATCGCCGACTTTGCGCTGATTAAGCTGATAAAATAGGGCAAACAGATCAATCTCCTTACCCTGGTAGGTAGAAAGCAATCCAAACTTGTTGGAATTTGGCGTGATCAGTTTAAGCGGCTCCTGCTTATAGGTTTTAAACTTTTTTAACTCCGCTTCATCAATAACTCCACCCTGATTGCTGAACGATAATCTTAAATCCTCTGTCTCTACCTGCAGCGTGGATTTTACTCCTTTAACCGCGGCAGAGAGTTCGCCAAAGGTGGCAGCCAGCGTACTGTCATTAAGTTCTATCTTCCGGGGAGCAGTTTCTGCCATGGACTCTTTCGGCGACTCGATAGGTATCGGTGTTTGTTCTACGGGTTGAGGTGGTGGGGAGAAAAAGTAAAAATACCCGAGTAATAGTACGGCAATGAGGGTGAGGCCAATGGCTGAATTTCTATCCATTATCGAAAACTTATGCTAATTTTTATTTAATGATTTTTTATGTTCTAATGCTGCTTCAACAAACCTCACAAACAGCGGATGGGGATTGAGCACGGTGCTCTTCAGTTCAGGGTGATATTGAACGCCTACGTACCAGGGATGGTCTTTCAACTCTACCACTTCAACCAGGTTTGATTCAGGATTAATACCTACAGCTTTGAGGCCGGCATGCTCGAGTTGATCGAGGTATTTGTTATTCAATTCGTAACGATGCCGATGGCGTTCATGTATCAGGCTCTCACCGTAGGCGGCATATGTCTTGCTACCTTTCTTGAGTTTACAATAGTAGGCCCCCAGTCGCATGGTACCTCCCTTGATGGTAATCTTTTTCTGTTCTTCCATCATATCAATGACCGGTTGCCGGGTCTTAGGATTCAACTCCGTTGAACTGGCATCGAGGCCCAGTACGTTTCTCGCGAATTCTACCACAGCACACTGCATACCGAGGCAGATTCCGAAGAAGGGGATCTTATTTTCTCTTACGTACCGGATAGTCTCAATCTTACCTTCAAGACCCCGTTCACCGAAGCCCGGAGCAACGAGCACGCCATCGACGGACGACAAGATGGGAGCAACGGAATCTTTTGTGACATCTTCCGAGGAAATCCATTTCAGATTCACTTTACAATCATTCTCAGCGCCCGCATGAACGAACGCCTCAGCGATTGACTTATACGCGTCGGGCAACGACACATATTTTCCTACCAGTGCAATGTTGACTTCATTCGTCGGGTTTTTCAGTTTACCCAGGAAAGTCTTCCATTGCTCAAGATGAGGTTCTATTTTGGATTGTACTTTCAATTTGGCAAGAACCCGCTCGTCCAGTTTTTCTTTACGCATCAGGATCGGCACATCATATATAGTCTCCGCGTCGATTGCTTCAATTACCGAATTGATATGAACGTTGCAGAAAAGGGCCAGTTTCTTGCGTATGTCCATGGGCAAGGGCATTTCAGTCCGGCAGACCAGAATATCCGGTTGAATACCTGCCTCCAGTAATTCTTTTACAGAGTGCTGAGTAGGTTTTGTCTTCAGTTCTTTGGCCGCTTTCAGGTAGGGGATAAGCGTCAGGTGAATCACCATCGAACTGCTTGGTGGCAGATCCCACTTCACCTGTCTGACGGTCTCAATAAAAGGGAGGGACTCGATATCGCCGACGCACCCACCGATCTCCGTAATAATAAAATCGTATTCGCCGGTTTCCCCCAGCAAGAAAATGTTGCGCTTGATTTCATCGGTAATGTGAGGGATTACCTGAACGGTCTTGCCCAGGTATTCTCCTTTGCGTTCTTTGGTAATAACGTTATTATAGATTCGTCCGGTGGTAACGTTGTTTGCCTGTGATGTGCGGACATTCAGGAACCGTTCATAGTGGCCCAGGTCCAGGTCTGTTTCCGCACCGTCGTCCGTAACATAACATTCCCCGTGTTCATAGGGATTAAGGGTTCCGGGGTCAATATTGAGGTAAGGATCAAATTTCTGGATAGTCACCTTAAAGCCGCGGGCTTGCAGCAATTGAGCCAGCGAAGCTGCGATAATACCTTTTCCAAGGGAAGATGTGACACCTCCTGTTACGAAAATATACTTTGTAGATGACATAATTTAAAAAACAGCCTCGGTAAATCGGGGGCAAAGGTAGGGTTCTGGGCTTAAAGTTCAAGGGCTACCGTTTAAACTTGCTCGTTTTCGCAATGATCGAATTTCTATGCCCAAAACCCACCGATCCATGCCCTGAAAAGCTACCCGGTACCAACAAGTCGGGTATTATGGAGCCGAATTACGAGGGTGGCACTTAATTTCTTACCATGATTTTGGTATTACGCTGGCGAAAAGGTCATTGTGGAGCTGGATTCGTGTCCGTTCATCTGCTGTATTGCCAATCTGGCAAATGAATCGTAGCTTTAACAGCAATACAGCATTTTTTGAGCTAATTAGTACGGTTACTAATATTTTTTGCCACGGATACAGCTATGTCTATAGTGGCCAAAAGCTGGCAGTTTGTAATAACGCCAAATTCTGTATTCCATCATTTTTAAACGCTTGCGCGCATGCTTATACGTTTACGTATATATTTTTTTCGGCTTCTTATTTTGTTTTCCGTGTTAGGAACCGGAGAACTGCTGGCGCAAGTTGGGTGCGGTGGCTTTAATGGTGCACCTACACCTTTAGGTGGCCCGTTGAGTGTTGATAATGGTCAAATTTGTTTAAATAAGCCAGGAGCACCTGCAGAAATCACATTTAGGGCCACGAATGTTGCAGATGGTAATGACCCAAATAATTTTGCAATAGATATAGATTGGGATGACGGATCTCCTCGGCAAACCGTCTCTTTTGGCGGAGCAATTCCGGTAAACATCATAGGTCCGCACGCCTATGAAATACCCTCTATTACACACGTCTTCCTGCCTAGACCTTGTGCTGCCCGGCCAGGTGCAGAATGTTCTTATAGGCCAAGAGTTTTTTTAAGAATAGCGGGTAATCCCTGCCCGGCTCAGTTTGGTACGTCTCCTGACTTTTTCCGATTTAATACCGACGATGAATGTTCCGGTGACATGGAACTTAGTGAAACCGTTTCAGGGGCACCGGTCTTTGAAGTTTGTGCCGGAGCCTCCACGGTTGTTACGTTTACGGACCGCACAACTTTGAACTGTTTACCGCCTGAAGAACTCACCGGCAAAAACTTTACCAAACGGTGGAGAAGATTTGTTTATGGTACTCCTGGGAGTAATATCACAGGGCCTGTATTAATTGGAGGGGTTCCGGTTGGTTTTCCATTTACACCGCCCGGTATGCCTGAGGTATCAGGCGAACCATTAGACATTTCAACGCCACCATTTGCCAACAATAATACACTAAATATTAGCATTCCTGCAACCGCTCAGGTCGGCGAAGAATTTCATATCCGTATGGAGTACTGGAATTTTTGTAACCAATTCACCGACGGAGACCCGGCCGTTTTCCGTGAAGGCATTATCCGGATCGTCGGACAACCCGCTGCGCCTACCCCAGTTAACCAGGAAGTTTGTAATGGAGTCTCTCCATTACCTAATTTTCGAATCAATTTTGCCGCAGCAAGTTCTGCAGTAGTGTGGTATCGGGATAATGCCGGTGTACCGGGTACGGAGGTTGTCAATCCAAATGGTAGCAACAACAATACATTTCCATCCTCAGCATTTCCCGGAGGTATTACCAATACAAGTCCAGGGGTTTATCGGATGTGGGCAAGCTACCGCGCCCAGGTGAACGTTGCTGGATTATTATGCGAAAGTATTCAGGTTCCGATCACCATTACTATACGAGATGCCGTGTTAACGCCTGGTCCGATCGCAGGAACCGCGGCCGTTTGTAACGGAGCATCCGGCGTCGGGTATGGAGTCGCTGGCCCGGCCGGGGTATTGACGCCTGGCGGTCCTACAGAGTTTGTCTGGGATGTTGTAGATGCGGGGAATGCGGTGGTCGCTGATGTGACGCTGACACCTACCTCAGGCCAAAATGCGATCGCGCAAAACATTACTGCTGCATTTAATATTGCCAACGGTACATTTGGTGCGGCGGCATCGGTGGTCCGTAAAATCAGGGTGAGACGACGGTTTGTTAATGCACCTAATTGTGAATCGCCAGTAGTTGAGTTTCCCGTTACGATCAGCCGGAATACCGATGACGGTACTATAACTGGCGGTGGCCCATTTTGCCAGGGAGCAAATTTGGGGAATGTTACCTGGAATACTCCGGGATGGGGCGCCATACAAAGTTGGGAGATTGCCCCTGCTATCGGGGGACCCTATGCGCCCATTGCCTCCTTTGGTACTACGAACCCTGTTGCACCAACCTCATTATCGTTGGCACCAGGCAATTATTTTATCAGGGCCCGTGTGAGAAATGGCGTGTGTCCCGAAATACCTACCGATGCTGCTGCTTTTGTAATCAATGGCAATCCTGATATTGCAGATGCAGGTCTCGATTTTGCAACATGTGTTCCGATTGCCAGCCCATTGGTTTATACACTTGACGGAAATGCACCAGGAGTGGGAGTTACTGGTGACTGGGATCAGGTTAGTGGTCCTGGTACCTCCGCATTTGCCGATCAAACTTTGTTTAATTCTGGAGTAACGGTAACACTTCCCGGCATATATGTATTCAGGTGGACACTCGACAACGCCTCCTGCTTAAGCCAGGATGATGTACAAATTTCTTTTGGACGCGACCCTGCCATTCCTGCGCCAACATCCAATGGTTTTTGTGGTTTGTCAGGTACACTATCGGCTACCGCACCAGTGGGAGGGGAAATCATTGCATGGACTCTTACGGGGGTGAACCCTGGTACGGCAGTGATTACAAATGCGAATCAGATACCGGCCACGGTCGCAGTAAGTGCGTTCGGAACATACACTTTTAGGTTAACATTCAGCAGCGGTTCGTGTACCCCACAATTTACCGATGTTAATATTACTTTTTTCCAGCCAGCGACATCCGTACCAGAGCCTGACAAAACAGTCTGCGTTGATGGCAACGTCCTTCCGGCTCCCATTGCTCCATTTCCTGTTACCGGTACCGTTGGTGGAGGTGCGTCAGGTGGTCGTTGGGAAATTGCCGTGGGTTCGGGAACGTTCGTATCATCCGGCGCTGCGGTGGGCAGCGTCCTGGCTGCTGGTGTAGTTAATGATGATTTTATTCCCTCTGCAGCGGCTTTTGCCGCTGGTACCGTTACCCTGCGCCTGGTAGGTGTACATCCGCAGGCTGTGTGTGGTAATGTCAGTAACACAGTAGTTATAACCTTTGATAAGAAACCAGATTTAGCGGCTGTAATAGGATCGCCTTTTGACGTATGCGGAACAACGGCTAACCTAAATGCCGTAGTACCTACGGAAGGAGGAACGGGAGTATGGTCCGCGATAACAGCCGGACCAAGTATTGCTGACCCAACGAACATAGCCACGGCAGTAAGCAATCTGCAATTTGGACCCAATGTCTTTCGCTGGACAGTAACCAGTGCGCAAGGTACGTGCGCACCGTCAACCGCGGATTTCACAATCAATCGCACCACGGCACCGGTAGTGGTAAACATTTCTCCAACTGACCTTTGTGAAAGTGTTGCCAACACCGGAATCGCTCAAGGGGTGGATCTTGCCGCCAGCTATGACAATCTGGTAAACGGTGGTTTTGCCACGGTGGTAACGTGGTTCAGGAATCCGGCCCGGACCATTGCTGTTGCTAATGTTAATAATGAAGACGTTGCCAATGGAGAAATATTCTATGTCCGGGTCAGCACAACCGGCATACCGGTGTGTTCTTCTGACGGCGTTGTGAACTTCACGATCAATCCAAAACCATTTGTGGCCAACTTAACACCTTCCCTGTGCGAGGATGTACCTGGCGGTGGCGTAGTTAATAATTTTGTTCTTACCGATTTCAGCGATGACGTTTCATTAAATGCGGCCAATCGTACCGTTAGCTGGTTTACAGATAGCAATGTGACGGTTCCTGTTCCTGATCCAACCGATGTAGATAATATCTCTGATGGTGCTACTTTTTACGCCCGTGTTGTTAATACTACAACGGGTTGTTTTAACGTGGCTACTGTAACCTACTTCATCAATGCCATTCCTGCGGATAACCCTATTGTCGGGCCAAATGCAGTTTGTCTTGATCCTACCGATGTCATATTTTTCAAGGTAGATCAGCTCAAGCCCAACCACACCTATCAATGGACAATTCCGCCCACGGTGACTGTTATCGGACCTACCACTGATTTTTATGTTCTATTACAGTTTCCAAATGCAGTACCCGGGGGAATAACGATCGGCGTACAGGAGACTTCTCCGGAAGGTTGTCCCGGTAATCCTCAGCAGTTGAATATTTCCATTGAGGATAACCCTGGCGCATTGGCAATTACTGGTCCCGGGGAGGTCTGCGAGTTCGACACGGACGTTGTATTTACAGTCCCGCTTTTTGCAAATCTCACCTACGCCTGGAGTGTACCTCCCGGAGCATCAATCATTCTGGGCCAGGGAACAGAGGAGATTCGTGTTAATTTTGGCAACATACCCGGTGATGTAATTGTCACTCCCTCTACGTCTGTTGGATGCGTTGGTCCGACGGCAACGCAGGCAGTAACCATTAACAGGCGACCCGTCATGGAGACCCTGGATAAGGCTATCTGTAGCCAGGAAGACGCAGCAATAACCCTTGCGGTTGCAGGCGGAAGTGAACCAGCAACCGACTATAATTTTATTGCGAGAGTGCTGGACGGAGGTCTGTTCATTCTGAATGCACCAACTACCCCTCCGCAAAATCCTATCAGTGACAATGCTTTGTTTACCGATCGGTTTGAGAACAAGACAGTCACTCCGTTGAATGTGCGTTATACGGTTTCCGGGATAAGTGCGAAGGGCTGTGAAGGATCAACGGGTTTTATTACGGTAAGGGTGAATCCAGAGCCGCAGTTGAATCCTGCACTGGGAAGAAGCGTTTGTAGCGGCGCAGAGACAGAAATTGCATTGATTTCTGCGGAGAACACATTTCCTGTTGACAAATTTATAATTAACAGCATCATATTCCCTGGCGGTGTAACCGCAGTGGTACCAGGTGATATTCCCGTTGCGGATGGTATAACCTTGTACGATGATAATGTATTATATAGCAACCGGTGGGATAATATAACAGGTGTAAATCAGGTCGTGTCTTATCAAATAATTCCCTATAGTACATTGATCGGTTGCGCAGGTTTGCCTTCTACGTTGAATGTAACAGTTTACCCGCGTACCGATGTCCTTCCGGTTAACCCAATCATTTGTAATGGTGACTTACTGAACGTGACTTTCAGTTCTGCCAACAATCCAGATGCAGATTTCCTGTGGCTTGTAAAAAGTTATGATTCATTTGTTACCATTAATAGCCCGGCTGCCGGAATGGGCAACATCGTTGATATGATCATTACCAATACTTCTACTACGCAGGATGGTATCATAACATTCGAAGTAACGGGAAAAAATCAGCCTGGCGAAGAAGGCCCGGGAGGGTGTAGTAACCCCATTCAGACCTTTGTAGTAACGATTTTAAAATCGCCAGTAGCAAATGCGCAGAACCTTACGGCATGTTCGGACGTCCCGGGTGGAAGTACCTTTACCGCTGACCTTAAAGTCCTCGAGCCGAATATTTCTCCAAATGCCGGGACGCCAGACACCAGAATTACCTGGTACCTCACCGACCCAAGGTTAGGACCAGCAACAGTTATTCTTGATGCCAGTCTCAATGCTTTTGTCATGACAGACGCGGTTCCGGTTTTTGTTGAGGTTGAATATTTGCCAACCTCGTGTAAGAAAGTTATAGCGGTTCGATACACGGTCAATCCGAATGTTTCTATAACAAACACAATCAGCAACTTCAATGGCTTCAATCTTAATTGTAACTCCGACAACTCGGGTGAAATCAGAATAGATGTTTTAACGGGGACGCCGGTGTATGCTTACCGTATTGATGGTGGTCCATTTATCAATGCAGGCGTCGTTACCTACAATTTCAGTTCATTGGCTGCCGGTTCACACACGATCGAAGTCCAGGATGCGAGAGGGTGTACCATATCACAAACAATAGATCTAATAGAACCTCCGGCACTTACGACTACATTAAACATCCAAAAGGAAATCACCTGCTTTCTTGGGAAGGATGGAGAAATCAGCACCACCGTGGGTGGTGGAACCGGGACGTATATTTCGTACTTGTTACTTCAAACCAACAATACGGATGCTAATAATGACGGCATTTTTGAAAACCTTGGTGCCGGTTCTTATAATGTGCGCGTAACGGATTCGAATAATTGCCGGATTGATTCGAACCCGGTTGATTTAGCCCAACCTACTCAAGTGGAAATCAACAGCATGACGGTAGCAACGGATGCAAACGGATTCAACTTAAGTTGCCGGGATGCACTGGATGGCGAAATTGAAGTAACGTTTTCCGGGGGTAATGTTCCTCCCGACTACACCCTTACATTAACCAAAGCATCTGATCCGCTAAATCCCGGCATTATTAATACAGCAGCGTTTGATGCGACTTTCACAAATCTCGGCTTTGGAAACTATACGGCTGTAGCCCGAGATGGTAAAGGTTGTGAATCTCTTCCTGCTTCTGCTATCATTGTCAATCCACCACCTTTCAGTCCTGGCTTCGTTGGTATTAACCAGTCGATTTGCCTTGGCGATGACGCCACTGAAATTGAAGAATTGGTGCCCGCTTTCGGAGGTGTAGGAAACTATCAGTACCAGTGGCAACAATCCCTGACTGGCTCCAACAACGATGCGGAATGGATCGATATTCCGGGCGCAACCAGCATTACGTTTGATCCAATCGTACTTGCTCAAACAACGTATTTCCGCAGAATTGTACGCAGTGTTTCTGAGCGAACGGGAGTTGCCTGCGAGATTCTGGGCAAGGACAATATTGTTCAGGTGCTGATTAACCCGATTCCGGTGGCTTCATTCAACGCGCCTTCGGAAGTATGTCAGGGAGAGGCGTTCACCTTGCAGTTAGGAATCAGTTCCGGCACCGCACCTATCGAATATGACTACTCCGCTGGCGCAACCACGTTTCAAAACCTTATCGGAACAGAGAATACGGCAATACCCATAAGCAACTTTCAGGAGCCTACAACCTATACGTTACTGCGCGTAAAAGACTTGAATGGCTGCGTCGCCCTCAATGTACCGCAGGTAGTCAATGTTGATATCATAAAAATCAATCCTGAGTTTACAGTTCTGGCACCGGTTGCCCAGTGTTCCGGTGGAACATTTACCTTTCAATGGGTAGCGGAGCAAGGTGTCGGGTATACATGGATATGGTCGGACGGACAACAGAACGTTATTAATCCAGGTGATATTCCGCTCGGACTAAATACCATTACGCACGTGTTTACATCAGGGTCAACATCAAGTTCCACTATTTATCCCGTTACCCTGCAAGCCGAAAATGCTTTATGCGCACCGAAGTCTGCGACACATCCGATTGAAGTGTATCCAACTATTGTTCTCAATATTTCTCCCGGGAATCCGGTTCTCTGTAGCGGAGAAGCTATCAGTTTCATAGACCAATCGGAAGGGGTTGATGTAGGAACATGGTATTATCAGGAGGTAGGAACCACGAACCAGCAAGATGTACGACCTGGGCCTGTGCCGGTTATAAATTATACGATGGTAAACAATACGACTACCAATCCAATTCTGTATGAAGTAATCTATGAGGCATCGAACAATGAAGGATGTACGGATGTTTACACAAAAGAAGTGAAGGTGTACCGTGGCATTACCGCGTCAATTGTAAATACGCCCGATCCGCCCCAACCGTTCACTGGAGGGATATCAACCGTTGAGTTTACAAACAATTCAACTCCTTTAGATGCCGCAGACTTTGACTATACCTGGGATTTCGGAGATGTCAGAGCCGTGCCTTCAACGGGCACAGGAATCGCACCTATCACAGTGGATTATTTCTCACCTGGCATTAAAGATGTGGTACTTACTGCAATCAATATTGATGCGCTGGCAATAGATAATAAAACCTGCCAGAGCGTAGCTGTCAAGAATATCAACATTTCATTACCCGTGGTAGGCGCGGCGTTCAGAGCCACACCGTTGGCGTCCTGTTTCCCGGTTGATATTGTCATTGAAAACCTGTCACCCGGTGCGGACACGTTCCTATGGGAAGTATACAGTCAGTCAGGGTTGGTAACGACATCAAATTTGAGGAACCCTGTGTTCAGGATACTGAATCCTGGTACGTATGATATCTATTTGACTGCAAGTTTCTATGCGACTGGCCAGACGGCGACGGCACAACAAACAGGAATTGAGGTATTTGATGTGCCTACAGCACTGTTCGAAATGCGTCCGAATCCGCTGTACGTTCCCGATACCGAACTGCAAACCTTTAATCAATCTGCACGGGCAAGCCTGTACTTCTGGGATTTTGATGATGGCACGACTTCAACAGAATTCCAGCCAACGCATCTCTACAAACTGGAGGGTAAGTACACCATAACCCTGGTCGCTGGCTTTGATAACGGCAACAAGGATATAGACGGTGATGGTATCCTCGATGGAAATGTTATCTGCTATGACACGGTGCGGAATGTGTTGAACGCATTGGACGGAGGGTTCATAAAATTGCCGAATGCATTTACGCCAAATCCCAATGGCTCCACGGGTGGGGTACCCGGTAACGGAACATTCAATGATGTTTTCTTGCCTATCGCCCGGGGTATTGAGGAGTTTAATATGCAGATGTTCGACAGGTGGGGGAATCTTATTTTTGAAAGTCGCGATCGCAACATCGGATGGGATGGATATGACCGCAACGGACGGCTCATGCCTGCGGGAGTATACGTATACAAACTGGTGTTACGATTATCAGACGGGCAACGAACTACGCGGATCGGCGATGTAACGCTAATACGATGATGAACACCATTGGGGAGATGAAATAAGGGGTAACTTTAAACGGGAGGAAGATGAAAAAACTTTTACTTTTTATTTTGATAGTTACCGGTTGGGGAGCCGTTGCCCAGGATCCCCAGTTTTCACAGTATTATCAGGCCCCGCTTTATCTAAATCCGGGATTTGCGGGCATTACCCCGCAACAGCGACTAGTGTTAAACCACAGAGTGCAATGGCCCAATCTTCCACAGGCCTTTTCCACATATGCATTTTCATACGATATTTTTATAAATGAACTGAGGAGCGGTGTTGGGTTCCTGTTTACGACCGACAAGATGGGATCCGCCGGCTGGCGCACAACAAATGCGAGTTTGCTCTATTCGTATAAAGTAAAGCTTTCTGAAAAGATTGTTTTTTCTCCGGGCTTATCCTTTGGTTATGGAACGAATGGTCTGGACCGGTCAAAATTGATAATGGGCGATGGCCTCGAGTATGATGGAATCTCGCTTGACCCGGAATTAAATAAACTCGGTCGGCAAGGTTACTTTGATTTTGGCTCTGGCTTTTTGGTTTATAGCAGGAAATGGTGGGTAGGAGGGTCGTTCATGCATATGAACAGGCCTAATCTTTCCGTGCTAAATGATGTAAGCCGGCTGGATATGAAGACTGCCATCCATGGTGGTATCCGATTAACGCTCAACAATGGTCTTCGCGACCGGGCAAGGGCTTCTTACCTGACTCCATCGGCCATATACCGTATGCAGGGTAAGTCATTTTCTCAATTGGATATCGGGTTGAACTACCATATTGATCCGATTTCGGTTGGCGTCTGGTACCGGGGCAAACCATTTCAGAAAACGGTTATCAACAGTGTTACACAAGATGCGTTCATTGTGTTCCTGGGATTATATCTGAAAACATTAACCATTGGTTATAGCTATGATTTCACGATTTCAGAGCTGCAAACTACTTCAGGCGGTGCTCACGAGATCTCCATTGTCTACGAATTTAATACAAGGTCCACCCGAAAAGATATCAAGAAAAAATACAAGCTCATTCCTTGTCCGACGTTTAACAGCAAGGAAGGATTCTGGAACTAGGGACTTTTGTCCGTTAATCGTTATCCGTTAATCCTACTTTGTCAAGTTACGTTTTAACTGATTCTGAATTTGCTTTTGGTATCGAGTTATGTCATTAATAATTTTAGTTTCACGCAAAGGCGCCATGGCGCAAAAAAAAGCATTCAGTAAGCTTCAATTTTCGGAGACTCCCTGGGCGTTAATTTATTGAATATTGGACAGATTTGCGCCATGGCGCCATTGCGTGCTTCCTTCTCCTTCACTTTTCACAAAATCTCCTATCATGCCTCTGTATAAAACTTGACAAAGTAGGATTAATAGTTATCCGTTGGATGGAGTTGCGCTTCAGAAGTAGATTTGACGATCGCGTAACCTCCGATTTTCTATTTTCATTTAATAATGTAATCTGTCGCATCTGTTACGGATAGCGGGTAATGGTTAACTTTGCGGAGAAAAATACCCGGTAATGAATTTAGCGTCGTCCTTAAGCCACCCAATTTTCAAAATAATAGGTTCTGTGGCCGATGAGCATCATCTCGAAACCTACGTGGTGGGCGGATACCCGCGCGACCTTATTTTGAACAGGGCTTCAAAAGATATTGACTTCGTTTGTGTAGGGAGTGGCATTCAGCTGGCGCAGCGCGTTGCAAATGCGCTGGGACCCGATGTACATGTAACGGTGTATAAGAATTTTGGAACCGCCCAGATCCGTTTCGACGATCTTGACCTCGAATTTGTGGGAGCAAGGAAAGAATCGTATCGCGGGGACTCCAGAAAACCAATTGTTGAAGACGGAACTCTTGAGGATGATCAGAAACGCCGTGATTTTACCATGAATGCATTGGCGATAAGCCTAAACCGGGCTACGTTTGGAAATCTCATTGATCCGTTTGATGGATTGGTGGACATGAAGAGTAAAATCATCCGGACACCGCTTGATCCATCAATCACTTTTTCTGACGACCCCTTACGCATGATGCGGGCTATACGGTTTGCGTCCCAGTTAAAGTATGATATTGAAGCAGACACATACGACGCAATTGTCAAACAGGCTGATAGACTAAAGATTGTTTCACAGGAACGTGTAACCGATGAATTAAACAAGATTATTCTGAGCCCTCTTCCGTCATACGGATTCAAACTCCTTTTCCACAGTGGACTATTGGTTCAGTTTTTTCCCGAGCTCGTGGCCCTTCACGGTGTCGAGTACGTTGGAAACCGGGCCCACAAAGACAACTTCTTTCACACCTTGCAGGTCCTGGACAATGTTTCAAAAGTATCGAATGACCTGTGGCTGCGCTGGGCTGCGATTCTTCATGATATCGCAAAGCCCCTTACAAAACGATATGATAAGGAACATGGATGGACGTTCCATGGGCATGAAGACAAGGGAGCCAGAATGACACCGGGAATATTTAAAAAGTTGAAACTTCCATTGAATGAAAAAATGGTCTTTGTCCAGAATCTTGTCCGCCTACACCTTCGTCCAATTCCACTCGCGTATGAAGTAACGGATGCGGCTATAAGACGACTTCTCTTTGATGCCGGCGATGATATTGATGCACTGATGAAACTTTGCCGGGCAGATATTACCTCCAAGAATTTTGACAAGGTGAACAAATACCTTAAAAACTTTGATATCGTTGAGCAAAAGATCGTCGAGGTAGAGCAGAAAGATCATATCCGCAATTTCCAGCCTCCTGTTACCGGTGATGAGATTATGTTGATGTTCCAGCTCCCTCCTGGAAGAATCATCGGAGACATTAAAGAGCAGATCAAAGAGGCCATTCTGGATGGGGAAATCCGGAATGACCGGGAACAGGCAATGGAATTGCTGATGAAAATTGCCCGGGAAAAGGGACTGATATCAAGTTTCAGGCAAGCGTAGGATTGCCAGATCGGGATGGAAAGGCCCATAATCATCGATTGGGGCGATGGAGACGCAACCCTTTGAATTCTAATTTGTCTTTTGCTGTATAGAGTTGGAACGTAGCTTGGATCAACCGGTTTTGAACATGCAGGATGAGCTGATCGCGCGCTGTAAAGCGGGTGATCGGCTTGCGTATTATAGCCTGTACAAGCTCTATTCCAAGGCCATGTACAATGTCGGGTACCGGATTACCCGAAGCGAGGAAGAAGCCGAGGATGTATTGCAGGAGGCGTTTGTGAATGCATTCAAAAACATTGGCAGCTACCGGGGTGATGCCACCTTCGGCGCCTGGCTCAAACGCATTGTTGTGAATAAGGCCATCAATGCGCTGTCAAAGAAAAAGCATGAATCTATTCCAGATGATGAGAATTGGGACATTGCTGAAGAAGAAGCATCGGCCGATTATGGTGACGGATTGACTGTTGAACGTGTTAAGACGTGTATTGAACAACTGCCGGACGGATACCGGTCTGTGTTGTCGTTATATTTACTGGAGGGATACGATCACCAGGAAATTGCCGAGATAATGGGGATTACCGAGTCGACGTCAAAATCGCAACTCAACCGGGCTAAAAGCAAGTTAAGAGAATTGTTAACCAGAAAGGCCTCTTCCTGAGATATCCGGTAAGGAAACGCCTGTAAACCAAGTTGAAGAAAATGAAAGATCCACTGGAAGAATTTGTACGTCAGAATCGGGCTGATTTTGATGACAAGGTGCCGTCGGAGAAGGCATGGGGGCGTATTGAAAGAACCATGGGTTTTAAATCCTTCAGATTGTGGGATTCCGTAGTTTTGTGGCGGGCTGCGGCTGTAGTTTTTATGGCCCTTTCAGGTTATCTGCTAATCCCCGAAAGCAAAACCAGCATACAGGGTTCCTCAGCACAAAACGAATTCAAGGATGTGGAAGAGTTCTATTTCAAGCAGATATCCGAAAAGGTTGGAATGATTGATGAGTTTCAGAAAAGCGAGGGTTTGAACGGATTTACACAGGATTTTCAGCGACTTGACGCGATGTACATGGTTCTTAAGGAAGAGATGAAATCCAGTCCAAGCCAAAAGGTACAGGATGCATTGGTGCTTAACCTGCTGGTCAGGATTGATTTGCTGAACCAGCAACTGTACAAACTGGAAAAAGCGTACTCGAATGAACGAAAGTCAGAAGAAGACTCAGTTTGAATAAAAAGTCCTGAAATGCAAAAAAGCCCAGCGTCTCTGGGCTTTTTTGTTTACCTAAACCTAAACCTATGAGAAGAATTACTCCGCTCAAGGAATATTAACGGACCTACCGGGCATAGGTTTCGTCTGCGGAAAAAAAAGTCTAAGATTTTTTTACTTCAGGAGAAAAAATCTTTTTAAACTTATCCAGCTTAGGCAGGATAATAAAGGTGCAGTAAGGAGCGTTACTGTTGCTATTAAAATAGTTCTGATGATAATCTTCAGCGCGATAGAAGTCTGTCAGCGGAGAAATTTCAGTAACGATTGGCCGGTCAAAGACACCCTCCTCAGTGAGCCTTTTTTTGTACTCCTCAGCGATTTGTTTCTGCTCATCCGTGTGGTAGAAAATGACAGACCTGTATTGAGTCCCCACATCATTGCCCTGACGGTTCAATGTGGTAGGATCATGGGTCTTCCAGAATGCTTCCAGTAACATCTCAAAACTTACTGTTCCCGGATCGTAGGTTACTTGTATGACCTCCGCATGCCCGGTGAGTCCGCTGCATATTTCCTTATAGGTTGGATTTTTAACTTTTCCTCCGGAATAGCCGGATTCAACTTTTCCCACTCCTTTTATTCGTTGAAATATGGCTTCGGTACACCAGAAGCACCCCGATCCAAAAGTGGCGAGATGCAGATTGTCTTTATTTAGATGGTCGGACATTTTGGAATGTTGGTATTTTAGTTGAGCTAATACAAAGCAGGCAGCAAAACGATATCGCCTTTGCTGTCCGATAGCATTAACCATTTTGTTGGCAATAAAGTTTGAATCACCTGAAATTCATTTGCCGTGAAAATTCTCTCAATGAAGTACGTGAGTAGAATCAGGTTTTCGTATTGAAACGTCCAGGCTATGTGAACCTGGAAACTTCGTTAGTAGTTTTGGTAGAATCCCTTTATGGCAGGAATGAGCTGGTTGTAAATGGGCCGTGTAAATTCCAGAAACAGATCTTGCGGGTTTGGCGGCTGTTGTTCGCGGAGTTTGCAAAGATTCAGCTGTTGGTCAGAAAGCGCCCGTTCATCTCCATTGAATCGTGCCCACTGACTGACCCAAACGTATTCACCGGTGAATTTTCGGTGTGTCAAGACACCGTTGCTTTTGGCATCCACAACAATCATACTTAACAGTCCATTGGAGGTAAGCTCTTTGCGATACGTTGTAAACTTGGCTTTCACTGTATTGTACACCGAGATTACTTTTCCATCAACCTTGGTTTCACCGACCCGAACGCTGTCTTTCGTTACGGTTTCTTCTTTTTCTCTCAGCACTGAATTTCCCACTGAAAAATCATCAAACTGAATCCTGACGATCTGGTCTACATAAGCAAGGTTAATGGCCTTGGCTTCTGTTGGTGTATAAAACTGAATGAATGTATTCTCGGTGTAGTTCGAATGTAAAAAACTTTCAACTTTATCCTGAAAGAAACCACCGCTGAGATTATAACGTGCAGGCACAGGAATCTGCTCAACAATTACCTTTAGCGTTGCCTCAAATTTTGATTTATCCAGGTATTCAACCACATCTTTATAACCGGGAACATACGCCTGGGCATCTGCAAAATTGAAGTAAGCCTTTTTTGCATCATTTCGGTTCCCTTTCATTAGGGCATTGATTCCTGCATTGTAACTTTCATCGGCTGCTTTTTCTTTTAGCGGTCCGATTTCAGCATAGTAATTTTTCGGATTAGGAACAGCCTGCTTACAACCCGGACATTGCCTGATGGCTTCATATAAATTGTTGATGTATCCATAGGATTGAATGGCACTTTTCCATTTAAATTCCGTGTTAGAGGCGATTTGGTTATTCGCTTCATTTTCATAGTACTCTACGGCAAGCGGGTAAGCACTTTTCAACGCTTCCAGAGACTTTTCATGATCCGGATTTTGCCGTAGCCGTGCCACAGATTTCATTACGGCTTCATAATAATTACCCTGCTCATAAGCCTTCTTGCCCGAACTGCAGGCCAACATGAATAGGAGAAAAAAAAACGAGAGTAGATGTCCTGGCTTCATAGTATTGTTATTGATCCCAAAAAAATCACATAAAAAGATAAAAAGTTGCGTCTAAAAAATAAACCTGAATCCAAGAATCAAAAATACAGCAAATTCCTGAATTGCCATAAGGTCTTCAGGCCTTTACGACATCATCTTTATCATCAACAAACCTTACGCAGAAAGCTGCAATTAGCAGGAAGACACCAGCCATCACCAGGCTGTAGACCGCCTGTGACCCATAGAGGTGTTTTACAATCGGGCCTCCAATAACACCGTTGACGATTTGTGGCAGGGTAATAAAGAAATTAAATACCCCCATGTAGATACCCATTTTATAAGCCGGTATGGCTCCGGCAAGCATGGCATACGGCATCGCCAGAATACTTGCCCATGCGATCCCTATGCCAACCATGGGAAAAATCAATACCATAGGATCGTGAATAAAGTAAATGGAGATTAATCCTATTCCACCAGCTGTAAGCGAAACCGCGTGAGTAAGTTTCCGGCCAATTTTCAGAGCAATAGCCGGAAGGAGAAGAGCATAAACAGCAGAGATACCGTTGTAAATTCCAAACAAACCGCTTACCCAGTTGCCGGCATCCTGGTATGCTTCTGAAAGATTGTCGCCGGCAGCTAACCCATAAACGTGCGTAGCGATGGCTGGCGTAGAAAATACCCACATGGAGAACAGCGCAAACCAGGAAAAAAACTGAACAATACCAAGTTGTTTCATGGTCTTTGGCATGTTAGCAAAATCACTAATGATCTGAGCGATACCCTTTTTTGAAGGCTCTTTATCATAATCACCCTTTGCATATTCATCCGGAGGAAATTCTTTTGTCGTTACCACCGTCCAGAGTATAGCGATGAGGAAAATGACGGCGCCGACGTAGAAGGAAAGTGTAACATTAAAGGGAACCTCTCCGGCAGGCGCACTCTTGGCGACGCCAAAAAATTCAGCAAAAATATAGGGCAACCAGGAACCTACTACAGCTCCCAATCCGATGAGGAAAGTTTGAATGGCAAATCCGAGTGTACGCTGATCAGAAGGCAACAAATCGGCAACGAGGGCGCGAAAGGGTTCCATCGCAACATTGAAGGAGGCGTCCATGATCATGAGTATACCTGCGCCTACATAGAGTGGCGGCAGCACGGTTACCAATAAATTTGCGTTAGGCATAAACATTAGTGCCGCTGAAGCCAGGATGGCACCTGCCAGAAAGTAGGGCCTTCTCCGGCCCAACGAAGTCCAGGTGTGGTCACTGTAATAGCCGATGATTGGCTGTATGATCATACCAGTCAATGGAGCCGCAAGCCAGAACCATGACAGATGTTCAACATCGGCGCCAAAGATTCCCAGTATACGCGAGGCATTACCGTTCTGCAATGCAAACCCAAACTGAATTCCTAAGAATCCAAAACTCATGTTCCAGATTTGCCAACGCGATAGGCGTGGTTTTTGAAAAGTAGATGTCGCGCTCATGTTAACTCTGCTTAGTCGATTTTTCTAAAACCACGTTTCTGTACGAAAATTTACCTGTCATTGAACTCCGATGAGGAAGATTAGTTTTCTAAAGCTTCAAATTTATTTGTCAATTAACAACATTCATCTTCTGGAATGAAAGAAAGCGAAACCATATTAATCCTGCTTTGCAAACTTTCAACATATGCTGAATTTGTCTTCGCCAATTTTCCCCTTTAGGGGTCGGGGGTGGTGAAGACATTTCGGTCGGGGGTGGTGATGGAGTATTTACCACTGCAGAACTATTTGTTCCCGGGTATACGGTATTTCAATTACATGCACATCTTCATGCGGGGCCGGTTCGGGGTCATAGATCGGGTCAAACTTTTCAAGTGAGGAAAAGAACATGTTTCTATCCGGGTTGAGGCGATGGGAAGCACCATTTATCCGGATGTTTTGAGTTGAAGCAGCCAGGCCATGGAAAACCACTTTTAATACCTTTCGTGAAGTGACGTATTCGCCTTCAACAACAGAAAGCTGTACTTCCTGAAGATCAGCCCGATAGATAATGTCTCTTTTGCTAAACTGACCATCCAGGTAATCAAAGGTGGATCCGTCGTCTTCGTAGTATGTAAAGGAAGAGCTTTCTCCCAGGTATACATGCAGAATAAGTATATCGGAAATTTCCTTCGTGTGCGAGGTTACCGGCTGCATGGGGATAAGTGCTCCCGCTTTTACAAACACGGGAAGTTTGTGAATTGGGCACTCGAGTATTACTTCAGCGTTACCTCCGTATTTATGACCGTTGTAAAGTGAGTACCATTCGCCTGGCGGAAAATATACTTTTACAAAAGCCTTGTTACTTTCTACAGGTGCTACGAGAAAGTATGGGCCGAAGAGATACTGGTTGTAGAATTGTCCGTCGTATATTTTGTAATTGTGAGGATAGTCAATGACCAAAGAACGCTGAACAGGGAGTCCGGTCTTGCTGGCATCATAAAACAACGAATAGATATACGGAAGAATCTGGTACCTGAATTTGATGTAGTTTCTTGAAATCTGTTCCACTTCCTCACCGTACGCCCAGGGTTCTGAGTCACGGGAGTTGATCATCGAATGCCCTCTGAAGAAAGGAGAAAAAGCGCCAAGTGAAACCCATCGGGCAAAAAGCTTCGTGGTCGCGTCGCCTACAAATCCACCGACGTCATATCCGGCAAACGCAATTCCTCCGAGCCCTATATTAGATACCATTCTAACTCCCAGCATCATATGTTCATCATAGGCTACGTTATCACCTGTCCAGACAGCAGAATATCGTTGAATGCCCGAATAACTTGATCTCGTTAAATTAAATGGGCGCTTGCCTCCCAGCAGGGCTTTAGTTCCTTCATAGGTGCTTCTTGCCATCTGAAATCCATAAATATTTCTGCCCCTTCTCAGCGTGGATTTCTGGCCTTCGAAATCCATCTCGATATTCTCCGGCAGCATATTACCCCACGTGGCAATTTCATTCATATCATTCCAATAGCCCTTGACGCCTAGATTCACATATTCCTGGAATTGTTCTTTCCACCATTTCCGTGTTTTCGGGTTAGTGAAGTCAGGGAAGTGACACCAGCCAGGCCAGACTTGTCCGGAGTAATTGGAGCCGTCAGGATACTTGATAAAAACATCCTCCCTAATGCCGTCCTCGTAGGCTTGATAACCGTTCTCGATTTTTATTCCCGGGTCACACATTACCACCACGTCGAAACCCATCGCCTTTAGCTGTTCAAACAGGCCTTTCGGGTCAGAGAAATCTTTTTTATTCCATGTAAATATTTTGTACTGCTCCATGTAGTGGATGTCAAAAACAATTACATCAGACGGAATATCTTTATCTCGAAACGTCTTCGCCAGGGTCAGCACTTCTTTGTCGGGATAATAGCTGTAGCGGCATTGCTGGTATCCGATACTCCACAAGGGTGGAATTTCCATCCTGCCAGTGAGGTGAGTGTATTCCCGCAAAATTTCAGCAACAGAGTTGCCGTAGATAAAGTAATAATTCATTTCTCCCGTGTCAGCAGAGAAACTCGAAAACCGGTTGTTTGAGGCGCCAAAGTTGAAGAACGACTTATGGGTGTTATCAAAAAAGATTCCGTATTGAAGGTCGTGATGAATACCCAGATAAAAGGGTATCGAACTATATAGCGGATCCGTTGCAGGACCGTATGCATAACTGTCGGTATTCCAGTTTTGGTATCCGGATCCCTTTCGATCGACCGGCCCCGTTTTTTCACCGAGTCCGACAAATCGTTCACCATCCTGAAGCTTCTTGTACGTTGTTACCTGTTCTCCGTTCCAGCTGGTGCCAAAGGAAGGATCATCCTCATTTATGATTCGATGGTCCGTCGTTTTAAAGATAAACCTGACCGGACTTCTTGTGACAGTAAGCAACAGGTCTTCGGTCCGAACTTCAATCGCGTGGGGTTGCTCATCAATGGAAAAGCTTGCGGGCAAAGGTGTCGCGATTACGGCATAGGAAAAATCCTCGAAGAATGATTCCTGTGTTACACGGATCCGGATGATACGATCATTATAAACCTCAACATTGAACCTGCCCAGGTCTGTTTCCCCGATTAAACCGTGGGGTTGTCTTGACCATTTGGTGAGGTTACCAAGGCTTTTGCTGAGAGAGGAATTGAAAGAGCTGTTCATGACCGGGGCGAATTATCTTTTGAATTAAAGGATAATTACCCACATTAATCCTAATCAGGGCAGCCACAAAAATCAGGAATCGATTGCGGGAACAGGATAAAAAATAAGCAGGGAGCGCCTGCCTATTTTTTTTACTTCTTGGCTTTGCCTTTTCGAAGAGAGGACTCACGGACAATCAGCCTGGTTTTCAGGATTTTTGTTTCGGGTGTCGGGTCTTCGTTATCCTTTGACTTGAATTCGATTTGGCGGATGAGAAGTTTCGCTGCTTCCTGTCCCATTTCAAATCCGGGCTGATCGACCGAGGTCAGTGGTGGATCAAGCAAGGCACTGAAAAACCAGTTACTGAATCCAACAACGGCGATATCTTTTGGAATTTTCAAGTCAGCTTCTTTTATCGCTTGCATGGCGCCCATCGCTGCCGGATCGTTGGTTGCAAAAATAGCATCCGGCGGGTTTGACATTTTTAATAATTGCTCCGTTGCCGACTTACCTTCTTCAATAGTTCCCAGTGGGCAGGAGACGATAAGTTCTTTAAGGACAGGTATCTGGTTTTCATTCAGCGCCTGAAGGTATCCTTCAAGGCGTTGTTTGGTGATGCCAAGGTTTGGAGGTCCTTCAAGATGGGCTATTCTTTTGCATCCCTGATCAATAAGATGTTGGGTAGCCTCCTTCGCACCGCTGAGGTCGTCAACGATGACCATACTGGAGTTGGCATTTTCATACACCCGATCGAAAAAAACCATAGGCACTCCCTTCGCCAGGATACCTTCGATATGCTCGAAGCTATTGGTTTCGCGGGAAAGGGAAATTAACATACCATCTACCCTGCTATTAAAGAGAGTCTTTATGTTCATCTTCTCGCGTTGAAGGGATTCATTCGATTGAGTAATGATCACGTTGTAGCCAGCACCGTTGGCAACATCTTCGATACCGCTGATTACGGTAGAAAAGAAAAAGTGAACCAATTCAGGAATAATAATACCGAGCGTGTTGGTTTTACTCTGCCTGAGACTGAGCGCCACGATGTTCGGTTGATAGTTCAGTTTGTCGGCCAGTTCATTTACGGCTTTCTTAGTCTGAGGGCTGATGTCGGGGTGATCCTTTAAGGCCCTGGAAACAGTAGACGGTGAGATCCCCAATTCACGGGCGATATCTTTGATGGTTACTTGATTGTACTTCATGCTGCAAGATTGAAAAAACAAATGATAATCACCGCAACGAGTCCGCAATTTATTTAAAAGAATCGCAAACGATTGCGTAAGGGAAATAAGCTCGGAAGTAACCAAGCTGGTGCCAAACGGCGGATTTAGGGGTAATTTGAGCCTATGGTGTTATAAATGGTACTAGTTAGTTACCGGAAACGTTTGCGACATCGATTCCTGCAATAATAACTGGTTTTTTTTAGGTAGAGTTACAGAAGTTATTCCTACTTTGAGAGTTGAATTGCAAACGTGTGTTTAGTACACGCGGGAGATTCGAGTAAATTAATTTAACCCAAACTAAACCGTATGAGAAAATTTTATCTGTCATTAAGCAGGTATGCAACGGTCCTACTTGTCCTTGTTTCCAGCGCAGCCTGGTCGCAAAGTAAGACCGTGACCGGAAAAGTGACGTCGGCGGACGATGATTCGGCGATTCCAGGTGTAAACATCCTGGAAAAAGGAACAAGTAATGGAACGGTCACTGATGCTGAAGGAAATTACAGTATTGCAGTCGGGACCAATTCAACCCTTGTTTTTTCATTTGTGGGCTATGCTTCGACTGAAGTGGTTGTTGGAAACCAGTCTACTGTCAATGTAACCCTGAATCTGGATGTGACGTCACTTTCTGAAATTGTGGTAACCGGTTACGGTACACAGGAAAAGAAAGAACTTACGAGTTCGGTGACCAGTATCAAGTCGAAGGACTTTAACGTGGGTACGGTGAACGACCCGGCACAATTACTTCAGGGTAAAGTTGCGGGCCTTAACATTGTAAAGCCTGGTAATGACCCCAACGGAACCTATAACATCCGCCTTCGAGGTATTGCCAGCTTTGGTGCCAATACGGAGCCACTAATTGTAATTGACGGAGTTATCGGGGGATCCCTTAATACGGTTGACCCCAATGATATAGCTTCTATCGATGTTTTGAAAGATGGATCTGCTGCTGCGATTTACGGTTCAAGAGGAGGTAGCGGTGTAATCCTGGTCACGACGAAGACCGGTAAGTCAGGAAAAATGGTCGTGGACTACAACGGATCGTTTGCTGTTGAGCAGGTCGCCAACACGATTGATATCATGTCGGCAGAGGAATACAGAGCATTACCTTTTGCTGCTGATATTAGGGATTTCGGAGCGAGCACAGACTGGTTTAAAGAGGTGACAGGAACTGGTAGTTACCAGGTTCATAACATATCACTGGCAGGGGGTGCTGGAGGTACTACGTATCGGGGTTCATTTAACATCCGTGATGCGCAGGGTATTGCCATCAACTCAGGCTTCAACCAAATAAACGGTCGTTTCAACCTTACCCAGAAAGCACTAAACGACAAGGCAACGTTCACGGTTAACTTGTCAACGACAAGAAAAGAAGCAGAGTATGGCTTCCTCGAGTCGCTTAGGTATGCCGTTATCTCCAACCCTACCTTACCAGTATTTGCTACTCCTGATACAGAAGTTGGAAATTTTGGCGGGTACGCTGAACGCGGTATTTTTGATTACTTTAATCCTGTATCGATCGCCCAACAAAATAAGAGTGATGGAACGGATTCACGGCTGCTTTATAGCCTGAGGGCAGAATATGATTTTAGCGACCTACTTCCAGGTTTACGGGCTGCTGCTTTTTACTCGCAACAAAATGAATCAGAAATTCGTGGCCAATACTTTGCGAAAACTTCCAAGTGGACTGGCTCCAACCGAAATGGACTAGCAAACCGTCTCACGGAACAGAAGAACAACGAACTTTTTGAAGTTACGGTCGACTACGATAAAGACCTTGGATCTACAAACATACACGTCCTGGGTGGATATTCGTATCAGTATTTCTTCAACGAGGGCTTTGGTTTGCAGGGAGGTAACTTCCTGACGGATGCATTCACCTATAATAATATTGCTGCCGCACAAGACTTCAATAATGGTTTAGGTCAGACTGTCAGCTATGCCAATTCGAATACTTTAGTGGCCTTCTTTGGAAGAGTAAATGCTAATATTGGCAACAACTACTTTGTGTCTGCAAGTGCCCGTTATGAAGGTTCATCCCGCTTTGGCGAAAATGAAAAGTGGGGACTCTTCCCTGCCGTCAGTGCCGGCGTTACCCTAAGTAATTTGGTAGAGATCCCTACCGTTAATTCACTGAAATTGCGTGCCAGTTATGGTGTGACAGGAAATCAGCCGCGTGATTCCTATATATCGCTGCAGCGGTTTGGTCAGACCGGAAATTTCTTCTATAACGGCGCATACGGACCAAGCTACGGACCGGTTAGTAATGCTAACCCGGATTTGAGATGGGAGACAAAAGCAGAATTTGACTTTGGGGTCGATTGGTCAATGCTGGATAACCGGCTTACTGGTACCATGGATTATTATGTCCGGGACACCAGGGACTTGTTGTTGGAGGTTGATGTTCCTGTTCCGCCAAATTTATTCGGACGGACCCTTGTTAACATCGGTGAACTGAGGAACACAGGTTTTGAATTTGCGGCTAGTTATCTGGCGATCAACAAACCAAACCTGACATGGACAACGTCTGCCAATTTTGCAACGATGGCCAGCAAGGTAGTTAGTTTGAGCAAAGGTGATTTGAGTGTTGGAGAGGCTGGCGTGTTATACCGGGCGAACATGGGTTCTCCAGGTCAAAACACCACAAACCTTGTACGCGTGAAGGAAGGTGACAAGCTGGGCCAGATCTGGAGTGTTGTCGTAGAGGAGATTAATCCAAACGGAACACTGAAGCTTAAGGACCTTAACGGAGACGGCAGCTTCTGTACCTGCGACGATGACAGGCAGGTAAACGGAAACGGTCTTCCGGACTTTACTATTGGATGGAATAACCAATTCACCTTTGGTAACTGGGATGCGACGATCTTCCTGAGAGGTTCTTTTGGACATGACTTGTTCAATAGCTACAGAGGTTTCTATGAAAACACCGAACCGACGACAGTGATTAATTACAACGTTGTCAATACAAAGCACTTTGACCCTGCTGTAAGAAACGCGTTAGCAAATGATACCCATGTCGAGGATGCCAGCTTTGTTAAGTTGGATAACATGTCAATTGGTTATACTTTTCCTTTGCAGAGTAAAGCGGTTAGCAGATTCAGAGTTTATGCGGCAGCGCAGAACTTGTTCGTAATAACGGACTATACGGGTGTGGATCCTGAAGTACGGTATGTTGATACACAGGACGTGGATCCAAACGGGTTTTTCACTGCTGACCCTGATCCTCTTTCCTCCGGTATAGAGAGACGGTCAACTTATTTCACAGCGCGGACGTTTACCTTTGGCGTAAACCTTTCCTTTTAATTAATTAATGATACAGAATATGAAAAAATCACGTATAAGACGAATACTGATGGTAGGGATGGGCATAATGTTCTTCTCCTTATCGTGTACAGATCTTGAAGAGGAACTGTACAGTACCGTGACGGCTGATAACTTCTTTAAAACGCCGGATGAATTTATTGCTGCCCTGGGGCAGGCATACTCTTCTTTAGGAGGCATTGGAGGCCACACGGGGTTATGGTCATTGAATGAAGTTGCTTCTGATCAGCTGGTCATTTGTCAAAAAGGCGGCGACTGGTTTGATGGTGGATTGCCCATACAGGCGCATCAGCATAAATGGGATATAGCATTCGGATGGTGTAACAATGCATGGGGTTTTATCTACGGCGGTATAAATACTTGCAACCGTCTCATCTTTCAATTCGAGTCATTGGGAACCCCAGAGGCTGAAGCTTTTATCGCAGAGCTTAGAGCCGTTCGTGCCCTGTATTACTATTGGGGAGTGGACGCTTTTGGAAATATACCGCTTGTGGTTGATTTTACGGATACCAGCAAGCCTTCAACTACGTTGAATTCGCGCAAGCAGATTTACGATTTTATCGAAGCCGAGTTGACTGAAATAATTCCAATTCTTCCTACTCAGAGAGATGCTTCGACGTATGGTCGTATGACGAAATGGTCGGCGTTGGCTATCCGTGCTAAACTTTACCTGAATGCTGAAGTGTTTACCGGAACTCAACAGTGGCAGAAGGCTGCTGATGATGCAAAGAATATCATTGACAACGGAGGGTATACACTGGAAACCAGTTACAAGGCAAATTTTGCTGCCAACAACATTGGGTCAAAGGAAAACATATTTGTCTATCCCTTTGACAAAGTTTTTGCGCGGGGATTTAACTGGATTGCCATGACGCTTTCGGTTGCCAGCAGGCCTACCTACAACCTTACTTTCCAACCCTGGAACGGATATCAGACCGTGGAAGAGTTCTACAATTCTTATATAGACCCTGTCAAGAACCCTGGCCCGCAAGGTCCGGTTTGGAAGGGGTTGACAAAGGACACTGCTCCTGCCGACGGAATTTCTGACGACATTGGTACAGTAGATGCCAGGTTATCGAATTTCCTTTTAGGTCCTCAATACAATCAGGACGGAACCCGAACGCTGGATGGCGGTGCTGAAGCGACTGATTTCGATGGACCGCCGGTCACATTTACGCCGCAACTTAACGAGATCCAACCAAATGGATTGCGTCAGGCCGGGGGCCGCATTGGAAAGTATGAGTTTGAGGTGGGATCTACCGAGAACATGAGTAATGACTTTGTTATTTTCCGATTGGCAGATATCATTCTTACCCGGGCCGAAGCATTGCATCGGCTGACTCCGGGGTCCCCTGAGGCTCTGGTATTGGTGAACACCTTACGTGACCGCGCCGGAGTGGATCCTTTTGTTGCGCTCACGGATGATTTGTTGTATGAGGAACGCGGAAGAGAAATGTATGCGGAGATGACGCGTCGCCAGGATCAGATCAGGTTCGGCAAGTGGGACGATGCATGGTGGGAAAAACCAGCCAGCACAGATACACAAAAGCTGTTTCCGATTCCTAAAGCACAGCGTGATATAAATGAAGGTCTGATCCAGAATCCTGGATACCCTGGATCTGGTGGATAAGTATATTTAACTCTAACAAAAAAGCAAATAGCGAAGGCTATTTGCTTTTTTGTTTCTGGACGTTTGTCGGGATGAGCTAGCCTCACCCCTGCCTACCGGCCATAGCCGTCAGGCTAATTTGTTAAGTAATTGATGATGAGGAGGAAAAAAGAGTTTAGTGCGTAGAATCCCGTTTGGGATTCAATGTCTTTCTTCCCATTTTTATATAGTTTTTATTTTTAGAAGGGGCGGGGTTTTTCAACCATTCCAATCCGCCCTTTCTTTCTCTTCAAAGATACAATCGATTAGCGGAGAAGTCGACAGAACCCAAGGATTTTACAACAAAAAATGCCTCTAGTTTGGCTCTGGCTCTTGTCAAATTTTTTGATCGTAAAACAATTTGGGAGTTAGCGCGGGCGACCAAATTCATTCAACGTAAATCCAAACTTTGTGCGGTGAAATTCCTTACCACATTGATGTTTGTACACCAACAAGGCAAAGATTTGAGTTTGCTCGACATCTGTGGTGACTTTTACACCCAACATGGTTTGCAGGTGAGAAAGCAATCTGTTCAGGAGCGGTTTAATGAACGCGCAGTTGCTTTTATGAAATCCATGTTGTGTAAACTGATGGAGAGCCAGCTTAACCTCACTGGCAAAGAAGAAAGGTTATCGTTTTTCAATCGGGTAAGGATTAAAGACTCCACACGTTTTACATTACCTGCTGCTTATACCCAGTCCTATTCGGGAATGGGTGGTGCCCTTCTTAACAATGAATCAATGATTAGTATTCAATATGAATACGATCTGTTATCGGGTTCTACACTGGACTTGCGGTTAACCAATGGTACACGAAACGATCAACGTGATGCAAAAGAAAACACCCATGACATTGCTGAAAATGATTTGTTCATAAGAGATCTTGGTTACTCAACTACGAGCTATTTAAAACAGATTGTTGTTGGTAAAGCATATTTCTTAAATCGTTTGGGCCCACAACTGAATGTATATGAGGTAGGAAGGAAGGGCGAAGAGATAGACTTTTCAAAATGCAGGAAGAAAATAAAGAAACACAAGCTTCCCTATCTACATTACAATGTTGTTGTTGGCAAGGAGGCCCTGATACCTTGCCGATTAATTATCTATCCGGTAGACCAGGCTACCTATGAAAAGAGAGTACGTAAAACCACAAAACAAGCCAATGGCTATGGATATCAAGTGTCCGATAACTTTAAATGCCGGGCTCAATTAAATCTTTATATCACCAACGTACCTGAAGAGAATTTGCCTTCCCATGTCGTCAAGAAAACCTATGGCTTACGCTGGCAAATAGAATTGTTCTTTAAAGTATGGAAGACGCAAGCCAGGATAGATACGGTCAAGGGAATGAAAATCCACAGATTTGAATGCCAGTTGATCGCCAAATTATTATGGCTGGTGATCCAATGGAAAATATTTCGATTTGCCACAAAAAGTATAAGTGACACGCATCGTGGAGAATCCTGCAGTATATGGAAATACTTCAAGCATGCATACAGGATAAATTCAATATTCAGAACTATATTAACAAAACCCCAAAAATTGATATGTTTGTTACTAGACGTAGCTAGGATAGCTCTTACCCAGTTTAAACTAGAAGAAAGGGATTGTAAGACTTCGCATCATAAAGCACTTCAAGTCTTAGCCTGACGGCTATGACCTGGCGGTAGGCAGGCTTCACGCTCACGCACGACACCACGCTTCAGTTCGCAATGACGTTCCTTCCGTCATTGCGTGAAATGGTCAACGTACACGGAATCTCGACAAATCATCATGTATAATTTCTATACATGAGAACCTTATCATGTATACTATTTATCATCATATTTACATGATAGCCTATCACGGACTCCCATAATTGCACCGTTATGTCACTCAATCTTCTATCTCGACCAGGTAAAGTGAATTCGAACCAATGAGGTAGACAATAGCTGTTTCATTGCGTATGAACGTTACATCCGTGAAGAGTAGTAGTTGAGGACTATGGATAAGATCTTTTTCTATTTTAGTAGTTATATCCAGAACCGATCCGAAAAACTGAAACTGGGGACAGTTACCATTCTGAGCAGGATCTGTGCATCGCTGTTCCATAACCATTACCTTGTTGCCTGACTGGCTGACATAACGTATACCGAACCATTTCTGCCATCGGGCAATTCTCTGTTTTGTCGATTCATTGATTACTTCGAAACCATTGTCAGACAATGAGTACGAAAGAATACCTTCCGGACGCCAGCGCATAGTTCTAGGAGGAGCACCAAATGTGGGGGGGACAACCTCTGTAACTAATTCAACACTCTGCGTCTTAAGGTCGTAACTATAAAAATTGGCGTCTCGGATGAAAAGCAGCTTGCTGCCATCAGGTGAAAATTGACAAGGCATGCCTTTAGTCAATGGCTTCTCTGTACCAGTGGCATATTCATACAGGTACATTGTATCTGAATCCCACGACAAATATTTTGCATAGGCAAAATGCTTTGAATTTATGGCCATGCGGCCTTGCTCACTTTTGATGCTATCAACAATGGCAGTTTTGAACGTCATGGTGGAAAGATTCAGCGCTGAGAGCACACTAAAGTAGTCTACAAAATATAGGTTTGAATCCAAAACCATTCCACTCGAACCAATGCCTTGGGTGATTGAAAATTCCCTGCTATTTTTTGTCACCGGATCAATCATTATTATGCCTGTTTCAGTGGCTAGAATGATTTCCGCAGTTTGCTCCGACCAGGTCATGAACCTGAACTCCTTAATATCTGAGCGAATCAGTGTTCCGTAATATGATGGAGGTGGAGGCTCAGGATTAGGCTGTTCGCTGCTGCATGAGTTAAGAAGTGCAATGCCAAGGATTGAGAGTAATAATAGACTGGATGGTTGGGTGCTGAACTTCTTCATGGTTGCCTGTCAGCAAAAGTATTTCTTTTGTCAATAACAGATTAGTTCAATTTTTTCATTTATTGACAAAATTCCGTCATGGATCGCGAATCTGCGTGAGGGATAGTAGCGGAAAGCCCCCGATAGCCCTGGCGTAGGGTCGTGCGCATCGGGGACTTGTAGCGAATAGCCCGACCCGAGCCTCGAGGGGCACGCCCAATGTCATCGTTGCGCTGGTGTACTATCTCAACAAACGATATATTCGTATCATTAATTAACCTGCTTTACCCGACGACAAAAACATTTTCAAAATGAAATATTCGCTCGCAGTGCTCTTCTTATTTTCAAGTCTAATCATGACTTTAGGTCAGACCAAAAGCCCGCTTGAAGATGTAGTGATAACATCCACAAAGAAAACAACCCTGGTGAGTACCAATGAAAAGGGTGAATTGCAGGTAAATGTGGCCCTTAAGGATGTCACCAAATTTAAAACCAGGGGATGGGTTCGCTATAGTGACTTTGGTGCCAAAGGCGACAGCAAAACGGATGATATCGATGCTATCGCTGCAACCCATGCATTTGCCAATCAGGAAAATCTTTTGGTGAAAGCCGACGATGGAGCAACCTACTACATTGGAGGAAAGGAGCGAACGGCAGTCATCCGCACCGACACGGATTTCGGCAAGGCAGCTTTCATCATTGACGATACCCAAGTCCAGGTCGAGAAGCGAACTGCACCTGTATTCAAGGTCAGTTCCAGCTTGATACCATTCAACCTTACGGGCATCACCTCCCTGAAAAGGAATCAGGAGAAAATCTCTGCCTCCTTGCCGGGAACCTGTCTGATTACGGTCACCAATGCCAACGTAAAGCGTTATATCCGCTTTGGACTGAACCAAAATAATGGCGCTTCCCAAACCGATATTTTTGTGGTGGATAAAAACGGGAATGTGGATATGAACGCTCCCATCATCTGGGACTTCGACGAGATCACCGAAATCACCGCGCTACCCATGGACGCAAAGACGCTGAACATCAGCGGGGGCCGGTTCACCACAATCGCCAACAACGCAGAATCGAAGTACACGTATTATAGCAGAAACATTGAAATCAGGCGTTCGAATGTTATTGTAAACGGACTTGAACATCGCGTCACCGGCGAAGGAGATCATGGTGCTCCCTATGGCGGCTTCATCACTATTCGTGACTGCTCTTATGTGACGGTTCAGAACACCGTCCTGACCGGGCACAAAACATACACTACCATCGGCGCAGCAGGGAAGCCAGTCACCATGGGCACGTACGACCTTTCAGTGAACCGTGCCCTCAATGTATCGTTCGTGAACTGCACGCAGACCAATGATATCAACGACAAAACATACTGGGGAATCCTGGGTTCCAACTATTGCAAAAATCTGCTGTATGACAAATGCATCTTGTCCCGGTTCGATGCCCACATGGGGGTTGCCAATGCCGCCATCCGCAACTCGACCCTTGGACATATGGGAATCAATGCCATAGGCAGCGGAGTATTCACGGTAGAGAATTCCACCATCAACGGCAGAAGCCTCATCAATCTGCGCAGCGATTATGGTAGTACCTGGCAGGGAGAATTTATTATCCGCAACTGCATCTTCGTGCCTGCAGGAGGAAGCTCGGCCAGTGCCAGCCTGATCAATGCTTCTAATTCCGGGCAGCATGATTTTGGATATACCTGTTATATGCCTGAACGGATCACTATCGAAAACCTTCGTATCGATGACGCCAATCATCCGGATGATTATAAGGGTCCTGCTATTTTTTCAAATTTTAATCCGGAAATGACCGACGAATCCTATCAGGAGAAGTTTCCGCTTGTAAGAACGAGGGAAGTCATTCTCAGGAACGTGACCACTACCAGTGGCAAGGAGTTGAGGCTGAGTGATAATCCTTTCCTGTTTAAGGATGTGAAGGTAGTCACTGATTAACGTTCGTCGCTTTTACCGGGTGGTTGTTGCAAATAAATCAAGCTGGTTTTAATTCTAACAGTATTGCAACTGAAGCCCTACCCAAATCAGTGTGTATCGTGGCGCGCCAAATGACATATGCTCATCCATCTGAATTTTCCATGGCGCGCGGGCTCATGTTATTCTTTAGCGCCGGGTTTTACCCGGCGCTACCATATTTCGCCCCGATGGGGCTTTGCCTGCGCAGTAATTGAAAGATGCTGAACCAGATGAGTTGATCATCTCGCCCAATCTTTGACAATTCCGGAAAAGATAGAATGATGAATTATAGTCGACTGATGAATAGCCCTCTCCTCCGGAGAGGGTTGGGTGAGGCCTCATTCGCATAAGCTCCGGCATATTACAGCTGAAACCCTACCCGAATCAGCGCGTATCGTTGCGCGCCAAATGACATATGCTCATCCATCTGAATTTTCGATGGCGCGCGGGCTCATGTTATTCTTTAGCGCCGGGTTTTACCCGGCGCTACCATATTTCGCCCCGATGGGGCTTTGCCTGCGCAGTAATTGAAAGATGCTGAACCCGATGTGCTGATCATCTCGCCCAATCTTTGACAAATCCGGAAAAGACAGAATAATGAATTATAGTCGACTGACGAATAGCCCTCTCCTCCGGAGAGGGTTGGGTGAGGCTGGGCTGTTAGCCTTCAAAATCAGTGCGTATCGCTGCTGGATACTAATAAAAAGTAAGGGCAGGTGTTTCACCTGCCCAATGCTTAATGCTCAATGCCATTTGATCTAAACGGCCTAGCTGTTCTACTTCTTAATAAACTTCACAAGCCGCTGAGACCCATCGCGACTTACGACCTGAAGGACGTACACACCAGATTTGAGATCAACGGTACTAATACGTAACGACTGTGAATAAGTTCCTCTATAGACACTTTGTCCCTGTATGGTTTGAATATACAACATAGCATCTTTTGCGATCGTATCATCCATTTTAACGAACAGCTCATTTTCTACCGGCACTGGATAGATGGTTAAGCCTGACGTCTGTACTACAGAACCATCCTCTTCTGAAGTGGTTGCCAACATTCGGGCTGCGCTATTGTTGTTATCGCCAATGGTAAAGTGTATGGTGAGCGGCCGACCAACGTCTCCACCAGCTTCTGTGTCGGAATACGGGATGGCCTGAAGGGTGTACGCGCCAGCCTGGGGCATCCAGGGTTCGAAATAGGTTCCATAGTTATCACCGGTGAGTGTATACGGGGCCGCATTTTGCAGACTGGTAAATTTGGTGTTTATGGAAAAAGTTACGCTACCTACCTGTCCCGTTGTATTGGCAACAATCGTCTGACCGCTTGACCTCAGATCATCCGCATGGAGGATATCACCATCATGTAAACGACGCAGGACTTTCCCCGACGTATTGACGATATCATAACTGACTACTGCACGCACACTTTCTTTAACGGTTAGATGTATCGTAAGGGACTTACCAGCGCCTCCACCGGCATCCGATGCTGAATACGGCGTAGCCGTAAGGGTGTAAGAGCCGGCCTCGGGTATCCATGGCTCGAAATAGGTTCCATAGTTGTCACCGGTGAGTGTATACGGGGACTCATTTTGCATTTTGAAAAAAGTACCATTTACAAAAAACTCCACACTCCCTGGCTGTCCCGTTGTATTAGCAACAATGGTCTGGCCTGTCGCTTTCAAATCGTCCAATTCAAGGACATCACCTTCATTTAAACGACGAAGAACCGTTCCGGAGGTATTGACGATATCATAACTGAGAACGGAAGTTTCGGGCATAACGGTAAAGCGTATGGTGAGCGACCCACCAGCGTCTCCACCGCCATCTGATTCGGAGTACGGCGTAGCGTTGATTGTGTAGGAGCCGGCGTCGGGTATCCATGGCTCGAAGTATGTACCATAGTTGTCACCCGTGAGTGTATACGGAGACTCATTTTGCATTTTGAAAAAAGTATCATTTAAGAAAAACTCCACGCTGCCGGGCTGTCCCGTTGTATTCGCAACAATGGTCTGTCCTGTGGCTTTCAGATCATCCAACTGGAGAACATCCCCTTCATTCAAATGACGAAGAACCGTTCCGGAAGTATTGACGATATCATAACTGAGAACAGAAGTTTCTGGCATAACAGTAATGTGTAAGGTTAGCGGCCCACCAGCGTCTCCACTGCCATCTGATTTGGAATACGGTGTGGCGCTGATTGTATAGGATCCGGCATCGGGTATCCATGGCTCGAAATAGGTTCCATTATTATCCCCGGTGAGTGTATACGGGGACTCATTTTGTATTTTAAAAAAAGTAGTATTTACAAAAAACTCCACGCTCCCTGGCTGCCCCGTTGTATTCGCAACAATGGTCTGGCCTGTAGCCTTCATATCTTCCAACTGGAGAACATCGCCTTCATTTAAACGACGCAAAACCTGGCCGGAAGTATTTACGAGGTCATAACTGACCACGGCTAAAGAATTTGTTCCGGTTTCCTGAAGCTCAGCAATCCAGTAGTCATAGTCGCCCTTACTATTCTCACTTTTATCTCCGGAGGCATCAGAACGAGAATATCCTGCCAGCAGATAACCACCAGTGGGGGTGAGAATGGTACTTGTTAGAAAATCTAAAGAACTTCCTCCGATTGTCTTATCCCATACTTTGTTGCCCTGGTCATCAATTTTTAAAGCCCAGTAGTCTTCAACACCTTTGCTAGCCTCACTCTTATCTCCGGAGGTACCCGAGTTTGAATAACCCGCCAACAGATAGCCTCCGTCAGGGGCAGATACGACGCTGGCACAAACGTCAGAAGCATTTCCCCCATAAGTTTTATCCCATACTTTATTGCCGGTAGCATCTATTTTTACGACCCAAAAATCATTTTCGCCTTTCCTATTTTCGCTTTTATCTCCGGAAGCATCGGAAAAAGAATATCCTGCGAGCAGATAACCGCCGTCAGCGGTGAGAAGGGTGGCGGAAAGTTGATCATCACTAATTCCTCCCAGGGTTTTATCCCATACTTTGTTTCCCTGGTTGTCAAGTTTCACTACCCAGTAGTCCGTTCCACCTTTGTTATTCTCACTCTTATCACCTGAAATACCGGATCTGGAATATCCGCCCACCAGGCAGCCCCCGTCAGCGGAAGGCGATACACTTCGAAGTTCATCTTCTCTATTCCCGCCGATAGTTCTATCCCAAATTTTATTGCCTTGTCCATCAATTCTCACGACCCAGTAGTCTATAATACCTTTGTTGTTTTCGCTCTTATCTCCGGAGGCACTGGATTCTGAGTAACCCGCCAACAGATAACCTCCACCGGGCATGGCGATTCCACTAAAAAGTAAATCACCTCTATTCCCGCCATAGGTTTTGTCCCAAAGCTTATTACCCTGGTCGTCAATTTTTACTACCCAATAGTCAAAGAAACCTTTTCTATTTTCACTCTTATCGCCAGAGGCATTAGATTGCGAATAGCCTGCCAGCAGATAACCTCCACCAGGAGCGTGGATTACACTTCGAAGTTCGTCCGAATCAGCCCCTCCAAAGGTCTTGTCCCACAGCCTGTTTTTCTGAGCATCAACTTTTACAATCCAATAGTCGGATGCACCTCGGGTGTCCTCACTTTTATCTCCCGAAGCGTTCGAATTCGAGTGTCCTGCCAGCAAATAACCTCCATCGGCAGTCGCGATAACACTTCTAAGTTGGTCAGTACCCGCCCCTCCAAGGGTTTTGTTAGACAGTGTACCACTTATGCTTACCTGAAAGGATACAGTACGTGCGACGCCAACTTCGGAAGCATAAAAAGGTGTCGCGGTTAACGTGTATTCGCCAGGCAACAACGTTCTACCAATAAAATCGCCGTCGGAATCCCCAAACAGCCCATAGGGAGGTTCACTGTCCACCTGATGATGGGCTATCGGACCTTCGAGGCTGAACTCTACCCGCTCTATTATTCCAGACGATGTATTGGCACGAACACTGAATGTTTTTCCTTCCCATGCTGGCGGGTGGATAACCAGACCATCCGGTAATTCAGCAACGGCTTCATCTTTGTCGGCATCAATCAGTGTAAAACTTTCAACCGTAATTTTCTTTTCGCCAGGAATGTTGACACTTACGGCAGTAGAAATAGTCTGAGCACCTGTTGGGTCCGTCAACTTAAGTCTGATCAGATAATTGCCCGGACTTGCATATTGATGCTGTACTGTCTTGTTCGTACTGGGTTCTGTATCGAACTCGCCGTCGTTGTCTACATCCCAGGATGCCAGTAGTGATGACTGATTTTGATCCACGTCATATGACAGCGAAGCGTCCAACTCAATCGGCTGGTTCATTGCCGGAAATGCAGGATTAATTCTGATAAAGGGAACGGGCGCCTGGTTGTTTCCAACCGGCACATTAAACTGCACATCCACGCCGGTTTTGTTGCCCTGCATGTCCAGCACAAAGACCGTATACCGGTTGATTTCGCCTTGGGTGAAGTATGGAACGGCAAACGTGGCGTTCAATGCCGTAGTGCCTTTCAATAACATTTCAGCGGCCATGTTTCCTCCGTGTGTCAGATAAGCGAAACTAAACCCATCAGGATCCGAAGCTTGAAACGAAATGCGAACAAGTCCCTGTTGGGGAGTAACAGATGGTTGAACAACAGGGGAAACAGAAGGGCCATCCGTTACCATTTTGTCGCTGTTAAAATAGTGACTCACGTTGAGATACAGCGCTGAGGCGTATTCCAACCGGGTGAAGTCCTGCGGATACGTCTCCGGGAAAAGACTTCCCCGTGTTCCGCGTAATCCGTTGCCCATCAAATTGCCGTGGAAATTATCATCGTTCCGGTAGTCGTGTGACAGGCCGAAGCCATGGCCTGTCTCATGCCATAAGGCGCCTAGCCAGGACGATGCTACTGAACTAAAGGTCGTTCCTTCAAACCAGGCAAATGTCACATCCTGTTTCATAGGATAAGGCCCAAGTTCGGGGAGCACTTTCCCATCGTACTGAGTTTCATCCGTGATTATTTCCGGGCGCAGGAAAGGCAAGGCATTACTGCTGATCATTGACAAACCAGGACTGTTACCTGAGCCTTCACCGGAACCCAACGCCACTCCTCCTGTCAAACTTCCATCGGGCAGCATCAAATGAGCTTCAGGAATTAGCACCCACACTTCGCCAGGGGCCCACAGTGAAATACCGGCATTACTAGCTGCCTGCTGGGCTCTTCCCCAAAGATCGCCACGCAAGTACTCATCGGTTTCGCTGACTTGTACCACGTGAATCAACGGGGTTACACCATCAGCTTCCGTTTCATACTTGTAGGTCTTCGGCCCAAAGCCATTCTGCTCCATTTGTTCTTTAAAGAATTGTTGTCCCGCTTTAATGGCATATTGCAAATTGGCCACACCATTAGGTTGGGGTGTGCGGTTTGACGGAATCACATAGGCCACCCGTAGCATGGCTCCTGCGCTAGCTGCTCTCCTCACAAATGATGTCTGCTGAGGCGGTCGGACTTGACACGAGTCGGACGATGACAAGAAAACGGATGACTTCTGAGAGAAGGAAGCAAATACCACATGGGTTAAAAGAATTCCTGTCAGCAGTATTTTCTTTAGTGGAGCGAGTCGACATGCATGGCCAAAAGCAATTTCAAAAAGGCTCATTCGTGTGTGGATGGTAGGATTCATATAGACAGTTTGTTATTGTTGCCGGTAATTGATAGCATAGGTGATTTCCAGCAAGGCCTCCATTGGGGGTCTGATGTTCTTTTAGCGCGAATATTTACTTTAAAACTGCGTTGATCAGGTCATGATATCAATGAGGGTTCTCATTCTGTAGTGATGAAGTTTATCACGCGTATGTTGGCCGGAAGGTGAGAAACGTCATAGTTTGTGTGCTATATCCGTATTACATTGATTTATCCACGAAGACCTCGATTTTCTTATGATATCACTGGCGTCTGAAATGACGAGTGTGCTAATAAGAGATGTAGACGATTTTGGCGTGCCCTCGTACAACCTTTCGCAGCCATTCATCATGCTTGCTCGGGCCGGGCTTTCGGCACTCGCCAATCAACCCACGTGCTCCCGATAGCTATCGGGAGGGGCTCAGACAAATGCCTCAATCCCTCACGCGATTTGTTGGCAGGTGTTGCCAGTGCATGATTTTTGAGCCTGCCTGCCGGAGGTAGGGCCTGCCTGCCGGAGGTAGGTGGGAGTGTGTTGCTATCTTGTGCTGACGATGATTGTAGTTTCTCTTGGCCTACGTCTCCTTCTTACTTGCATCTAATTTTCCGCCGTCGAACTTGTAGGTCACACAGCCGTAGGTATATTGCAAATGAATCCCCACCCGAATCAGTGTGCCATGTTACGCGCCAAACACCCAGAAAACACCTATTGACTTTTTCCTGGCGCGTGGGCCCATGCTTTTTGCTGGCGCCGGGTTGAAACCCGGCGCTACAATAGTGCCGCCCCGCTGGGGCTTGTCTTAGCTGGTGGACGTTCTTTTCAAAATCGTCATTGCGAGGTTGCTTACTTGCGCAGCAAGTATATGCAACCGTGGCAATCCCCGTTCTACGTAGCGCGCACGTTGTAGTTCGGGGTTGGCCTGCCGGCAGGCTTTACGCTTACGCACAAGACCAACGCTCCAGTTCGCAATGACGTGGACTTCCAACAGACCCGGCGCTACTTACCACTAACTTCTACCTTCAAACTTGTAGACGAGATAGCTTTGTTATTTTGCAAATGAACCCCCACCCGAATCAGTGTGCAAGGTTACGCGCCAAACATCCAACGAACATCAATTGACTTTTTCCTGGCGCGTGGGCTCGTGCAATTTGATAGCGCCGGGTTGAAACCCGGCGCTACAATAATGTCGCCCCGCCGGGGCTGTCTGAACTGGTGGATGCTCTTTTTAAAATCGTCATTGCGAGGTTGCTTACTTGCGCAGCAAGTATTCCGATAACTCCCGATAGCCAGTATGTTTGAAAATGCATAGGTCTTGCGAACTTTAATTAACCACAATTAAAGGCGTAAACCACAAAAACCTATGCAAGAGAAAATTAACGAAAAGACATTTGAGGGTCAATCAATTTATGTTGGAATTGATGTTCACAAAAAGGACTGGAAAGTGACAATCATGACAGCCGAGCTATCATACAAGACATTTTCATCTGTTCCCAAGGCAGAAAAGTTAGCTATCGGGACGGGAGCAACCGTGGCAATCCCCGTACTACATAGTGCGCACGTTGTAGTCCGGGGTTGGCCTGCCGGCAGGGTAGGGTGGTGAGTGGGTTGCTCACTTAGGATTTTTGCCGTCTGATCTGGCTTACGTGGCTACTTCCTTACTTACTGTCTAATTCTATCTTCGAACTTTTAAGGCACACAGCTTTGGCATATTACAAATGAACCCCACCCGAATCAGTGTGCAAGGTTACGCGCCAAACATCCATGGAACATCTATTGACTTTTTCCTGGCGCGTGTGCCCATGCTATTTGTTGACGCCGGGTTGAAACCCGGCGCTACAATAGTGTCGCCCCGCTGGGGCTTTGCCTGACCTGGCGCAGGTTTCAAACGAGATCAAATGACGAATAGCCCTCTCCTCCGGAGAGGGTTGGGTGAGGCCTATGTCGCAACCTAATTGCGCCAGGAGCCAACACGTTCATCAAAGCTTTAACCGGAACTTCATTTTTTCAAGCAGCACGGGCAACCCAATGCCCATCACCACCGCCCACACAACGGATCCGAGGATGACCAGCCCCGGCATCGGTAAATGTTTGTAGAAAAGAAAAGGCAGACTGAATTGCCAGATGATATAGTAGAACATGTCCGGCACGAGGTAAATGGTAAGTGAATTGGCACCTGCCGGCTGTAGAAAACGACTCCAGTTTACTTTTTTCAAAATATCAATGATCCAGAATAGCAAAGCAAATAGTAGCATGGTGATGCCGTTGCAAATGAGCGCCCAGGTGTGTGTTGCCTGAATCTTGGAGATAATGAACCACGGCCGAAAAATGAAACCGGCAGCAATGCTCACCATACCCAACCCGGCAATAACCAAGGCAGTCCGTATAGCATTTTCGGTGGCATATTTTCTCAGGATAATGGTAATGAGCATTCCCGAAAGCACAATGAAAGTAGCGTTGCCATTGATAATGATGCCAAAGATGGGTCGTACCGGACTAAGAAAATCGAGCAGATGCAATTTTGAAAGCATATTCAGGATGAGGAAGAATAAAACGCATACCAGGGTTTTCGAAATGTTGTCGCGGAACCACATGTATACAAAGGCTGCGACCCCGAAACCCCAACCGATTGTCCCAAGAATGCCCCAGGAATTGAATCGGAAAATTTGATCTTCGGCAGACCTGAAAATATACACCATGGGTAGTATCATCAGAACACCCAGCAGCTGAAGGCCGTAAACGATGTATTTATTCGTTGACTTGTCGTACGTATACCAAATCAGAAATACGCCGGTATACATGATCATCGACCACAAGCTCTTGGATATTCCGGTGTATGCTGCATCGACACTTCTCGAGTTGGACATCAGCACGCCGATGATAAGAAGACTTACCATGCGCACAAGAATATGTTTGATCAGCTCTTGTTGATTTTCTCCTTTGGATATCCGGTTCCCCACGGAATAGGGAATCGACATTCCCACCATAAACATAAATCCGGGGAATACCCAATCAGCCAGACCCATGCCATCGACGTCACCGTCCATATGACCCAGCCAGGCCGGTACACCGGGCATGTATAGATCATTGACGGATAACATAAGAACCAGATTAAATCCTCTCAGTATGTCGATAGATAGAATGCGGTTACTCTTTTGCATATGAAAATGAAGTGACGAATAGCCATCTTCCACTCAGAGGGTTGGGTGAGGCTTAGACCTCTAATTTACTAAACTGGTCTACGTCTTGTCCTTTGCAGGCGGGTTTATTTTATACTTTCAAGATTGTGACCCTTTCACATAGCGCCGGCATCTTACAGGCGAAACCTACCCCGAATCAGTCTGCCTCGTTGCGCGCCAGGACGCATACAGATCAAATTGATTTTCCGATGGCGCGCGGACTTGTTTCGTTATTAAGCGCCGGGTTTTACCCGGCGCTACCATATGTCGCCCCGACGGGGCTTTGATTGAGTAATTTTGAATTTAGAGACTCTGAACAAGATGGCACTAACCATCTGGATACACGGTAATAAATCCGGAAGAATAAAAAAATAAAAATGACAAATAGCCCTCTCCTCCGGAGAGGGTTGGGTGAGGCCTAATGATCTTGTTTGGCTATATACGCTTCAATATCCTTTGACGTAATAGCTGTCTTCTTCGGATATTTTGCGAACCATGCCCGGAACTCATCTTTCATTTTGTCATTCCAATCACCATGCACATCTCCGGATGGATATTTTCCTAACTGCAGTATGTAGCGCTCAAATTCATCCCGCAAGCCGGTCATTTCTGAAGCGGTGACAAGGCCGTCAACCAGGTAAGCCGGAATAAACATGACGCCATAGTCGTTGGCAAACACCACATCGCCCGGGAAAACTGTTACCATGCCAACGCGGATGGGCGCATTAATTGTAGTAGGCGTCATATCCTTAATAGCGGAAGGGTCGTTGCCTTTTATCCACGCATTAAAACCTTTCGTATCCCGTAACTCTTGCATGTCCCGTATGGAGCCATAAAAAACAACGCCCTTTCCGGTCTTTCCATAAATCGCATTTCCCAGACTTGAACCAATCAGCGTTCCATCCTTTACTTTTCCAAAACCATCCGCTACATAGATGTCTCCCTTGGTGAGTATATCAATGGGCCAGATGTTAATTCCTCCCCGTTGATTGCGTCCTTCCGTTTTGCCTTGAGCTCTCACGTAGGTATCGAGGTCAGGTCTCGTGGGCATGAACTGGACCGTCACGGCGCGGCCTACCATGGTTTCGCCCGCTTTTAAAATGATCCAGTTATTCTCAAACTGATTATGAAAACCATTCTTTCCCAAATAGCTCCATATCTGTTCGAGTGTACAATTCTGCAACCGCTCCAACGTATTGTCCGACACTTTTGGCCGACCATCCGCATAGCGTTCACCCTCCCACTTGGGCGTTAGTGCTTTAACATATTCTGGTGGAGCCCCAATATGCTGAGCCTGGGCACTCAGGCCCAATAAAACGACGAGGATAATCAACAATGTATTTTTCATAGTGAATTAAGGTTTGTAAAGTCTGATATGCTGACCCTAAACCATATGATTACATATGGTTAGGGATTGGGCAATGGATTCAATTAAACCCAAGCCGCAAACGTTTTAAAGATAGTAAAAGTAATGAGGATACCTAACGCCGTCTATGTACAAACCTGCCGCCGTTGTGGCAAGTTGACTCGTCATTTAAATTCCAAATTAACAGGATGCTTTGCTTCGTCTCTTAGAAAAATGTGAAGACGTCGGACATTTCTACCATCGGCCTATGAATGAATAGCCCTCTCCTCCGGAGAGGATTGGGTGAGGCAAAGAACGCCAACACGTGAACCAGTTCACTACGTATACGGATGTCGGGAAATCAGAATGGCAATTTTTCTTTAAAACGTGATTCCGGGAGTACCAGCCCCACTTACTGCTATTACAATGGCGATGGGAACAAGAATGGCAATCGTTGTTTTCATCGGATCAATTTTCCGCTCTGATATTTTCACAACATTCTTTGCGATATTTTCAATATCGTCCGTAAAGGTAATTTTGTTTTTCTTGTTGTAACCATTTGGATAAAGGTAACCTACTACACAATCATCATCAACAGCAGTCACGTAAATACGCTGAATTTGCCCCATCGACAATTCAAATTCATACCGCTTTCCGGTTTCTAATGCTGCCACGAAATCCCGCGTAATTGGCTTATTCCTGGTAATGTCTTTGGTGGAATAGCACGAAGTGAAAAGTGGCGAAAGGAGTATCAGTATAAATACCAGCCTGATATTTGATTTCATGGTGTTTGATTTTAACCGACATAAAAATACAGTCATTGTCATTATTCGGCTGACACAAATCATTCATCCATTATCTCAATTCAGTCATGGTTTTTGCCGCCTTTGCGAACCGAAGCGGAGCTATGCGGGTACGTGTGAAGCAATCCCCGCACTACAACGTGCGAACCCTATAGTACGGGGATTGCCACGGTTGCTCCCGGTACCATCGGGATACTTGCCAGGCAAGTAAGCAACCTCGCAAAGACGGACAACTCGCCTTTGCGAACTTATGCCACTATTACCAAATCCATGTTGAATACTCCTCTGAATGGTCTACTTTTGTACTTCACTAATCGCACTGGATATGGCCGTCTTAAACATGCAGCAAATAAAAGAAGTCAATGAGGTTATAGCCGAGATCGGGAAATCCGTAAAACCAAAATCTGAGATCGGAGCACACGATAAACCATCACTGGTATCCTTGTTAAAAGCGCAGAAACTAAAAAATGAAGTTGTCTATTTTAAATGCAACAGAGAATACTCGGATTCCATCGTTAACCATTTCGTCAAGGAAAAAGGAGTAATCAAAAACCGGTTTCACAGGAATAGCCAGTCCCATATTTTCATTCTGAAGTAAGCACGTTATACCTCATCCGTTTATGAGGGTGACTTTGACAGATACTCATAGCCGCGGAACAGCACCAGGATCTCCACCACAACGGCCGGCACGAGAATTACATAGCTGATGAAAAACAGCACTACCGTGATAAGGGTGCAACCCATCGCAATTTCCAACATACCGGCTATTCGCGACATTTCTCCCATGCCATCCTGCAGACGCATCAGCGCGATACCAAAGATTATGGATAATACACCGCCAATGACCGCAGCAGCCGAGTAGGGTATCCATAACATTTCCACATCGTCGGTGGAAAGCGAAGATATATCCAAAATCGCTAGACCGGTTACCACCCCGATCATCAGGTAGCTTCCGATTTTCAGCAGTGGATTTTCAAAAACAGAACTCAGGATTATAAATCCCCTGGCAAAAAGAATGTAGGCCACAACCATCACCAGGGTAAGCGCGATATACACGAGGTTGGTCCATAGCTCCCAGTGTTTTTCGCCGGTAAACCAGGCTACATCCATCGCCCCTAAAATAATTTCGGCTACCAGGTAAATAGCTCCGGCCACCGCCGCGACCAGCAGGGTATTCGGATTCGCACTGATTGAACTTGTTTTTGTTTTCATAGTGTTCGTGGGATTGGTGAAAAATGATTCATGACTTTCCCCCAGGGCTGCGAGCAATATTTTTACCGTTGACATGCGCGGTACTATCTGACCCGCCTCAATACGCTGAATGGTTCGTACACTTACGTGGCTTTTTTCTGCCAGTTCTTCTTGAGTCAGGTTTTTCTCCTTTCGCAAGGCGGTCAGGCGCTTGCCCAGTTCAGGTTGGTGCATGGTGGGTGGTTTTTCTTGGATGTGCAATTTTACGGGTTTAACGTGTTCATGTTGATGGGTGACCGTGCATTTCACCCGTCACTTACCCGCCATTTGAAGACATAGGGTATAAATTGAATCATTTCGTGCCTCCTGAGGTGGAAAATTTCCAATTCGATTGCTTTTGTATAATTTGAAGGGCTTTACATAGCGACGATTCCTTATGGCCAATCTGATCTACGCAGGTATTGTATCACTGGATGGCTACTTTGCCGACGCGAATGACAAGTTTGACTGGGCGATGCCCAGCGAAGAGGTACATAGCTTCATCAATGATCTGGAAAGGAAGATTGGTACACACCTTTACGGTCGCCGTTTGTATGAGATTATGGTAGCCTGGGAAACTATGGATACCCTTGCCGGCCAATCACCTATTGTCCTGGACTATGCGAACATTTGGAGAGCTGCCGATAAAATTGTGTTCTCAAAGTCTTTAAAGACGGTGTCCAGCGCGAGGACTACCATAGAACGTGAATTCAATGGAGAGGCCGTCAGGAATCTGAAAAACAATTCCAGGGCTGATCTGAGCGTTGGTGGACCTGATCTGGCAGCCCATGCGATTAAAGCCGGAGTGGTTGATGCGTATCACCTTTTTATCACCCCGGTTTTAGTGGGAGGGGGCAAGCCGTTCTTTCCGGCTGATATCCATCTGAACCTCAAATTAGTGGGCGAATGCCGTTTCGACAATGGTATGGTTCACCTGCATTACAAAACAGTGACGTAAAAAACCTGAAATATTGCGCTATTTTACATCGGTATGATCGATCACTGACAGTGCCATACCAATGATAATCAAACAACAAAGACAACCAAGACAATAAAACACTATGCTACCTATCAGAACCTTCCACGCACTAAGAAAGACAATCGCGATCATTACACTCACCGGCCTCATAACATCCTGTACCACCCGGGAGAAGGAATTTTTTATCATCGAAAGCGAAGGCGCCAAACTGAAAGTGGAAACGGTTACCGATAGCATCACCATTCCCTTCGGTATGGATTTTCTTCCCGATGGTCGGTTGCTGGTGACTGACAGAGTCGTTGGGAACATGGTGGTGGTGAACACAGAAACAGGAGCGAAGGAACTGGTGCAAGGTGTTCCTGCCGTATTGGGCCAGGGTGACTGCGGCCTGCTCGACGTACTCGTTCACCCGGACTATCAAACTAACGGTTGGATTTACTTTTCTTATACCGAAGGAGACACAACCTCCAATACCATGGTGGTTGATCGCGCCAAACTGGACGGACTGAAACTGGTGCAGCGGGAAAGATTGTTTACTGCGCTTCCTTATTATAGGAGACCGCTTCATCATGGCACGCGACTGGTGCTCAAAGATGGTTACCTGTTCTTCGGCATGGGTGAAAAAACGGACCTGAAAGATTCTGCACAAACATTGAGCAATCATCTGGGTAAAATAATTCGCATCCATGAAGACGGACGAGTGCCTGATGACAACCCGTTCGTGAATACCCCAAACGCCAAACCGGAAATCTGGAGCTATGGACATCGCAATCCCAATGGGTTAACAATAAACCCATCAACCGGCGAACTGTGGGAACACGAGCACGGCCCCAAGGGTGGCGATGAAATAAATATAATCAAACCGACATTGAATTATGGATGGCCCGTAGTAACGTATGGGGTAAACTACGACGACACACCCGTTGGTGAAGGTCTCACGGAGAAGGAAGGGATGGAGCAACCTTTTTATTATTACAAACCTTCTATTGCACCCAGCGGCATGCAGTTTTATACGTCTGATGTTATTCCCGCCTGGAAAGGCAACTTATTTATTGGTGCCATGGTGCTGAAGCATCTGAACAGACTGGTAATTGAAAACAACAAAGTGGTGAAGGAAGAACGATTACTCACCGACAAAAACTGGCGGGTACGATCTGTGAAGCAGGGCCCTGATGGCTATTTGTATCTCGGAGTGGATGGTGGAAAGATTTTGCGGATTATGCCCATACAATTAAATTGATAGTAGCAGGAGTCTTTTACCAGAGTCTTCGTATTTGACTGGGTTGATGATCCCTATTCGTTTTCATTTCCGCAACTATGAAAGCTTCCCCTAAAAAAACACAGCCAGTTTCCGATCAGGAGCAAGTAACGTCGCATATCCAAAAGTTAGACCCGCAGGTGGGCAAGATCGTTCAGTATATAAGGAACGTAATACTGAGCACGGATAAGGAGATTGGTGAACGAATCAAATGGAATAATCCCAGCTTCTATTACACGGGAGAAATGGAAGCATTTGACCCAAAAGAATACAAGAGAGATATTATCGTGTTCAACCTTTTTAAAGGCAGAATACTGCTCGTTTTCCCCAGTGGCGCAAAAGTCAACGACTCATCCGGATTATTGGAGGGTGATTACAAGGATGGAAGGAGGACGGCGATCTTTACGGATATGGACGATGTAAAATCCAAAGAAAAAGCACTGCAAAAAGTGATAAAAGCGTGGCTGAAAACAGTAGACGAATAATTCCTAGTTAAGATACGAGGCCGATGTTTGGCTGGTTCGTATTGTTTTAGACGTAAATACAAGCGCCTGGAGTACCACTAAAATAATTAGGATAATAGCAGACGCGAATTGCAACGATATTTTACCAGAAATGTACAGCATCTTTGCCCGGTCCATGATGAGTTTGGATTCCTCTAACTGAATGGAAGATAATTCATTCAACAGGACAAGTGCCTGATTTGCGTTTTGTGATTTAGACTGAACACTCTGATGATGTGCCGGTCCGAATTCGTTTAGAAGTCTTACGAATGAAGTAAACTTTATGTCCTCACTTTTTGTCAGCCTGGTTTTTTGATACGCATCACTGACTTTAGTGATATCGGAAAGCAGGTGGGCAATGCGGCCATCTGCCTCCTCGCCATTTGAAGGGGAGGCATTCAATGCTTCCTTTATTTGATAGATATCATTTGTCATTTTCAGAATATATCCTTCGGCAATTAACCTGTCTTCATACAGAGTACTTATAGAATTCTGGACATGGTCGGTATGATCCCTGTCGATATAGTTGCTAAATAAGACCAACAGACAAAGTGAAAAGAGCGCCCCTGAGGCTACCATTTTATTGCTTACACTGTATGTCCATTTCATAATCCGGGGATAAGGTTGGAACTATCTTTTTGTCAAATGTCCTTCTCGGAAATTGCTTTTTCCTTTAAATCTTCCTGAAAATAGAGTTGATTCTCTACAGCAATTTGCCCAAAATGTATACCAACATAAATCCTGCAACGAGTGCTGATTCGGTACTTCGTTGCCTTATATAGTGGCGAGATTTTACCCAGTGGAACTTTGTTCCCCATTAGAGTTGTGGACAGAGGGTGTTTTCCTGGCGCAGCTTCCATAAATCCACAGTTTTAAGGTTCTTTTCTCTGGCACCTCGCCGGATAGACTGGCCCATTGATTGCACGTCGTTTGCGTCTGGCTCCGATTTTAATAAGTTCATCGAAAAACGAAGCAGATTATACAAAGGGGTTAAACTTCTCGATGAGCCGATACGTGCTAGGAATAGCAGACGACGGGCCTTTCAGAGGCACGGATTTGGACAACGGCTTAAATTGGGATGTAACACGGAAATAACTTTCACAATATTAAATGGCGAATTTATGGAAGTAACAGTGCATCAATTGAAAGAGGCGATTCGAAATGAAACGCGCGGGGTTGAAGAAATGATTGCGATGGCAAAGGACAAATACCGGATTGAAAGGGATGAGAAATACCTTAAGCGCATCAATGCATTGGAGCTCTTTCGTGAATCTAACGAACAGGTATTGAACCTGAATTGGGATGAGGTGTCACAAAAAGATATTCAGTCGTACTATTACACGTTGATAAGCCATCAGAATAAGTTTCAAACTTCGAACGGAGTGTAAAGCAGAAACACGACAAAATAAAGGTCGGGCACATGCCTGACCTTTTTTCTTTTCCATACATCATTGGCGTGTTGAATGTGTTTCTTTACTTTTATAAAAACGTTCGCTATGGCACTCTCCAAACTTACGAAGGCAACACTGTTGGCCAGGATGGACGAAAAGATTCAAAACCTTAACCTTCTCAAAGCCGCGTTGCAGACGGAGACCCATATCAAGCAGGCTGATTTACTGGCCTACAAAAGTAAGTTTGAAGCAGAGCTGAAGCCTTCAGGCAAGAAATAAAGTCAGAGTAGCTGGCAATTGGTAGTCAGGTCGTATGGTTTAAACTCAGACAATGACAAAGCACGTTTTACTAATTGCACTCTTAACTGGATTGCTGGGAATGTTGAGTTGTAACTCCAGGACAAGTAAGGAGGGTATACAGACTCAAAACAACCATCAAGATATGAACGTTACAGACGAAACTTTAAAACAAATCCTCGAGGCATTCAACCGACACGACCTTGATGCCATAATGGAATTTTTCTCCGATGATTGCTCATTTGATTTTCCACGAGGTCCTGAATCCTTTGGTCAACGTTTCATTGGCAAGGCAAAGGTGCGCGAAGCACTTGCAGGTCGGTTCAAAGGTATTCCTGATGTTCATTATGGCGACGACCGTCATTGGACTTCAACCGATGGGAGCAGAGGAGTCTCGGAATGGACCCTTACCGGGACTACTACTTCCGGACAAAAAATCGAAGTCCGAGGTTGTGACCTTTGGGAGTTTCACAATGGCAATGTTTCCCGAAAAGATTCCTACTGGAAGATCGTTGAGCCTAAATAAACAGATCGGAGTTGAATTTCCAGCCCGCCACTCATAACTCAACACTTTAATACCTATTCCCTATTCCCTATTCCCTATTCCTTATTCCCCCGATCAATCGTGTAAAAAATTCCACAGATCGAATAAAGAATTCCACTTTTCAATTCGAATGAGCGGCCATTAACCGTTAAACGAGGAGGCAAAAATCTGGCACCTTTCTTTATTGGCATTCCATTATAATTCACTTTACCCCAGAATAATATGGATAACAAAAAATCAATTGACGTATTGAACACACTCATCGAAATTAACAATGATCGGATTGAAGGGTATGAAACCGCTTCAAAGGAAACGGACGAACCGGATTTGATAAAGCTGTTCACTCAGTTGGTGGCATCCAGCGATGAATGTAACGCCGAACTTATTGAAGAGGTAGAAAACATGGGAGGCACCCCGGCCGAAAATACGAGAACCACGGGGAAATTCTTCAAAACCTGGACGGACTTCAAAATCGCACTGGCAAGTAAGGATCGGAGAGCTATTCTTGATTCCTGTGAGTATGGCGAGGACGTTGCCGTAAACACCTACAAAAGAGTTTTGGACAATTGCTCCGAGGACTTAAGCCTGGAACACGTATCCATGATAAGAGATCAATGTGCCTGGTTAACGGTGGATCGTGACACGGTAAAGGCGATGAGGGGCTCGCTGGTGGAGTCCAGATCGTAGTCACAAAAAAACGGAAGAGATTTATTTCTTCCGTTTTTTTTATTCGTAGTGTGTAAAAGGTATTTTAATCTGTTTTGTCTGCCAGAGACCGAAAGACCTGCCTGTCACCTTCTCCGGTTTGTTCTCCGGTCCAACGAATAGCCTGTACGATTTTGTCGTACGTAAATGCCTTGAACTCACCGGGAACAACTTTTCTAAAAGCCTCAGTTACCCAAATCACTTCACTGGAGTCTGCAACCACCGCCACGCGATTCCATTTGTCCTGGGTGTTTAGCTTAACCAGCGCGTCATTCATCAACTCCGGGATGGTGATATGCCTGATCGGCGTACAAAGCACAAAAAGATAATTCAGTCTATCGGTGCGTTGTACAAATTCAGATACTGCCGGTAGCACAATTTTATCGAATTCGTCATTGGTGACCTCTGCCGTAGCCAGGAATCCCACCATCGTATTTGGCGTATTTTTAAGCTCTCGTATCATCTGATCGATCGGTTGGTGGTTTTGGTAATTAATACTCTGATCCGGCATTCTGACCCATAAAACCTCCCCAATAATTCCGGGTCTTTTCCATGGATTGTGAGTTGGTTTCCGGCCAGTGTTCTTTGTCAAATCCGGGCGCATTTTCCAGTACTTCCTTTTCCTGATCCAAAATAAAGGCGTGACGGGAAGTATCCAGCTTCAGCACATTAAACGGAACGGCGAATAATTTTTCTCCGATACCCAGAAACCCTCCGTACTCAATAACCATATATTCAATTCTACCGTCGTTAAGATTTAGCATCACATCCTTAATATCTCCTAACTTCTCATCGGTAGTATTGTAAACCGTATTGCCAATAAGGGTCAAGGCTGTTAGATACTTTACGGGCGTGTTTGCCAGATTTCCACTGTCATTTACGCCGGTGATGTTGTCATTCTCCAGGTTTTTCATAGTTAGTTTTTTTTTAGATTTCCGAAGTTATTTTAGCACATTCTTCCAAATCCTTTAATGAAATCTAGTGCCAGATTTTAATGCTGCGAATGTCCGTTATTTTATAGGAAAACGGCTTGTTCGTGCAGCAGGTGTGTAATAAAGTTCACGCTCGGACATTGTCTGTGTACATTCATACCCGCATCTATTGTTATCCATTGTTTATGCAGGCTATTTTGCGAAGGCATCGTCATAAGTGACCTTTGCCTGTTGAGTTTGCGCAACCGGTATTTTTGTTATTAAGAATCTCACCAGGTCAGCATTCAGCTTTTCCTTTTCTGTATAGAATAAACCATGCGGCGCTCCTTCATAAACAATAAGTGTATTGTTCGGGATTGACTTAGCGGATTGTTTCGCTGTTGCTTCAATTGGCACTGTCTTATCCGCGTCGCCGTGAATGATTAATGTGGGTACATTAATCAACTTCATTTCGCTTCTGAAATCTGTGCCGGAGAATGCTTTTACACATTCTGACGTTGCCCGTGGAGAGGCGACAGCGCACAAACTGCGATAGTATTCCAATAATGGCTTGCTTATCGGACTATTTATCAAAGTCACTCCAAAAAAAGTCTGTCCGAACTCTTCAAGAAATCCAATCCGGTCCTCTGCCAGTTCATTTCTCTTAGAATCAAACACGTCCTCTGGCACGCCATCGGGATTGCTGTCAGTTTTTAACATATAAGGCGTTATGGCGGATATCAGAACAACTTTAGAAATATGAACACCGCCATGGCGGCTAAAATACCGAACTACTTCACCACCACCCATTGAGAAGCCAATCAGGGTAACATCTTCGAGTTCGAGTTGATCGATCAAAGCCTTCAAATCATCGGAAAGGGTATTGTAATCATATCCATCCCACGGTTGAGAGGATCTGCCAAAACCACGTCTGTCATATGCAATGACCCGATGACCACTGTTGACGAGCGCGTTGAGTTGGTATTCCCACATTTCTTTACTCAACGGCCATCCTGAGATAAGGATCACAGGTTTTCCTGTTCCGTAGTCACTATAGTTGATGTGCACCGGCTTGCCGGAAGAATCAGTACTGGTTTGTATGAAATTCATAAGTTTTATTTTAAAGATGTTATTCAAGAGAACCCAGAAACGTACCAATGCCATCAGACATTCAAATCGGCCGTAGGCTGGCTAAGATTAATTTGCGCTGTAGACATTAACGGAATGGTGTGGAGTATTCTCTACCACGATACCTCGTATCCTTAGGTTGAGCTCACTTCAAGGTCCATTCATCAACCCAAGCATTGCTGGCCATAAGCCATAACCCATAACCCATAACCCATAACTCATAACTCATAACTTTCTCCCTATACCCTATACCTCTATCCCCCCATACCCAACCTCCGGACCCTAAATTTCCCCCTATCCGTCATGCCAGAATCTTAAATATTAGTAGTAAATATGGACCTTGAAAATTATGACCAAATAAAACGCTCCTATGACGATCAAACCATTCAAAGGATTCCGTCCCGTTGAAGACAAAGTGAAAGCAGTAGCCTCGCGTCCGTACGATGTATTAAATTCCGAGGAAGCTCGTGAGGAGGCAAAAGGAAATCCATGGTCGTTTCTGAATGTTGTTAAACCGGAGATAACCCTTCCGCTGGAGACCGACCATTACAGCATGGCTGTTTATGAAGCGGGTAGGAATAATTTTCAAAAGCTGGTGAAGGAAGGCGTGTTCATTCAGGATAAGGAAGAATGCCTTTATATATATGAGCTGATCATGGATGGCCGGCCGCAAAACGGCATTGTTGCCTGTGCCTCCGTGGAGGATTATATGGAGGGTAGAATTAAGAAACACGAACTTACCCGGCCGGACAAAGAAACTGACCGCAAGAATCATGTTCGCGTCTCCATGATGCATGCTGAACCGGTGTTCTTCGCGTACCCGGCTAATAAAACACTTGATGAGCTTGTTGAGGCGATCAAACAAGCCAGGCCGGATTATTCGTTTGTTGCTGATGATAATATTGAACACCGTTTCTGGGTGGTCAGCAATGTTGATCAAATCAAGAGTATTGTTACAGCATTCGAAAAAATGCCGGCCACATATGTCGCGGATGGGCACCACCGTACCGCGGCTGCAGCGCTAGTGGGAAATGATCTGAAAAAGGAAAACCCAAACCACACCGGAAGTGAATCGTATAATTATTTCCTGGCCGTTCACTTCCCGGACAATCAGCTGGCCATATTGGATTACAACCGCGTAGTAAAAGACCTCAATGGCAATACGGCGCAAGCATTCCTAAACGGACTAGCCAGTTCTTTTGTGGTTGAGAAAAAAGGGAAAGACGCATACCGGCCATCGCGCCTCCACGAATTCAGCATGTATCTGGAGGGAGACTGGTATGCGCTGATGGCAAAGCCCGGCATGTACAATGACCAGGATTCTATCGGTGTGCTCGACGTAACCATACTTTCGGAAAAAGTTTTAAAGCCCCTTCTCAATATTCATGACCTGCGCACGGATAAGCGAATTGATTTCGTTGGTGGTATGCGAGGTCTCAAAGAACTGGAACGACGAGTGGATAGCGGTGAGATGGCTGTAGCCTTTGCCCTTTACCCGGTTTCTATGAAACAATTGACAGACATTGCCGACAGTGGTGAGATCATGCCACCCAAGACCACCTGGTTTGAACCCAAATTACGAAGCGGGTTGGTTGTCCATACGTTTTAAATAAACACGAAAACAGTATCGTCGCATATGAATGCCGGTCGCAACGATCGCTCCTTCCAGCTAGTTCGTACTTAGCTGGGCGTCCAGGGCGTTGGTGTTGCCTGACGGTGGATTGACAAATCCCCAGACTATAATATTATAGAACCAGCCGCTCTGAAGCTGAGCATTAGGAATTTCATCGACAACAATCCCTCCGCTAACGATCTCAAAATGATAGGCCTTTCCTTCAATGTCCATGAAGCTTGAGGCATCGGTAAAGGATTGACCAACCGTTAACGGAAGTGCTACGTCTTTTATCTTGAGCTGGATAGGGTTGCTGTCGGGCGAAAGATTAATAAAGCGGATCTTGGCATTGCCTGCAGCGGGAGGGCTCGGGTCATCAAACAGCGTCATAACGCGGGCACTTTCAAAGTCATCGATGACAAAAAGGGAAAAATTTTCGTCCGGCTCGAAAGTGAGCATAGTATCAATTGGCGTTGAGGTTCCTCCGAAAAGCCTGAATTTCAAATTTCGGGTGCCCGCGGAAAATAGCAGGTATCCGGTATTTAAGCCGTACTTAAACGGCACCGTATTTATCTTTTTGTCATCCACAAGAATATCCAGGTCAGGCGTATCGGGTGAAGAATGATACAGGGATACACGGGAAAGTGGACCCGTATCAACAGAATCGTCATCTATTTTACAACTGATGCAAAAATTCACTAAAATAAAAGCCATCAACGTCGCAACACCTATCCTGTACATTCTCTTCATGGTACCTTAATATTTTACTAATTCCCTATAACGAGGATAAGTTCCCCGCAGTATGGTTTCGGCCGAAATTTACCAATCGGAAATGCAATTGACAATACATGGAGCAAAGATGATTTGGAGCCAAATTTCGGATCAGGCTATTTAACACCGGGCTCGTTGAATATTATAAAACGATCCGTTTTCAGGGTACCCTGACTTTCGTGCACCAGTCACTTAAATTTGAACCGATCCACGGTCAGGCGATTGAAGTGATGGGTATCTGATGTATCTTATATCCGATTCATTTGACTTATTTGAATCACAAGGGTTAATTTCGACGAAAAGAGAGCGTGCACGTATGAAAAAAATATTCTGGCTGCTGTTGATAATTGGTTTTGGCTGTGAGCAGTCAACTAACAAGGATGCTGAGGAGTGGATCAAACTTTTTAATGGCCGTGATCTGGAAGATTGGCACGTGAAGATCAGCAATTTTGAACTTGATGATAATTTCGGAAATACCTTTCGGGTAGAAGATAGTCTCTTAAAAGTGCGCTATGATGCCTATGATTCTTTCCGCAATCAGTTCGGCCACCTGTTTTATAAGCAGAAATTTTCTCATTACAAGCTTGTTATTGAATACCGTTTCACGGGTGACCAATGCCCGGGTGGACCAGGTTGGGCACGTCGCAACAGTGGAGTAATGTATCATTGCCAGGACCCAACAACGATGTTTAAGGAGCAGGACTTTCCGATTAGCCTGGAAGGGCAATTTCTCGGCGGACTAGGGGAGGGCCCCAGATCTACGGCCAACTTGTGTACTCCGGGAACAAACGTGCATATGGCCGATACGCTTTTTACACCGCATTGTATTAATTCGAAATCGAAAACCTACGACGGAGATACCTGGGTGAGCGTGGAATTTTTGGTGCTTGGCGATTCTGTTGTCAGGCATTATGTAGAGTCAGACAACGTATTGGAATTTACCAGACCGGAGATCGGCGGTGGCAATGTGGACAGCTATGATTCGCTCATCAAATTGGACGGAACGTCGCTTGCGGAGGGATTTATTGCTTTACAAAGTGAGTCGCATCCCATTGAATTCAGAAAAGTGGAGTTGCTTAATCTGAGGGGATGCAAAGACCCTAAGGCAAAGAACTTCAAGTCCTATTATGTGGTAAACGACAGTGAATCTTGCACGTACTAATCCCCGATTGATACCGTTTTTCCGCGTCCTCTGCGTGCATTCTTCCGCGCCCTTTGGGTGAACACTCCCACACCCACACTCACTCTCACCTTTTTCTGAAGATGTTGAAGGTCGATGAGTCGTACCCCGAATTTTTAAACGCAAAGTACACAGCGAAAAACCACGCAGATACCGCAGAGGTTTCAGGATCATCTGCATTGAAAAAAAAATCGTATGATTGTTTAAAAGTAATTGAATGAATCCGACCAAAAGAATAGGCATGATCCTGGCGGTTATCTTTCTGATACCGGCACTATTCTTTTCAGTCTACGAAATTTCTTCGTTAAACAAAGACGAGGAAATGATAACCGAAATTTATCAGAAACAACTCGAAACTATCCTCTTCTCCGTCAACCAGTATTCCGACGATGCACTAAACAGCTGGATATCAAAAACACAAGCCTATTTTGATACAGGTGATGATTCAAGCAGGAATGAAGCGCTTCAAAATTTAATGCTTCTCAACTCACCCATCCAGGTGATCTTTATCGTCGATAGCATTGACGGAAATCCGGAAATACAGGTGTTCACGTTAGACAGCACTTTACACGACGCTACTTTGCCTGCGCTTGAAGAAGCTCTGAAACCAATCCATACCGAAATACTTCAGCTCATCAAGTACAAGAAAAGCGGCTTTCAAAAGCCAATGGCACTTGAACCAATGGATAATACGCTAACCGATCGACAGACCCTCATATTTATCACCGAAAATTCTTTGCGAGCATATAGGGTAACCGGATTTATTCTTTATCCCGAAGCGTTTGTTGAAGACTTTGTAGGCCCCCGACTTCAAACAATTGCCAAAGATCAATTTATTATTTCAGTCAACCGGAAATCCTCCGGAGCACGTGTTTACTCTACCCTTTCTGGAGACACAGTCCGGTCTTCCGGGCTAGCGAAGGACTTGTGGATATTTCCGGATTACTCCCTTGGAATTCGCACGCAAGGGGCCTCTCTTCAGGAATTAGTCCGACAACGCACGCGCACCAATTTATACTTGCTACTCGGCCTGGATGCTATTCTGATTATTGCGGTAGCATTGGCATTCAGAAATATTAAACGGGAGGTGCAGCTCGCTCAGAATAAAGCAGATTTTGTGTCCAACGTTTCACACGAAATCCGAACACCCTTAGCCTTAATAAGCATGTTTGCAGAAACACTGGAACTCGACAGGGTGAAGTCGGAGGAAAAGAAACATGAGTATTATTCCATCATCAACAAGGAGACTCAACGGCTCACCGGAATCGTAAACAAAATATTGAATTTCAGTCAGACGGAAGCAAATAAAAAACCCCTTCAACCAAAGCCAGTTGGCCTGTCCACTCAGATTAACGAAGTTCTCAAAACCTATGACTTTCATTTGAAAAATAAAGGCTTCCAATACACCTTGGAGATTCCCGGTGAAGTAAAAGTCCTCGCGGATAGTGAAGCGCTCACGGAAATTATTGTCAACCTGCTCGAAAATGCTATTAAGTATAGCCCTGATCGCAAAGAGATTACGATTACAACAGGCACAGATAACCAGATGGGATGGATGGCCATCGAGGACTATGGTATCGGGATTAGCAAAAGCGATCAGAAGCATATTTTTGACAAGTTTTATCGCGTCTCGAGTGGAAATCTTGCCAAGAGTCCCGGCACCGGACTGGGATTGTCGTTGGTGAAACAACTTGTAGAAAAACTTAATGGAAAAATTTCCGTTACTAGCGAAGTCGGTAAAGGCTCAAAATTCACTGTCTGTTTTCCACTGGCAAAGTAACCTATGGCGCACATCCTATTGGTCGAAGACGAACCATCCATGCAACTTGGGTTAAAAGATAATCTGGAGTTGGAGTCGTATCAGGTGGATATTGCCGTCGATGGTGAAATCGGTCTTCAAAAAATTATCAGCAGCTCCTATGATCTCGTCTTGTTAGATGTAATGCTTCCGAAGCTTTCAGGGTTTGATGTCTGCAAAAACGCACGGGCGGCTGGCATCACCACACCCATCATTCTACTTACAGCCCGTGGTGAAGAGATTGACAAGATTTTAGGATTGGAGTTAGGTGCGGATGACTACATCACAAAACCCTTTAGCGTTCGGGAATTGCTCGCCCGTGTAAAGGCCCTGCTGCGCAGAGCCAGCAGTTCCGCTCCAAAGGAGTCCGCTATTGCTATTGGCAGATTAAAAATTGAATTCAATACATTTCAGGCCTTTGAAAATGGAATTGAAATCAGGTTGTCGCACAAAGAGTTTGAAATCCTTTCCTACTTGTATCAAAACAAGAACAAAGTAGTCAGTCGATACAACCTTCTGGAGAAAGTGTGGGGCTATGATGAACAACCCACGACCCGCACCGTCGACAATTTTGTGGTGCGTCTTCGTCAAAAGATAGAAGTCAACTCCAATCAGCCCAAAATAATCCTCACGGTGCATGGGTTGGGTTACAAGATGGTAGTCTGACGTAACTCGTGGAGTGGGTAAGTCCTCCCATACGCGGGTAAGAAAATCTTGTTACATCTTGTTACAAACCTTTACTGTGCTGTGACATCCCTGCCTGGTTACGCCGCGTTCTTTGTACTGTAACGAAGTCAACAAAACCTTCAAACAAAATTGTTATGAAAACTAAAACGCTAATTCTTGGTGTGGTGATCGCAATCATCAGTGCATTTACAGTAAGTCATGCAAAGGCTCAGGATGGTCAACTTCCTGCAGTGAAGATTATCCCAACCGATGAGGTGGATGTAGTTAAAATAATTTACGCATATGATTCTCGTGAATCAGTTACCGTGAGCTTTCTGGATGAGGATGGAATTTTCTTTGAGGACAGAATACAGGGCGAAAACCTGGCAAATGGGTTCATCAAAAAGTACAAATTGAGCCCAATCTACGGTAGGGAAGTCAGGGTTGAACTCAGTAGCCTCGATTTGACGGTTACCTACCGTCTTAGGGTAACGAAGAATGGCACATGGAGCGCCCAGCTACATACAACCACCTACAATTATCCTGTCGTTGCAATGAAATAGCATTTTTATGGGGAGGTGAGGTAAGCTGATTTGAGTTACCTCCCTTCTCCATAGTTTTGTATTTTTGAACCTAAACCGAATTTTTTGTGAAACCTGCTTCGCTGGTCATACTGCTATTGTTGTTAAGTGTTCTTGCCAGCGCCCAAGTAATTAATTTGAGGGGCAGCTGGAAATTTCAAATTGGCGATAAGAACTCCTGGTCTGCTGCCACGTTCGATGACCGGAGTTGGGAGTCGATCCGTGCGCCATCACCCTGGGAGGACGAGGGATTTAATGGATATGACGGATTTGCCTGGTATCGTAAAAAATTTGATGGCAGATCGCTTTCAAAGAACGACACCTACTATCTCAACCTGGGTTTTATAGATGACTGTGATGAAGTGTACCTCAACGGCGTATTGATTGGGTTTTCCGGGTCTATGCCTCCAAAATTTAAGACAGCATATAATAATGAGCGAAGATATCCCTTGTCGAATGAGATGATAAACTTTGAAGGCATGAATACATTGGCCATCCGGGTTTTTGATGTTACGCTGGGAGGTGGAATCATCGACGGCGACCTGGGGATTTACAAGTCGCCCAAAAGTCGGATGTTGGTGGATTTACAAGGGATGTGGCAATTCCATAAAACCTGGAGCGACAAGCCGGTTCCGCAAGGTAATGATTGGGAAAAAATTCTGGTGCCATCGCCGTGGGAGCATCAGGGATTTCCAAAATATGATGGCAACGCATGGTATAGGCGTACTTTTACTGTTTCTGAAAGTGTGCTGCAGAAAGGAGAAGACCTCATCCTGCTGATGGGGAAGGTAGATGATTTTGACCGGACTTACATAAACGGAAAACTGATAGGAAACACGAATGATGGCCGACCTTACGGAAGGAGTCAGTCGTTCGACAAACTACGGGTATACACCATCCCTCGGGGACTATTGAAAAACGGATCAAATACCGTGGAAGTTTTTGTCGTGGATATGGGTAATTTTGGTGGAATTTACGAAGGCCCCGTTGGTATAACCACGCGCGCCGTGTATGAGCGGTACTACAAATCTGAATATGGTTTCTTTTGGGAAAATGAATAGCGCGTTTCCGTATTTTTTTCTGGCGCCGGACTAATCCTTTGGTCTGAGAAAGTACTAGAGTTGGGTAATACGGCAGGAGCGGGGATCGAATTCCACGTGGCATTAAACAAACTTAAGCAGAGTAATCAAACGCCCGAAATTACCAACAATCCCTCGGCCTATATATTCTATAACCTGTATTATTGAGTGCAGTATACCGCCGAAGGAAAACTTAGGGCAGTTCTGCAACCCACCCTCAACTACTCATTGTATATTGATCAGAATTTGAATGCACCATTTTATGTAAAACCGTATGGGCTGGGGTTAAACATTGGTTGTACGTATAACTTCTGATGCTATGGCACGGTCTTTTTAAGACTTGATCATCGTCAACAACATCTTAAACGGACTGATCGCAATGAGGGCGTGAGGTACGTTGGCCGGCAGGAGGATCATTTGACCTTTTTTTACAACATGGACCTTTTCGGCAACGGTAATTTCTGCTTCTCCATCAACGAGATAAACAATTGCCTCAAACGGAGCCGTATGTTCACTTAGCCCTTGCCCTTTATCAAACGCAAACAACGTAACGGTGCCTGTCTGTTTTTTAATGATGGTTTTACTCACGACTGAGTCCTTCTGGTACGAGATGATATTTTCCAGGTTGCCGGGCTGTCCGGAGAGGATATCGTTCGTGGGTTGTTTTTCGTCTGCCATGGATTTCTGTATTGACGTTCCTCAATATAAGCATTCAAATGGTGAGGTGATGAACGTCACTCAACGACTATCATCCGATGAATATCCAATACCGGCAGGTTAATTACGATCTTGCCGTTCTTATATGAATAGGGCAGTGTTTTATTATCAGGTTGCAGAACAACACGTTTCGGTTTCGGCCGATCGATGGCGACGGTCAGGGGACCAATAGCCGGCACTTCATCATAGGCATAAACATTTTTATCCGTATGTGGCCCGCCGACGTTGATCAGGTGGATTATCGTGGCGTCTTTCAGTTTGCTTACTGCTACGTGTACCAGATGCGATCCTTCCACTGTTACTATCGGCTTTTTAAATAACGTGTTGGCCAGTTGATTTAAAAAATCCCTTTCCAACGGTGACTTATTGAGTACGTAATTCTCACCAAGGTTTAGAAAAACTGTGGCGATTTCGCCTTTGCCGTAGGCCGTGATACTTGCTGCCGGCAGGGAAGGGGTTCTGAAATCGTCCTTCAGAAAAACATGGCCAAATGCAGTTGATTTGTTTGACAAAGTTACGGGAAGTACCATTCCGGTCATCGCGGTCATGCGATTTTGGAAAGCTAGGTACTGGACCTTGTTCACCGCCGGTTTACTGCTGACTTGTATGCCCGCTTCTTTTTCAAAGAGTTGAACAGCTTCGGGTCCGATGATCATAAGTTTGCCGCCTTTCGCGGCATAGTCCAGTAGTTCAGCCTTAAACGACGGTTGTAAATAATTCCATTCCGGAACAATGATCAACGGATAGCTATCCATCATTTGATGGAGATGGTGTTCCATCACTACCTCTACAACCTGCTGGCCATCGAGTAGTGCATTAAGAATCCCTTTCAGTCCATCCAGTCTGTCGTTTGTGAATGCCGCTCTGCTGCTTCGCTTGTGGGCTTCATCACTGTATAACAATGCGATCTGGTGCACAGGTTCTGCATATTGGCAGTAGGGCTGGCGTGGCCGGATGAACTCACTTAGTCCTTGCATGGTCGGGATGTGCCAGGACTTAATGGAGGCGTCGCGGTTTTGCTGAAAGTAACATTGAAAGCCCCCGCCTACTGCAATGATCTGAGCGGCTTCCTGTGTGAGTTGTACAACCGATTTTTTTGACTGCACTTCAGGTCTGTCCCAGTTAAGGGTGAACGACCAACTCATGATATCCCACGGCTTATGAAACATGTTTCCCTGCGAAGCCAGGCATCGCCCTTCAAAGGCAGCATTGTACACACTGTTGGTAGGCGAAAGATCTCCGGAGAGGAAATCGACGTCAAGGGTAACAGGTTGTGGCATGAATGAAGAGAATGCCCAGTTGCTGGCAATCTGAAAGGAGGGATTGAATAGATGAACACTATCCACATACTTATCTACATACTCCAGAAATAATTTTCTGGTAAATTCCATGAACTCAAAATAGCCAGGTTCCCCAGGCTTTGGTAGCGCGGTTGCGCCGGTAGCCTTTTTGAACTTTGCCAGTGATGCTTCACTGTAGTCCGGTTTGGTAGCCCAGCAGTCTCCATCCACCCACACACCGTCAAGGCTATACGTACTGCTCAGTTCCTTTAGTTGTGGAATCAGTAGTTTGGTTACATAGTCACCGTGTACGGAAGTTTTTTCAGGGTCTCGTGCTCCGTCCGCCTGTACTACAGCCCACTCGGGATGTTGGCGTACAGCCTCGATATCGTAGACACCGGAATGATGTGCATACAACGCCACGTGGTGGGCTGCCGTTACTTTCCTGAAAATTTGAAGGGGATCCTTTACAAAACCCCGGGCAGGAATTCCAGCTTTAGTGGGATAACTGGAAAAGCCGGGATGTCCTTTGCTGTCCACTTGAATAAAGTCCGGTTTGACTGCCCGCAGAAGGGAGTCTACCATTCCTTCGGTTACCGTATTTCCAATCAGCGTATCATCCGCCGACGCATGGAAATCAAAATGTAATCCAAAAAAACTTTCTTTCCGGGTTAGCGTGCGGATTGTTTGCTGTGCGAATACAACTTGTGTAAGTTGTAAAAATACAATCACAACTACCACAATAGGTTTCGTCATAAGCAATTATCTGGCTTTCAAAAAATCGGCGCTCTCCTTCAGTCCGTCTTTCATCTCGACAAAATAATTCTTCACGCCACCGACTTTCGCTGCCGCATAGAATTCTTTCCAGTTTACTTTTCCTGTTCCCAGGGGAACCATCTCTTCTCCGGTTCCTGACCAGTCATACAGGTGAGCGGAAATAAAACGCCCCGGATATTTACGGAAGTAGTCAGCGGCTTTATAACCTTTATCGATTACGGCAACCTGAAACTGCATCTTGACCAGCGAAGGATCAAATTCTTTCAACAGCACATCATAGATCAACTCGCCTTCAAGTTTTTCAAATTCAGTATGGTGGTTGTGAAAGCCCATTTGAATGCCTGCTTTCTTCGACAGTTCACCGATCTTGTTCAACTCATTGGCAACTCTTTTCCAGTCCGACAACGTAGCGGTTTTTGGTAACCCGAAGGCTGCGACTATCATTTGCTCCAGGCCCAGTTCTTTGGCATAGGCAATACGTGCCGGGCCGTGTTCATTCAATTCACCAAATCCATAGTGGCAACTGATGCAGCTAAACCCATGTTCGTGGATGATACTTTTTAATTCAGGGGCTGTCAGTTTTTCGAGAGCACCAAATCCGGATTTGGCATACCAGGGTGGTGAACACATCTCAATGCTGTTATACCCGAGGTGAGCCATAGACTTAAGGGTGCCGGCGAAATCCTTCTCAATTTGGTCTCTGACAATCCAGCTCTGGAAACCAATAGGTCCCTTGCCTTTAGCTATCGTGTTGCCTTCCCCGTGAAGAAGGCTTGGTGCGAGAACAGTTGCACCGGCAAGTGCAGCAGCGCTTTGGGAAATGAATGATCTTCTGGTAAGGTGATTCATAGGTTTGGATTCAGTGTTATAAGTAATTCCATTAACGTTTTAATGTACAAAATTGTATTTCAAAATACGAAAGGAAAGTGATGAGCTGGTCATTGATTATTTAAACGCCAATTCATTACCTGCCCGCAGACTTCTCCTTGATCAGAACAGCGTATTCCGGGTGCAACTTGATGTACTTAGACACAAACGGACAGTACACCATAATCTTCAAGGTCTTCGCTTTGGCATATTCCAGGGCAAATTTTGCCAGGGCCGCGGAATGCCCTTTGCCCCGACCTGCCTCCGGAATGAAGGTATGCATGAATGCGATATCCCCCTGATACCAACGATACTCAAGATATCCAATGTCGTCGCCGATGTTGGTTTCAAAGCGATGCTGCTTTTCATTCATGGTAACGAAAATATCATCCATTGCGCAAGAGATGTTTATTGAGGTCAATTTATAAAAAATGGAGAAAAAGGTATAATACCGTTGGCGGTTCGAATAGCCGTCGTTGTGTTATTGTGCTTTGGTACCCTGGATTAATTCATTAGTTTTAGTTGTCTGCGAATACAACAACGATTAAGAACAGACATCGAATGAGTTCGACACGAAGAGATTTTCTCAAAACTACGGCAGCGGTTTCAGCGTTGCCAATCTTTAGTCCGGATTGGACTGGTGAGCTTGCCGCACCCTTTCCGATTGCCAGCAATTCCTATAATTGGTTTACGTTTTATCGCCGGTCCGGAAAGACATGGGGTCAGGATTGGGATGCGTGTATGGCAGCCTATGCAAATACGGGATTGCAGGCGTATGAGGGCAGTTTCACGTCGGTGGAAGAACTTAACCAATTGGCGCCTCACCTGAAGAAGTATTCCATTCAGCTGCCGTCCCTTTATGTAAATAGTATGCTGCACACAACGGAGGATTCTGAAAAGTCTATTCAGGGTGTATTGGCGATAGCGGCGGCTGCTAAATCGCTGGGAACCAAAATTGTCGTTACAAACCCTTCGCCTATCCGCTGGGGGGGAGAAGAATTGAAGTCTGATGAGCAACTGCGAACGCAGGCAGGTAATCTTGAAAAGCTGGGATCAGCACTTCGCAAAACAGGGATGACACTGGCGTACCATATCCATGATAATGAATTAAAAGCTGGAGCCCGGGAATTTCACCATATGATGCTGAACACATCACCGGAACACATGGCATTTTGTTTTGACGTGCATTGGGTGTACCGGGGATCCCAGAATTCAGAAGTAGCCGTATTTGATGTCCTGAAACTATATGGTAAACGTGTTGTTGAACTGCATATTCGCCAATCGGTCAATGGGGTGTGGTCTGAATCATTTGGAGACGGAGACATCGATTACAGGCGATTGGTCGGTGAGATGAAAAAAATCGGAATAAAACCTCACCTGGTTATTGAGCAGTGTATCGAGGAGAAATCCCCGAATACGCTGACGGCAGAGGAGGCGCACATAAAGGATCTCGCTGCTGTCATGGAAATTTTCAAGCCGCTGATTAAATAGAAGGGATAACATTTGAAACTGGATCACTACCCGACATGAACAATAAACTGCGTTGGTTTGTACTGTTCATGGTCTTCATTGCAACTGGTCTGAGTTTTCTCGACAGGCAGGTCTTGTCCGTTGTCATAATAAAAATTCAGCAGGAGTTCAATATCAATGATGTTCAGTATGGAGTAATCAATACCGCGTTTCTTGTGGGCTATGCCATTATGTTTACAGTTGCCGGCAGACTCATTGATATCTTTGGGAGTAAGATGGGGTTGGGCCTGTCCGTGGGGCTATGGTCAATCGCAAATTGCTTACACGGTGTGGTGAACAACTTTAACCAGTTAGTGGCGTCGCGTTTCCTGCTTGGAGTAGGCGAAGGTGGTTGTTTTCCCGGAGCCGTTAAGACCGTGAATGAATGGTTTAGTCCGAAGCAGCGGGCACTTGCCAATGGAATTGCAATTGGAGGTGCAGCTATCGGGGCCGTTATTGCTCCGCCGCTGACGATTTACCTTTCATCGGATTATGGCTGGAGGTTGGCCTTTGTTATACCCGGACTCATTGGGGTCGTTTGGGTTTTGATCTGGGCACTTATCCCGCGATCAAAAAATCTGCCAACGGAAGAGACTGCTGAGTCACGGGCTGCGGTGATCCCTTTGTATACATTACTGAAGAGCCGGGATGCCTTGATTTTTATCCTGATCCGGTTTCTTCTTGACCCGGTCGTTTATTTTGTCATGTTCTGGGTTCCCAAGTATCTTCATGAAGTGCGACAGGTTTCCTTTGAACGAATTGGAGAATTATTCTGGATACCGTTTCTCGCCCTCGGTATTTCAAACATCCTGGGGGGATGGGTGTCTGATAAGCTTATAGCAAAACAATTTTCTGTACGAACAGCCAGACGAACGGTTATGGGCGGTGCCGCACTCATTACCATGAGTGCACCATTGGTGGCGACTGTTTCAAGTGCTGAAACTGCAGTGGGATTTATGGCTCTGTTTATGTTCGCCCATGGCTTCTGGATTACCAATTACATCACTTCAATATCGGATATATTCGGAGGAAGAGGCACCGCTAGCGTTGTCGGTTTATCCGGAACGGCGGGTGCCCTTTCGAGCCTGGTCATCAATCCACTGATAGGGGTGGTTGTGGTGAGTTATTCGTATACCCCACTTTGGTTTGCTACCGGAATATTGTACCCAATCGCATTTTTAATTTTTATCACTAACATTAAGTATAAATCGAAATGACTGCCCTATGAACAGGTCTATGCATCGCAGAGAGTCAAAAGCCCGTATAGGTGTTTTTGGTGTCGGATTTTTTAAATACTGGCCGCAGTTTGACGGTCTTCTGAGTGACTTGCTGAAAAAGCAGGAAGTCTTTATTAAAAAACTGGATGCGTTTAACGTCGACGTTATTGATTTCGGGCTTGTGGACAATGTAACCAGTGCCTATGAGCTCGTTCCGAAACTAAAATCGGAAAATCTGGATCTCATTTTTTGTGACATGCTCACCTATGCAACGTCCAATGTATTCGGGATCATTATTAAAAGTATGGATATTCCTTTGGTGTTGGTTGCGCTGCAGCCGGATAAAGCAATGGATTATACGAAAGCGTCTACCTATAAACAACTTTACAACGACGACATCTGTTCCTTACCGGAATTTGCCGGTGTGGCCGTTCGAATGGGAAAAAAAGTTCCTGAGATCATCGTCGGCACATTACACGACGATCCGGCGGCTGATCGCGAGATAGGTGAGTACTGCAGAATAGCAAAAGTCCTTCATGACTTGAAAACAGCTCGCATCGGACATATTGGCCATCCCATCGAGTCTATGCTTGACATGCATTCCGATGCCACCATGATTACTGCACACTTTAGTCCCCACATCGTTCAATGCGAAGATCATGAGATCGTCACGCAGTATCAAAACGCAACCGAAGAAGAGATCAGGGCCGAGAAGAAAATAATCACGGACTTCTTCGATACACCGGATCCGGTGTCTGACCCCATATCCGAAAAACTGAAGGAGGCCGATCTGGAAGTTGCCGCCCGCGTATCCGTTGCGCTCCAGCGATTTGTAAAAGAAAAGAATCTGGATGGGCTTGCGTATTATTATGAAGGCGAAGCGAATAGTCTTACCAGCCTGGTGATGTCCAATTTGATTGTTGGTAACTCCCTGCTTACGGGATCCGGGTTTCCGATGTGTGGTGAATCGGATCTTAAGACCTGTATCGCCATGTTTATTATGGACAGGCTGGGAATAGGAGGGAGCTTTGCGGAATTCCATCCCGTGGATTTTAAGGAGAATTTTATTCTCGTAGGACATGATGGGCCCCATAACATTACTATTGCGCAGGGAAAACCTGTATTAAGGAGCCTGAAGAAATATCATGGCAAACCTGGGTTTGGTGCGGGGGTCGAATTCAAGATCAAGGAAGGTCCTATCACGATGTTGAGTATCAGTTCTACCTATGAGGGCAAATTCAAATTTGTGATCACGGAGGGTATGTCTGTCGCAGGACCAATTCCTCCGACGGGGAATACAAACACACGTGGTGAATTCCAGTCTGATGTACGAACGTTTTTGAAACAGTGGGTGAAAGAGGGACCCACCCATCATTTTGCACTAGGCATTGGCCATCACGCGGAGACGATTAAAAAGGTTGCCGATTATTTGAATATCGAAGCAGTAATTGTACGATGATACAAGAGCATAGATTGATTGACCTTGAATTTCCCTGCAATAAAATCTTAAACTGATGAAGTACGTAGTTTTATTTTTAGTTCTGCCGCTTACGGTATATTCCCAGGTAGATAATAGAATGATTGAGGACATCAGGAAGCATACCGATGGCACGGCCGTATGGTGGGCTGGTCATAACAGCTGGATTATCAAATCGGGCGACCTGGTTGTGTCCACGGATCTGTATCTGGAAAACGGCACCCGTATCGCTCCGTCCCCAATTACCCCGGAGGAGATTGCCACGGAGATCGACATTTCGTTTGTAACCCATGCCCATGGAGACCACTTTAACGAGTATACTTCCCGAATCCTGCTTGAAAAATCTTCCTGCATCTTTGTCATGCCGGAAAGCTGTTTACCCGTCGCGCGAAAGTTGAAGATACCGGATAGCCGAATTGTTGTTGCCAGACCCAGGGAATCCTTTGAGGTGAAAGGGGTTAAAGTAAATGCACTCCGGGCAATTCATGGCAATGCTAACTTCGCGATCTACTTCGAAGCTAACCTCCTTGACTGCGGATATGTGATGAACATTGGTGGTAAAACTTTCCTGCAGCCGGGAGATTCTTATTTATTGGAAGATCACCTGTTTGTGAAAAAAGTGAATGTTCTGTTTTTCTCCCCGACAGAGCATAATATGTACATTGACCGGTCGCTGTTCCTGATCAATGCATTGGACCCGGACTATATTTTTCCTCAGCACCACAGCACGATTGCCGTCAATGAGGGCAATCGTTTCTGGGCTAAAGGGTATCCGGATGAAGTGAAGATCCGCCTGGCGCAGTCGCTGAAGGATAGATACCATATCCTCAAACCCGGTGACAAGAAACTTATCAAATAATCCGTGACGCCTTGTCTTAAAAGGGTTGCTGACTGGTTCTCAAATACGCAATCAGATCAAGTACTTCTTTATCCGAGAGAGTCTGCATCAATCCCTCCGGCATCATAGAGACGGCAGCAGTCTCCTGAGATTGTATATCCGATTTATTGATCACCAGTTGATCCTGACCGATTACCCGCAAGGTAATTTGCCGGTCATTTTCTGCGACGATGTTTCCACTGTAGGTACGACCGTCACGGCTGGTGATGACTACCATTCTGTAATCGTCCTGAATTTCACCGCTGGGTTCGATCAGGTTACTGAGCAGATAACTGATATTGGATCGGTTTGATCCCGTGATATCAGGACCGAGATTACCTCCTTCACCGTATAGGGAATGACAAGCGCTGCACGTGCGTTGAAACAATACGCGTCCATTTGTTATGTCTGCAGTTGCGAGAGCCTGTTCGGTTAACAAATGTTGATACCGTTTATAGGCAACCGCTTTGTTACCGGAGAGTTGATCGATAGGTCCCCAGACTTCTACAAAACCATTGCCTACAACCCGCCGTAATTGACGCGCGACATAAGCCGGAACCTGATTCTTTTTTATTTGTTCATCCTTAATGGCCTGCGTGAGCACGCGTCCATAACTGCTTCTGGAAGCCAGCGTCTGCAGTGCTTCCCCCTGTTCTTCCGTATTGTATCCATCAAAACCTTCGACGAGTAGATGTGCGAAGGGCTCGTGGTCATAGGCAGCCATAGCGCGTATCGTTTCCACTCTCAGGTTAGTTTGATTGAGCAATCCAGGCAATAGGGAAAGCAACTCAGCACGTTGTCTTGAAGCCAGACTTTTCAACGCTTCACGCCGTGACGCCAGGGATGACGATGGATTCTTGAGTGCTGTCAGATATTTTTGTGCCACTTCGGTGTCGCCGAACAGTTGGGCAACTTTTTCAGCAAGTGCTGCAACGGGTTTTTCTGATTTCAACTTCGCATAAACAGATTCCCAATTCGCAGGTGCCTTTACATCCGAGCGACCCTCAAGGCCCGCAAGCATACCGTTGAGCATGGCGGTTAATTGAGGCGGGCGTTTACCCAGATCCGTTATGAGTGTATTTAATTCATTGGCGTCAACCAGACGCCTTGCTGTAAATTCAGCAATTAGAGGGATTTTGCAGGAGGCAGCCAGCGTCATCGCTCTCGCGGGATCTTTCTCCGCTAAGTCCTCCATACCAAACCATATCATTTTCGGTATGTTGTGATCCTCAATATCTTTTGCCTGTGAGATCAATCCGGCAGTTATGTTCCATCGCGTATCCATATCCACACGCTGCAGAGCGGCAGCCAAATAAAGTCTGACGACCGCGGAAGCATCCGCACTGCTCATTTTCACCATAGCGTCAAGTGCTTTTTTGGAAGCGTTCATGTCTTCACAAAGCATTTGGATGGCCCAGGCACGAACATATTCATCTTTATCAGTCAAAGCCTTCTCAAGTTCTTCCGTAGGAATACTCTTGGTGATGTGTAGTGCCCACAGCGCGCGCAACCGGTAATCCGGATTTTTTTCTTCCTTGAATAGTTTCATCAGTTGGGCTGCCGAACCTTTTGAAAGTGATCCGCTACTGGCGCGATGTTGCAATACGATCCTTGCCCGACGGGCATGCCAGTCACTGGTGTTCGTTTGTAGGGAAACCAATTTTTCATCTGTCATTTTTTTCACATCATCATATCTTCCTTCCCAGTCTTTGGCCAGCGAATTCGTCGGACTGATACGGAATATTCTTCCGGTTTCTTTATTGAGTACTTCTTTGCCACAGATATCCGCATCGTGCCAGTCCAGTACATACATGTCACCCGATGGTCCTACTTCCATGCTGAAGCCAATCCACTGTGCATTATTCGCCAGCAGGAAGTCATCACCGTGATGAGCTACAAATCCGGATCCCTTTGGTTCAAGTACATCGGAGAGAACGGCATGTTCATGGATATTGGCCATGAACAACCGGTCCTGATGAATTTCTGGAAACGCATCCGACTGATATATTCGGGCCCCGCCATGCGCAGAACGGTGCCGGTGGTCTACGATGGTGCTGATATCACCGTATACATACGGGTTAAAGTGCTGACCCCCCTGACGATGATAGATACCGCCGGGGATAACATGAAAGGCATGGGGAATAACACATGCCGTAATAAAAAGCTGTCCTTTTTTGTCGTAGTCAATACCCCAGGGGTTGCTAAAGCCGTGGGCGACCACTTCAAAGCGTTTTTTGGTTGGATGGTAGCGCCAGACACCGCCGTTGATATCCACGCCGTCCGCATTTAACAGATCTTCCGGGAAGGGTTCCTTTGGCTTATAAATCCTGCCCTTTCCAGTTGGTTTTCGGATTTTAGAGGGCGTTGCAAATCCTTCCAGTCCATACAGCCAGCCATCAGGTCCCCAATGAAAGCTGTTGATGGTTTCATGCCGGTCGCGTATACCCCAACCAGTAAGGAGTACTTCAATATCTTTCGATTCTCCAACATCGTTTCCATCCTTGTCGGGAACGAAGAGCAGGTTTGGCGGAGCCCCCAGGAAGAGTCCATCGAATCCCACAGCAATAGCGGAAGGGAAGGGGATACCTTCCAGAAAAACTTTCCGGGTATCGGCAACACCATCGCGGTTTACATCTTCGAGGATGACGATCCGGCTATCACCAAAATTGGAGAAGCCACTTCCTCTGGACTCATAATCCCGGTTTTCTGCGACCCAAAGACGGCCGCGGTCATCCCAGCAAAAGGCTATAGGTTGCGTAACCATAGGCTCTCCAGCCCAGGCGTTGGCTTTAACACCTTCCAGCATGGTCATACTTTTGACCGCTTCCTCCGGCGTCAGGAATTTTGCTGTCCTGCCTTCTTCCTGCGCAATGTTCCATAGGGAAGCAGTTGTGTATAAGGAATTACTTCCGATATAGCTATCCCATAATTTGGTAAGGGTTATATCATTCAGTTCTCCGGTGTAGGCAACGATCTGGTGCCGGATGATTTCAGTTTCGCCGGCTTTGATGTGCCAGTCCCCCATTCGTGACCGTGCCGGCCCGATCCCTAACTGCCCGTCTACGCGCCAGGTTTGCGGAAATCCGGCATTCTCAGGGTGGTCAAAAATAGCGATATGCGCCAGATCGTCGCGACCTTCTACCTGCATCCCCACATCCATCCACATGGCGCGTTGCCCTTCTGCCTTTTCATTCCGTTGTCGTGCGGCATTTACGGCTTCGCCGCGTATACCTTCCTTCCAGGGCATTCGCAAAAACAGTCCACCATAATCGTACTCTCCGATCGTGACGTCGGTTACTGCTTTTCCCTGCCATTCCAGGTCAAGGAAAAATTTTCCATCCTTCTCCCGCATTTTCCAGAGCTGCGTTTCCTGGAGGATGGGGCTTCCCTTATCGTCCAGCATATCGTACACTGTTTTCCAGGAAACCTCTGTACTGTCAGTCTGTACAACGTCAAAGGAAACACGCTTCCAATATTCCGCTTCAGGATGGTGAAAAAAATCCCTGCCCAGGCTCGCTTTCATTGCGGGGTACTTTTCTTTTTGATAAAAGTATTTGCGGACGGTATCGATGGGAATACTGTCCCCATTTACGCGCGTAAAACCCCAGTATAGTCCGGTTTGATGTTTATGATGTCCGGGGCTGTACTCCGTGAGTTGTCCTTTTCCATCGGGAGCACTAATAGGATGGAGATATGGGCGGAAATCCGGCTTTGCATTCTGTGTGACGAGTGCTTCGGAAGCACCTTTTCGGAACACGGACAGCGTGCCGGCCTCCTGGTCTTGAACAATAGTCAGTACTACCGGTGTGTCGGATGAACGCTCGTTTTGTCGGGCACAGCCTGCGAGAAATAAGAGAAGGAGGCAGAAGAAATAAACTGGCAGGTACTGATGCTTCATGCTTTTATGCTTTGGTTGAACTTTTTTATTTGGAGTTGTCACGGTCACGTTAGTTAGCGTCTTTTTCGACTGGGATAAGGTAGTAAAGATTAGCGGTGAATTCCTTGATATTTTTTTATCGGAAGTTTGTGTTTGCAAAGCACCTTGTTGCGTATTCGGGGGGCAATCATACCCGAAGTTTGTTGATGCAAAGCTAAATTAGGAATTTGAGGGTAATGGACAAGTATTTGGTCGATGAGGTTTTTTATGTCTGTGCCAATCAATATCAAATTACAGTATGTATACTTGGAAGTCTTTTTCTGCAGGTTGATTAAATAGCGGATAATGAAAACACGTTACAAGGTCTTGATGTTTCTGGTTGTGTTGTCCATCATCACCTACCTCGATCGTGTTTGTATGAATGTGGTGAGCAAGTATGTCAAGGCTGACCTGGCTTTAGACAATCAGCAGTTTGGTTATATCCTGGGCGCCTTTTCACTTGCGTATGCATTTTTTGAACTTCCCACTGGAATTCTCGGTGATATTATCGGGCCGCGCAAAGTGCTCACTCGTGTGGTATTCTGGTGGTCGGGCTTTACGGCACTTACCGGGTCGGCCTTCAGTTTTGTCTATCTTCTTATTGTCCGGTTCTTATTTGGCGTAGGAGAAGCGGGTGCATATCCCAATTCTTCGATTGCCATTGCGCGTTGGTTTCCTGCCGAAGAACTGGGCCGGGCGCAGGCGGCTATCTGGTCTGCCGCGCGAATTGGTGGAGCACTTACTCCGTTGTTGGTTATTCCTCTTGTTCATAGCGTTGGATGGCGTTTTGCGTTTCTGGTTTTAGGCGCAGTGGGTACGGTATGGGCAACAGCCTGGTATCTTTGGTTCAGAGATGAGCCCTCCGAAAAATCGGGTATCACACGACAGGAAGTTATTGAAATAGAAACAACCAGAAAGGCAACGCACTCGCATAAAATTGACTGGAAAAAAGTGATTGTCGAGCCGAACATTTTGTATTTGATGTTAATGTGCCACCTGTTTTTTTATGCTTCTTATTTTTTCACGAACTGGTCGGCCACCTATTTTCAGGAGGGACGCGGTCTTAGTGAAGATGATACCAAAAAATTCATTTCACTTTCCTATTTTCTGGGCGCTTTGGGATGTCTGATTGGCGGGTTCATCAGCGATTGGCTGGTGAAAAAATACGGACTTCGATTCGGCAGACGAGTGGTGGCCGGAGTTGGTCTGGGTGTTTCATCCCTTTTGTTCTTACTTGCGGGCCTTACTTCCGATAACCAGATGGCTGGATATCTGTTGGCGGTATGTGTATTCTCCAAGGATCTGGCATTGCCCGTGGCGTTTGTCACCTGCGTGGATATCGGCAAACAAAATTCAGGAACGGTTACAGGTACTATGAATTTCGCGGGACAACTGGGTGGTTTTTTTATAACCATCATTTTTGGAATCATTGTCAATCAAACCAATAATTTCCAGCTGCCACTTTTCCTCATTGCCGGATGTTTATTAGTCAGTGCACTACTCTGGCTAAAAATCGACCCGGAGAAAACAATTCACTAGAATAGCTTCAAGCTCCAAGCTTCTAGCTTCTAGCCTCCCAGCCCAAACATCTCCAGCCGCTCGCAACTTGTAGTTTATACTTGTAGCTTGTAGCTTTTGGCTTGTATCTCATCTGTCGTTGCCTGAAATACGTTGACCGATTTTTGGATTCAAAATACACCTAAAATCCAAGAAGATGGCTACCTTAAAAGAGTACGAAAAGTTGACGGTTAAAGAACGTATCAACCGCAAATTCAGTGAAGATTTTAAACGCAAAAAAGTAAGTGAATTGGAACGGAATCTGATTACGGTTTCCGAATTATGTCGGGAATATGAGATAAGTGGGACGTCAGTTTACCGGTGGATATATCTATATTCAAGGATGAAAAAGAAGGGATTGAAACAAGTGGTAGAGGCCAAAAGTGATAGCCGTAAGCTGTTACAGATGAAGGAAGAGATAAAGGAGCTTCAGCGGATCATCGGGGAGAAGCAGATTCTTATTGAATTTAAGGATAAAATGATTGAATTGGCCGAAGGAGAATACGGATTCGATATCAAAAAAAAATTTTCTGGCGTGCTGTCCTCTGGTACTGGACCAACCAAAAAAAAGGACGGATCAAAATGAATTTGTTGTACCGGACAATAGGAATAAGTAAGCAGGGGTTTCATCAAAAGCTTAACCGGCAGCTGAGCTATCTGGAACAATCCAATCAACTTCTGGTTCTGATCAAACAAATACGGCAAGATCATCCCCGCATGTCCTCTAGGATAATGCACAAACTATTAGCGCCTGCTCATATGGGCAGAGATCGATTCGAGGCCTTCTGCTTTGAAAATGGGTTTAAAGTAGAAATCAGACGTGCTTATCATAGGACGACAAATTCTTGGGGAGTTACCCGATTTGATAACTTATTAATTGGCCATAAGGTTAGTGGTGTAAACCAGGTCTGGGTGAGTGATATTACCTATTACCGGATAGGGGAAAAATTTTATTATTTGACCTTTATCCTTGATTTATACTCTCGCTTTATTGTGGGGTATTCGATATCGGAAAACTTATTGACAACCCATACCACCCTTCCCGCTTTACAGTTGGCTTTAAAGAAGCGGAGTGGCTATAACGGGCTAATTATCCATTCCGATGGTGGAGGCCAATATTATTGTAAGGAATGGTTAGACCTTACGCGAAAGAGTCAACTAAGAAACAGTATGTGTGAAAATGTTTATGAGAATCCTCATGCGGAGCGCATTAACGGCATTATCAAAAATGATTATTTGATACCCTATGGACCGCAGAGTTATAATCAACTTATTGCCATGACCCATAAAGCTATACTGAAATACAACTTTGAGCGACCTCACAAGTCAATTGGAAAAATTTCCCCAAATCAATTTGAAATGGCTTTGGCGGCTTAAAACTTATGCACATCATTATAAAAAGAAAAAAAGTAACAAAAAAAGAAAAAACGCATCCTATGTGGATAACTGAGACAGTTACCCACATAGGATTACGTACTTATAATAGTAATAATGATTAGATTTAATCTTCCAGAAACGGTCAATGCTATTCAGGCATCGTCACCTCATAACTCATAACTCCTAACTCCTAACGCTCCCGGCCATGATAAAGAACTACCTCACCATTGCCTTCAGAAGTTTTATCAAGCACAAGTCCTTTACCTTTCTCAATATCATCGGACTTTCATTAGGGATGGTTGCCAGCCTGCTCATTTTACAGTACGTAAAGTATGAACGGAGTTACGACACGTTTCATAGCAAGGCGAAGGAAATCTATCGCATCCAATACAACCAATGGCAAAACGGTAAGCTGCGTTTTGAATGTGCTGCGGCCGTACCTGCCGTTGGACCAGCGCTGAAGAATAACTTTCCGGAAGTAAAACGGTTCACGCGCCTGTTTCCCATAAGCGGTGTAGCGCGTTATGAAAGCCCGACACGGGGAGTCATTGAATTCCGGGAGGAGAAGATGCAGATAACGGATTCGTCGGTGTTTGAAGTGTTTGATATCAACCTGATAACCGGAAATAAAACCGCTTCCCTGGCCGGTCCCGATAAAGTGGTGATGAGTGAGCGCGCCATCCGAAAATATTTTGCGGATGAAGATCCCCTGGGCAAGACCATTTCCTGGGATGGCAGCCGGAAGTTTGAAGTGACTGGCATTTTTGAAAACCTTCCGGAGAATTCCCACATCAAGTTCGACTTCTTGTTTTCCTATGGCACCCTAAACCGGGAGACAAATAATGCCTCGGAGACAGCCTGGGGCTGGTATGATTTCAACACGTATGTATTACTCGAGCCGGGTACCGACGTCAATGCCTTACAGGCAAAGTGGAACGAATGGTTGGCGAAAGACCGGGCAGAAGAATGGATAATGAACAATAATAAACAGGAATTTGTCCTGCAACCGCTGCTTGACATTCACCTGGGTAAGGTACTTCTACAGGAGTCCCAGCCTGAGGAGCGTGGGGACTCGGATTCGGTTTATGCCCTGTCTGCCATTGCCTTTTTTATCTTGATTATCGCCTGGGTGAACTACATCAACCTGGCTACAGCGAAGTCGTTCGAACGGGCTAACGAGGTGGGTGTCCGCAAAGTCATGGGAGCCATGAAGGGACAGCTGATGAAGCAGTTTATGAGCGAAGCCTTTCTGGTAAACCTGTTTGCTGCATTGATTTCAGTGGCCGCGGTGTGGTCTTTGTGGAGGCCATTCTCCGATTTTTCGGGTCGTAATATTCCACTCCATTATCTGCTGCAGCCGGATTTCTGGTGGCTGGTTGCCGGCTTGTTTTTGGTGGGCACTCTGCTTGCCGGATCGTATCCCGCTCTGGTGCTTTCCTCTTTTAAGCCCGTAAGTGTGTTAAAAGGAAAAGTGATCAGCGCCCAGGGTAACAGGCTGCGAAAGGGCCTGGTGGTGTTTCAATTTATGGCCTCGGTCGTACTGATCATCGGCTCGGTGGTCGTGTACCAGCAACTGAAGTTTATGCGCAGTCAGGATTTGGGAATCGACATCGATCAAACCATCGTGCTGAAAGGGCCGGGTGCATTTGTGGACTCACTTTTTCAGCGTTCTCTCGAAGGTATCCGAGAGGATGCAATGAAAATTCCGGGTATTAAAAATATGACGGCGTCGTCCAATGTTCCGGGTGATGAAATTTTCTGGGCCGCCGGTATCGCCAGGTTTACCGGCACCAATACCAATGTGATCTCCGGGTATACGGTAGGCATGGATACTGAATATGTTCAGGCATTTGGCCTGGAGGTCATTGAGGGAAGGAACTTTGACCTGACTTCAAACCGTCGTAAAAGTGTGATACTGAACCGCGCCATGGTATCGGCACTAGACTTCAAAGATCCCAAAAGTGCTATTGGAGAGAAGGTGCGTCAAGGTGGTGATACACTGGAGATTATAGGTGTTATCGAGAACTATCACCAAATGTCACTGAAGGAACAGGTGACACCGCTGGTCTACCGCTACACGCCTCAGTTTGCCTCGTATCTGGCCTTCAAGGTAGAGTCACAAAACTACCAGGAGATACTTTCGTCTCTGGAGAAAACCTGGAATGTTCACTTCCCCGGAAACCCGATGGATTACTTTTTCCTCGACCAGTTCTTTAACCGGCAGTATGATAGTGACAAACGATTCGGACAAATCTTCGGACTGTTTACGTTGCTCGCCATTTTTGTGGCCTGTCTGGGATTGTTTGGCTTAGCCTCGTTCATGACGATTCAACGGACGAAGGAGATTGGTATCCGTAAAGCATTAGGATCCACCTCGTCACAGGTTGTGTTGCTGTTGTCGAAAGGTTTTGTTCAACTCGTGATAATCGCCAATTTGATAGCTTGGCCGTTGGCCTGGTATATCATGAATAAGTGGCTGGAAGGTTTTCCGTACCGCATACATATCGATCCCGTTTTATTCGTGTTGGCGGGCCTGGCTGTCGTGCTGATCGCATTTTTATCCGTTGGATTCCAGACCTTCAAAGCCGCAGGAGCGAACCCGGCGGAGTCGTTGAGGAGTGAATGAGTAATGGTTCTGCAACCATATGGAGCACGACCATTTCCTTCGTTTCATCTTGTTTCATAGTTGTTTGAATTTAAAGAACCTTTCGATACCCGGAACGATATCGACAGGCAATTTTGCTCCGACAGGATGAAGTATAAAATGATAAAAGTCAGCCGGACACAGTGATATTGTTTGCACACTGTCTAGCGAAAGTCCGGGAAATTACTAATTACTCATGCCTTACCAAGCTTTCGTAAATGACTCAGGTGGGAGGCAATGGCTGTGAACATAGACGAGTATTCGTGGTAGGTGATGTTGGATTCGCGACACGCCTCTTTGACCAGCCTGCTTACCTCCGGATAATGAATGTGACTTACACGGGGGAACAAGTGGTGTTCAATCTGAAAATTTAGTCCGCCCAGCAGCCAGTGCCACATCTTACTGGAAGTAGCAAAATTGGCTGTAGCATTAATTTGATGGATAGCCCACTCATCAGTTTCCTTGCCATCCCGAGGCACATGGAAAGCTGTTCCTTCCACCACGTGCGCAAGCTGGAATACAATGCTGATGGCCAGGCCGCACACAAACGTGACGACGAGATAGCCGACGAGCCAATACAGCCAGCCTACGGTTATGATGGGTATAACCATGTACACCAGCACGTACGTGATCTTGGTGAACCAAAAAATGAAGTGCTCTTTTTTCGAGAGTTGTTTCTTTTCAGTATTGGCGGAAAACTTTCCGCTGAAATATTTTTCGAAGTCTTCGAAAAAAATCCAGGCAATATAGGAGACTCCGTATAAGGCTACCCAATAGAGATATTGAAAGCGATGATAGGGATGATACGGCTGGTCTTCATGTAGTCGCATAAAGGGTTTGACATCGATGTCGGAATCCATCCCTTCAATATTGGTGAATGTGTGATGATTTACATTGTGCTTGATCTTCCAGAAGTAGGATGTTCCACCAAGGACGTTGAGAAAATGTGCGGCAGTATTGTTAATCCAGGAGTGACGCGAAAAACTCTGATGCCCCCCTTCATGCATTACATTAAAACCTATCAAGGCAAAATTAAGCCCTAAAAGCATACACAGCAGAATGGAAACCAGAATTCCCGGGGTAAAAAAGACCAATACGGTATAAAGGGCTATAGCAGTAGAAATCTGAAGCAGACTCTTGAAATAAAGCGTTCTGTTTCCGGCAACATCAATGTTACTTTCCTCAAAGTACTTATCCACCTTTTCCTTCAATTGCTTGAAAAAGGAGCTGTTCCTGGTATCAAAAGTGTACTTAAGCATGAGAACCGTTTAATTTACAAACACCCGTTCAGGTGTAATTCGTTTCAATTGGGAATATATATCCGTATTCTTCCGGCAATGTCCCTTTCGGGATTAAATTTAGCAAGAATTTTTTCTTGTTAAAAGCTTACTTTTTTATGCAATAGTGAATTTTGAATGTGATAGTTATCACCATGCGATGCGTCAACAACTGGTTTTGACGTCATAAGGAACGGAAACTTCTTTTCCGGTAATATTTTTCACTTGCGCTCACTTGCAGGCATCAATTTCCATATAAATCAAATTATTAGTCTAACGCCGCCAAGTTCTGACACTTTATAAGGGAACTTGTCACCAGGGGAAGCAATGAACATAAAATTGACTGGGATGGACCATTCCTGACTAAGTTTCTTTATCAACTCAGGATTAAACTTTCCACTCAGTTGAACAAATTCGATCTTTATTTCCGGATAGGCTCTGTCCAGCACATCCAGGTCTTTTAAGAATGCATCCGAAATTGTTTGCCCTTCCTTTAACACAGTTACAATTTTTAGTTGGTTAGTGGCTTCATTCTCCTGCACGTACATCATTACTTTATTCAATTCGGCAATGGAATTGGCTTTTGAAAAGTAAACAAATTGCTGCCGGCTGAGTCGGTTCATGAGCCGCGTGACGTGAATTTTACTTACATGGGCAATTTCTGTTACTGTATCAAAGAAGCTATCAATAACTACAAGTGTCATTTTTAACAGTTCTTTCCTGTTAAGCAGTAAAAGGATTAACACAAGTGAAGGAACAAAATATTGCAGAAAAACCACCAAATACTCGGGATGTAGTTTAATGTTGCCATAAAGCGCAATAACTACTGCGGCAACTGCAATTGCAACAACAAAAGGTGAAGCATATACAGGCCTCGGAAGACTACCTCGTTTCATTTTTAGTAAGAAATTTCCGATACCAAAGTATGTCATTACAGCAAGGAAGCTGATAGTATATACGCCTGCCAATGCTCCCAATTCGCCCTCGGTTACAAACAATACCGAGAGGCACAGTAGAAAGAAAATAATCAAAATCCGGTATGCACTCCCGCGTTTATTTTCTTTTAAGGTGAACTGTGGAAGTATTCTATCCAATGCCATACGCTTTATTAAACCACCTACTCCAACATAAGAAGTTAATACTGCGCCACTTAATACCAATACGGCATCAATGGAGATAACTGTACTCAACCATCGCCCGCCGGTGCTAAACCCAATGTGAGAAAGCAATGCTTCCTGATGTTGCAACACCTCTTGGTTGGTAAGGACGGCAATGGCGACCAGTGCCATCAAAGGATTAATAATGGTTACAGCCACCCACATATTGCGCAACGTTTTACGAAAAACGCCTGGCTGTTGCTCTTCCACAAAATTAGCTGAACTTTCAAAACCTGAAATACCGAGCATTGCTGCGCTGAAACCAAAGAATATAGCCGAACTCACACTGCCCGTAAGCGGCATTTTAAAATTGGTGATGGCAACCTCTAACCCATTTACTGTTACAAACCAGACACCACTCAATATAAGAAACGCCATCGAGGATAGGTGAAAGATAAAAATTACGGTAGCTACCATTGCAGATTCTGAAATACCGGAGATGGTGAGTAGTAAAAAAATAGTAAGCAAAGTAACGGTTGCAATAATTACTGGAAGAGATGGGATGAGCGTATGTAAGTAATGCATGGCTTCAGAAGCCGAAATCACTGCTGTTGCCATATAAGAAAGAATGGTAAGGCAGGCCGCGACGGAAGCATTACTCTTGCTGGTGGTGTTTAATAACACATTATATGCCCCGCCATTCAAAGGAAGCGCGCCTACTACTTCACCATAAATTCTTCTAAATAAAAAAAGTACAGCGGCTACTATGAGTAGTGCCAACCAGGCATACTGGCCTGCGTACACAATGGTAAGAGCAGAAACATATAAACAGGAAGACGTAATATCGTTGCCGCAAATCGCGGTAGCATGAAGCTGGTTTAGTTTTTTTATATGCGTCATAAAGGAGAATCGTTTTTTGTCTTAATGTGTAAATCTCTTTGGGGAAAAGGAATGATGATTCCCTGCTCCCTGAATTGGATTTACTTTGATGGTTCCTTCTATCAAGATAAAGACGCCCGATACCAAATCTTGAAAAATTTGTTGGAGACCCAAGCCTAACCCAACTAACAAAGCTGCCGAGCCGGCAATCAGGATAGTAACGTGAATTCCTACCATTTCAAGCGATGCTACCGCCACCACCGACCATGTGATGTATTTAATTAATAAATAAATTGCCTCTTTTCTTCCCTCATCAACACCCTTGCGTTTAAAAATGGCAAATACAAGTCGTTTTAAGAAGAACAAGGCTAATCGCACAACCATTATCAACAGAATGATGGAGGCGGTTGTAGTCGTAGTTAATTTATAGTTACCCCACTCCAGTATCGTATAGTCTAAAAAAGAATTCATGGAGCAGTGTTGATTTTGATTGTTGGTAAAGAAGTGATTTCAAACGTGGCAGATGCTAACTGCACTCTGCCATCGGTTTTCTGCACTGCACGAAGAATGGTTGTGAACAGGTGATCTTTTGTAATTCGTCTACGTTTAAAATCAACTACATATCGAATCGTAAATTCAATCCAGTTATCATTGGCCATAAGCGTTACTATAGGATCGGTAGTAGCTTTTTCCACCCTGTATTTTCGCGTCATCTCCTTCCACTTCGAAGCGGCTTCTTCACTATAGACCTGGGTTTCATGAGCTACTGCGTTCTTACAAATTTCCCTCGCTAACTCAAAATCACTGCCATGACGCACAGGCACTTTGATTTCATCCCACAAAAAGGGAAAATCGCTTGAGTAGTTAAAGACAGGCTCCTTAAAAACAAAACTATTGGCAATACGCACAATTCGACCATTATATAAATCACCGTCTACCCAATTACCCATTTCCATTAAGGTCGTTCGTATTATGCCAATGTCGATGACATCACCTTTTATTCCGCCCAATTGCACTCGGTCTCCAGGCTTATAAAAGTTGCCAAAGAGCAGCGCCAGCCATCCGGCAAAACTTGCAATTACTTCTTGCAATGCAAATGCAATTCCGGCTCCCGCCACACCTAATGCTACAGTAAAGCCACCCAGGCTTGAACTATAAATAATAATGATCCCAATCAAAAAGAATACATAGGTGGTAAATGTGGTAGCTTTCTTCGCCTTGTAAGAAACATCATTGTCCAAGGCAGACTTTGTTATCTGATCACGAATAATACGCGCAATGACCCACACGACAGTAAACCATAGAGCAAGCAGAATTGGCTTGTGCCATAGTGTTGGAATACCCATCTCGTTTAGCAGATTTTGCATATCTCTTATTTTTCAGTGGACTTGTTAATGTTGACATTAAACATAGGTGCCTGGTAATCCTTTGGCAAATAATTGGGTGGAATGGTTGTCATGCTACCATCGCGCCCAGCCCTGTAATGGGGTGATAGAATCTCAACCCCGCCTTCATTAAACTTGTCCTGTATGTTTTGATGCATCTCTGAATAGATTCCAGCCATTCGGTGAGGCTCTTCGGTAAAGGCATTTATTTGATAGGCCACGTAAAAATCATCCAGGCTTGTTTGCAATACAAAGGGCTTATGACCTTCATCTTGCATAATTCCTTTGGTGGCAAGCGCAGCGTTAATTAGTAGTTCATGTACCTGTTTCCATGGAACATCATATCCAATGGTAACACCCGTGTGAAGAATTAAACCCGACTCCTTGGCTGATGTTGTATAGTTAGTAGTAGATCCGGCTAATACAGTTGAATTAGGTACGGTAATGTTTTCATTCTTAATGGTTCGAATTCGGGTTACGAGTAGCGATTTTTCTATTACGTCGCCCGACAGATCACCTATTTTAATCCGATCACCAACTTTAAATGGACGCATGTAGGTAATTACTAACCCGGCTACGGCATTGGATATAGCTGAAGAAGAGCCCAGTGAAAACAAAATACCAAGAAAAACAGAAACGCCTTGAAAGACGGGCGAATCTGAGCCGGGCAAGTAAGGGAAGATGATTATAAAACTAAAAGCATACACTAAAAACTTAACAATGTTTAGCGTAGGCTTTGCCCAATCCGGATAAAAACCGGGCAGTGTTAAAGCGCCATTTTCGATTTCTCCGGCTACGAATTTCAAAAACTTTACTGAGTAGTGTGTAATAGCACCAATGACAAAAATAGTAAACAAGTTGGGCAAGTAATTAACTAGACTATACATTACATTCTTTAAGGGCGTCAACACCCAACCTATCAATGTTTCTGCGATCCCACGTGTCCATGGGAACACGCTGAAGAGCAGGGGTAAGGCAATGTAAAGAGCGATGAGGATTACGATAATGCGCAATCCTTTAATCAAAAATAAAATAACTCGAAGTTCGCGTTCGCTATCTAAAAACTGGTACCCTCTAAATTTAATGCCCTTCAATACACGTTCCTTTAGCAAAATTACTTTTTTCTTTATTTTCCGGAACCCAATATTGATAAGACGGATGACTACATAAATACCCACCAGAATTAATATGATGGCACCAATTCGAAGTACAATATTTATTACACTATTGGCTTTACGCTCATCGCGTATAGCATGTTGAATCTTAACTTGGCAACTTCTCGCTAAACTGTCCTGCGATATACCCAGCCACAAGGCTTCCATTTCATTAATGCTCATTACAATCACATCTTTATATACTAATTGTGGTGCTGTCTCACTTCGGCTAATGAGTAGCGAATCTGGGGTAAATACAACATCGTCATATAGCTTTTCAATTTTTTCAGAAATTGCTTCAGCCCGGTCGCTGGCTGTAAAGCTTCCCACTCGGGTATAGATGGTAAATAAAGTGTCTCCAAAAGGCGCAACGGGAAAGCCTTTGGCCGATGCTTTCAGTTTTTCAAGTTGTGCTTGCTGCATTACTTTGCGAAGGGAGTCTTGCGTATTAACTTCTTTTAGCTTTTGCTCAAGTGCAATCCGCTGCTTATCAGTTCGGGCACCTTTTAGGTTTTCAATTTCACGCAGCAACTCCAGCCTTTTGAGCGAATCAGCCAGATGCGTACTGTCCATTTTCCTTAACAAAGCGGCCGGTTCTTGATAAGCTCCAAGTGTATCAGATTGCTGAGCCAGTACTGAATGGAACATAGACAGGCCAACTATTAGTAATAAGATATTTTTCATAATGTGCTTTATAGGAGTTTTATTATAAGGAGTCAGAACGTGATGTTTTCCATGATCCGCCCATACTCAAAAAGAAATCTTTTACACCCTGAATATTTCCATTTCCGCTGTAAATGTCCAGTTGGAAATCCGGATTAATCAGCCACGCCAAACCAGTATCAAAATTAATGGTACTGGTTCCTTTTTGCACTCCACCATAGGTTTCTACAAAAGCGCCAAATGCATTATTAAATGGAAATGACAAATTAACAACATAGGTACCTCTGGTCGAACTGTCATTTCCGTTCCACGCTGCACCCCAGTTGGTAATAAGTGTAAACGTATCTGAAAGTTTTTGACTGGTAACTAAAATAAACCGAGGAGCAAGGTCTTTTATTTTGTAATCTTCGTTTAAGACTGGTAATCGGGTGCGGAGTTGAAAACCCACATTGGGTATCAACCCCTTCCCGGTATAAATGTGGTATCGCATACTTACGTCAAGTGCACTCAAGCCACCAGCTTCAGTTTTTAGTTCGTTGTTCGTTATTGTTTCGGTTTTGTATTCAACCAACGCGCTTACTTCAAAAGGCTCTGTAATTCCAAAGCGCATTACGGTACTATTTAAAAAGCCTTCTGTCAAATTAGAGGCCGACAGAGTTGATTTGTAATAGTCAAATCCGCTTTGTACTTGAAATAAGCCTTGCCCAATAGTAAAAGCACCGATGGCCTGGCCGGGGCTGCCTGTACGGATAGTTTCGTTAAACCGGGCATAAGTATGATTAATCGTTGAAACGAAAAGCCAGGTGAGTGAAATTAGAATTCTCATAAATTCTATGTGCTACATGTAGACTTAGAAAATATACTCTTGAATAAGAAACATTCCTATACCTGCCAGGTAGCCTACCATTGCCAACCAGGTTATATTTTTTAGATACCAGCCAAAGGGAATTTTTTCTAACCCCATAGCAGCAACACCTGCTGCAGAGCCAATGATTAACAAACTTCCGCCAGTTCCCGCGCAGTAGGCCAGCAATATCCAGAATGAATCGTCAACAGGATAAATTTCTAAAGAGTACATCCCCATCGTGGCGGCAACTAAGGGCACATTGTCAACGATAGCGGAAAGCACACCTATAATAGAAAGAATAAGTTCCTCCTGCTTAAAGGTTTGTGTAAGCCAACCCGCCAGTGCAGTAAGTTGTCCGGTGTTTTGCAACACACCAACGGCCAACAATATGCCGAGAAAGAAAAGTACACTCGGTACGTCCATCCGTTCCAATGCCCTGATAACGGAAAGTTTTTGTTTTTGCTCCTGATCCTTTCCTTTGTGAATGAGTTCCGTCAGTAGCCAGAGTAACCCCAACCCCAGCAACATGCCCATGAAGGGTGGCAAATGGGTAATGGTTTTAAATGCGGGAACGGCAACCAGTGCACCAATGCCGGCAAAGAAAACGAGTCGTTGTTCTTTTTCACTTGCACGTACATTTGGGTCTTTCAGTGCTCCAATTTCAGAGGACTCAAGTTCACCGCGAATCATAAACGTGGCCAGTGTTAATGGCACGACTAAACTCATCAGACTGGGTATTATTAATTTACCAACAATAGCAGTGGCTGAAATTTGACCTCCTATCCACAACATGGTGGTAGTAATATCGCCAATGGGCGACCATGCACCACCCGCATTGGCAGCCAGCACGACCATGCCAATAAACATCATTTTGACCTTTTCATTTTTCACTAGTTTAGCTACCAAGGTTACCATCACAATAGTGGTGGTGAGGTTATCAAGCACTGCTGATAAAAAAAATGTAAGCAGGCATATAATCCATAGTAGCTTCCTTCGGTCATGAGTTGTTATTCTGCTATTAATAAGTTCAAACCCATCGTGGGCATCAATCAGCTCCACAATGGTCATAGCACCCATCAGAAAAAACAGGATGCTCGAAATCTCCCCCAATTTTTCCAACAGTTGATGGCTAACAAGGTGGTAATCGGCATTAAAAACATAAACCGTCCAACAAAGAACTCCTGTGATAAGAGCGGTGGCTGTCTTATTTATTTCCACTGTGTGCTCCAGGGCAATAAGCAGATATCCTACAACAAAAATAATGAGTATTAGTATTTCCATAGGTTTAGTATAAATGCCCAAAAAAACCTCTCACGTTTCGGAGAGGTTCCTTTTTCTGGTTTTGGAAGTTAGTTGTTTTAATTCATTACCGGTTCCTTTTGCTTATCATTTTTAATTCCCAAAAGGTTTTTGGTTTTTGAATACGTTTGAGCGGTAGCATCGCCTAATTCTTTGGCTTTGTTGGCAATGATTGCCCTGGTTTTACTACCTTTTTCAAGTGCAAACAAAACGCCAAGTGTTGCACCAACTGCGGTTCCTGCTAAAACTCCCGTTACTATTTTTGCTGTATTTGTCATAATTATTGTTGGTTTAGTTTAATAATCCCTGAACCTTTCAGGCATTTATGAATTCCTTCTTACGCAATGGCAAACTTCAGTTTATCTAAATTGACATTCTGCTGAATAAACTCCAACCGATAAAGATCCTTCCGTCTGTCTCGCAGATTTTTAACAGAGCCCTTGTGGTTCAGTTCTTTTAACAACTCCCTGTCAACATCTACAATCAATACCATTTCCGTATTGGGTGTGGCTTCGCTTTTCACCCCATTGGTGGGGAAGGCAAAGTCGCACGGTGTAAATACTGCTGACTGGGCATACTGAATGTCCATGTTATTTACTTTTGGCAAGTTGCCTACGCTTCCGGCAATAGCTACAAAGCATTCGTTTTCAATCGCCCTTGCTTGTGCACAGTGGCGAACACGATGATAGGCGTTTTGGGTATCAGTTAAGAAGGGTACGAATAAAATATCCATTCCTTGTTCAGCCAACAAACGTGGCAACTCTGGGAACTCTACATCATAACAGATTAGTACACCGATTTTTCCGCAGTCTGTATCAAAGACCTTCAAGGAGTCTCCACCCACAAGTCCCCACGCTTTTCGTTCATCTGGTGTAATGTGTAATTTCTGATATTCCCCAACCGTTCCATTACGTTGACATAAAAATCCAATGTTATATAGTTTCTCATCGCGCATCACCGGAAAGCTTCCCGTAATAATGTTGGAGTTGTAGGCGATAGCCAGTTGAGAAAACTTCTCTTTCAATAGCTCTGTATATTTGGCCAAACCGCGAATGGCTTCTGCTTCTGTGGCGTTATTGAATTCGGCCATGAGGGGAGCATGGAAGAATTCAGGAAAAAGAATAAAGTCTGTTTTGTATCCTGAGGCAGCGTCTACAAAAAATTCAATCTGCTCGCACAGCGATTCATAGTCTTTGAAGGGCCTCATTTGCCATTGCACCAGTCCAAGCCTGGCGTGCATTTTTTCGTCAGTTAAAAATGCTGGCCTTGGCTCATAGTAAATATTTATCCATTCAATCAAGGCAGCGTATTCCATAGATTCTACATCGCCTGGCATGTATCCCTTCATTACTTTGCGAACGTGAAAGTTATTGCTCAATTGAAAAGTCAATGTGCCATCAAACAATTCTTTGTTCTTCACTTTCTCGATGTATTGCTTAGGTGTAAGGCTGTCTGCATGTTCAGCATAATTGGGCATGCGTGCTCCAGCTACAATGGAACGTAAATTCAACTTTTCGCAAAGTTCTTTTCGCGCATCATACATTCGTCTACCCAGGCGCAAACTGCGAAACTCAGGGCGAATGAAGATCTCTATTCCATAGAGTACATCTCCTTTTGGATCATGACTGCTAAAGGTATAATTACCAGTAGCATCTTTGTAGGTATGATTATCACCCAGCGATTTGTAATCAACAATGAGCGACAGTGCTGCGCCCACCAATTTGCCATCTACTTTAATGCAAAGCTGGCCTTCAGGAAAAATGCTTAGCAGATGCTCAATCTGATGATCGCGCCAGTAAGCGCCCCATTGCGTATATGCGTCCAGCATACTTTCTTTTAAATCCAGGTAGTCGGTCATTGACAGATGTGTTATCTCTATTTGCATAAGCTTTCTTTTCGGTTTGTAAATAATAGATGTTAATAGATCATGGTACTGCTATGCCAAGGCCGCATGCCGGAAGGGTAATTGTTCCATTAATATTTCAACAGCGCTTGATCCATTCACTTCATGCTCAGGTTTGATACTGAGTACTGGAAACCGGGCATGATTAACAATATCCTGCATATATGGCCCCAGAAGAAATTCCTTCACTGTACGGTCGAGCGTGGCAGTAATCACAATCAAATCTGGCTTAGTATGTTCAGCAATTTGTAAGACTTGCTTTGCAGGATTTTCACAATAGTGTAATTCGCTGCCGCAGATCACATCATCTTCAGAGATTTGTCTGCGTACGCTATCCACCAGCTCCTTCATTTCAACAAGACTTGCAGTATCACTCTTTTTAACGATACCTGCAACAAGCAATGACGATCCGTTTTTTCTGATAATCGGTCTTACTATTTCATATTTGTCTAATGCATGAGATACCATGCGAACCGGAAATAATATCTTTTTAAAATCAAGCCATTGGTTATTTCCAGGCAAGGTAAGTACAGGGCACGGTGCATTTTTTACCACCCGATATGCGTTGGAACCCATAAAGAAATCGCGCAAGCCAGAGGCACCGTGGGAGCCCATCACAATCAAATCCATTTTCTTGTGCAAGGCCCATCGGCATATTTCATCAGCCGGATTGCCCGATTGCACAATATGATTCACCACTATGTCGTGTTTTACCCGAAGCTCTTTGGCCAGGTTACCCAGATTTTCGTTGGCATCTTTTACCAGTTGCGGCAGCAATGCCCCCGCAGCCGTGCCTGCTTCAGGAGGAAAAAGAACGTAGGTGTTCTCTATTACAAACATTAGGGTAATGGTTGCCAGTTGTCGCTTGCTCATCGCTACTGCGGTTTGAATGGCGTTGTTGGCCAGCGTGGAAAAATCTACCGCAACTAAAATCTTATTTATTTCAAAGTTCTTCATAATGTACTTATTTACATCTTTATCAGGTAATTCAATCAATACAGTGCAAAATTAGACTATATTGTCCTTTTTAGATGGTACACAACATCCTGATTATGGCATTATTTACTTATGAGTGACCTGACCCCAGAGATACCAAGCTATTCCATTGAGACACTTCTAGCCGGAGAAAATAATTCGGACAGAGAGTTTGACCTGTTTCGATTCGAATATTTTGCCCGCGATATCGAACATCTTAAAATGTCTCATCGACACTACTTCTTTACGTTTATTTTAGTGACCGGGGGCAGCGGAAGTCATGACATCGACTTTGCTACGTATGCCCTTCAACCCAACCGACTCTTTCTTATTGCACCCGGGCAGGTCCATGCCTGGAATGAACTTAATCATGTAAGAGGCTTTGTACTTCTCTTCACCGACAATTTTGTAGCATTATCAAAAGGCCGAAAACTGTTAGCTAACTGGCCTTTGTTTCGGGCAGGTCAGATGTGTTATATCGATATAGCTTCTGATGACCTTGCAAAGTGGGTTGAACAATTTGAAACGATGGAGGCTGAAATAAAAATTTGGGATGATTATACCCGTGATGCTATCTTTTATGGTATCGGAAATTTGCTCGTTCGTGCTTCACGCCAATATGAAGTAGTGAACTCGGGCTACTCCTCCTCACAGGATTTACTCTTCCAGTTTCAGGAATTGATTGAGCGAAACTTTGCTACACTCAAAACACCAAAGGAATATGCAGCGCGGCTCCACATCACGCCCAATTACCTGAATAGTTTTTGTAAAAAACGATCAGGTAAATCAGCCGGTGAACTTATCCGTCAACGGATTATACTCGAAGCCAAAAGGTTGCTGGCGCATACTCAACTTCCTGTAGCACAAGTGGCGTATCAGCTTAACTTTGAAGACAACTCTTACTTTGGAAGATTTTTTAAAAAGTATACTAAAACAACACCCGATCATTTTAGGGCGAGTCAAAAAACATAAGTAGCCATTCATAGGTATTGATATCTAGTAACCCCTACAAATATAAACCATGGAGATAGGAGTAAGGTAAATTTCCATTTTATTAACCTAATCGCTAGGTCATGTATAAATCCACAAACAACAAAAGTGATTATCAGCGATAAGGCTGGCGGAAAGATGAATTTAAGTGGTTTGAAAATACATTTTCCAAGATAATATCCCCATATAGGGTTCCAGTATTGCCAGGATATAGAAAAATTTCCAGCTCCCAGAGAACGATTTAATATATTGCGAAGGGAATCACTGTTGCCTAAGGGCACACCGTTTCTTCTTTTTACGTAATCCGATAAATTCAAATTTATGTTTTCTCTTATTTAAGCACATTATTGCGCGCTGGCTTTTCATTTATCAAGGTCTTTAATTCTGTTTCCTATTGATTTGCTTTGTATCAGACTTTCTGTATCGCATGATGACGAGTGCCAAGGAACCAAGTAAAAAGCCAGGTATGATTTGAATAAGAGCTCCATATACACCATGGTTTAGGAGAGTTTGTATCCAGTTATCAAAGTAGGGTAATAGTTTCAATTCCCCATTTAGTATCAAACCACCAAGCAACAACAACACTAAGCCTCGAAATCGGTGAAAATATAATTAAACTTAAAAGCAGCAGGAGGTATGGTTGCTTCTCGCTATGTAGTTTTATTCCCCAGTAAACAGAAAAAGCCAATGTTCGCCAGAGTAGTTCAATAATGAAAATGGCATGTTCGGGTAGACCGGCTAATTCAAGTAAAAAAACGAATAGGTGTTAAAAATCGACTGATTATTATGGGAATTTTGGGCGAGATGAAGAGCATGTTGAAGTACTCCTTGCCTGTTGCCCATATGTTTTTCTTCTATTGCTAAATCTTTATTTTTTATATTCTAGCTTGCCTACAGCGTCCAGTATATGCGTTGTGCGACCCCTTAGGGAGTATTATCACATATATATTGTTATGAGCTTTTTCTACTCCTCACTATTTTGACGATACGGCCATATATTATTTCCGCTAAATTCCAGTCGTAGCCATCAAAGTTGGTTGTATTATTAAATTGAATAACAACTGTGTCGATGTCTTTGTGGTATTCTGCAATACTCTGATAGCCAACAATCAGCCCTGTATGGTTGTACTCATAAATGGAGGAATAGATTTCTTGTTCGCCTTCATTAAATACTGAGCCATCGTTTAATGCCCGCAAGAAGATACCCACATCTTCTGCGGTTGCTAGTATTAAGCCTGTATCTTCCGTCTTAACATCTTCTTCATAGCCAACATAATAGCCACTCATCACATCATCTATACTCACTTCACTAAGCGAACCGAAAGTGTTTTTCAGCCCTAGTGGTATCAAAATTTCTTCCTTGATATATTGTTTATGGCTATACCCAACTACCTTATCAATGAGGTCAGAGATCAACATATAATTTGTATTTGAATACCCATAGTCCTCACCCGGTTCAAAGTCTGCTGGTAAATCCAGTGCATACTCAAGAGTTTCTTGTTTGTTCTTTGGTGGTTTTGTCCAATAATCAGGGTGGTCTACAAAATTGGGAATGCCACTCCGATGTTGAACCATCATTCTCAAGGTTATTCTTTCTGCATTTTCAATTCGTGCCACAAGTTCTGGAAAGTAATCAGCGAGTGTTTTATCCAAAGACAAGCGATTGGCCTTTACTAATTTTGCAGTAGCAACAGCCACATAAAGCTTGGTAATACTGGCTATCTTGAACAAGGCTTGCGGATAAGCAGTTATTTTATTTTTTCGGTCATGCCAGCCTGCGGCATAAAACTCGGGTGGCCTCCCAGCTTTATCCACGTAAACAATCATTCCATCAAATCCGTGATCGATTCCTTCATTTAATTGTTCTTGAATCGTATCAGGCAACGGTAAAATCCAAGCCTTTACCAAAATCCATGGCACGAAGTACAAAGAGCCTATGCTTGCAAGTATAAAAACTATCCGAAGTATAGATTTTGTTTGTTTCATATCATAGTTGATCTTTTCTAAAAACGATTCGCTTATTTCTACAGGGCATCAAGACTTAATCAAAGCGCTCTTCCTTCCTTAATAGCTTTTGCATCCATCGATCGTCCAATAATCAACCCGATTAACATTCCGAAAGTTAAACCCAAAGCGATGCCCAAAGACCGTTCAAAACTCGACAAAAACACAACTCCAGAAAGTATTCCAAAAGAAGTACCTAACCCTAAACCTAAATTGGTGTAATAGTTTTTTGGGATTAAGGAAAATACATCTTTCAAATATTTTTCAAATCGACTGAGTGATGTCCTAAAGTATTTTTTTTTATTCTCAGGGCTCAATTCTAAAGTTAAACGATCTAATTCCGCTTCCATGGATTGAGTTTCTTCCTTAGAGAATGATCTGTTTTTCAATTTGCCAAGCAAATGAATGAATTTCCCATAAACCTTACGCTCAGATTTAATACTTGATTCGTTCTTTAACCTGTCAAAAAAGTTACTAGCTTCTTGTAATGTCATACTAATTATAGTTTTCTTTGTTAGTAGCTCAGAGCAATAATTATTATATGCAAGACTTATTTTTCGAGAATCTAAATGAATTATAAATAATCTGCGTTTATCCCGCGATCTGTGGGACATTTGTTCTCAACTCTATACTTCATTCTAGTGATTCACTGTTATCGCTACATTTCCCCTCTTATGGCCTTTGTCAACATATCTATGCGCTTCAACAATTTGCTCCATGGGATAGCTCCTGTCAATTACCGGTTTAATTTTTCCTTTCTCCATGAGTTCTTTAAGTAGGAGTAAGTCTTTAGTCCTATCGCGTGGCGGCCTTAAACCCGTTGCCGCAATCTTTGCTTTTTTGCTTCCAATCATTGATGTAAATAGTACGTGAGGAAAAATACCAAGCCCAATACCTGATTCAAGAAATATTCCCTTTTGTTTTAGCGACTTCTTGCAACGTAGAAACGAAATCTTGCCAACGGTATCAAAAATAATATCGTAGGTCTTTCCGTTTTCGGTGAAGTCTTCCTTCTTGTAATCAATTACACTATCGGCTCCAAGCGTTTGCACCATTTCTACGTTCGCTGTACTGCATACTCCGGTAACTTCTGCACCATAATATTTTGCAATCTGTACTGCGGCAACACCTAAACTTCCCGAGGCTCCGTAGATAAGTACTTTTTGTCCGTTCTGAATTTTGCCCTTATCGCGAAGGAAAGGTAAAGAGGTTAGAAATCCATCAATACTTGAGGCGGCTTCTTCATAAGTCATGTTGATTGGCTTTAGCGCAACCACTCCATCTTCAGGTAAACATATATACTCAGCATTAGCGCCAAAACCAGGGCCCGCAGTGCCAAATACCTGGTCGCCTTTCTTAAATAGTTTTACATCCTTACCTGTTGCTTCAATTTTCCCGGCTAACTCCTCACCAAGTGTGGTAATTTTTGGTCTACGAAGCCCCGTGAATAATCTTGAAAATAATGGTTCACCCTTTCTAAAAATGCACTCCGTTGCTGTTACTGATGTTGCATCTACCCGAATCTGAACTTCATTGTCCTTCGGAGTGGGCTTTTCCATTTCGCTGATTTGAAGAACATCAGGTGCTCCGTATGCTGTGTATTTTACTATTTTCATTCTTAATATTTTAGTTTAACAAAAAATATTAAATTCAAAATTAATAAAATCAGAATAAAATTGCAGGTGATGTTTGTATAAATCCGTGTTAATGGATTTTCAAGACGAGGTGTTTGCGGAAATTTTCTTTCCTGATTTGTACAGCATTACCTTTTTTTTATAACCAGTTGTAGAGAAGTCGCTCACTTGTCTCCGTGAAAAAAATTTTGTTAATAATGTATCACCTGTTAGATGATCAAATTATTCGGCCCCTATTATTGCCAACGTTTATGTATAAGTAGTGGCCCGACTTGCAGCCACTGTCCGCCGTTGCAAATGCAAAATAGTAAACGAATTGCAGAATGCAGGCCATGGCTTCTAAACTTTGTTGTGGCAAGTTGGGTTTCGTCCGTCAATGTCAATCGTCGTTATTTTTTTGTCAATTGGTTTAAGGTGTCAAGAAATAATACTAATTACAGTTTTAATTTAGCACATTTTACACATCGCAGACTTTCTGGGCGAACTAAAATTCTACCTAATGCGATTGGCTTTTGGCAATTAATGCAAATACCAAAAGAATTTGTTCCCACTTTTGATAATACTAATTTTAAACTAGCCAATTTTGTAGTAGCAACTTCTAATTGAGCGTATGCAATTGTTTTATTATTTATTTCATTCATTCTGCTTACCCGACCCACAGCTCCGTCCGCAGTTACTGGCACAAGTCTTTTTTTGTAATTAGCAATTGTACGTTCCGTTTTTGAAATAGCTTCCAAAATTTTTTCTTTGATGATTTTTTTTCCATTTTAATTTTTGTTTTTATTGATTAATAATTTGATTAACTCTTTTTGTCCCAATTCGTTTTATAGTATTATATAATTCTATTGTATTGTTTAACAAATAATCTAATTCGTTTTCAAAAAATAATGCAGTTTGATCATTCCACCTTATTGGTTTATTATTTAAGGCTCTAAAACTATTTGCCAAAGTAGTTGTGTATATTTTTTTGGAAGAAATATCGGTAATAAAGGTAGGTGGATACAAGTCATACATTAAAAGCCAGTTCTTAGCAAGCCGAGTAACTCTTCCATTTCCATCTGCAAATGGATGTATTCTAATCAATTCGTGATGTAAATAGATGGCCTTAACAATAGGGTTTGATATAGATTTTATATGATACAACAATTCATTGACCAATGAAGGCACTTCGGCTGGCTCAGGACAGATGTGATTACCTATTTGTACGATTGTGTGTCTATAACGATTTGGATGTATGGCATATGCTTCTGGAGAAGCTATACGCAATAATTGAAAAAGTTGTACCTCAGATTCAAAATTATTTTCTAAAATTATTTCTTCAATCGCAAATTCTAAAGCCGCTTTAAAATGTACAAGATATTCTTTCGCCTCTATTTCAGTTTGTGCTTCCATTTGAGCATTTTTTAAACTCAATAGTTCTCTTAAACTATGCGTACCTTTTAAATAGGAATCTAGAATATCATCATCCTTATGATGACGGCTGTAAATAACTAAGCGATAAATAGCTTTTATTAAGCTATCGATTTCTTCAATCTTTTGCTGATTAAATCGAATTATTGAAGTTGGTAATAGTTCCATCAGGTAAGGAATGACTCTGACTCATAAATTTGGCGAAAGAGAAGAAACGCCTTGCTGTTAAATGTCATAAGTATTTTGCGTTAAATGTTTGAAGTATTTATCGTTTTGCTCCTACATTTCATTTTTCTCTGTCGAACACTGTCAGCTTTAGTCTAAGCTGTCCACCGGGAGCCAACCTAATTGAACACGAAGTTTGTGTTTGCGCAGTGGTGGCTTATTGAAACCGTATCCTGTCCAAGTGGGCAAACGTAATATAAAACTAAATTTCATACCTTGATGTCCCGCCACCATTGCGCAAACATTTTGTGTGCGCCCAGTATGGGCAAAGGTATCGAAAGATGCCGAATTATTCCAGAGCGCGCAAGTCTCTTGTTGGCGAGTTGGTGAAGCCAATTAGCAAGTCGCAAGGTAGTTTGCTGTGAAGCAAGAACTGAAGGAAGCGAGACTGCAAACTCCGGTACTGATGAACAAGAACGGTATACGGAGGCTACATGAAGGGGATAAGTGAGCACATGTTCACAACGTCCTTGACCAACAAACTTCATGGAGTAGATACCGCAGTGATCGGAAGAAGGAATAGGCTCTTACCTGGAGAGGTCTGTATCTAGTTTTGTTTTACTAGACATGCAGAAGTCAGCAGAAGCCATAGTAGTTGGATGCAACGAGCCGTAAGTACTACGGAAGCCTCACGATCCAATGAAGGGCTGAACGTTAAGTTGTTTCCAATGCGGTTGGGAGGTTTGGTAATGCTAAAGGTAGTTTCCGAGTTGCCAGCTAGCCCGCCATAAAAGGAACAGAGTGTAACTGGTGTAAAGAGCGGTTGCATTTATACTTAAACGAACCGCGAAGTACGATCTGCCAATCGTGGTTGAGATCTTTAATAAAACTTTGATCTCATGAGGGTGAAATAGACTAAAATCCCTAAAATTGCATTCCTTTTATAAGGGCCCATAGCTCAGCTGGTTAGAGCACTTGACTCTCCCGATAGCTATCGGGACAAGGGGTCGTTAGCAGTAAGTTTTTATGTTCTCCTGTTATATTCTCTATAGCAACGCAGTGGACAGGTTCTACATAGGAAGTTCACATACTTCCTTGAAGGATCGCGTCTCGAAACATAATACGACATTCTATACTGGGCATCATTTTACTTCGCAGGCCTCTGACTGGGAGTTGTATTTATCTATTTCG
>JBGSQQ010000044.1:0-63014 GCA_041737945.1 Chryseolinea sp.
TATTAACAAAACCCCAAAAATTGATATGTTTGTTACTAGACGTAGCTAGGATAGCTCTTACCCAGTTTAAACTAGAAGAAAGGGATTGTAAGACTTCGCATCATAAAGCACTTCAAGTCTTAGCCTGACGGCTATGGCCTGGCCGGTAGGCAGGCTTCGGTCGTACTCCTCTCTTCGATCGGAGACTCCTTCGCAAGGACGCTACTTAATGTGATATGGGATACAACTCAACTTTGCGAATGAAAAGCTCCGCGCCCTCGGACTGGATTTGAATTTTTCCTTTGCTGGGCATGACGTTAAATGATTCATTCACCAAAATCCCATTTAAAAAAATTGTGATTTTCTCACCTTCCGCTACGCATTCCATGGTATTCCACTCTCCAATTTGATTCTCTACATCCCTCTTACCCCGGAATCCAAGTTGATCGGTCCAGTTCGTGTCTCTGCCATACCAGTTGATTCTACCACCGAGTATCGTTACAGGTTGTCCATCCGGTTGATAAACGTAGGCACCACTTACCTTTTCGGGAGCTACTTTTGCTGTAAGCGAATACGTTTCACTTCCATCACCTACCACTAAAAAATCTCCGGTTCCCCCTTCAATGATCTGGCATTCTATGCCATGTATCCATGTGCCTGAATAACCCCCGTCCTTGCCCATAGAATGTAAGAGCACGCCACTGTCCCGTGCTTTATCTTTCCTTGGTTCAAAGGTTTGTGCCCCCCATCTGAATTCAACGATTAGCCTATAGTTCTCAAATTCCGCATGGGTGGTGATGCAGCCCCACTCTTCTCCGGAGATACGGATTTGTCCACGTTTCACTGTGAACACTTTTTTAAGATCACTGTCGCGTCCCTTATCCTTTAAAAAAGTATACCAGCCGTCCAGGTCGCGTCCATTAAATAACTGATTCGCCTTTGCATGCTCCTTATTTACCTTGCTTTGGGCAAAGTTGTTTTTCCCCAGTAACATTATGCAGGAGATAATTGCAATACGTACAAACATGTTGTTTTTCACCGGATGAGATTTTGGGGATCTTAAATTCAATTATTCCGAGTCGTGTTTCTTCAGGTGACCCAATCCATCGGGCAACGAGGTCAGGTAGGCCATCAGGTCAGACATTTCTTCGAGCGACAATTGTTTATCGAGACCGGGCGGCATGAAAGAAATATTCTGCGGTTCCATAGTTTTGACGGCATCTCTTGAAATCCGCACAACAATACCAGGTCCGGTTTCTATCATGATAGCCTCCGGCAACTGCTGTTTGATAATGCCGGTATAGGTAGTACTATTTGTCACCACTTTTGAGCTTTCATATTCGCGGGCGAAGCTGGCACTTGGATAAAGAATCGCTTCCAGAATATCATGTTGTGAGCGAATCTCACCAATATTGGTAAGATCCGGACCAAAATTGCCGCCCTGGCCGACGATGGCATGGCAAGTGGAACAAAGTGCTTTGCCAAAGAATAACGTCCTGCCTTCACCAACATCTCCATTACCCAATTGTGCCTGCAAGTTCTGAAGCTCGGCCAATCGTTTTCCTTGTTTCTCCTGAAGAATCTGTATAATGGGTTTGCCTGACTCCTGTACTGAAATTGGATACGTTTCAAAAATCTTTTCCAGATCCGGAAGAGAAAGGTTGTCTAACCGATCGGACGAAGTCTGTAAAGATTTCACAAGCGCCTCCCCTACCGCGGCACTCCGGCTATCTTCGAATGTCTTAACAAGGCCAGGCAGTAGAAAGACATCTGCGCCCGGGATTTGCTTCTCTGCTATTTCTAATAATTGGGAATCACTCAGTGCAGCCTGAACCAGGAGACGCACCGCAGACTGACGAACAGGAGATTCAACATCGGGCTGAAGAAAATCCAATAACAATTTGAACTGTGAATCGGAAAGTTCCGGGTGGGAGGTGAGCCTCGCGCCCAGTGCTTTCAGCCTAAGTAGAGGAGCCGTTTGTGGATTGTCGACTATTTTAACAAGATGCTGATCTAATGCGGGAATGCTACGGGAAACCATTAGATCAAGGACTTTTGAACGAATGATCATATCCTCTTTCAGTAACAAATTTTCCAATAGGCGTATCCATTCCGTGGGAAGCTCTTCCAGCGTGCTGCGAGTGATCACGTCCAAGAAAAGTAATTTACCAGCTGAGGAGGTAGATGGATTCCGCATTCTTGTCGACACAAAACCCTGTAAGCGCTTTTCTCCCGAGAACGTGATCATAAGATCCGTGAGGGATACTTTTTCACTTTCGGTAAGTTGCTGGCCTTTTAACTTTGACGCCAGAAAATCAACAACCAGGTCACTCCAATCCGGGTGGTGAGATACAACCCATATACCTATATTTTGTAACTCAGCCTGGTTGCTTCTCAGAAAAGGCTGGACATCGTTCTTACGCAGATGCGAACCATCCATCTGGTCAAGGACGATCAGGGCGGATCGCCTGACATTTTCCGAAGAATGTTTTAGAGCAAGAAAAACCTCTTCGGGGTTCCCCAGCGTGATGAGGGAATAAAGAATGGCATGCTCAACAACCCGATCGTGGGGATGGGACGAGGCTTCCAAAAGTGCATCAATCGCGCGATCGTCACCAATTTGGCCTAACGCAGTGGCCGCTTGTCGCCGCACGGAAGCACTGTCTCTCGTTACCAGTTCGATTAACCTATCAACTGCCTTACGATCTTTTGCCATTCCTAAAATCCGGGCCGTTGCCGTGCGCACGCTGACATGCTTATCATCCAATCCCACACGGACGGCATCGATCGCTGAAGGTTTATTAATCCGATAAAGTGCAAAAACTGCAGCGAGACGGACCTGCTCCTCCTTTGCGGACATCAGTAGGGAGCGTAGAGCATCAATAGCTGCTTCGCCATTGTCAATTATTTCTTCCATAGCGTTGTCGCGAACAACTGGACGTGGGTCATTCAAGAGGCCTGACAAAACATCAAGAGACATCGACTTTAAGTCCAGCTGCTTTCCCCATGGGTCATCAATTATTGACGCATCGGTTTTTCGGATTCGAAAAATACCGCCATGGATATCCGCTTTGGCAACAACAGAAAGCGGACACCCCGCGATGAACCAGCCGCCTGTATTAACTACCAACAGGCTACCATCGGCATCCTCCAGCACATCGGTAGGATGAGTATCCAAACTATCGGAGGTCATAAAGGGAATTTCTTCGGTACGAAAGGTAGCCCCTGTCGTTGTGATGACATGCCGCATCACCCTGCCTGTATTAAACTGGGCAGTAAAAAGGTTGCCCTCATACCCCTTTCCAAATTCGGAACTGCGATAACGCATCAGCCCCGAATGTGATACCCGTGGTAACTTTGTCATTACAGGCATCAGGTCGCCCGTAAGCTTAAGCTGATCTGCCTCGATTGCCGGGTGCGGTTTCGGATATACACCGCCTTCAACCCAATGCATAAGCGCATCCCTGTAACCATCCCTGGGATCGGTGAAATAGGTCATCGTACCGATGGTCTCCCCCGAAGGCATAAAGATCATTTCAATAGCATTATCAAAGCCTCCTCCGGATATTGATTCCAAACCCGTTCCATCCGGCCGACAGCGCCAGATCCTTGCACCTTGTCCCTTGAGTTGTTCTCCTTCCGATGTTTTAATATCAAACCCGCGTCGGGCATCACACAGGTAGAGCCAGCCATCCGGACCCATAAAAGGACCACTCAGTGTTGCGGCATTGTGATTTAATGTCCATCCCGTAAGAATTACGTCACGCTTGTCCGCAACGCCGTCGTTATTGGAATCAGTGAAACGCAGGAGATCGGGCGGGGCGGCAACATAGAAACTCCCTTTATAAAAAGTGCCCCCCATCGGATAGGCTATCTTGTCCGCGTAAACTTTTCGATTATCGTAAACACCGTCCGCGTCGGTATCTTCTAAGAGTAGAATTTTAAAGGTTGGATTTTTGAGAACATCCTCTGTTGACGTTGTTTTACCACTGGACTCAATTACAAAAAGCCTTCCCTGGTTGTCAAGTGTGGCAAACATCGGAAAGGAAACCATCCCGGGATCGACTACCCTGGTTATCTCGAAACCTTCCGGTACATGCAGTCCGCCAGCCCCGGATTCCGAACGTTGTTCGCTGCTACTGCATGCAATCAGAATTATACTTAAACCAAAATAGATTGTGGGCAGAAAGGGGAAGCGATAGAATTGTCTTCTGAAACAGCGTCGTTCATTCATAAAAAACATTCCCCTACTCCTGCTATTGTAGAAGACTTAAACCGGTCTGAAGTCTTTAGGTAGGTCAATTCGAATTTAGGAATTCCATGTCCTAATTCCTATTTGAAGTTCAGAATCGTCCCGAGGATTTCTTGTGCTACCTCAGGAGCCTTTCGTGACTTGATTAATGCCAGCGAGAACAATAGAGACATAGGTCACGATCAGGGCTACCCCGGAAGAAACAACAGTTATCCAATCATTCTGCAAATATCCATAGCACATCCGGCTAAAACTCAGCGCGGGCATTTCCATGGCCAACCTTACACCGAATGTGCGGCAATCGGCAAGCGATCTAATTGTGGCTATAAAAGACATGATCTTTCAAATTATCTGTTGGTTTAGTCTGCACGAAAACCCTGCCAGGGAATTATAAGCAGAAGAACCAATTAATTTCAGTAGCAGGGGTGGATAAGGTTCCACACGTTGTTTACATCTGTTGAAACATTCTACACCTATCAAAAAAAAAAGGCCATTCGTCATGGCCTTTTTTCAAATTATACTGACTCTATTGATGATTTGTTTCTGAGAGTTCTTAAACTTTTCCAAGAAATTAAATCGCGCTCCCAAAGTAATAAATCATGCACAACGAGTTTATTGCACCAGCACAGAATCAACCCTGGCGGCTAATCGCTGGAAGTCGCCTTTCACTTCGTTCGCTGTTTCACGCGTCCGTGACTGCACGTCATCCCATGTGTCATCCGCCGATTTCTCAACCCCATCCAATGCCCGTTCAACTTTTTCGCGTTGCTCTATGAGGTTTGCTTTAGTGGCTTCCAATTGTTTGGCTGATTTGTCCTGCGCAGTTTCGAGTTCAAGTGATATCCTGTCTACGCGATCATCAATATCATCGCGCACGGCACGTAATTCATTAGTAAGATCTTCCTTCTCCTTTTGAATGTCGCGCTTTATAGACTCACCCGCTTCACCCACTTTCTGCTCTGTTGAAGGGCTGCACCCCTGAAATGCCAGGGAAGTCGCAGCAACAACGGCAACTAAGATTATCTGTTTCATCAGTTTTTCTGTTTATAGATTTAAAAAAGGGTGCCATCTGCCAGGCAGATGACACCGATACCGATTAGATTAATTAGCCAACTTCTAATCAGAGGCTTTGAAGTTCTTCTTTTATTTGTCGCTTGGTTTTCCCCAAACGCTTTTGCAGACGGCCATACAATTCATCTTCCTTTCCTTCCGCGAGGATCAGATCATCGTCGGTCAAATCACCGTACTTCTGCTTCAATTTTCCCTTTAATTCATTCCAGTTTCCTTTAATCTCAAGCTTTTCCATGTTGATGTTGTTTAAATGTTTGACGTAGTTTAGAACTATTAGACTTTCGCATTTTCGCTGGCCTCATTCACTGCCTCCTTGCCTCCCCGGGCCAATTGATCAATTCTACCGACAAATTGCTTTCTTAAACTCTCAATAGATCCATTCACCGAGGTCATCAAATCATTTTTAAGGTTCACCGAACCATCTATGATTTTCTTCCTTGTCTTCTCACCCGAACTGGGCGCTAAAAGAATTCCCACAGCGATTCCAAGAATCAATCCTCCCAATACTTTTTGTTGATTTTTCATAGTCACAGAGTTTAAAATAGAGCGTATAACTTTTTTATGTAATATCACTCTGTATAGAAAACATTATGCCAAGTGATGGAATAGCCAATTAACCCGCCAAAGCCTTCTGCTTTTCCGCAAAATGTGCAACAACTTGTGGACTTTGAGAACATGTGACGTGGAAAACGTTCTACACATACATGCCAGTCCCTTTGTTTTGATAAAAAAAGGTTCTTCTAGAATTGGCATGATGATTTAGGATAGACACTACAAGTCGGACTAAATCATCGATCATGACAACCACAATAGACCACTCCTTTCAAGAACATCAATCGCTCCGGTTCTTTAAAGAAATCAAGGACGAGCTGGGATACACTTCCACGGAAAAGATCGTGAGGCTCGTGCGTGCGGTTTTATATCATGTAAGAGGCAGTTTATCGCATGAACAGGCCTCGTTGGTCATCAGGACATTACCAGCCCTATTCCAACTCCTCTTTATTACAAACTGGCGTTATGAAAAACCCAGCTCATCAATCCACCACCTGGATGAATTGGTAGACCACATTTACCTGGAAGACAGGCGATCAAATGACTTACTATTTACTTCAGAAATCGATACCCTAAATAAAGTCATAGTCGTACTCGGTAAGCTTGACAAATTCTTCGGGATTCTTGGGTTAAATCTATTTAGATATCCGCTGACACAGGAACTAAAACAGGTTACAGCCGAAGAATCAATAAAATAAAAAGACCCTCTTTTAAATTTAAAATCAGCGCACAACTTTATATATCGCCTAATCTGATGACAAAAATAAGGCGCCCTGTCATTAGGTCAGAACGATAACATCCAGCATTATAAAATAGTGTATAGCTTCAATTTGTTGTACAGTGTTTTACGGTCAATTCTCAAAACTTCGGCCGCTTTTGTCTTATTATAGTTAACCTTTTCGAGGACCTCAACAATCGCGACTCGTTCAGCGGAACAAGCGACAGATTTCAACATTCCTACGTTGTCATCCATTACATCTGCACATAATGCAACAGATGTACGAGCGCTAACTAGTTCCTCAGGCAAACTATCCTGCTCAACCACTTCCCCCGTTGTCAGCAGCACAGCACGTCTCACTACATTATTGAGTTCCCTAAGGTTTCCATGCCAATAATGATTCAAAATCTTATTAAGGGCTTCTGATGAAAAGAATTTAACACTCTTGCGAAGGGATTGATTGGCCTTCTCCAGGAAATAAGATGCAAACTCACGAATATCGTCCTTCCTCTCACGAAGCGGTGAAAGCTGAATCTTAAATTCATTCAGGCGATGGTAGAGATCTTCCCTAAATCTCCCCTCCTTTACTACTTTGCCGAGATCTTCATTTGTAGCTGCAATAATTCTAATATTAATGGCACTATCCTTCGTCGCACCTATCCGTTTGATTCTTCTCTCTTGTATAACACGGAGTAACTTCACCTGATTTTCATACGACAAATTGCCTATCTCATCCAGGAAAATTGTTCCGCCGTCCGCCGCTTCAAAACAACCAGGCTTGTCGGCTATTGCGCCCGTGAAAGCACCTTTAACATGACCAAACAATTCGCTTCCTGTCAGCTCGTTTGTCAATGCTCCACAATCTATCGCAATAAATGGTCCGTCAGCGCGCGCGCTAAACTGATGTATAGATTGCGCCACAAATTCCTTGCCTGTACCGGTTTCACCGTGGACAATTACCGACATCTCTGAAGGAGCAATTAACTCAACGTACTTCTGGACAGCCTGAGATTGGACACTCTTGCCTATGATAAAATCTAATGCTGATAAGGCGCTCCGTTTCATCTTTACCTTTCCATTCGCAGCACCCTCTGAAACACTTGAATTTCCGTTTTTGGCGATCGTTTCATTAATGGTTTTCAACAGCTCATCCGGATACAGCGGCTTTGTCATATAGTCGCTCGCGCCATAACGTAACGTTTCAACCGCCGTATGAACATCGGAACACCCGTTAATGATTATAACAGCAACTGCTGGTTGAAGGACTTTGATCTTCCTCAACATCTCAACGCCAGTGTGATCCGGGAGTCTATTGTCGCAAAGTATCAGCGAATACTCCGAGGTCCGCAATAGACGTAAGCCGTCCTCACCCCTGTGTGCAACAGATGTACCAAAGCTATTCTTCGAAAGAAACCTGGACAATACAAGACATCTGTCCTTATCGTCCCCTATGATCAGTATTTTATCCATAAGTAAAAATCACCATAGATACTGGGTTAGTTGGCTATTCATTAAAAAGTCCTTAAGCTTCGCAAATTCCTTTTTCTCTCCAGAGTACCCCGACACCATAGTGTCGAGTGAGTGCTTTTCGAAACCGAATCTATTTCCGGCTTATCGGTGGCAGTGACCTGCCTGTTTCTTCCTGATAGGAAAGAATTACTTTGTCAGGATTATCGTAAACCCTGCAAATAAAACGTACACACCCTAAACAATTCTTACCCGTTGTAATAGGTTATTCATACGGCTCATTCGATTGTATTCGTGTAAAAATCATGCCATAGCCGTCACGCACTACTATTCGTCCTGAGTGTTGAGATAGTTGTAGATTTTTTCTACACCATTGAGGAAATAGTCCATAGAATCAACCAACTATCAACGAATAATTTCAATAAAATGAAAGTTGGCACGGATGGCACGGAAATGATTCTCTCTGAATCAAATCAAACTTTAAGACTATGGGAAACTTCCTTTATTTACTAGCCATCATTCTGATAATAGGATGGGCGTTGGGATTTTTAGTGTACAGTGCAGGCTCTCTTATTCATATACTTTTAGTTATCGCCTTGATAGCTATTATTCTTCGCCTGATTCGCGGAGAGCGAATTTGAGTATGAAGGGACTGTTAATCTTTCAACCAGGGCTAACATTTCCTGCCTACTTTTAGCAGTCCCTTCCTCTTATGGCTTTCACTGCACCGAACTATTATAGTTAACTTTTTCCCGTATCTGAGTGTGGCGATAAACTTGTGACTTCTATTACTAAAGGTCATACCCACCGGTACACGATAAGCATTGATTTGCAAAATTATCGTACTCGTCGTACGCTGCTCCTGGTTTACCAAATAAGGTAATAATCCGGTCTATGCGAATCTGAGCTTCAGGAATCATTTTTATAAACAATCCTTTGCCTTCGATTTCCACCAGGGAAACCAATTCTCCTTCGCAGGAGTCCACTGCCTGGTCATCATTAAAATAGAAAACCTTTCCGCGGGACTGTTTTGTTATTTCTTCTTCAATAATTTCCCGATAGACATACTGGACTGGCGAATATGAATAATCCATAGTGGTATTTTAGATAGTGGTCACAATCAATTTCTTCATTTACTATTACGATTTGACTCCGTCGAAGGATCATACCGGCGATTGTATTTATCGCCCTTCAAACAAATTCCGGCCCAATGTTAACGCGCGAATTTTGGCATCGGCAATGGAGCGTTTCAGCATCCAAAATCCGCAGTCGGGGTGAATGTACCGAATTCGATTTTCTCCCAGAACATCAGTCGCATGTTCTATTCTTTTCGCTATCAGCTCAGGAGTCTCTATCACCGTAGATTTAATATCCACCACACCTAAACCAATCCCTATTTCAGGTCGTAAATCTTTAAAAAATTCCAGCTCATGATATCCACGATGTGCAAATTCAAGAACAACATGATCCGTGTGAAGTGCATTCATGTAGGCTATCAATTTTTCCCACGTGCCTTTTTGAACCGATTGTCCACCGTAGTTACCAAAACAAAGATGCACGGCAGGTGTTCCGGGAATGGCATCCAGCATGATATTCAATGCACTGGCTGCCCATTCCCACTCATCGGGCGAACCAGGAAGATTCGCTTCGTCCAATTGAATTACTTCGGCACCAATTTCAGTGATTTGTCTTGCCAGGACTTCCGCAATAGCACGTGCCAGAGACGGCAAGTCTTTGTAGTGATAATCGAGCAATGTCTTGCTAAGCATGTGCGGTCCCGTGATCGTAAACTTAAAAGGCAGTTTCGTCAGCGGCCGGATTTTCTTGTACGCATTCACCAGATCGAGTGTACCTTCATGAATTGCGCCTTCCACAACCGCCGCGGGACGCGCCCGAAAGCGCATGCCATTTTGTTTGCCAAAGGCTGCAATATCCGAGCGGGTAATCTCGCTCCGAACGTTGCCCAATGGCTTCACAAAGTATTCAATCATGCCATTCGTTTCCGGATGATTAACATCAAAGCGATACAATTCACCGTCGGCAACCAAATCAATCATGGCCAGTTCCTGTGTCTTCAAAACAACCATAGTAGCATCTTCTAAAGCCTGACGGCTTGGATTAGCTGCCAGCCAATCTATCATTGGGTATGAACCGACTACCGTCGTTCTAATCCTATCCATGTCTATAATTTCTGTTTGTCCGAATTATACCACTAAATTTAGACCGATTGGGAAATATATTATCGTTGAATTCTCAAATCATTTCTTTGTTTCGCATATTTTTATTGCTTCGTCCGGCGTTACTAATAACTTATGCGCCCTGGAACAGGTTAGTATCTTTAGAATTCGCTCCATGAAGAACCTCAAAGCCATATCCATCATTACCGTGTTTTTTATTACCATCTCAGCCAGTAATCTTCTGGCTCAGGGCAAGCCGTCAAGATCCAGCGGGGCCAGGGCGGCATATGGTTATCCGGCGGAGGTTAATTCCAAAAAGAAAAAGAAAAAGAAAACAAAGCAGCGAAAGGAACCAAAAAGAAAAGCAAAAGCACCCATTAACAAAAACAGAAATAAAAATCCCTGGGTAAATTAATGGGGATTCCGGATTTCTATCGCGGTTCCTTCCCTGGCATCAATTGATCGTTCCTCCTTTGGGAAAAGTAAGTATTCATTTATTAACCGATTGGAACAGCTGCCTCAGCGTGACCATATCGTGCCAATATAGCGGGCAACAGCTTTTCAACCGGCAAGTATGGAATTCCATACGCTCTGGTCGCTAATTTTTCTTTTATATTTTTTATGATGGAAATCTCTGCCGATGCACGCTTTCTTAATACTGGGTCTTTCAATTCCTTTAATGCAGATAGGCATTGATTGACGACCCATGCATAGGGAACTATACCCGCCCGCTTCAGATCCATTTGAAGGCTTTCGGCCTCTCTCATAGGAGTTGTTTCAGGTAATGCAACCAAAAGTATTTTTGCGAAAGCAGCATCTTGTAAAAACATGTAGGGTGTTTTGATCTTACTTGAATCCATCGTCTTTAGCATTTCGCGATGATAGCTACCGGTAGTATCAAGGAGAAGTAGCGTATGCCCTGTAGGCGCAGTGTCCATCACCACAAACTGTTTCTTTGCCTTAAATATGGCACCGGAGAAGGCATGAAAGACTGCTACTTCTTCGGAACATGGCGATTGAAGATCTTCGAGCAATAGCTTCTTACCTTCTTCATCCAGTTTGGCACCTTTTTGTTCGGCTACTTTGTTGATGTACTTTGTCGTCTCAACCTTCGGATCAATCCGTTCGATCTCCAGGCTTTCGGGAATTTCATCCAATTGATTCATAAAATCCTTGATGTGTGCCGCTGGGTCAGTGGTTGTTAGCAGTACCCGATGCCCGCGTTTGGCCAACATGGTTGCGATAGATGCCGCTACAATGGTTTTTCCTACACCTCCCTTACCCATTGTCATGATCAAACCACAATCGGAATTTCCTTCCAGGTCATCGACGAGTTTGGATAAATCTTCAAGAATATCCCCCAGGTCGGTGTCAAGTGAAATTTCTTCGTTGACCAGTTTCTGTTGAAGTTCTATGTCTAACAATGACCTTAATTTTTCTACACCCAGTACATTGTAGGGCAATACCGGATAAATAGATTTTTCCAGGCTTTTCAATTCTTCCGGCAATGCCGACAAATGCTTCTGAGCCATTTGCTCAATTTCCAACGCTACCTGGTCATGTTTGTCTTTTGCCTTGAATACACCATTGATCAATAATTTTTGATTTGCCATGCCCAATTCCTTCAACTCCAGACTTGTACGGGCGGCTTCTTTTAAGGACGATGTCTCAGGACGGGTTACCAGAAAAAAGGTAGCCTGACTTGCATCTCGAAGACTACGAATGACTTTTTTATACCGCTCCTTGCTGCTTTTCAATGCAGTTGATGGTCCAATACAAGAAGCTCCCTTCGGATTATTCTCAAGAAAGGTATCCCATGCGGCGGGTAGCTCCAACAAACGAATAGTATGACCCGTTGGAGCAGTGTCAAAAATTATCACATCAAATATCTCTAAACTTCCTTCGCCTGTTATAAACCGAGAGAACTCGTCAAACGATGCGATTTCAGTTGTACATGCTCCCGAGAGTTGTTCTACTACTTTGTCTATTTCATGCTGAGAAGCAATTCCTTTAAGGGGACCCGTTGCTCTATCCCGATATTCCTGCGCGGAAATTTCAGGATTGATATTGATGGTAAAAAGGGTGCTGACAGTTTTATGCGGAGTTATTTCATTCTTTACCGGACTTTGTAATACGTCCTCCAAATTGGACGCTGGATCGGTGCTGATTAAAAGAACCTTTTTCCCCTCGTCAGCATATTTAACAGCGACTGCACAGGCAAGAGAAGTTTTTCCAACTCCACCTTTGCCCGTGAAGAATAGAAATTTTGTGGACGTGGTTTCCATTTGTTCACTTTTTTGTTATCCAACTATGCCTAAGACATTCATTAGCTGGGTTGGGGCATACTATTTCAGATGCCCTGAATGCCATGGCTTAGCGAATTCGGCTGGTTTTATGCGGTAAGCGTTTCACCTTGCCAGATAGCCGCCGTCTACCGGGTAATAGCTACCCGTAACGAAGGACGACTTATCGCTACTTAGCCAATAGATCAATTCAGCTACTTCTTCACTTTTGCCAAGTCTGCCGATTGGATGGAGTGCCACAAGCTGGCTCTTCATTTCTTTATCTAACGCATTTAATAATGGGGTATCAATAAATCCAGGTCCGACCGCATTCACCCGAATGCCCTTCGCAGAATATTCAAGCGCTGCCGTCTGCGTAAGACCCACAACCCCATGTTTAGCGGAAGCATAACCCGCTGAACCTGCAAAGCCCACTGAACCTAATATAGAGGAAATGTTTACTATACTCCCACTACCGTTTTTAAGCATGGCTTGTATCTGGTATTTCATGCCATAAAAAAGGCTGTTCAGGTTAATCGCAATTATTTTTTGCCAACCTTCAATACTCATGTCAGCTATTGGGTTTATCTCTCCTCCGATTCCGGCATTATTAACCGCTACATCTAAGTTCCCATACGTTTTAACCGCAAAATTGACCAATGCCTCCATGTCTTCGGGGCTGGAAACATCGGTCTTAAAAAATGATGCCTTCCCTCCAGTGGCTATAATACTTTCTGTGGCTGCTTTACCTTCTTGCACCTGAATATCCGACAGGACAACATTTGCGCCTTGTTTTGCAAATAATTCTGCTGTCGCTTTGCCGATACCTGACGCTGCCCCTGTAATGATTACCGTTTTATTTTTCATATTGGTAGGATTAAATACGCTTCTGTGCGTTTGGGTAAGGTATTCCAGAATCCGGCCAAGATCTATGATGTCGGTCACAGTTAATCATAACTCTTATCAGCTTTCGGGGCTGCCGAAAACTAAAGGTTGCGGTCAGAATACCATGGAACACCTTTTTGAGCAGATCGAAGCAGGTGTAGTAGCGATTTTTAACGATCGTTTTCTAAAGGCCGGAATAGATTTTCAACTGGCCGATTTCCCTATTTTTTTTGGTTTTGCACCTGGTCTGGCATATTCATAACGGTCAACCAATTGCGTAGCGTAGTATGCGTCGACTCCGTTGCTACAGAGAGACGAGGCTTTTTCAAGTTCCAGAAAACCATCCGGTGAGACAATATTATCCTCCAGTTTAATGTGGTTTATTTTTCCAATTACCAGAAACGTATTGTTCAGTTTGATAGGAATGATTTCTTCCAGCGTTAGCGCATACTTTACTTTGCTCTCCTTTACAAATGGAGCCTGTGTAGTTTCAAGAAATTCTGGCGTTAATCCCAGTTCATCAAATTCGCTTAAATCTTCGGGATATTTGGCACTTGATTGATGAGCCAGTGCTAAAAACGAAGGATGAATATGATTGACCGTGAAAACGCCAGTTGATTGAATATTTGCCAGGGTGTGAGGAGTGGCCTTGATTGGTCTGTTGATAAACCCAATGAGTGGTGGATCTGATCCTAAATGAACCAAACTACTGAAGATCGCAAGATTAGTCTGACCTTTTTGATTGATCGTGCCAATCAGGCTAGCGGATTTAAAACCCGTAAGACTATTAATAAAATTGGCGCGATAAAACCGCTCCCAGGTTTGAATAGTGGAATAGGAAATATGGTGCATATCTGTCTAATGCAAAAGACTAAAGATTGTTATGGCTTTCAGGAAAATTATAAATAGTTGCCTGGTTAGAATAACAAAATAGCGCTCCCACTACAGGAAGCGCTATTATTAGGAAATTAACACGTTTACTTAGGAAGTACTACGCCATCAATAACGTGTACGACACCATTGCTGGCTTTTAAATCGGCAGCTACCACATAGGCAGTTTTACCTGATTCATCTGTTAACATGACTTTGTCTTTTACCAATGAGGCAGTCAACTTACCACCACTTACAGTTGTCACAACTGCTTTACCATTTCCAGCCTTGATAGCCGCAACAACAGCTGCTGCATCCAGATTCCCGGCCACCACGTGATACGTTAAAATTTTGGCCAATTGAGCTTTATTCTCGGGCTTCAACAACGTAGCCACGGTGCCTGCTGGCAGTTTGTCAAAAGCAGCATTGGTTGGCGCGAATACGGTAAATGGACCGGTCCCTTTTAAGGTAGCAACCAGATCGGCAGCCTTCACAGCAGCTACTAGTGTGGTGTGATCTGCGGATCCTATTGCGATGTCAACAACGTCTTTCGTTTGAGCAAAAGATGCAACAGAAAAAGCAACACTGAGTAAAGAGAAAAATAGTTTGCGCATATAATATCATTTAGTTTATCATTCAACCTGATCGCGGTTAAAATGTTTTCAGCTTTCAGTTTTATACGCACATATAAATAAACTTTAATTCGGAACAATTTGCATGTGTTGGTGTTGACGGTTGTCCATACAGCCATATATTGATCGCAGTTCACGTGATTCCATTGTGAAGTAAAGTCGACGGTATTTTGATTAATGCGTGTGGAACTCATGTGATAAAATTACCGGCATAGCGCTCGCCTTAACTATGGTGTGATTTGATTGCCAACCAGAACGATAGACAGAAATAGAAAAATTTCCCATACAGGTTTCTCGAATCCCCATGACGGGCAAACCCATTAACGTGGTTTAAGAGCTGGCAATTAGAAGATTGTAAGGTAAGGCTAAATAAGTGAAAGTGTTGATTTATAGATTGCTTGTCGAGTATCATTACCATAGCGAAGCAGCGACGAACCATAATCTCTTTTTTTTGATTTGATTTTTTGCTATTTAAGCTGTCGGATAGCATTCCCAAAAGCTCTAAGGCTAGAGTACCGAATTTCATCGTATTCGCGCGAAGCCAGTATCCCCGTTGCACCGGCTTCTACTGCCTTGAATATTGCCTGCTGTAGTCTTTCCGGATTGCTGTGAAAAGGCTGTTGTCCGCCGCCGTGCCATGGAACATCAATTCCAATACCCGCTACCACTTCTGACTTACCGTTAACACCCTTAACACATCGGAGAATCTCATCATACACATAGGCAGGTCCCATTCCCTCAACCTCAAGTCTATCCAGTGAAACCCTCGCAGCTGGGCTATACCCCATCATATCATAAAACTGTTCCAATGCGTTTGTTTCAGAAAAATCCCTGAACGACCGCTTCTTCCATGCATCGATTACCCAGTAGCGTAGTCGCGGGCCAAATACATCGTGATAGACAATGGGTTTGACAAAATCCGCCGATTCAGCCATTTGCTCATAATCAACCGCAGAGCGATAAAAAAAATCCCAACTTGAACGCTGATGATCAACATGTCTACCAACAATATAATCAGGGTTAAGTTTCTTTACCCGAAGATAGATTTCTTTCTGAATCTCTTCATCCGCCTGAAACCATTGGTAATTCCAGGCTAATACTTCCGGATATCTCTGCAGATATTTCCACAGATTAATGGTGACCGTATCCACTTTTTCATCCTTACCGGCCTCGACTTTCTGCATATAGGAGTACAACTGCGTATATCCCTCCAAAGCCCTGTCCGGATCTATTCCCTTTGATTGGTTTCTCGATCGGCAAAAATTACAAAAACACTCGGGCTTTTCACCTTTGAACCAAATCGCCGACAATGGCCCAACGCGTTCAGCACCGTACTGCAGTCCATCCACAGGATAATTTCGAAAAACATCTTCAATAGTAGCGAAGACCCAATTTCTGTAGTCGGGGTTGTTCCAGCATGGCCCGCTACCCGCCTGTCCATCAATATCCTTTGTCAATACTTTATCAAAGTTCTCAATGTATTGAACCCCATTCTTAGCGCCTAACTCCAATATCCTGAAGAATACGTTCATTCCACGGTCTCTCGCCGGCTTATGTATCTCCTTAAAAACATCCCGGTTATAATATTCGAAACTGGAATCAACTTTCTTGTGCCGAAGTATCGTGTCCTTAAAATACGTTTCATTGTGGTTAACCCATGCCATTCGGAGGTTTCTGTCCTCCTTATGTACCAGCGGCTTAAGATGATCATGTGCTAATACACGCGCCGGTCTGCTACCCGGACCATAATAGGTATGAGAGTATAACATTACAGCATTCATCGCTGCCTCCTTTTTAAGGAAATCCAACACAGGCTCAATGCCCTCATCCAAAATACTGTGGGGGCCCATCTGGATACTAATCATTGACCTGGATGTTAGCGAAGCCACAGTACTCGCCTTTCCCTCCAATAGGGATGGCGTCAACGCAATACCCGTTCCAATCAGAGCTGATTGTTTTAAGAACTTTCTTCTACTTTCCATGGTAGAGTTTTGTTATAGTGTGTAAAACTATTCATTATCATTGATCGAATTTCGACAATCATTTAAGTTAAGTCATTTTACCAATTGCACAAATCAATTAATCCCAACATCCGCACGTTCGCTTGGCTTTTGAATGGGCGGCTGCCTTTCTTTCAATGATAATATCCGCAAACCTTCCTGTCTCACCATCATCCATATAAGCAGCGCTATCAAGTCTCCAGCTCCGCAATTAGCCGATCACTTTGGCACGTCCTGATAAGCTGAGGTTTTTACTTCTGAATAAATCCACAAACGAGGTGATTACTCCACATGTGGCTAAATTGTCCTATTGTAATCGGGCACCAGCCTATCCCGGAACCTGGCACTCTAATTAGGGAGTATGTTCTAAATGCATACTCCAGATTACCAGTTTCTTTACGCGCGTCAATTGAAAAAGCTCGCAGTTTTCGCTTTCTTTTTATTTCACAGCATTTCAACACTAGGTCAGAATTGCAATGTGGATTTCCCTGGTGCTTCCACACGGTCTTATAGCACGGTCTGCGGGGGCACCTCGTCTAACTTAACGTTAGGTAAAGACATTTACATGGGAGATGGAGACTCGTTCACGTTCGATGCTTCCGCTAATATACGTGGGAATGTTTCTGTGAATGCAGAGGGAAACGCGAGAATAGTTATCCCCTTAGGAGTTACAGTGAATATTGACGGCAACTTTCAATTGGATCAGAAAAATTCGGGTTGTTCCTTGTCAAATCCATGCATTTTTGAAATTGAAGTCAACGGTACCCTAAATTTTTCAAAGAACGTACAAAACAATTTAGCTAAGTTAGTTTGGTCAGGCTCTGGCACAGTTACAGTTGACGATAATTTCGAAAACTCAAGCAATGGATGCATGGAGTGCGGTAGCGGTGGCTGCCCAAACTTCAACGAAGATTTGGATTGCAAAGACGATGGCGGGTGTTCGACAGGCAACTTTTGTACTGCTATTTCGAACTCGTCCGCACCCCAAATAACGGGACAAACGCCGATAACCATCAATCAGGGCGAAAGTGTCTCCATCACGTTCAATCAACTAACGGTAACCGATCCCGATGACTCCTATCCATCCGGTTTTACACTCACTGTTTATAGTGGGCCAGAGTATACCATCAACGGTACAACGGTAACACCTTCACCCAATTTCTCCGGCAATTTGAAAGTACAGGTGTCGGTCAATGACGGTGAAAACGAAAGCAACCGGTTCGAGCTCAAGATCAATGTTAAAAAATCCAAAAATAGTGCCCCAAAGATCACCGGGCAGGTACCAATTTCGATCAATCAGGGCGAAAGTGTTACGATCGCGCTCAATCAGTTAACGGTAACCGATCCGGATGACACCTATCCAACCGGGTTTACGCTCACTGTTTACAGTGGACCAGAGTACACCGTCAGCAGTGCCACTATAACACCTTCACCGAATTTCTCCGGTAACTTGAAAGTACAGGTGTCGGTCAATGACGGTGAAAACGAAAGCAATACGTTCGAGCTTAAGATCGACGTGAAAAAATCCGCCAATACTGCACCCAAGATCACCGGACAAATACCGATTTCCATCAATCAGGGCGAAAGCGTTGCCATCACGTTCAATCAATTGACGGTAACCGATCCCGATGACACCTATCCATCTGGTTTTACGCTCACTGTTTATAGTGGACCAGAGTATACGGTCAGCGGTACAACGGTAACACCTTCCCCCAATTTCTCCGGCAACCTAAAAGTACAGGTGTCGGTCAACGACGGTGAAAACGAAAGCAACAAGTTCGAGCTCAAGATCGACGTGAAAAAATCCGCAAATAAGGCACCTAAGATCACCGGACAAATACCAATTTCGATCAATCAGGGTGAAAGCGTTGCTGTCATTTTCAATCAGTTAACGGTAACCGATCCCGATGACACCTATCCATCCGGTTTCACGCTCACTGTTTATAGTGGACCAGAGTATACCGTCAACGGTGCAACCATTACACCTTCACCCAATTTTTCCGGTAATCTGAAAGTACAGGTGTCGGTTAACGACGGCGAAAACGAAAGCAACCGGTTCGAGCTTAAAATTGATGTCCGCAAAGTTCAGGCGAGTGCACCAACAATCTCCGGTCAACAGCCATTGACAGTCAACGAGGATGAATCGATAACAATTAAGCTCGCCGATCTTAAGGTCGTAGACCAAGACAATAACTTTCCACAAGACTTTACATTAAAGATTGCACCTGGGTCTCACTATACTATTACTGGAAACACCGTTGTCCTGGAGAAAAATTATTCAGGTCCACTTTCAGTGGTGGTAACCGTTAATGACGGTAAGAATGACAGCCAACCGTTCAATCTTCAGATCACCGTTGTGCCGGTCAATGACAGTCCTGTCATCACGGGACAAAAGCAATTGAGCGCTAAACAAGGTACCGCGTTCTCCATTGGCCTGTCGGATCTCACGGTCGCTGATCCGGACAACAGCTATCCAGACGACTTCACATTGAAAATATCGCCAGGCAACAATTATTTAGCTGCTGGAAATGCCATAAATCCTTCTTCAACCTTCGTTGGAATCCTAAACGTGACAGTTTCAGTAAACGACGGCACAACAAGCAGTCCTGATTTCAACGTCAAGGTCGAGATTATACCAACAGCAAAAACGAACGTGGCTCCGACAATTGTGGGTCAAAAGGACATAAGCATAACCCAAAATACTTCAATCACCCTTCAGTTATTCCATCTTTTAGTAAACGATCCCGATAATGAATACCCCACGGGATTTTCATTGAAGGTTTTTCCAGGCACCAATTATAAAGTCACCGGGTTGCAGGTTACACCTCTAGCTGATTTTGTTAATGGTACGCTACGAATAGGCGTTAAAGTAAATGACGGATTGGATGATAGTCAGCTTTACGAGTTAAAAATTCAGGTGACGCCTATTTCAGCGACACCCCGGATAAACGGGCAAAAAGAATTAATTGTACAGGAAGATAATTCGATTACCATTACGCTTTCGGATCTCATCGTGACAGACGCCGATAATCCAAACTATCCACAGGGATTTAGGCTCATGGTACTGGGCGACGGTGAAGGTGCTTATAGTACCGATGGGAATACCGTTCGGCCAGCTCCTGATTTTAACGGGTTCATTGAAATTGGTGTGACTGTGAGCGATGGCGTAAACACAAGCGCCGAATTCAGGTTGTCCGTTCTTGTCACTCCTGTGAATGACGCGCCGTTGCTTACCCAAATTGAAAATTCACCGCTTTTATTCGAACCTGGAAATGAGCCCGCGGAGGTCTTCAGGCGCCTGGTGGTAGCAGACGTGGACAATGAATACATGAGCATGGCAGAGATCGGGTTCCGTGATACAAATCACAGCCCCGAAAACGATGAGTTACAGATTGATTATGAAAATGCCCGAATAAGAGCGATAAAGGATCCCACGGGAATTATTTTTTTGATTGGTAATGCAACCGTTGAGGAGTATCAGGCAGCACTGCGGACGATAAAATATAACTATCGCATTACGGAAGACCTCAATGGCGAGCCGGAAGGTATAGTATCCGGATCAAGGACTGTATATATTAATGTGAGCGACGGGCAAACAGTAAGTTTAACCTCGGAACGAAAAGTTGACATAGAAGCGAAAATTGAACTCGACATTCCAAACGCCTTTACACCAAATGGTGACAACGCTAACGACACCTGGCATATTCAAATGTTGACCAGAGATAAGCTTGTTCAAGCCGATATAAAAGTGTACAATAAAGTTGGATTGCTACTTTATGAGGCCGACGGACTGGAGAAGAACTGGGATGCGGTATTTAACGGTGAACGCCTGCCTGCAGACATCTACTTTTACACAATCGTCATTAAGCTCCCTTACGCCCGACAAACATACACTGGAGTCGTGAGTATACTCTACTGATAATTATTTGTTCAAGAATGCCTCTGGGCTATCCTATTTTTCGTAAACTCCCACACTAATCCATCAAATTTGAATTTTGTCGATGGCAATAACTGATACTTCGAAGATCATCCTCAATCAATATCAACCTCAGCACCTTCGCTTGAGTTTTGAGTGCGCACATGCTTGTCTTTTATAATTTCCCTTCCATTAATAAAGACATCTTTAAGCCTTACAGACTTTATATCATCCAGATAAAAAGCAGCGCGCACATCACTTTTAGTATAGGCAACAGAAATATCATTCATTGTTACGCCTTTAACATGTTTCAAATAAAATGCACTGGCAGGTATTTTAAGCCCAAACGTAAGTCTGTTCTCAGGGTATCCCTTTAAGTCCTCCGGTACTTTTGCTGGAAAGGTTTTAACAAAATCTTCGTCAACAGAAATAGGGACACGGATTTGAATATCCGAAAGCCTGACATCCTCAACCGGGCTGTCTTCAAGACCGGCAATAATCGACGGAATAATGCTTCTGGTATCAGCACGTACGTTGCTGATACTGACATTTCGAATTACCGAAGGTTTATTTTCCGGATTTAAGAACCGCTTCCCTGTCCTGATAAATATAGGCGAAAGAACATCTGTCATTATGATATTTGAAATTCTCACATTATCCACAATGCCCCCATCAACTGCCAGGATAACGATGCCTGTATTTACACTTTGCACTTCAGGATCATGGACAACATCAGGTGTCATCTTCCAGTGCCGGTAGCCATTGAATGAGCTCTTCTTTATTATACAGTTGTTCACGCTGATGTTTCTAAATCCCGTTCGGGAACCTGTGCCAAGCTTTATGCCATTACAGAGAGACGAAAAAACGCAATTGCTAATGGTGACGTTCTCACAAAATTTATCGAGGTATTCGCTCTTAAGACACAGTGCATCATCTTCAGAATCTATAATTGAATTAGATATGATTACGTCTTTACCGTCGATATCCAGTCCATCGCAATTCCAGTTGACTAGACTTCTTAAGTAAATACCATCAATTACGACTCTTTCACAGCCGGAAATAGAAATAGTTACCTGAGCTGAATTGAGAACATCAATATCTTTCAACACAACATCCTTACAATTTATAAAAAAAATATTTTTAGGTTTTCCATCCTTATTTATACCTAACTGAAAAGCCGATCCTTCACCTGCTCCTTTTAGAGTTCCCTGTCCGATTATTCCTGTATGATGCACATTATCTGCTATGACAAGCGCTTTCATATAATTTACATATACGCCATTATGCGTAATGGTGCCAAATTTTTTAGCACGTAGAATATTTTGGTCAGGATAATCGGATGGACTATAGCTTCCCTGTAAAACAGCTCCTGCAGAAAGCCTTAGATAGACATTTGATTTTAGAAAAATAGTGCCTGTAAAATATTTCCCGGGAGGAACGACAACTTCCCCTCCACCAAGGTGATGACAGTTGTCGATAGCAGACTGGATTGCTTTGGTATTCAGTACAGTACTATCAACGGTTGCCCCGAAATCCACTATGTTGTATACTTGTGAATAACCTATTGAAGACAGTAAAACAAAGAGTGTAAAGAACAACAGCCATTTCTTCATATTAAGAATAATTAATTTTTATACATAGACGAATGAATATGCAAAGCTAAATAGTTTTACTTTTCCTAACATATCGAAAAATGAATAAGATCAATCTAACTTCCATACCAATATAGTTCAGGCCACAGTTCTGTTTAAAGCCTTCTGCAGGAGATTCCGAATCCGGTCGCGTTAAAACCAAAATCAATTAGCGGACGATTTCTTTTTCCTGAGTTGAGAAATTTCTATTTTCCGACGGCATCTACGAAAAAGCATAAATTATGAATACTATTTTGAAAAAAGTCATCGCAACGAATGCACTGGCGTTCGTGTGTACGTTGTTGTGTCAGCTAAGCCCCTACAGCGCGATCGGGCAAAACTCGTTACCCTTGCCCTACACACTGAGCGCCGATCAGATGTTAAAGTACTCGCAGTTGTACAAAGGTGAGCGCTTCCCTGACAACCGTCCGCGCGTCCCGGATGATCTGTTGAGACGCTTTAGGCTAGTGACAATCGAAGAGGCATGGACGGTTCTGAAAGACCATGGATACACGAATCAGTTTCAAGGCAAATGGGTGGTCACGCACGACAATCCTGTTTTAGTTGGACGGGCGGTAACGTGCAATTTTATTCCATTTCGTCCCGACATATCCGATGCTGTCGCTGAGGATGGAAAGAAAAAAGGTCTCGAAGGCCGGGACAAGCATTGGATCATGGATCAACTTAAGACCGGCGATGTTCTGGTGGCTGACTTGTTGGACAGACAAATTGGGGGAGCATTCATGGGGGACAATCTGGCCAACATGATTTCAGAAAAAACGGGAACAGGCGTTGTCATTTGGGGAGGTGCACGTGACCTCGCGGGCATATTGGAGCTTAAAGACTTTGTTGTCTTCAATAGAAATTGGGACCCTTCGACCTCTACTACATATGATAAAACGATGATCCTGGGGTATAACACGCCAATCGTAATTGGTCGCGCTGCAGTTATGCCCGGCGACGTCGTACTTGGGCTTAAAGAGGGCGTCATATTTGTTCCGGCGCATCTCGCGCTTGAAGTGGTGGAGACCTCCGAATGGACACGCCTTAAAGACGAGTTTGGTCACCTGCGGCTAAGGGAAGGCGTTTATACAGGAGGTGAGATTGACACCGAGTGGACTAAACCGATTACCGAAGATTTTCGTAAGTGGGTGCGCACTAAACTAAAAGATCTGCCTGTGGAACAGCAGGAAATGATTAAGCGTGAGGATTGGTTCAAATAAATTGTAACCGGCGAGGTTTTTCCGGTCAAATTTACCACCCATTAGAAATATTGACTGGCCGTTGTTTTTATAGCCAACAATCACGACGTTGGCAAACTGAACACAGCCAGTTGTTCCCCTGAAATCGTAAACAATTTACCTGACAATGGTCGGATTTCCATAACAACCCAAATCCCCATACCCCTGATCATCGGTAAAAATGATGATGAAATTTGGTTTATCTTTTTGAGCCTGACCATGCAACGAAAATAGCATCGTCAGCGAAAAGAAAGCAAAGTAAACTCCGATTCTTAGCTTCTTATTGAAATAGTGAATTTTCATTTCTTTCTAAATATATGTTGGACAATTAGTCAATTGAGAGTTTATTTTATTTCTGTTCCAGGTTTCTGCCAGGCCGTTTTACCTCCCCTCCTGGATTTCGTTGCATTAGCAGGCTGTTCATCTTTTTATACAAACCTCGGATTCAGACTTTATCAAATCATGTTTCCCATTTTCACTCTTCTTCTTTGATTGTAGTTCAAATTATTTTCCAACTGTTGGTGCCTCGCTAAAAAAACCTGCTACTGTACATGCTCATCAAGTGACGAACCCAAAAAAAATAACCTCACATAATTTTGTCTGACACTTCACCTGATACGCTGGAAGAACTAAATATATCCCCCCGGGAATTGAACATTAATACGTGTACGCCCCATTGCCCCATTGAGTAACCTGGCTTACCATCGAAGGAGCACAGGTCTTCTGTCTTGATAATGTCGAATGACCTTTTGCTTAAAGAAATCATCAGGGCGATGATGTCGATATAGACCAACGGCCCGTTCTTGGAAGTATACCGGCAGCGCCAATGGTCGGTACAAAACCTCTCGGGCAGTCCACCCGAAAATACCTTGACTCCCCGGCTTGCGATCAAGTCTCCAGCGTTGCATCCACTATTTCGGGACCGATTCCGTCCCCATAGGCTACCGTAATTGGTTTTTTAGTCAGTGTCATGAGGAATAGTGTTTTATAAAGCACAAGTAATACTTTCACATATGCAAATGTTACTCTAATAAAATAAATTTTAACTTTGACAGAAAACAGTAAAAAATGAGCTGGCAAATACAAATTCAACTGAACGAAAAGCTTTTTATTCGTGATCCCGCGCTTTCAGAGGTTGGTAGAAGTATTGTGAAACAGGGAGCTACCATGATCGAAAAAATGGGGCTTGAAGAATTTACCTTTAAAAAACTGGCAACCAAGCTTAAAACCAACGAATCAAGCGTTTACCGGTATTTTGAGAATAAGCACCGGCTGTTACTCTATTTAGTAGACTGGTACTGGAGATGGATTGAGTATCAGGTAATCGTCCATACAAACAATATCAAGGATCCGAATAAAAAGATTGATATCATTCTTAACATTTTGATGCTTAAAGTGGAAGGTGATTTGATGGGAGGGCCCGACGTAGACAAGCAAATTCTGCATCATCTGGTAATCAAAGAAGGTTCAAAGTCCTATTTGACCAGCCATGTGACAGAAGACAATAAACTACAACTTTTTAAGCCATTCAAAGATCTTTGTGCCCGGATTGCTGGCGTTTTTCTGGAGATTAATCCGAAGTATAAGTATAGCAGGTCCCTGACCAGTACGGTTCTTGAAATGGCACACCATCAGTACTTTTTCATGCTTAACCTACCGAGACTGACGGATTTCGGCCAGATTAAAGATGATAAGGAGGTTATTCATTTCTTACGGCATCTAATTCTCGCCTCCTTATCCGTTAAGTAATTCCGAAATAGTTTCTCAACTCTGAAACTATTCATACTTCGTTTCGTTTTAAAAGTATTACTTTATTCGCTAAATGTTTTACTTTTTATGAGTACCAGACTTTTTTTCATTGTGTTGTCCATCGTTCTTTCAGGGCAAGGCCTGGAAGAATGCGTGGAGGAAAATACATTCGAAAAAACGCAAGTGGTGGAAGTTGTATACGAGGCGTTGATAAGCTCAGAGACAAAAAAGAAAATCAGAAAGTTAAGTTGCCAGCACTCTACCGCATTCCTCCATTCCGAGTGTGAATTACTGCATTTCGTTAAAGAAAAAACAATCTCCAACACACCGTTATACCTACAAAACCGCTCCTTTCGCCTTTGAATCTATCATAACTCACCTTGCTCTGCCAGGTCAGACCGCTTTTATTTCAAACCTTAAATAACTGAGTTATGAAAACAACACAAGCCTCAAAAGAGACCTTATTGGTCTGGACAATAATAGTTTCCTTGTTCGCGATGCTCACCGTGATCTCGGTGAACTTCGACCGGATTAGAGATTCCTCCTTTCTCAATAAAAAGGGACAAAAAACAGAGTCATTTCAATTTGGTTCGAAAGATGAGCTCTTGAATCAGCCAGGTTACTTGGTTGTACTGGCCCAGTAGCGGGCTTCTCATCGCCTTGCGATTCACTTAAAACGTACCCCTTACATAAGCAACTCCGACAAAAGACGAGTGCGGGACCATAATCTTGTCCTGGAATAAAAATGACAACGGTAATGGGGTATAAAAATGTAGTAATTAAACTTTAGCAAAATGAAAATTAGAATTTTAATATCAACCCTCCTGATACTTTCTGCATTCTCACTCTTGGCACAAAGCCGGTCTAAAAATTACACGGACTTGAACGAAGCTTTGAAGTATCCTGACAGTGTTGAATGGCTTACGCTGAGAGAACAAGGTTTAAGTCAATTTCCGAAGGAAGTCCTTTCGTTTCGAAATCTAAAATATCTCGACTTAAGCCTGAATCACATAGCAAGTTTGCCTGATAACATTGGCGTACTCACCAAGTTAAGCTTCGTGGATCTTTCCGGAAACTCCATTCCAGAATTACCATCCAGTTTTTCTGATCTTAAGTCACTAAGCAATCTGTACCTCGATTATAACGGGAGGCAGAATTTACAGCAGGAATTCGAGGTATTGGCATTACTTCCCAACCTGAATGTACTTGATATTTCAGGCGATAGCATCGATCAATTGCCACCCTCTATCGGTAAACTGAAAAGCCTTCGGTATCTGGAGCTTTCCTACAATCAAATCGAAGTATTACCTGCCGAATTTTCTGACCTTAAGAATCTACAGATACTATCCATCAACGGAGACAGCCAATTCAACCTGAAAAAAAATATTGACTTACTAAGTAGGTTGCCTAAACTGAAGGAATTACATCTTGAAGGCGATCACTTTAGTGATATTCCACCCGGGATCAGAAATCTGGCAGCATTGGAAGAATTGTATCTCAACGACAACGATTTAAAGGCCGTGCCAAAGGAGTTTAAAGAAATGAAGAATTTGCGCTATGTGGACATGCATCATAATCGCCTTCCTCATATCCAGGGTGCCCCTATTAACGATGAACTGGCACCTCGAATAACAATCAAATTCTAAATACATAACTGTTAAGGCAAATGAAAACATCCATGCTGGAATACTTCAAAATCATTCTGGACAAAGTGAGTTTCGACAAAAAACTTTTCAGAAAGGAATATCGAAAATCTTTATCCTCCTTGACAAAGGATGAAGCAAATCAACTGAAGAATTGGATTAGACAACACAGTCTTGTGCTTACAAACAAATCATAAATAGTAACGGTAAAACAACACTAAATATCAATATTATGAAAACGAAGTTATTTTTTATTCTATTGTCGGTTGCCCTCTTCGCCTCAAGTTGTTCCGTAGTAAAACAGGGGGAAGTTGGCGTTAAAAGAAAACTTGGCAGGTTAAATCCTACCATAATTCAACCCGGGCCAGTAGTCTTTAATCCTTTTATAGCAAGAATCATTAAAATGCCTATTCGAACCGTGAATGTGGAGATATCTTCAAACCTTCCATCTAAGGAGGGTTTGAATGTAGCTGCGGTAATTTCAATTCTTTATCGGATACAGCCAGAAAAGGCTCCGGGAATACTTGAGAATATTGGTGTGAATTACGAAGAGATAATGATCAGCAGTGTTTTCCGGTCGGCAGCCGCAGATGTTTGTTCGCGATTTTTTGCTAAAGATATGCATTCTGCGCAGCGGGCGAGCATTGAGCGTGAGATTACCGAACAGATGGCAAAAGTTCTGGTGCCGCGTGGATTTGATGTACAGGCGGTATTGCTAAAGAACATTCAATTACCCCAAGGGCTGGCCCGTGCGGTGGAAGAAAAACTAGAGGCTGAACAGGATGCCCAGCGTATGGAGTTTCTGCTGGATCGTGAAAAGCGGGAAGCTCAGCGTAAAATGATTGAAGCCCAGGGCATAAGGGATGCTCAGAAGATAATCTCCGAAGGGCTAAATGATCAAATTATTAAATGGCAAAGCATTGAAGCATTCAGGGAACTGGCAAAATCACCGAACTCTAAGATTATTATGACCAATGGGGAGACACCTATGCTCATTGATGCGGATAAGAAATAGCGTATAACATTTCAATACACTAACGTAAATGTCTTATGAAATGGGTCGTGCTCGAAGAGAATCCCAAACCGGACGAATACATCGCGGTCATGGTAACAGATGAAAATCGAAAATTGCAACTACAGGGCAAAGCAAGTTCTACTTTTCTAAATGAAGCCGAGGCCATGAATAGAGCGCGCGAGCTTCGCGATGCATTTGGAGTAAAAATGATTCGAATATTCCATTGGGAAAGTCATTCCTCACCAGCATAAATAAATAATGATTCTGCCTGGCACATGATCAGGCAGAATTAAACAACTAGAAATAGAAGACATTTTACTTCACAGATGCGTAAGCACTTATCTGTATTGAAAAGATGATAGGATTACCTAAAACAAATATGAGACAAGAACCTGACTTTTTAGAGCGGATTGTAATAATGTGCTTCCCAATTGATAATCATTGCGAATCTATGTTATGCCATTGCTTAAGAAAGTATCATTTGCATGTATGGCCATGAAGCTACTTTTAGGTGTAGTAATCTTTTGGTCACTGGTAAGTACGGCTTACGGTCAGCAAAACCTGTTTAATATACCCTCTGGGGATATCACACCGGGTAAAAAATTCTTCTATCAGCACCAGTTAAATTTTTACTCTTTTTATGATTTTGAATCGAAGTCACACCTGGTGTATGGGCTCGGAAAAAAATGGGATATAGGGTTAAATTTGGTGGACGTGCCTATCCGGATCGTTCAGGACAGCAGTCTTATTGGATTCAACGACTACCAAGGCAGAAAGCCACTCTATCCCTTGCTTATGGCAACGGTTCAAAAGCAAATTGTAATAAACGATAACGTTGCAGTCAATTTCGGAACACAAGTAGGGCCTAACCTGACGACGAACATCAGTAATAAACGAATTGCCCATTTTACATATGCTACTCTGAAGTGGAAAGCACTCAAAAGTGGGTTTATAATAGCAGGGCCATACTTTACCAATCGTGTCTTTACGGGCGGGGAATCCCATACGCTGGGATGGATGTTTGGATATAAGATTCCCTTGACAAAGAGATTTGCCTTGATGGGAGATCTTATTTCAGGGCAACATAAAAAATCAGTATCAACTTTTGGTGCTATGTATGACATCGGAAAACGAGTTCAACTTTGTGCAGCAGCGCTTCTACCTTTTCCTAATGATAAACTACCAGGAGGTTTGGTCTTGGAACTCAATATTTACGGATGGGATTTTAAGAACAATCACTGATAGACTTTAACAATACATAAATCTCTACAAACATGGACGAGTCCGCAATACTCTGGATCAGTTTCAACTTATTCATACTAGCTATGCTGGTGCTCGACCTCGGTGTTTTTCATCGCAAGGCTCATAAGGTCTCGGTTAAAGAGGCATTGGTCTGGACGGGTATCTGGATCGGCCTTGCTTTTATGTTCAACGTTTTTGTACTCTATTATTTTGGACACGATAAAGCCTTTGAGTTTTTCACTGGCTATGTGATAGAGAAGTCGCTGAGTATTGATAACATATTTGTCTTTATCATGATCTTCTCGTATTTCAATGTGCCTGCATCTTCTCAGCACAAAGTTCTATTTTGGGGCATCGCAGGGGCATTGGTAATGCGGGTAATCTTTATTCTTGTAGGCATCGAACTTATCCATCAGTTCCATTGGCTTATCTATATTTTTGGTGCATTTCTGATTTTTACAGGAATCCGCTTTGTTACCCAAGAGGATATTAAAATAAATCCGGATAAAAACCCCGTTGTAAAATTGGTTCGTAGACTTTTTCCAGTTACACCTGGTTTCGTTGGAAACAAGTTCTTTGTAAAGATCGGCAGTAAAATGTGGACTACACCTTTGTTTGTCGTGCTCATTCTCATTGAAGTAAGCGACTTGATTTTTGCCGTGGATTCCATTCCGGCCATATTAGCTATCTCAGACGATTCATTCATAGTTTATACGTCAAATGTCTTCGCTATTCTTGGCCTTCGATCGCTTTACTTTGCCTTAGCCGGAATTGAAAATCACTTTACGTATCTGAAATATGGCCTGGCCGCAGTGTTGATTTTTGTTGGTCTTAAAATGTGCATTTCTGACTTGTATAAAGTACCGATTGAAATCTTACTAAGTTTTATCGTTCTCACATTAGGTGTTTCTATGTTTGCTTCTATGCTGCTACAGAGAAAACGGTAAAGTTAAAACCAGCTTTGATGTGAATAATTACATTTTGAATGAAATCTATATAATTCGCAACTAAAAAAACAGACCTATGAACAACAAAAATAGAACGATAAGATTTATGATAACCAAGCGCTTTCCATTTCTAAACCTTTGCTCAGCCTATCAAACATCAGTTGTTAAAACGATCATCATGATCAGTTTTTCAATAGTTTTTTCAACTGGACAAGCGCAGGTAATGCCCCAGGATGAATTTACCAGAACTGAATTGGAGAGAGCAAAAAACAAGCTGGAACAGGAACGTGACGCGATCTTTATGCACACGCTGCACCTGACTATTTCGCAAGCCACTCTTTTCCATCCGATTTACACATCGTATATCAAAGACAAAAACGAACTTGACCACACCGTCATTCAACTATTTGCTGACTATTTATCAGCATACATGAGTCCGAATAATAAACTCATGGACGGATTTATCAAAAGGTCCGAGAAATTTCAAAAAGAAGAGTTGAAGGTTCGAAGGAAGTACTTTAAGAAAATCAAGAAGGATATTTCTCTGCAAGTTGCTTCTGAGTTTTATGAACTGGATGACTTTAGTTGCACATTACTCAGGCTAAATATCTTGAGTAGCCTACCCTTTACAGCAAGTATTTTACAGAAGTAAAATTTCAGTAACACTTTATTTTTGCACTGTCTTATTAGGTGCTTCTTCAAAAATACGTATTTCGCAGAGTACTTGAAATCAAAAAATGTCTGTGCTAAAATAAACATTGATAATTATAATGAATGGAACAAAACCGTGATAGTCCGTCAAAAACTTGTAAGCTTCCTGTGCGACCGATCTTCTTTTTACCATTTGCTCAACCTCAAAAGCCGTTAACTTCATTGCGAAAAAACGGCATGAAATATTTAAGGAGGCATCGAAATTATTGTGGTAATACCCTATTCCAATATCAGGGAAAACAGGTGATATAGTATAGTCATCCAGGTAGGGTCTCACTATAGTATTATAGGAAAATTTGCCGATCATAAAGGAATACGCTGGCCCCACTGCAATAGAAAAGCTATTTACCTTGTTATTGTTTCTCAATTTTTCGTATGTCTTTTTTGTCTCACCGTAAAGGTCTCTTTTGTGTGCGGCTATTGAGAAATCAAAGAAGTATTTATAGTCAATGCTAAATGATCATTGGGGGGCACGTAACTTCACAATTTCATTTTTGCTGATATAGTATTGGTGCTTAGTTGAGGGGTAGTAGTTTGTGCCAACCCAAAAATCCATGATTAAAAGAGTAGCTAAGTCCCAGGAGGATCGGGTATTCAACCCGTCGGTCTGTGCTGCCTGCGTCTTGCTTATAAGAAAATCCGGAAATTGAAAATCAGATATATGGACTGAAGCCTCCTGTGCGAATTTCTAAAGGAAATACTTTTTCGTCTGTTCCGGCAGCTCTTGAGAAGGGTGAGTTTTAGTTTTTATAATATCAAGCCATGAGAATCCTGTGAAAAATTCTGCATGACCCGAGAAATGAAGACCTGTTATTGTAATTATTGGTGTAATACTACCTCCAAAAGCAAACCTCTCCAGATCACCATTTTGATTTTTTTTGTAAGAGTAACCAATAATCGGGGTGAAATCCATATTGTATCCTATTGTGGATATTAGCTATTCCTGGCAACGGAGCTACAGAGGGCGTCAGGAAATGGTTGATCTTTGGTTTCGAGAACGTGCTCTAGATCATTAATTACATTCATATAATTAATGTAAGCGTCATAAGGCGTATCGTAATGGCTGAAATATTTATGCACATCACCATCATTCCAATATTTTGTGCTCATATAATAAAAATGATCCGAAGTAAGAAGTTTAGCCCATTCTTCCACTAAGTATCGATTTTCCGATTCTCTTATTACTTTTTCAAGACTGTAAATTCGCTCCATCGAATCCAGTTGTAAGCTGTTTCCTAGCCAGGCGGACAAATCACGTTCACTATCCGCCCATGAACTAAAACTATGCACATCGTATTCTGCACTGACATCAAAACTTTCTATAATCTCGCTGGGAGTCCTGAAATTGAAATCCGGATGCTTAAGAATTTCAGCGGGTAAATGTTCTAAAAACTCAAAGATTCCGGTTTCCGTCCCTTGATGTTCACCAAACGTTTCATAATCCATGAATAAGTTAATGGTGTCAGCATGGCCATTGATTTTGTGTACCCAGTCCACAAACTTAGAGGCGGTGAGTGGCCATTCATTCCATCCCTGATCAGAAAATCGAAATGCTATGTCGTCAGACAGTTTGTAGTTCTTCAATAGACATTTTATGTCTTCATTAAAAGGAGGGTGATACAAAAAGTTCGGGCTCCGATCTCCCAGAATATGATCAATGCCTTCGCAGACAATACCCTTGTAACCTAATCCCGATACAAAGTTGGCTATTTCGTTGTTGTAGATGAGTTCTGTATTTCTGAACACCTGAGGGCTCTGGTTGAAATGTTCTTTAATTTTGTTACGGTGTTTTTCCACTTGCCTGATAAACTCTCTTTTAGAATAAAGAAAGCTGAGCGAGTGATGGTACGTTTCTGACAAGAATTCAACGCATCCGGTATCTGCCAACGCCTTAAATGAGTGTAGTACATCCGGCCTGTACTTTTCCATTTGTTCAATAGCCGTGCCACTCATTGAGTACGCAATTCTAAAATTCCCTCCATGCCTATTTATTAATTGGAGAATGAGTTGATTGGCCGGTAAATAGCAATTCAGCGAAACCTTGTCCAATATTTCTTTGTTTTTTACCTCATCATCATACACATGATCATGTCCAATCTTAAAAAAATCATATGGTTTGAGCCTGAAAGGCTGGTGTACCTGAAAGTAAAAGCAAACAGATGGCATCTTCTTGTTAATTTTTAGTGATTAATTTTCGCTTCAAGCAGACCTTGGTATATGTCTTGAACTTTCCTTGCTGCATGACTCCAGGTTAGACTTTCAAGCTCATCTAGAGCTCGGTTGGACAATACCTGACTAAGTACCTGATATTTTAGTAACGCGACTATATAGTTGGCATATTTATCGGTATCCCAGAAGTCTGCTTTAAGGGACGAGTTTATTACCTCGGCAGCTCCTGACTGAAGGGAAATTACACTTGGAACTTTGTATTGTATTGCTTCAAGTGCCGTCAACCCGAAAGGTTCGGACACAGAAGGCATGAAATACACATCCGCCATGGAAAGTAAATCATTGACTTGTTTCTTTGACAGAAATCCAGTGAAGATGAATTTATTGCCTAGCCTTTTAAAGGCTGATGTTTCTAAACTATTTGCAAATTCATCCCCTGTTCCCGCCACAACAAATTTTACACGTGGATAAATAGCAGCTACTTTTTCAGCGGTGTCAATAAGAAATTGAGGCCCCTTTTGATTGGTTAGCCTTCCCAGAAATACAACGAGCTTATCCTTCATTGGATGACTTTGCCTTTTTGTTTCAGCAGGATCAATTCCATTATGAACAACATCAATCTTTTGAGGATCAATTTGGTAATGCTCAATAATCTGATCTTTCGTAAATTGACTCACGGCAATGATCTTATCCGCTTCTTCCATACCGGTTCGTTCAAGCTGGTAAATTGCATTTCGCGCCGAATGCCCCGAACGGTCAGTCTCCAAAGAATGTATGTGTAGGATAAACAGCTTACCTGTTCTCTGTTTAATATTGACTCCAGCCTGGCTTGTTACCCAATCATGGGCATGAATGACATCAAAATTCCTTCTTGAAGCGATTTGCTCGGATAATTTTGCGTACAGATGAACCTTGGATAATATATTCAGACCATATATTTCATTGCCCGAAAAGATTTGATGTATAGCTTCTTTTTCTTCGTTACCCTCTTCTGTACTGAGTTTACGCGCATACTGTTCAGCTACGATTACACTTTTATTGATCCAGTGGTAAGGGCTTACGGGAATCGGAATCTCAAATAGCTCGGTATGGCACAAAAGCAAATCAAACTGTTCTCTTTCTAAGGCTATATCGTTCAGAGTAATGCGATTAAGGCCGATAAAGTTTACATTGTCGACCTTCATGGCCTCAGAAGTAGTTGGCACAATAAGAGAAATTTTAACAGAGTTGCTCAATTCTTTCACCAATCCATGCGTTGCTATTCCCAGGCCTCCACTAAACAGCGGGGGAAATTCCCATCCTAGCATCAATACTTTAATCATAATTTAATCCATCAGTTTGCCACCATCACACAGACTAGCATTTTTTACCAATAGCATATATTTATCCAAGAAAATTATTTCTTGTTCAATATGGAATTTATTTTAAGTTGCGATCTTTGATTAATTGAATCGAGTTGTCTGGTCTTCACTATTTCATCGTTAATAATCGTATCAAGCTGCTGTATTTATATTAATTCATTGGTCAGCATCGAATCTAGCTGACCAGCGCTTTTATCCAAAAGCCTAACTTTCTATCCACTCTCTTATTCACTTCCGTGCAGGAAGACATACTAAAAATCGTTGTCACCAGAATCATCTTGATTAGCGTAGATTTCATTTTTTTACGTTTTAATTAATACTTGCTTTTTTGGATTTTGAATACGCTGTTGAATCAATGGAACATCACTTTTACGGTAGGTGCCAAAGTCTCCCGATAATGGTCAAGCATAATATGGGGCATCCGATTGTTACTGATATCGATGTACTTCAGCTCTTTTAACTGTGTTATTTCTGCGGGTAATTCCTCCAGATTGTTATCTTTCAGATACAGGTATTCAAGTGATTGGAGCTTTTTTATTTCGGCTGGCAACTGACTAAAATGATCGCCCTCCAGGTGCAGTTCGGAAAGTTTGGGAAGCTGACTCAGTACTTCGATATTTCTTTTCAGGTCGAATTTCTGATCATTGTTGATGTAAAGAATTTGAAGGTTTGAAAGGGACGCAAACTCTTTTGGCAATAGCTCGATCTGATTATTTGATAATTCCAGGTATTGAAGATTTTTAAGTAAGCCGATTGAAGGTGGGAGTTGGTCCGTGGTCGGGCTTTTAATTTCCAATACTTTTAGCAATGGTAAAGCAGAGAGGATTCTTAAATCATCATCTAAGTTGATAGGTGCCTGATAAGAAATGTAGAGATTATGGAGGAACTTAAGTTTAGTAAAATCGGGCGGCAGCGAAATTAATTTGTTTCCCGACAGATCAAGATAAAACAGGTTCGATAACAATGCCACATTATCCGGCAAGGAGGCTATACTATTGTTACTCAAATCGAGGTATTTCAGATTCTTGAATCGTAGAATTTCAACAGGAAAGGAAGTAAGGTTTTGATCACTTAAGGTTAAGGTCTCGACCTTATCGGGGGACTTAAGCGCTTCTTCTAAATCTTTAAAGTTTTTAGAAGTATTTTGGGCAGATGCTCCAACACTAGCAATAAGTAGTAATGCAGACAATAATATGTTAGTCATAATTTTGGTTTATTTATTTTAAAAACGATTTTGGTGTAGCAAATTTTTTAGCTGGGTCTTTCTATGAAATCCTAAAGGCCACCGGTACTTTTATGAGTGGAGGGGGTAATAAAAGCCCGACCAGGTGATCGGGCTTACCTACCTAACCTCTATGAAGACTAACCTTTACAAAATTACCGATGGTCGCTCTGGAAATACCGGAGCGCGCAAATTTCACTGTTAAGTTCCGATTAAGTTGAAAAGCCTTCCTGAAAATCACGATGCGGAAGGGTTCTTTTTGAAACCTATATAAAGTTTACCTTCTTCATCGTATACGTAGGAACGCCTCCTTTTGCAGTACCTGACGGGTGCAGATAAAATGGTTTTGAGAATCGCCAGATATTCATAAACAGTACTAGGAGCTACTCTCAGTCTTCTGGCAAGTTCATTAGGCTGCCCCGTCGCCTTTAATCGTATAAGCTGATCAACTTGATTAAGCTTATCTATAATCTTTGAAAACACCCTGCTCATTGTCTAATGGTTTAAATGTGTTGGAAACTAGTACTCACGAACTTTTGAATTCAAGGCACCTAACACTAAATGAGAAGAGTACATTTACGCAAATAGATTGGCGTGCTGTTGTTCGCACAACGAGAACTTACACCATTTATGAGTATTAACGTGCCTAACCCACTGAAAACATTACTCTTTTGCACGTAATTCCGGAGGGCCAGAATGGATTTCTGTTGCCTGGGCTTGCTCAAAACCTCGAAAGTTACTTCCGTCTGCTCCGTCTGTTCCGGGGGGTAGATGCTCCAAGCACTTACGCTAAAAGGACTTGATAGGACTAGAATAATCAAAAAAAGGGCTAGTTTACTCATAAAAGTATTACTTTTATTGTTGCAAGTTATACATTTAAACGTTCACTTAACGAATTGGTTGCCGACTTCCCTAAATAATTTATGCCTATCAAAATTTGAACAATTAAGAAATACTTGCGTTATTTGTAGTATTACTACCAATAATGAACAATATACTATTTCAGATAAATGATAAGCTCTTTGTGCGAGACCCTCAAAAAACGGACATTGGGCAGGCCATTATTCTTAAAAGCATCGAGATGATCGATAAAATGGGCTTTGAACAATTCACCTTTAGAAAACTCGCCACGGAGATCGAAACTACCGAGCCAACCATTTACCGGTATTTTGAGAATAAGCAACGCCTTCTCCACTACCTGGTGGATTGGTACTGGATCTTGATCAATTTTCAAATTGACTATGGCATTAACAACATCCGAACACCAGAAGAAAAACTAAGGGTCTGCCTGCAATTGATATGCGGAAAAAAAATGCCAGGGGCTTCGCTGTACATAAATGAAAGTGCTTTACACCGCATCGTTATTTCAGAATTGGATAAAACCTTTCTGACTAAAACCGTGGATAAAGACTATAAAGCGGGGTTGCTGGAGCCGTTTAAAGAAACGTGTAAGAAAATTACTGACATTGTTAAAGAAATTAACCCCCTATATCCATTTCCTCATTCCCTGGTAAGCACTGCCATTCATGCTGCAAATCATCAGGTATACTACGCACAACATTTACCAATTCTCTCAGACCTGAAAGACGAGCCTAAAAATCTTAATGAAAGATTATTTAAATTCCTGGAAAGCTTTGTTATGAGTACTATTAAATCCAATGAAAATGAATAATAGCACTATTATACGAATCTTAAACGAGTCAGCGCTCAATGCAAAACATGATTTTGATATGGAGGTCTTGCGATTTGTTGAGGCGAATAACCGCGCATACGATCCAGATGAATTTAGCGAATTTAAAAGAGACCTTCTTGAGGCAGGGAGTAAGATAAGAATGTTGTTCATGGAGTATACACTGGACTACAGTTCTTTCTTAAACTTTTTGAAGGATGAGCAGAGCCAGGTGCTATTTTTTCAATTGCGTGATGGAGACGTATCACCCATTCTCTATCAGAGAACCAATAAAAAGGTTTCCACAAAAAGTATTGGGGAATTCGAGAACAGCGATTTCAGCTTTTCAAACCTGGATGATCAATCTTTATTGAAAAACAAAGATGGAGAAATACTATTCTATGTAGCATTCCCTTACAAAAGTTTAATAAGTGAATATGCCTATGGAGATGATTTTCAGGGTAAAAAGATGAACCCCGTTCGGAGATTCTTCAGGCTATTGTCGACAGAAAAAAAGGATATTATTTACATTTTATTTTATTCCGTTGTTATTGGTCTGCTAAGTCTTGTCCTGCCGTTAGGAATACAAACAACTGTCGAACTTATCAGCGGGGGAGTTTTTTTTAGTTCTGTTTATATTCTGATTGGGATTGTCATTGCTGGCGTTCTGTTGGGAGGAGGCCTTCAAATTGCGCAAGTTAGTCTTGTGGAACACCTTCAAAGAAGGATTTTTACCAAGGCATCGATTGAATTCGCCTTCCGGATACCACGACTTAAAATGGAATCTATCCTGGGCAATTATGCACCGGAACTGGTCAACCGATTCTTTGATATTTTAACCATACAGAAAGGACTTCCTAAACTTCTAATTGATTTGTCCTCCGGAGCGATCCAGATATTTTTTGGCCTTCTTTTACTTTCCCTGTACCATCCATTTTTTGTTTTCTTTAGCATTATATTAATAACGATCTTAGTTCTTATATTTTACATCACAGGCCCAAGTGGTCTTGAGTCGTCAATTAATGAGTCCAAGTACAAGTATAAGGTTGCGCAATGGCTGGAAGAGCTTGCCAGGGCAATAAATTCCTTTAAATTGGCTGGTAACACTGACTTACCAATTAAGAAAACTGACTACACCGTTAATAATTACCTGACGTACAGAAAAAAACACTTCAGCGTTCTAGTCACTCAGTTTTCTTTTATCATTCTTTTTAAGGCGGCTGTGACTGGCGGCTTACTCATCATGGGAACTATCCTTGTTGTTAATCGAGAAATAACGCTTGGCCAATTTGTCGCTTCTGAGGTTATCATCATCCTTATACTGAGTGCTGTAGAAAAAATTATCATGTACATGGATGTTGTCTATGACTTGTTTACTGCTGTCGATAAAATCGCCCAAGTCACCGACCTTCCCCTTGAGAAAGTAGGCGGCATTGATTTTCCGAAAGGCAGTACGCAGAAAAAAGGTTATTCAATTCAGGTTAAGGATCTACAATACAAATACCCCAATGGACAGGATTACATTTTAAAGGGTGTAAACCTGAACATTAAAGCAGGTGAACGAGTGTGTATTGCTGGACCTGGAGGGTCAGGTAAAACAACGTTTACCAACATTATTGCCGGGATGCAATCGGGTTTTGATGGAATTGTAAATATTAACAATTACTCCATTCGAGATCTCGATCTGACCCACCTACGGGATAAAATAGCGAAGAACATTTCAAATGAAGATATCTTTGATGGTACTATCCTGGAAAATATTACCGTTGGGAAACCGATGGAAAGCGTTGAGGATGCTGTGGAAGCTCTTAGTGAGGTTGGCGCTGATGATACAATCAATCGCTTACCTCAAGGGTTAAATACGCACCTTTTAAGTGGTGGTAAAGGATTTTCAAGTTCGATGATCAACAAAATAATCCTTGCCCGATGCCTGGCTAAGAAACCTCATCTTATCATCCTCAATGATTTCTTCAGTGGACTGAAGAAGCAAGAAAAGGTATTGCAAATTCAATGTGTAACAGCACCCGAAAAAAAGTGGACTTTACTAGCAGTATCGAATGATCCCATGGTAATGGCCGCATGTGACCGGGTCATTGTCATGAATGATGGCAACATTGCAATGGAAGGAACATTTAAAGAGTTGTTCAACAACGGGTCTCTTACAAATTATTTAGATTAATACTTATGCTGAATTTTTCAAGGCAACGAATTGATAAAATGATACCTCAGGACAGGCTGTATTCTTTAAGGGCCTTGAAAACTCCCAATGCGGGGAAGATTCTGGCCAGGTGGCTGATGGTTATCATGGGCATATTTTTTCTAATGCTTTTTCTGCCATGGCAACAGAATATCCGAGGTTCAGGGAAGATGACAGCACTCAACCCAATGAACAGGCCGCAAACTATTCAAGCCGTTATCGCTGGCCAGATTCGAAAGTGGCACGTACGTGAAGGACAATTTGTCAAAAAGGGAGATACCATTATTACAATCAGCGAGGTAAAGGAAAAATATTTTGATCCACAATTGCTGTTCAGGCTTACGGAACAAATCGACGCAAAAGGAGGAAGCATCACGTCAAAAGAAGGCAAAGCCAGCGCGCTAAGAAGACAGATTAAGGCGCTTCGGGATGCGATGAACATTAAAATAGAACAATCCAAAGCCAAGCTTGAGGCTGAAAAATTCAGATTTCAAAATGCAGAAAACCAGTTTCAGCGGAACAAGAAATTGTATGAGGCCGGGAATATTCCGTTAACGAAGTATCAGGATATCGAGTATAAATATCAGGGAAGCCAAGCCGATTACCTTAATGCCCAGATCGAATTAGATCGCGTAGCCGCTGAATACCTGGATAAGATCAGCAAAGCAGAGTCAGACTTAAGTAATACACAAGCTGAACTTTTCGATACACAGGCAGAAGTTTCCAAACTAAAAAACGAGTTTGCCAACATGCAGATCCGCAACTATCAATATCAAATACTTGCACCGCAAAACGGATATGTGGTGAAGGCAATGATGGCAGGCATTGGCGAGACCATCAAAGAAGCAGATGCTATATGTACTATCATGCCGCAGGCTTCTGACATGGCGGTAGAGCTTTACGTAAAAGCCATGGATGTACCGTTGCTAAGCAAAGGAAGGAAAGTAAGAATTGAATTTGATGGCTGGCCTGCCCTTCAATTTTCGGGCTGGCCAAGCGTATCCGTAGGTACTTTCGGAGGAAAGGTAGAAGTGATAGATTACGTGAACTCAAAGCCCGGGGAATTCAGAGTGCTGGTTATTCCAGACACTACTGAGCAGATTTGGCCTTCACAAGTACGTGTGGGCTCCGGGATAAAAGGATGGGTGATGCTAGATGATGTGCCTGTCTGGTATGAAATATGGCGACAACTCAATGGATTTCCTCCGAGTCTCTATGAGGAACCACTAGATGAGGCCATTCAGAAAATGGATACAAGCAAACCGGATAAAAATAAGTAATTGTGAAGCAGCGGACAATGAAAGTTTTGAAGCGTATGACGCTGATGATCACGCTTGCAATTAGTGTAACTACACATGCACAGGTTTCTACAGATTCTTTATTAGTGATACCTGATTCCGCAAAGGCACTGACCCTAGAACTTTTTTACGATCAGATTCTGCGCAATCACCCTGTTGCCAGACAAACTGAACTATTAAGTGAAATGGCAAAACAGGAATTACGACTAGCAAAAGGTAGTTTTGATCCGAAGTTAGAAGCCCAGTATTTGGCAAAGAATTTTGGCGATACGGAGTACTATAAGATCATGAATGCTTCTGTAAAATTTCCAATTATTTTTCCTGTTGACCCTGTTATCGGTGTAGAGCAGAACTCAGGAAAATATTTAAACCCCGAGAGGTACATCTCCGATCAGTTTGATTTTCAGCAGTTTTATACTGGACTTTCCTTGCCGCTTGGCAGAGGCTTAATAACCGATGAACGAAGAGCAGCGCTAAAACAGGCGAACCTGTTCGGTGACATGGTAGAAGCTGAACAAGTAAAAGCCATCAATAAATTATTACTGGAAGCAGCAAAAGATTATTGGCAATGGTCATATTCTTATTACAATTACAAGTTATACAACCAAAGTGTTTTAATAGCTTCAGAGATTTTCAGAAGAGTGAAGCTCAATAATGAACTAGGGGAGGCAGCTCCAATAGATACCATTCAGGCAAAAATTACATTACAACAGCGCCTAGTGGAAAGGCAGGAAGCATTTTTGAGCTTTCAAAACACGAGCATCCAGCTTTCAAATTACCTTTGGGACAGCCTGAACAGTCCGTTGCAATTATCTCTTGATTATGCCCCCGTACTTCGAAAGGATATAATCGGAGTATCTGCCCTGGAATTGGAAGAGCTTTTAAATCAAGCTCGTGTCAATCATCCTGAAATTCAGAAAGTGGATGTAAAGCTGAAGCAGCTTGATGTTGACAGACGATTGGCTGCGGAATATCTCAAACCAAAATTGGATCTTAACTATTACTTCTTAAATCAACCCTTTGACCCGGAGTGGAACTCTTCTTTTCAGTTTAGCGATAATTACAAATTTGGCCTCGATTTCTCGTTTCCACTCTTTATCAGAAAAGAAAGAGCAAAATTAGCGCAAACAAAAATTAAAATTAGCAGCACAAAATTTGAACGATCCTATTTAGAGCGGCAAATTTTAAACCAGATTAGTGCTTCTTATAATGAACTACTAAATAATGGCCTGATCATAATCCAGCAAACTGAAATGGTTGACAATTACATTCGGCTGCTGCAAGCAGAATTAACAAATTTAGAAAATGGAGAAAGTGATTTATTCAAAATAAATATTCAGCAGGAAAAACTTATTGAATCACAATCGAAACTGATCAAACTTTTAAGCGATTATGAAAAGCAAAAGGCCTTCCTGAACTGGGCCGCCGGGACGCGAAGAATTGATGAATAATAGTTTGTCGACCAATAATATCTTCCCAATCAATACGCGATTCTCTGGAAAGGCAAACTGGTATAGGCAGTATTGGACGGGTAATCTCTCAGTTAGAAAAGTTGGGAAAGGTTATGCCATAAATCAAGTTGGAGAATGGCGGCAAACATCCGATGACGGATCTAAATTTTGGACAATTGCAAATTTTGATGAGTTTGGCTACACAATTGACGAAAGAATCTTAGGTGATGAGGGAATGCCACCAACTGGCGAGACACATTGTAGCAAGGACACAGTTAACGGACAAATTCGACTAGTATGCGAAGTCACTAACAGGTACCACAATGGACAATTCAAAGAAAAGGGACAAAGAATAATTATCAATGGCAAAGCAACTAAGGAGGGAAAGTGGGAATATTATAACGAAGCCGGCACTTTGGTGCTTTTCTTGCTCATATAGGTAGATGCGATAAACGCTTCCTCCAATATCGACTTGATGCCACTAATCATCACTTGCAAAAAGTGAATTTACTTAGCGGTGGTTCACAGAATAAGAGATTAAAAAATTAAATCACAAATACTTTTGTCAGGGATTGTCAAATTGATTTATACTAAATAGGGGTATGAGCGCTTTACCCTATCCACCTGATACATTAGTGATTCGAGTTTGGAATGGACAAGTAGGGGTTATTGCCAAAGAGTGTATTTGTTCCCTCTCATACTCGTGGGGCGTCCACTACGAAATTCTTTGGGACGAAGAAGATTCGCTTTCGACGGCCGCCCCTAAAGAAATTAAAGCGGTATTTTACTAAAAAAAACAAGCGATAAAGATCGTCTTTGCATTTATAACGGGCACTGTCGTAACTCCCTGCTTAGTCTCTGATTCGATCTAGTCAGCTCAACAAAAAAAATACAGAAATAATTGCTCTTGTTCTTCCCTACATTCCCACAACGAAGGTTTTACTAATACGCAGTGCATATTCTACAATCAACAATCTCAACGGGCATAGGATGCATGATGAAACGGCGAGCATGACTAGATTGCGGCAGCAAAAGGGATGAAATGTTTGAAGGGTTCCGAAGCAGAAAAATTAATTAAACGGCAATTAGCAGTGCTCCTATTTCTGGCAATATATGTTCTTTGGTAAAAAATAATCCTCGCCTTGGAGTGATGAACCTTTTAACCAAAAAGTGTAAGCTTATTTCTGGACGGAACAATTTTCGCGCACGCTTTCGGTACATCCCCTTACCGCGCAAGCCCTCGCAAAACCCAAGCTACGGCAAGACCCAAACCACCACTTCCATCTGCCTCAACACTTACCACTAATTGGACTTCCCAGTCTCACACCCTTGCTCTAATGAACTTATAGTCTGATAAATAAAACTGTATTAATAACTATGATTAAACTCAGTCATTAACACGATAATTATCATGTTTTGAATATCAGGTTAGTATTACTATTGCATAAGTGATTAACATTTACCATTCAATAAAGTCAGGCCATCTATCAAGCATTATGAAAACCTTGCTTAAAGATATTAAACACGACCTGCCCGCCAGTATAGTAGTGTTTTTTGTAGCTGTTCCCCTTTGTCTTGGCATTGCCCTGGCATCAGGCGCACCACTATTTGCTGGTATTATTGCGGGGATTGTGGGTGGAATTGTTGTAGGTGCTGCGAGTGGTTCTGCCTTAGGTGTCAGCGGGCCGGCAGCCGGTCTGGCCGTAATTGTCTTAACTTCCATTGCTTCTCTAGGTGGTTCGTGGGAGTCGTTCTTAACAGCCGTTGTACTGGCAGGAATTATCCAACTCGTGATGGGCTATGCAAAAGCAGGATTTATAGCCTACTTCTTTCCTTCTTCAGTAATTAAAGGGATGCTTACCGGTATCGGGCTTCTAATAATACTAAAGCAAATTCCGCACGCATTAGGTTGGGATAAGGATGCTGAAGGAGATTTAGCCTTCTTTCAAGTTGATGGCGAAAATACGTTCTCTGAGTTAATCAACGCGTTTCAGTTTTTTACACAGGGTGCAGTTCTTATAACCGGCCTTTCATTATTCATACTCATCGTATGGGATACAGTACTAACAAAAAAGCATAAGGCCTTCGGAATGATAAACGGTCCGCTCGTAGTGGTAATCCTTGGCATCCTGATGAACCACATTTACCAGAACGATTTACAGCCTTTTACTTTGACCGCTGACCAGGTAGTGAGAATTCCTGTGCCCGAAAATTTTATGAGTTTCATCAGCCAGTTTTCTTTGCCTGACTTTTCGGCCCTTTCAAATTTTGAAGTATATAAAGTTGCGATTGTACTAGCCGTTGTAGCCAGTCTAGAAACACTGCTATCCGCTGAAGCAACTGATAAACTTGATCCGTTCAAAAGAATTACGCCAACTAACCGAGAACTAAAAGCACAGGGTTTAGGAAATGTAATTTCTGGTTTAATTGGTGGTTTACCGGTTACGCAGGTTATCGTTCGTAGTTCTGCGAATATTTCATTTGGCGGAAAAACGAAAATGTCTACAATACTTCATGGCTTTTTTCTGCTGATCAGCGCAATCACACTCGCCAATGTTCTTAATATGATTCCTTTGGCAAGTCTGGCTACCATTTTGTTGCTGGTAGGTTACAAACTGGCAAAACCATCTCTCTTCAAGGAGATGTATGAATTAGGCTGGGAACAGTTTGCCCCTTTTGCCACCACCGTAGTTGCCATTCTGTTAACCGACCTGTTAAAAGGAATTGCAATAGGTATGTTAGTTGGCATCTTTTACACCTTACGTCATAGTTACCATAATTCTCATCACATGAAAGACATAATCACTGCGGAAGACGGCCAGCAACTTCACCAGCTCGTTTTAGCACAAGAAGTGTCATTCTTTAATAAAGCAAGTGTAATGGACGCGCTGAACGCTATTCCTGCAAACTCAAAAGTGGTTATTGATTGCTCTCAATCAAAGGCAATTGCTTACGATGTGCTCGAGGTGATCAAAAATTATGAGATAAACGCCAAAACCAAAAACATTACAGTAGAAAAAATAAAATTGATTTCACCTGCGTAGTCCGATAACATGAAATGTCGCTAAAACTATGAGAACACAAGAAAACTTCTCAAATATTCAGCTGAAAATAAATGATAAGGTTTTTACAAAAGACCCATGTTCATCAGATCTTGGAAAAAAAATCATTCAGCATAGTATTAAACTCATTGATGAACTCGGTTTTGAGTCTTTCACTTTTGCAAAGCTCGCTGATGACATTCAATGTACGGAAGCCGCAATCTATCGTTACTTTGATAATAAATACAGGCTATTGACGTATCACCTAACCTGGTACTGGACATGGCTGGAATACCGTATCACGCTTGCTACGGCCAACATCGAATCACCCGAGCAACGATTAAAGATTGTCCTTCATTTACTAACATCACCGCTTGAGCAGGAACCCGGAATACCCCAGGTGGATGAAGCTGCTCTATACAGAATTGTAATCGCTGAATCGCAAAAGGTATATCTTACAAAGCATGTAGATGAAGAAAATAAGAAGGGATTGTTCCTCAGTTACAAAAGGCTTTGTAAAAAAGCAGCAGGCATTGTGAGCGAAATAAGTCCTGACTATCGTTTTCCCACTGCATTGATTTCTACAGTTGTGGAAAGCTCCTATGACCAACGGTATTTTGCCAGACACCTTCCTTCTCTTACTGAAATACCGGTTGATCAGGAAGATGGCATTACAGAATACTTAACTGAACTCGTATTTAAGGCCATTAATAACTCACCAAAACATAAAACACCATGATGCCAATCCTTGACTTCTGCATAATAAAACAGGCTCTGACCGACAGCTGTATCAGAATTGATCATGTGGAATGTGAATTAAAGATTTGATGACTTGCCGTGGAGGGACAAAGTTCTGATCTATTAATCCTGGAACTTAATTAAATCTACGGCAATAATTGATCTAAAACACTCGATGTCATGACGGTTGTCATAGGTAACTAATAGATAAAAAAACAAATTACTTCAGCAAAGCTAAACTAACCACTCAGTTCTCCAAAGTGTACATGTCAAAAATTAAGTCAAATGAAAGTATTAATGTTCGGATGGGAATTTCCTCCCCACATTTCAGGTGGCTTGGGCACCGCGTGTTTTGGACTTACCGAATCACTGGCTAAAAAGGACACACAAATCCTATTTGTAATCCCAAAAACTGATAGCGAGACCATAGAAGAGGGTCTTCAAATTAGAAGTGCTAGTAATGTTGAGATCCCAATTAATTCAATCTTAAAACATAAGCTTCATCACAACCCCCCATATGAAGAAGGAGAAATTTCTGAGATAGTATCAAATTTAAGAGTGATCGGTATAGATGCGAACCCTGCACCCTACACCACACAACATGTGTTATCAGATGCTGTTTCATTGTCGAGTTGGAATTATCAATTTCCTGAAAAAAATATTACTCTATCGTCTGATTTGGATACTGCTCAAACAACCGAGGAGGCAACTGTTCGCTATCAATTTTCAGGGGGCTACGGACCAAATCTTTTAGAAGAAGTGGAAAGGTATGGACTAGCAGGAGCTGAAATTGCCAGACAGGAAAAGTTTGATATTATACACGCGCACGACTGGCTTACCTACCAAGCTGGTATCGCCGCGAAAAAAATTAGTGGTAAGCCACTTGTTGTTCACGTGCACGCTACGGAGTTTGACCGTGCAGGAATAAATGCGGATGCACCGATTTTCAAGATGGAGCACGAAGGTATGGAAGCAGCCGACAAGATCATTGCAGTTAGTGAATGGACCAAAAATATTATTATCAATAATTATTCAATACCAGCCGATAAAATAACAGTAGTTCACAATGGCGCGCTGCCGGCAAAACAAAATGAAGATATTCAACGGCCACCCATTGGAAAACCGATAATCACTTTTTTAGGTAGGATCACTTTTCAGAAAGGACCTGAGTATTTTGTTGATGCTGCGGAAAAAGTATTGTCAAAGTTTCCGGATGTTCACTTTGTCATGGCAGGCTCGGGAGATTTATTACCTAAAATCATAGAACGAGTAGCGCGTTTGCGAATTGCGTCTCACTTTCACTTTACAGGTTTTTTAAAGGGTGAAAAAGTTGACCGGCTTTGGTCAGTTACAAATATATATGTAATGCCTTCCGTATCAGAGCCGTTTGGTATTTCTCCTTTGGAAGCTGTACAAGCCGGTGTGCCGGTGATTGTCTCTCATCAATCGGGTGTTGCCGAAGTGATGGAACATATTGTGAAGATTGATTTTTGGAATGTTGAAGCCTTGGCTGATGCCATGTGTAACATTCTGAAATACCAGAGTCTTTCCAATACACTAAGAAATAAAAGTAAAGAAGAGATTTCCGGTATAACCTGGGAACTCGCTGCAAAAAAAATAAACGCTTTATATCATGATCTTACAAGATAATAGCAAAACTGGATATCTGAATTTATACTTTCAGGTTCATCAACCCAGGCGACTGGGCCAGTTTAGTTTTTTTGATATTGGAACTGGTCGCGATTATTTTGATGATGGATTGAATCAGGTGATCATGCAGCGAGTAGCAAAAAACTGCTACCTCCCCACCAATCGTTTACTCTTGAAATTCATCCGAAAGTATCCTGACATACGCATTGCGTTTTCAATTTCGGGTTCTGCATTGAAACAAATGGAAGTGTTTGCCCCTGCGGCATTAGAGAGTTTTCAATTGCTCGCAGCTACCGGATCAGTTGAATTTCTATCGGAAACATATTATCACTCACTCTCATCTATATTCAGTAAAAAAGAATTCCAGGCTCAGGTAAAAAAACACGCTGATCAACTAAAAGATCTTTTTGGAACCAGTCCTTCGGTTTTTCGTAATACCGAGTTGATTTATAATGACGAAATCAACGAGGCTATTAGCGATTTAGGTTTTACTGGCGTTATTACCGATGGTATTGAAAAGATATTGGGTGAACGAAGTCCCAACTATCTTTATCAACATTCCGAACAATCCACCAGAATCTTTTTACGCAATTACAGACTCAGCGATGATATCGCTTTTCGATTTATGCAAAAAGACTGGCCCGAATGGCCGTTAACAGCCGCAAAGTATATGACTTGGGTCGAGGCAGCGCTGAAGAAGGACGAATTAATTACGCTTGGAATGGACTATGAAACGTTTGGTGAACACCAAAAAGCAGATACAGGTATTTTTTCATTTCTTGAAGCCCTACTATCACGTTTGGGTAAGCACAAAAGGATAAAAATGATAGGCCCTTCGCAGGCTATTGCAATGTTGAACCCGGTTGATACCCTTACTGTACCCAACAGTATTTCCTGGGCAGATGAAAAACGAGACCTTTCTGCATGGCTAGGTAATGACATACAGCAAGATGCATTTGAGTCTTTGAAGAAACTGGAGAGGACGGTAAAAAGTATTGATAATCCACTTTTATTAAATATTTGGCGATGGCTGCAGACCAGCGATCACTTTTATTACATGTCAACAAAAACCGGTAACGATGGAGGTGTGCATAGTTACTTCAGTCCGTATGCTTCCCCCTATGCAGCCTTTATGAATTATATGAATGTGATGACTGATTTTTCTTTGCAAGTTGAAGAAATGGAGAAAGAACAACGTGAGACTAAAAAGTCTTTTGATTTTCAACAGACGGGCAGGCCCGAATGTATTGATAAGAAGTGGCACCCGGAATCTTTAACTTTTTAATTATGGAAACGACATCAACATTATTACATGCAGTGCGGGATAAACTCAAGCTATTCCAAAAGCAGAAAGTCACTTTTAAAGCATTTGCTGGTTTTGATGGTTTTATCGACCGAATCCAAAAAGTGGTTAGAAAGAAGCATTCAGTAAAAGACGAGTATTTTACTTGCGTAGGTGAATTTGCTGATCACTTGAAAACCCTTGCCGGCAAAAGCGGACAATTAGAATTGGTTACCGTAAAGACCAAAATGGGTGGTAATGCGCCTATTTTTTCCCATGCATTGGCAAGGCTAAGCGTTCCGTCTACTTGCCTGGGCGTCATGGGATTTCCGGAAGTCCATCCGGTGTTTGAAGTCATGCACCCGTCCTGTGAAAAGATTTCCGTTTCACAACCTGGAATCAGTAATGCTTTCGAATTTAACGATGGCAAACTGATTTTTTCAGAGTTGGATGCTTTAACTACCTATAACTGGAATCGAATTGCAAAAAATTGCGGCCTCGAAAAAATAGAGCGGGCAGCGCGGGGAAGTCAGCTATTTGCCTTGCTTGATTGGGCAAATCTGCCTCACGCTACATCCATATGGCAGTTATTTCACGAGAAGATAATAAGGCGTATGGGAAGGAAAGACAATTATTTCATGTTTGATCTGTGTGACCCCTCAAAGAAAACAGCCCAGGAAATTGATGAAGTGATAGACCTGATCAGTGACTTCTCATCTTATGGAAATGTGACATTAGGATTGAACGAAAATGAAACGAATAAAATATGGATGGCATTAACAGGAAGCGCAGAAACAGAAATACCCTCGCTGGAAATTGCCGCACGCTTTATTTATCAGGCAATGAATATTGACACGCTTCTCATTCACCCGATAGACAGAACACTTGTCGTTACGAATAGTATGAGCACGAAAGCAGTGCCAAGGTCAACAAGAAAAGCTATACAGAAGCCATTTGTTTTTGAAATGAAGGGAAATGTTGTAATGAAGCCCAAGGTACTTACTGGAGGAGGTGACAATCTGAATGCTGGATATTGCCTGGGGCTATTGGCAGGTTATGAAATTCACTACTGTATGTTATTAGGCATGGCCGCTTCTGGCGCTTATATTCAAAATGGTAATAGTCCAAACATTGACGAATTGATTGGATATATTGAAAAATGGGCTATTAAATTAAACCACTCAAGAATATCAGCCTACCTAGATGAACCGGTCAGAAGGATCGAGCCTGTCATTTCAATCAGAAAGGAACCATATCGCATAAATCCACTGGTCAAGCTTCACGACCGGGCGGATGCTGCACGAATTCTTGGCAATAAACTAAAAGTGTATAGAGACAAAACCGACGCGGTTGTTATCGCCATTCTTGCCGGGGGTGTACCCATAGGGTACCATTTGTCCGCTTTGTTAAACCTACCCTTTGACATTATTCCTTGTAAGAAAATAGACCACCCATCCAAGATGGGTAAGACCATTGGTTCGGTTACGCTGAATGAGATTAACATCCACGATGATACGGATATACCTGGCGACTATACTCATCATAAGGTTCGAAAAATTCAAAACGAACTAATAGCCCGACATAATCTTTACATGCAGGATCGAAAGCCTATATCCCTCAAGGGCAAAACTGTCATATTGGTGGACGACCGTCTTAAAACTGGCGATACTATGCTTGCATGCCTTAGGAGCATTAAGAAACAAAACCCCTCAAAAATTATTGTAGCTGTGCCTGTTACAACATTAGCGGCCAGTCATCAGATTATTGGCGAAGTCGATGATTTTATTTCCGTAGTCAAAACTTTTGATATTCAACACACGGATGACTTTTATGAGAACTTACCGCGTGTAAGTGATAGTGATGTAAAACATTTTTTGGATTTGGCATAAGAAAAACTGGTAAACAAAAGAGAATATGAATAACACAATGGATCAAAAAGTAGCCATAGTTACCGGAGGGAGTTTCGGTATTGGCAGAGCTACAGCAATTGCTTTCGCAAAAAAAGGCGCTAGGGTTGTCGTCGCCGATTGGATCGAAGACAATGAAACAATGGATATCATTACAGCTTTCGGCGGTGAAGCAATTTTCATCAAATGTGATGTGTCTAACTCTAATGATGTGAAGCTGATGGTTGAGAAATCTATTTCCAAGTTCGGTCGTTTGGATTTTGCTTTTAACAATGCTGGAATTGAGGGCATTGGTGGTTCAACAATAGATTGTACAGAGGAAAACTGGGACAAAACCATCGGAATAAACCTGAAGGGGGTCTGGCTTTGTATGAAGTTTCAAATACCAGAGATACTTAAACAAGGCAAAGGAGCTATCGTAAACTGTGCGTCTATTGCAGGATTGGTTGGGTTCCCCGGGCTACCCGCGTATGTGGCTACCAAGCATGGAGTTGTGGGGCTTACCAAAACCACGGCCCTTGAATTTGCGAAATCCGGAATACGGGTTAATGCCGTTTGTCCCGGCGCAATTAAAACGGCCATGATAGACCGAATTACAGGAAAGAAAAAGGAAGTAGAGGATCAGTTCGCCAGTATGGAACCCATCGGACGAATGGGCAAATCCGAAGAAGTCGCCAATGCCGTCATCTGGCTTTGTTCAGATGAGGCATCGTTTGTAACGGGTCATGCCATGGCCGTAGATGGCGGATGGATTGCACAATAGCAGATTGAAAAGGAATTTACATGAACGAATCAGTTCTTAAATACTCTGTTGCATCGAAAACAAATCCAAATGAGGTAAGCATGTGGGTGGATTCGTACAATGATATATTTTCGGATTTTGATTCGCGTTCCTTTCATGAGAGAATGCTTTCCGATGATTTTATTTCAGAAGCGAAAAAAGCGTGCAAAGAGAAGGACGGTATTATCAGCACATTTAGATTGTTACTACCGGTTGCCGCGCGAAATGAGCAGAACGAGAAACTGATTTTTACGCGGTTGAGCGGATACTTTAAACATACCTATCAGCAACTGTATGCCCAAGCTGCGGATGTAAAAAGAAAGGGCGTCTATTTTATCCTTACTGGAATTGCCTTAATGCTTGTGGCCAGCTATGTCTCGTTTCTTAAGTCAGAAAAATATTATGTACACATTTTGCTTGTGTTATTTGAGCCTGCCGGATGGTTCTTGCTGTGGGCCGGCCTGGATCATCTTATCTACTCTTCACAAAAAATCAAAGCGGATTTGAAATTCCATGCGACTATGGCTAATACACAGTTTGACTTTGGATCATACTGAAAGTAGACAATGGCGAAGCCAAATGGATTGTAACAAAAAATAAATTTACTAAAATGACAACCTTATTTGTATCCACCGATTTTTCAGCCACCGGCAACAATGCAGTGAAGTATGCAGCGCATTACGCCACAGCCATTAAAAGCAACCTGATAGTATTTCATGTCGTGCACCTTCCACAATATAACCCAACTATAAGTGAAGCTGAATTCTTAAAAATTCAAAAGAGCACCGAAGAAGTTCAACAAAGAAAACTCGATCAATTAGTCAGCAAAATTTACAGGGAACAAGGTCTTAAAAGGAACAGTAAAAAGGTTTTCGCTGTGGTTAAGAATGGTATTTTCGTCATTGAGACTATGGTATCCGTAGCCAAAGCCTATCAAGCCGATCTTATCATTGTGGGAACGCATGGCGCTACAGGACTGAAACTGCTTGGAAGCACTACCTCTGAATTAATCTTTAAAGCAGAAACTCCGGTACTGGCCATTCCTCCCCGCTACCGCTATAAGAAAGTAAAGACAATGGTGTACGCCACTGACCTCAGAAATACTGTACACGAACTTCGCTGCATAGTGCCAACAGCTACCGCTGTGAACGCAGTAATTGAAGTCCTCTACTTAGAGTTCGGTAAGAGCAGTGTAAAAACAAACTTGGAGTTAACGGACCTAATCAAACAACTTAAGTACAAGAAAATAAAGATCATTATACAAAAGGAGAAAAAAGGCTTAACGATCCTTGAGCAACTCCAACGGTATTTAAAAAGTCGCAGGCCAGAAGTATTAGTTATGTTTCCAGAAGAGCGCAGTCTGCTTGATAAGCTCTTTGTCCGCAGCAAAACGGAAGAGCTTGTTTACCACACCAAACTCCCTTTGCTCACCTTTCTGAAGTCAAATGTCAAACAATCAAAAAACCACCAATGAAAATTCTCATTCCAACCGATTTTTCAACAAATGCTAAACATGCTATTGACTATGCATCACTATTGGCAAAGTCCCTCAGTGCTGAAATTGGGTTGTTCAATGTTTACACCCCCGCGGTTACACGCAACAACCTGGTATATGCGCTTATTCAGGACGAGATAAAAGGGGCGGTAAAAGGAGCCGACGAACAACTGGCTAAGTTATGCCGTGGAATTTCAGAAGACAGCGGAATCCTTTGCAAGAGCAAGGTTACAACTGGTGGTGCTGTGGATGAAATTATCAAAAAAGCCGAAGACAGTAAAGTTGACCTGATAGTGATGGGCACAAAGGGCGCAAGCGGTATTGAAAAGATTCTGTTCGGAAGCAATACCGCTTCTGTTATTGAAGGCGCCACGTGCCCTGTACTTGTTGTACCCGTGAATGCTACGATAGCCCTGCCCAAAAAAATAGTATTCGCAACGGACTTTCTGGACAGCGATATGCAGAGTTTAAAAGAACTTGTTACAATAACTAAGGGACTAAAAGTTGAACTATTTCTTCTACACGTCTCAAAGGAAAATTTGAAATCTGAACGTGACCTTATTGATGATTTCTCAAAGGCAGTTGCTGACGAAGTCAATATTGATCAACCGCATTACTATGTCATGCTTCATGAAGATATTCGAATAGGCATAGATAAGTTTGTGGATGCCATAGGAGTCGATCTTATCGCATTATCAATGCGTAAGCGGGGTTTCTTTGAAAAACTGTTTGATTCCAGTCTCTCAAAAAAGATGGCCTATCAGGCTAGGTTGCCACTTCTTGTCCTTCACGCAACAACGACTAAATCAAATGATAATGATTTTTAATCGAATAGGTTTATTGTATAAACCTAGTGTGGTAAATACAAATTTCAAAACAAGAATATTATGAAACTTCTAGTTCCAACCGATTTTTCAAAACTGTCCAAGGCAGCCGTTTTGTATGCCGTTATAATAGCAGCAAAGTTGAAGGCGGAAATCATTTTATTGGCTGTGATTAATGTTAGCACTTCAGCGGCATCCTCCATAAAATGGAAAAAACTGGAAGATGAAATGATAAAAATTGCCAACAACGATGCGGATCAGCTCATGCAGGAAATTCGTGTACAAACGAAAGGCAAACTGGGAATCACCTATCAGTACATCATGGGTTATCCTGTAGAAGATATGGTCGAAACATGCGCTGTCGAAAATGGGGTTGATTTAATTGTGATGGGAACCAAAGGCGCCACCGGATTAAAAAAAGTTGTGATGGGAACCAACGCAACGGCTGTTATTAACAACAGCAGCCGACCCGTAATTGCTGTACCCGGTGAAGTCGGGTTTAAGCAGATTAAAAAAATTACTTACGCCACCGACATGAGTAATATCCATGAGGAAATCAAGACGCTAGCCATGTTTGCCAGGCATTTTAATGCAGCCATACAAGTGCTCCACGTGATCCCCTCAGATACCGCAATAAAAATGAACATCAAAAAAACTACTGCTGATCTTATCAAGCAGGCTAAGTACCCAAAGCTATCATTCCATGTCTCAAGGAATGATCGTATTGCGGAGGAGGTAGATACTTTTGTCGCCAGTCGAGAGGCTGATATGCTGGCCATGTTTACCCATAGACTCGATTTTTACGAAAAGTTGTTCGGGAGAGGTGTAACCCGTCAGCTGGCTTTTCATACCCGCGTACCTTTGCTGACTTTTAATAAGACAACGCTTCAATAGAATCAAGTCAATAAACAAAATCATACGCATGAAAATTCGTATCCCGACCGATTTTTCACCGCTATCAAAAGTGGCCGTTCTATATGCCGTAAAGTTATGCAAGAAGCTTAAGGCTGAGCTTGTTATATTAAATGTAGTCAACTCAGATAGCTCTCCTGGCAGAGGAACATTAAATGTAAAATACCTGGAAGATAAAATGGCTGATAATGCCGTTGAGGATTGCGCCCGATTGATTAGTGAAATCAGATCAGAAAATAAAGGAAGAATAAATATAACAAGCCATGTTATAAAAGGGTACCCAGTTGAAAGCGTAGTGACTAACTTCGCTCGACATAACGACTTTAATCTTATTGTGATGGGGACAAAGGGAGCAACTGGTTTGAAAAAAATATTATTAGGCAGCAATGCTGCAGCAGTCATAGGTAAAAGTGACATTCCGGTAATTACAGTGCCCGAATATGCCCGGTTTACAAATTTGAAAGATATTGTTTACGCTACCGACATCATTGATCTAAAGGATGAGTTAAGGACAGTGGTAGCGTTTGCCAAAGATTTTAATGCTGCAGTTCACATACTTCATATTGTATCGCCCACAGTGGAAAGCAAATCAGATATAAAACAAACTGTGGCCAAGCTAACAAAGGCAATGGATTACAAAAAAATTACGTTTACCGTTTCGCTCCATGAAGATGCTACTGAGGGGATAGATCAATATGTGATAAAACACAAAACGGATATGCTGGTCATGTTTACCCATGAGCTGACCTTTTTTAAAAAATTATTTGGTCAGAGTGTAACAAGGGAGATGGCATTTTTAAACAATGTACCACTGTTAACGTACAAGAAATAGGTAATGAACCGCCGATGTTATTGTGACTGCTTCGGCATTTGTAAGGGCATTTCATAAATAGTATCCGATAAACCAAACTAACTGAACTATGAATAAAATACTGGTAACAACAGACTTCTCCACGGCCTCCAAGGCGGGAATCAGGTTTGCCTTGCAATTGGCAAAGCAGACTAACGGCAGACTTATCGTTTTTCATGCTATGGAACTGCCAAAGCCAACACGATGGAGCGATAATAAATACAATGCCTACGCCGAAGCAGAACTAACAAAAGCGCATATCCGCCTGATGCGGCTTATTGATTCAATCGGCCGGCAATCAGGGTTTGCCACAAAATCAGTGCAAGGTGTTGTAGCGGAGGGGTCGCAAATAGATCGCTCTGTTATCGGCTATGCTAAACAAATAAAAGCCAACTTTATTTGCATGAGTACACGGGGTGCCGGTGGATTAAAAAAATTAGTGGGCACCAATGCCTCTTCCATACTTACCACCTCGCCTGTCCCGGTTATTGTGGTTCCAAAAACCTACCGTATCAGCCCCATTTCCAATGTACTTTATTCGTCTGATATGGATAAACTTCATGAAGAATTGAAAAAGGTAGTAGGTTTTAGTAAGCCGCTAAGAGCAAAGATTTCTGTTTATCACTACGATTTTCTTTTGCCGCTGAAAGAGACTAGAATGAAACTGGAGAAGATGGCAGCTAAGCACAATTCAAGAAGTGTAAAGTTCCATTTTCAAAAATTGCATATAGAACACTCCCTGGCACATCATTTACAAAAGGACATACGGAAATCCAGACCGTCATTGGTGGTTCTGTTTACCAAACAAAATAGAAGCTGGTACGACAGGTTATTTTTAGGGAGTAAAGCGGCTGAAATTTCCTTCGACACCAAGACTCCATTATTGGTTTTTAGGAAACAAGGACATTAACCCTGTTCCAAGGATAGTTACAGTGGCACGCTAATGAATGTGCTTCGCGCACTTCGAGATACCTTAACTTAATGAATCCCTTAGAAATGAAATCAACCAGTAAAAAGCAAATCATGTTTCCCGTATGAACTCACTCTATCTATATATGCTTGGCTTTATCGGTTGCACTGCTGGTATAGTTTTTAGCGGAACTAAGCTGGCGAAGTATGGCGATAAAATTGCCGAACTTACAGGATGGGGCAACGCCTGGGTGGGCCTGATTTTAATATCCTCCGTGACCTCTCTGCCCGAGTTAATGACGGGCATTGGTTCGGTCACACTTGTTCATGAGCCAGATCTGGCCGCTGGCAATGTGTTTGGCAGTTGCGTGTTTAATCTGTTCATCTTATCACTGATTGATGTGCGTATCAAGCAACCGATCACCTCATTGGTAAAACCCAGCCAACTTTATGCGGGATTATTTGGCATCATTCTTATCGCCTTAAGTGGTATTGCCATTATGTTGAAGGATATTACTCCGGTGCTGCTTTGGATAAGCCCTTTTTCAATTCTTCTTATCCTGGTTTACCTCGCAGCAGTGTGGGGGATATTTCAATTCACACAATCAGAGAAAGATGGTAAGGAACTTGGTATTTTAAGTAAGGAACATAACAAGGTTGAAATTAAACGGGCTGTTACCGCTTATGTTGCCAATGCAGTCCTGGTTATCGGTGCTGCACTCTTTCTACCCTACTTTGGCGAACAGCTTGCCCACCTTAGCGGATTGAGCAACACATTTTTTGGCACCCTATTTCTTGCAGCCGCCACTTCACTACCCGAATTGGTGGTATCCTTTGCAGCTATCCGTATGGGAACTTTCGATCTTTTGGTTGGCAACCTCTTGGGTAGCAACGTATTCAATATTCTTATCCTTGCTCTCACGGATCTTTTTTACACCAATGGATCCTTATTTGCCAATGTCGAAGCAGTGCATTTGGAATCTGTGATAGTGGTCATCATCATGACTGCCGTGGCAGGACTAGGGTTTATGGCTAAACCACAGAGGAAAATATGGCGATTGAGCATAGACACCCTCATCATTCTGGTTTTGTATGTCGGACTCATGGCGACCTTGCTTCTTAGAACATGAACGGAATTATTACGCACCTAAAAACGCCACCATGAAAAAGCAAATCGGAATCTGGATAGATAGTTCAAAAGCTGTGATTATGACTTTTGCTGAAGGGAGGGAATTAATAATAGAACTGAAATCGGCTATTGAAAACAAAATATACCATCATCACGAAGGTAATCAGGGAGACTTCATGGGAACTCGCCACATTAACAATGAAAAGAAATTTGACGAACGAAAAAGGCAACAGATTGACCATTTCCTAAAAACCGTACTCGAAGAAATTAAAGGTGCCGATGAATTTTATGTTTTCGGCCCTGCCGAAATGAAAACAAAGCTCAAAAAAAAGTTCGAAGATGGTGAAGCTAGTCTGCGTCATAGACTAAAATCTGTTGAGACGGCTGATGCCATGACTACTAGCCAGATGGTGGCTAAAACAAAGAAATATTACAATCTATAATCACACAAATTAAAGATAACTTGAAATAAACATTAACACATGAAAGGCTCATTCAAAATTGGCACGATAGCCGGTATCGGTGTTTTCGTACATTGGACGTTCTCCATTCTCATTGCCTTTATTATTTTTAGTAATTACCAGGCCGGGCACAGTGCTGAACAAATACTTTGGTCACTGGTGTTTATTCTAAGCATCTTCTTTGCCGTGTTCCTTCACGAGCTCGGTCATGCGCTAGCCGCAAAAAGATATAAGATACAAACCAAGGACATTACTCTTCTACCCATAGGCGGCCTAGCGCGGCTGGAGAGAATTCCTGAAAAACCAAAACAAGAATTAGTGGTTGCCCTTGCTGGCCCGGCTGTCAATATCGGGCTGGCTGTAATAACGGGGTTTTTCATTACCCTGCCTGACGCAGAGAATCTAACCCTGCAACTGACGAGCGGGGTAAACAGCAGTAACTTCTTCCTTACCTTCTTTATTGTAAATATCTGGCTTGCCCTGTTTAATCTTATCCCGGCTTTCCCCATGGATGGCGGAAGAGTATTGCGGGCAATTCTTTCCATCTACATGAAGCGGAATGTGGCCACCAACATTGCAGCAAGAATAGGGCAGTTGCTCGCTTTTGGGTTTGTTTTTCTTGGTTTTTACTCTAATCCATTTCTAATTTTTATAGGGTTCTTCATTTTCCTTGGTGCCCAGGCAGAAGCTGCCTATACACAAACTAAATTCTTGCTGGAAGGCTACACGGTGAGAGATGTGCTGATGCAGCATTACCAAACCATTGATCCGAACCAACCTGTGAGTATAGCCGTGCAGATGTTACTGAACGGGCAATGCAAGAATTTTCTGGTAGTGCAAAATTCTACTCCGATGGGTACACTTAGCCGTGATGAAATCATTAAAGCCTTATCTGAACACGGAGAAAATGAATCGATACATGCTGTTATGAATCGCGACATGGTATTTCTCGAACCCGATTTACCTTTGGAAAAAGCTTTTCAACTGATACAACAACACAAGTCGTCACTGATTCCCGTACTGTCTGGCGGACAACTTGTGGGTACAGTTGACACAGAAAATATTTTAGAGTTTTTAATGATAAAAAATGCAATGGCAAAAGGCGGATAACTCAGTTGGAAACGTTGAGTTAATTTTTCTTACTTAACCTTGTCAGAACAGAACTTATAAACCTCATTTAGAATGAATCTCCACCACCAATTATCCGTAGCAGAAGTTCAGCAGTCGCTGAACGCAGGAAAACAAGGATTGAATAGTACCGATGCCGAAGCAAGAATCCAGACGTACGGTTTGAACAAATTGCCCGATAAGAAGAAGCTGTCGACCGTTGCACTTTTTTTCAGGCAGTTTAAAAACCCGCTCATTTACATTCTTTTTGCTGCGTTTGTCATCAGCATACTTACTTCGCATTGGGTGGATGCGATCATTGTTTCCGTCGTGATTTATGTGAGTAGTGTGATCGGTTTTTTTCAGGAATATAAAGCCGGGCAGGCATTGGAGCGATTGAATAAACTCATACGCTACGATGTGAACGTGCTGCGTGACGGAAAACCCGTTTCTATTTCTCACGAACAAATTGTTCCGGGTGATGTAATTCTCGTTTCATCAGGCGATAAGATTCCTGCCGATGCCCGACTTATTGAGCTCAGCAATTTTTCCACCATCGAAGCCTCGCTTACTGGAGAGTCGCTACCCCTCGCCAAGCATGTTGACCCATTACCCGAAAGTACTCCGCTGGCAGAACGAAAAAATATGATCTATGCCGGCACGGTGGCCGCTAGTGGAAATGCAAAGGCCATAGTTACCGCAACGGGAATCAACACCGAACTCGGTAACATTGCTACGATGGTCCAGTCCACCGAAGAGGAACAAACGCCCTTACAGGTACAGCTATTAGTATTTGGGAAATGGCTGGGAGTAGTACTTGTAGTTATTAACATTATCATTTTTGGCGTTGGCATAATTACCGGCATACCCTTGCTGGCAATGTTCATGACGGCAGTAGCGGTTGTAGTATCTGCTGTACCCGAAGGATTGATTCCCGCCATGACAGTTATACTGACCGTGGGCATGAATAAATTAGTAAAGAAAAACGGATTAGTACGAAAGCTCGTCGCTGCAGAAACGTTGGGATCTGTAACGGTTATTTGTGCAGATAAAACCGGTACGCTCACGCGGGGCGAAATGCGCTGCGATAGTTTTATTGCATACGATGCTACCCTCCACGGTGAACCTTCGGCACCTATGCATCCCGACATAAATAGACTGCTTGAAATATCGCTTGTCTGCAACGCGGGGTTTATTCATAGCGAAAATGGAGAGGTTAAGGCAAGCGGCAATCCTACAGACAGAGCTCTGCTGCTGGCAGGGCATGAGTTTGGTATTGACAGGAATTCGCTTCTTCAAAAATTGCCGGTATTGGCAGAAATTCCCTTTGGCTCAGAACATAAATTCATGGCCACTCTTCACGCTACACCCGAAGGACAACATGAACGAATCATCTATCTAAAAGGCGCGCCGGAAAAAATACTTTCGTTTTCAAACTTCTATTTTCACAATGGGGCGGTATTCCCCATGCAGGAAAAGGACTTAGCTAAAATTAAAACAACATACCAAGAATTAACTTCAAAAGGATTACGGGTAATTGGCCTTGGCTTTAGGAGTATATCAGCGTCAGAGGAGTATCACCTCTCAACAGCAGACATGAAGGAAATTGTGTTTGCCGGATTGGTGGCATTCCGGGATCCGCTTAGGCCAGAAGTTGCAAATGCCATACAACAATGCCGTAACGCGGGCATCAGGCCTGTCATGATAACAGGCGACCATAAACTAACTGCCGCTACGATCGCTAATGAACTTGGCATGGAGGTCGGTGCCGATGAAGTTATTGAAGGATCAGAGTTGGATATTCTTTCAGATGATGAATTATCAAAACGAGTGGGCAACATCAAGGTTTTTGCACGTGTAGAACCAAAACATAAAAGCAAGATTGTAAGTGCCTACCAGAAAAACGGCGAAGTGGTGGCCATGACCGGTGATGGCGTCAACGATTCACCCGCACTGAAGAAATCAAATATAGGTGTGGCCATGGGAAGCGGAACAGATATCTCAAAAGATGTGGCCGACCTGGTTTTACTGGATGATAATTTTAATACTATTGTTGAGGCTGTACGCAGGGGAAGAATAATTTTTGATAATATCCGCAAAGTCTTGTTGTTTCTGCTCACCGATGCTTTTTCTACGATGATTGTTGTTGGCGGGGCAGTGTTGCTTGGACTACCCTTGCCGTTGCTGCCCGCTCAAATTCTGTGGATAAAACTGGCTGAAAGCTCGTTGCCAGCCATGGCACTTGCCTTTGACGAAATTGATGAAGGTCTTATGAAGCTTAAACCTCGAAAAAAAGACGAGCCCATCATCAGCAATGACATGAAAAAACTGATTCTCTTTTATGCGTTGATAATGGATACCTTACTCTTCGTCATCTTTTATTACTTCTGGCAGAGCACCGGTAATTTAGAATATGCACGCACCGTTACCTTTGTTGCGCTGGGTATGAATACCTTCTTCTATATTTTTGCCGTGCGCGGATTCAGGTTGCCAGTGTACAGATTAAATCCGTTTGACAATAAATATTTGCTCCTCACGTTGGTTCTCGGAATGAGTCTGATATTGATAGCGGTGTACATTCCATTCTTTAATACATTGTTGCACACCATTCCACTGGGATTCAGTGAATGGGGCATATTAGTCAGTTATGCGGTTCTGAGTATTGTGGTCTATGAAATCGGAAAAAAAATTACGATTGCTAAGAATGGCCAATAACTCAGTCTTCGGATACATTGCTGTGGTGGCGGAACCGAAAAAGTGAATACTCTGAAAAGTCAACAAGTATGATAAATCGCTTTTTCATTTCATCATGGTTTTTGTGGAAGAAATGGTTGGAAAGGTCTGATTGTTTGTAATACTCTGCAATAAACCTTCTGGTGTGTTCAAGTGAGGTCTCATACCTTTTATGTGTTGAAGGTGAATACTGTCGCCCGATTAGTTCCTTCACCTGGTCATTGTGGTGTTGAAAAATCTCCAACAGCATTCGCTCCTTTTCTTTTACGCCATTCCAATGTTTTGTAAATGAGTCAATGGTGACTTCACTGCCAACAGTGATTAAATGCTTTTGAATACCTAGTGCCTTAGCGCGCAATACATCTAGAAATTTAGCTCTTTGACTTCTTTAGCGCTTCCCATGGCCCGGCCTCCCACCTGGGACCATTTGGCAACGTCCACAAATTGAGATGTAGATATATCAAAGCGTTGTCCGTTGACAGTAACGCGCAAATAGACCGGAGAAAGACCTTCGGAATTTGTTTTCAATTTTCCAACGTAGAAAAGAACGTTGATCATGTCGCCCATAAGTGCACCGGGTTAGGTTTGTAAAATTGATTTTTAACCTGTCTGGAATCAAGATGTTCACGGTTTTAACTAGTTGATTATCAATGTGTTTTAGGTCAATTCGGTGCACTATTGTATATACAATTAAAAGTGCACCGCATAGCGAAACAGGAAGCCTTGATTTGGTTGACAGTACCTCCCCTCTATTGTGCCTGATCATTCTCTCATCAAGGTTATTGGTACATCCTGTATAAATCTTTCCGTCTGAACAACTCAGAATATAGACCGTCCAAGTATCCATA
>JBGSQQ010000050.1:0-308678 GCA_041737945.1 Chryseolinea sp.
ACCGGAAGCCCAACCTGTTTTATCATTGGGAACGCAGAATGACGACTTATAAAAGAGTAACACGAGCCGTATGAAGCGAGAGTTTCACGTACGGTTCTGTGAGAGGCTTGAGGGTGAAAGTCCCTCTTGCCTACTCAGCGAGACCTTTGCGTTACCTTCGCGCCGTTGCGACTTGGCGGTTAAATATGCACACTGTTCTATCATTCTAATCAATAGGGCCACGCACCATGAACACCAGACGTTTTCAGGAAGAATGGCTTAAGTCCCTCTCCGAAAGGAGAGGGATCTAGGGTGAGGCTTTAAGCAACCGCTTCCTGATACCAGTTCACCTTTCTGGAGAAGTACATCAGCAAGCTGACAATAATGAACAAGCCGATACTTCCTATCAACAGCGAAAAATCCTGTTGTAGAATGATGACGAAGATAAACGTATAAAACGTTACCAGCAGCAGGGAGAAGAGGACAACAAGTTTATTGTTTCTCAAAAACGACATGGAGTACAAGCCGATCAATACAACCGTTGCCACCGAGGAGATGACGTAAGCCAGGTTATATCCAAAGTGTTCAGAGAAACTTAACAGCAGTGTGTAGTAGATGGTTAATGCAGCGCCGATGAGGATGTATTGAAAAGGATGGATACGGATTTTCTGGGTGATCTCAACCAGAAATAAGGCGACAAATGTCAATAGGATAATGAGCACACCGTATTTTGATGTGCGGATACTTTTTTGATACTGATCAACGGGTATCAATAGTTTGATACCAAAATCAGCTCCGCTAAGTGTCTGGTTGTTTTGCGTCCATTGTTGAGAGAATGGACGATTGAAGTGTAATACTTTCCACGATGCTTTGAAACCTTCATCCGTGATTTCGCGCGTTGCCGGCAGAAACTCACCGTCGAAGCTCGGATCCGACCATGGACCGCTGAGTTTTACCTCGGTTATTTTTCCCGCAGGGACAAAGTCGAGCCGGCGACTTCCTTTCAGATTAAGTTTGACTGCTACCTGTTCATTGGACGCCGGTGCGTTTTCCCAGTTGAGCTTAACCATAATGCCATTCGTTGACGCTGCGTTGCGTTGTTCTGCGGGTTCATAGGTTGTTGCAGCACCAGCTTCCTGCGGGCTTCGTATCGCCACTACCCCGATGTTGTTGGAGGGTTCTGCTCCCAGTGTCTTGTCGCCTACCCGGAAGGTTGGCTTGTCACTGATGCCGCGGAGATCGGTAATTCCAAACACCATGTGCGCATCCTTCCAGATGACCATTTCATCTGCAATGGAAAGGCTTTTGAAGTCGGGTGGCGCGAACGTCGACTTAATATCAAGCGCGGATTCATAGACTACGGCGTCAAAAATACCGCGGTGCAGAATTTCGGGTTTTAGCGTGCCATTGACATCAAGTTGTTCCGGGAGAAAGAATGCTTTTTCTATGCGTTCACGGATTTCTTTGCCGTCTTTTCCCATATCAATCACCTCCTGCTTACGGTAGGGGACGACAAGAACGGGTCCGGAGAGCAGCTGACTGCCGGACCATTTATTGGCAACTTCGGCCATGACCTCCTCGGCGCGTTGCTGACGTTCGGCAATCATATTTTCTATCCAGGACGACGGAATTAATAGAATGAGGATGAGAAAGCCGATCGAAAAAAGTTTCACCATGATGGATTCCTGGATCCACCGATTAAACCGTTCGAAAAGATTCAGGGAAGCGTGAGTTGTTGTTTCCATTATTTGATTGATTTTTTAGTTTGTTAATTGTTTAAAAGTGCTTTTAAATTCAAAGTGAAATGGTAAAAAAATTATTTTTGTTGTTTTATTACGGCCTCCAGGGCGTCCAGATGTTTTTTGAATGCATGGCGACCTCGTTCGGTTATTTTATATTTCGTGTTGGGCTTTCGCTCAACAAAGGACTTGGATACGGAGATGTATTTCTCCCGTTCCAGCGCTTTGATGTGTGAAGCGAGGTTTCCATCCGTGATCCCGAGCAGCTCCTTCAACGCGTTGAATTCGTATCCATCGTTGCTGACCAGCACAGAGATGATCTGCAGCCGGATACGATGTTCCAGAACTTTGTCTAAATGTTCGAACGGGTTTTTCACTTATCGTATTTATTATACATAATGGTACCGTACACGATATGGAGAATCCCGAATCCAATGCCCCAGAATACCAAGCCATAACCCGGGAGCATCGCTGAGATCAGGCCGAGAACAATTTCTGAAAAGCCGAGGTATCGGATTTCATCAAAGGTATTTAAACTGCCTTGTATGAGTGCCAGTCCGTAGAACACAAGACTCGCGGGTGCGGCTAATCCAAAGTGACCAGTATAAAAGAGTATCAAAATAAAGAGCCCACCGGTCAGAAGCGGAATAGATACATTAACTAATATAGTTCGCGTTGTCGGTGACCATAACTTTTGTCCATGCTTCCGTGCCTTTTTATTGCTGAGCCACAAGCCGGTACTTAACGAGGCAAGGAATACCACGGCGGCGAGCAAAATCAACTTGAGTAATACACCCGGTTCGTTGACGGAATACGTTCTGTACTGAAGGGGTGAGGTGGGGTAATGGATCATAAAGTAAGCAGCGACGGCGCCACCAAGGGCGTATATCCCGGCGAGCACTCCGGATAATCCACTTAATGAAATGAATTTAGAGGATCGCTCCATGATCGTGCGGATGGAGGCAAGATCCTTTTCATATTCCGGTATTTCTTTCATTTGAAAGCACTTTGAGTTACAAAGTTAATGAACGGAACTTCGGATGCAAGGGTTTCGGGAAATATTCGGGGGAGGGGATGGGGATAGGGAATAGGGGAATTGGGAATAGGGAGAAGTTATGAGTTATGAGTTAGGAGTTGACCGATCACTTGTTTTTTTTCTGCGCTCGCTGTTGGATTCCTCCGGCGTTCAACTGCGCTTAAAGGTGCACGCTTTGATTATGCCTTAGGCGTTTGTGACTTGAAAAGGATGCCTGATTTTACAGTTTGGTATCAAAAGTGAACTGGATCTACAAACCTTTAGCCATGAAGAAAGCATTAGCCGTCCTAATCGCGTTGTTCGTCATTGGACAAGTATATGCCCGTATTGATGAACAATTTGTTCCTGGTGACTCCCTGGAATTGGCCAATCATCCATTTAGTGTTAAGGATTCATTGCCTTATGCGCTCGTTGCCGGGGGGAGCAAAGGTATAGGCTATGCCATAGCTGAGGCATTAGCCAGTCGCCATTATAATCTGATTTTAATAGCCCGCGGTTATGACTCGCTCGTCGCCGCGAAAAACAAACTTGAGGCATTATATCCCATTCATGTGGAAATACTTTCGTATGATCTGAGCAAAGAGGAATCCGCCAGGGAAATAGCCGGATGGTGTACGGCCAGAAACATCAGACTAAAAATCCTCTGCAATGTGGCAGGATTAGGCGGAGAGAAAGATTATTTAACGTTGTCGCTCGACTCGTTGCGTTACATGGTCAATCTTAACCTCGAGTCTTGTATGGCGATGAGTCTTTTGCTGCTTCCCTTGTTAGAAAAGAACGCTCCATCGTATATTTTAAACGTCGCCAGTATGGCAGCGTTTGCTCCTATCCCATCGAAGAACATGTATTCGGCAACAAAAGCGGCGGTGCTTTATTTTAGTTATAGCCTTCGTTTCCAGTTAAAGGAGAAGAAGATAAGTGTAAGTTGTCTGGCGCCGGGACCGGTATTTACGAAACCCAGTATTAAAGAAACTACAAAGAAAAGCCTCGGATGGTTTGGAATGCAAATGGCCGTGCCACCAAAAAAAGTCGGAGAAAAAGCTGTAAAAAAAACATTAAAAAAGAAGATGATCATCGTACCTGGAACGTTGTCTAATATTTGCTCCACGGTAATCCGTGTACTTCCTAATAGATGGGCTGCAGCAATTTATAGCGGGCTAGGTGACTAGGGCCATGAGTCGGCCATAAAAGTCCCAACAAATGATTTCAAAAATTTGCCTATGAACCCTTCATTCAATGTCGACGCCACGTTGCCCTATGCGCTGGTTACAGGCGGCAGCAAGGGGATTGGCTATGCTATCGCTGTATCACTGGCGAGGCGCCATTATAATTTAATTTTAGTTGCCCGGGACTATAGCGCTCTTTCGGCTGCAAAAGAAAACCTCGAAGCCACCTATCCGGTATGCGTCGAAATAATGTCGTACGACTTAGGTCGCGAAGAGTCAGCGGGCGAAATTTCCCAATGGTGTATCGACAGAGATATCAAAATAAAAATGCTCTGCAACGCTGTTGGCTTAGGGGGTGAGAAGGATGTTTTATCACTGCCACTCAATTCACTGCGCCACATGGTGAATCTTAACATTGACTCTTGTATGGCGATGACCCTCTTGCTGCTTCCACTATTAGAAAAGAATGCGCCTTCTTACATATTAAACGTCTCCAGTCTGGCAGGTTTTGCACCTATTCCATCAAAGAATATCTATTCGGCAACAAAAGCTGCCGTAATGTATTTTAGTTATGCCCTTCGTTTCCAGTTGGCGAAAAAAAATATAAGTGTGAGTTGCCTGGCACCCGGTCCGGTTTTTACCACACCCAGCATCGAATTGGTTACTAAGAAAAAAATGGGATGGTTCGGAATGCAGATGGCAGTATCGCCGGGGGAAGTAGGAGAGATCGCTGTACGAAAGACGTTAGAAAAGCAACTGATAATCGTTCCAGGAATGTTGGCGAAAATTTCCGCAGTGATAATCCGTACACTTCCCAAAAGATGGATGGTAAGTATTTATAGTGCGCTCGGCTGATCAGGGAACGTCTTGAAAGTGTCATAAACTGTTGTCTCTCCTTGGCGAAAATGTGGCGAATATTCTGGCAGGTGGGCAAAACCCCGTTTTCTGGACAACTTGCAAAGAAAATTTGGCCGCGGGTTGGAGATGTGGGCGTCGAGTCCTTAATATTGCACTCCCTTTTAGGGAAAATTCCTCCTTAGCTCAGCTGGTTAGAGCATCTGACTGTTAATCAGAGGGTCTTTGGTTCAAGTCCAAAAGGAGGAGCTTGAAAATCAGGCAGTTACGTAGAGTGACTGCCTTTTTTTTATCGTGGCGGTCACAAAATATACCCAAATACACGGTTTGCGTTCAAATCACCTTTTGCTCTTAAACTGGATTACTTATTATTATAAGCACTAAGCCAAAGGAGGTAGCCGTCAAAATTAACTAATCCTAATTGCTAACTTAGCCATCACCTCAAACCCGTTATAACCATGGATTACACCGCTCAAGATGTTAAGGACCTGGTGACGATAGCTAAACCCCTGATCGATCCAATAATTCAAACGGTCATTGCTCCTAAAATAGCAAAGCTCACTGCATGGATTAAAAGGCACGAGCTAAAGAACAAAGTCCTTGATAACTTTTTTGAGAACAAGTTTGAAGAGTATTTAGGTCGGAGATATGATTATTTTCAAAATATCAATGTACTTATCTTCCAAAACCAGCAAGTTAACATTAAGCAAATCTACCATCCATTGACAATTGTCTGCACAAAAGACAATTCCCGATCCAAAATAACTGACTATGATCCTGCGCTGTTAAAAAAATACAAAAAAATCCTAATTTCTGACTCAGCAGGAATGGGGAAGTCAACGCTAATGAAGTGGATCAGTCACAAAGTCATCGAAAGCAAATCTGCAATTCCGGTCCTTATCGAACTAAGGAATCTTTCTGAAAACCACACGGTCTTGGACGAAATATTTTCTCAGATTAACCCAATTGACAAATCGTTTGAGAAGGATCTTATAATGAAGTTCTTAGAGCTTGGAAGTTTTGTAATCTTTTTAGATGGGTTTGATGAGATACAACAGAAGAATCAGGAGGTAATCATAAAGGACATTAAGGATTTTGTAGGGAAGCTTCCGAAGAACCATTTCATTTTGACTTCACGACCTGAGGGAGCATTGGCGTCGTTCGGTGACTTTCAGCTATTCCACATTGTTCCATTGGTCCCTGCTGAGGCATTTCAACTCATCAAAAAGTACGATGCTATTTGTCCAATAAAAATAGCTGAAAAACTAATTACTGACATTAAGAGAAGCTTTAATCAGACACGGGACCTGCTCGGAAATCCATTCTTAGTTTCATTGATTTACAGCACTTATACTCACAGTAAAGATATTCCCTCAAAGAAAGTAACCTTTTATGAGGAAATATACTCCGCCCTATACAAACGTCATGATCTTTCTAAAGACGGGTGGTCACGCGTCAAAAAGTCCAAGCTTGATATTCAACTTTTTAAAATAGTTCTTCGCCAAATGGCGTTTGATACGGCAAAAGCTGGAACGATTGTATACACGGACTCTGAGATACTACGTTTCATAAGTGAGGCGAAAAGGAAGTCTCCTGGAGTTGAATTTAATGACGCTGATTTCTTAGACGACTTACTTTCTGCTGTCCCATTATTTCAACGTGATGGATCAAAAATGAAATGGGCCCACAAATCGATTCAGGATTATTTTGTTGCTGATTTCATTGCATTTTCTAACCGAAAGGAAGAAATAATTCTTAGAATCTATAAATCTGAAAAGGATGCCTTTCTAAACGTACTGGACCTTTTCTTTGAGTTAGATTATAAGACCTTTAGGAAAATAATCGTTAAGAGTCTGCTTGAGGAATTTGTGGCCTATTGCGATAGTTCTTATAATGACATAGTAGGGATTCCAAAGGCACAAATTGATGAACGTCGATCAAAAACATTTGGCAGAGAACTGATTATTCTCAATGATAAGAAGGGGGTTTCAAATGAAATATTCCATACTGAGCTTGAGATTGCGGGCAAAGATAGTAAGCAAGTCATGGCATTTATCAGGGACAAATCTTTTGTTATTGTGAAGTACAGTTTTAAACAACAAATTGTCGAGTTATTGGCAAATAGGGAACTTTATTACTTTTATGACAAGACAGAACCTGCGAAAACACCCAAAATAACATTAAGAGGTTCTGGCCGAATAACTATTGATGATCGTCCTGATTCCGAGGTCAATTCCAAGAAAAGTTTCAGCAAAGTTAATGAACTCTTGTCCTGGCCCCTTAGAAAACCATCATCGAAAAAGATTGCTTACCTTGACATCGACAAGGCAAGGACTGAACTTGAATTAATTAACTCAGAAATCAAGGACGAACAAATAATCGATCACTTTGACGATATCTGAGGTAACTAGAAGCGTTTATCTCGTATGCATATTCAATCCCAATGGCAATGAAAGTTGCAATAATATCAATTTAACAGGCAAAACGGGATGAAATTGTATGCCCGAGCAAATTGAGAAGGACATAGGCAATAACTGAGGTGCTTTCAGAATAAAATGCGTTGCACGGCTGGGTCGATTACAAGAGTTAAATAAAGTTTCAGAGGCGTGTCCCTCATATCAATTTCTCTGATCAGAGTGCACCGGTCTATGGGACTCTGGTCCTTACAAAACACAAAACCTGAAATAAGAAGGTTGATTACTTTTACTTCATGAGATTGAAAATTTACCAGTTAAAAGCGTTCACAAATTAGCTGTTCGCGGGCAATCTTGCCGCCGTTTGTCGGCTGGATGAGGGACAAGGGATTCAATAATGCAACAAATTGCTGCGGAGAATAATCTGGCGGAAACGGTATTCATTGTTAGAAATCAACAACAGTTAGAAATACGCTGGTTTGCCGATGAAGCGCGGCGACTCTGATAATTGAAAATCGATGGCAATCCCGAAGCAGCACTTTTTGATCGATCGAATAAGATCCAGCATTGCAGATACAACCTCTATCGAAACATACTCAGTTATAGATCTCAAAGTCCTTTCGTAAGTCCCAACGCTTAACATCGCCCTCAATGACAAGGTCAAAGCTCGCCGTAGCGTAATACCTTCCTGCGACCATCGATTCATTATCCGGGTTACCGCTCCAGGGAAATGCAAAAATCACAGTGCCTCTGTTAATATAAGTCGTAGGAAGGTTCTGGGTCGCGCAATACTTCGGGATCTGATAGGGAGTTCCAAGGGTATAATATTGAGTTGGTGGTTTGTCGAGACTTTCAAAACTCTGGAAAACCAACAGAAAGTCCTGGCGGGAAAATAGCCGACATTCGTCGTCCTTGCGCCATTGAAGATCTTTCCCTCCATCAGTGATCAATTTCAAACCAATCTTGACATCGGTACCTTTTCTGAAGGATGTGCCCTCGGTGCCACCCTCATCGAAAATAACAATTCCAAAGTCTACCGTTTCGACGGGATCAGGGGGCTTAAAAAAGTTGTTGTCCTCCAGGCAAGCAAAAAGAATACCTGTGGAGAAAATTGTTAGCACAGAAAGTAATTTGTTGCGGCCTGATGGTAATAAATTGTTCATATCCGAAGTCACGTGCATTGAGCCCGAATTGTTAGTAGGTAGAGTAAGACCAATTTACGAAAAATCCGACGGCTTAGCTAGTAGAAGCTCCAGTTCTTCCCTTGTCCCCTTTTTTGATAAACAGAGCAACGTATATTGGTTAAGTGTTTCTTTGCCTCAGCGTTCAGGAGACCGGTGAGTCTGCGAGGGAGAAAATTTTCGGTTTTTATTTTTTCCAAATCCGCATCGCTTGCATGTCGTTTTCATTTCATCTCTCATACGCCCTGTTAACGTCGCCTAAAAAGACCGGGTGGAAATCAGCGGGCAATGTGACTTGTATCAAAGGAAAAATTTTCATGCCTGACTAGTAGGAAAAAAAAATAAGGTAACACTTGACTCAGATGAAATGGTAGATAACGCTATTGATTGATCGCCTGCTTCCTTCCCCTTTTGTCGTCAGCCTTTTTGTAGGTACTGGTCGAACCGTGCAGCTCGTTGGAAAAGCTGACATCAAAGGCAAAACGTTGCTGATCAACCGTCACAATCTCAATTCGGGTTTGCTGAAATCCGGGAGTCCTGGCTTTGATTTGTATGGAGTTTTTAGAGGATTCAGAAGTCTTTATCTCAATTTCGGAACTGGTATTGATTATTTCGCGGACTTTCCCAGGAAAGAATACACTGATAAATCGGTCGCATGAAATGGCCAACTCAGGAGTCGGCGCCGCCGCCTGCGAAAATACCTTGCAGGTTGGAAACGCGAGCAGCAATAAAATAATGATGGAGAACCTGGACGTCATTTGAAATGATTATTCTGAAAGGTAACAAATTGGCAGATTATAAATAAGGATAGTGCAAATTAAGGTTGTGTTATCAAACGGAAGCTGGAACATGATATTGTTTCCCAGCGTGTATATCATTTCATTCCAGACAGCCTATACCGGATGCACCGGTTGTGGAATTTCCCGTGGGCGACATAATTCGGTAGGCTCCTATTTCCGCTGTTACATCGACGTTTTGAAATTGATACGTGGGAACATACTTCACGGTATCCCAATAGGGGGAAGTTGGATCAGTGGCTCTCAGATCTCCGGTATCTTCCATCCATTGTTGTAGCTGATTTCTCATTTGAATCAAGGTGTTTTGGTGTGATGCATCTGAGGCAAGATTTTGAAGTTGATACGGATCGTCCCGCACCGCATAAAGTTCTTCCGCCGGGCGCAGACCAAAACTAAGTTGAAAATAATCTGTACCAGTTGTCGGATTTTTATTTTCCATATTCATGATCAGAAACTTCGTGATGGAATTGTCCACGTCGCCCCATTGACCGACTGACCTATGGACCTGTGCATCACCCGCCGGCCAACGTTCCGGCATTAAATTTCTGATATATAAAAAGTCGTGATTGCGTACAGCCCGCACCGGATAACTTAAGTCGCCCTTGCGAACATTGGCATGCCGTTCTCTTTCCAGAAATACCTGATCCCTGCCGGTCGATTCCGTTGGTTGAGAAAATAGCGGCCAGATACTTTTGCCTGACATGGAAGGGTCGGGCTCCAAACCGGCGGCTGACAGCAACGTCGGAGCGAAATCAACAAAACTTACAAAATCATTGATCACCATACTTTTTTTAATCTTTTCCGGCCACCGGATGGCGAGTGGCATCCTGGCTCCGTAGTCGTATACATTTGCTTTTGCCCTGGGAAAAGGCATTCCATTATCGCTCGTCATGACGATAATGGTGTTGTCAAGTTCGCCGGCTTTCTCCAGCATAGCGATAATCTGACCACACTCCCTGTCGAATCGTTCTACCTCGAAGTAATAATCCAGCATATCATTGCGCACGCATTGTAAATCCGGAAGAAACGCAGGCACAACTACCTGATCTAATGACATACCGGTTAAAATTCCCGTGTTGGGTGTATAGTCACGATGTGGGTCGGTGCTCCCAAACCAAAAGGTGAACGGCTGGTCCTTTGGTCTCTGCTCAAAAAATTCTTTAAAACTATGGTATCTTTTGCCCGCCGGGTTTTCTGTGTACCCTCCTGATAAATAATCGCCCGGGCCCCATCCTTTCCGCGTTGACCCGGAATAATAGCCCTTTCCCGCTAGTATGGTTACCCAGTTCGGAAACTTATCCGGTATAATCGACCACAAGTTCCCTGCACTTTCAAGCTGATGGGGATAACGCCCAGTGAGAATGGAAGCCCGTGAAGGTGAACACGATGGCGAGGCACAATACGCATTTTTGAATAGTGCTCCTTCTTTGGCAAGGCGATCAAAAGTAGGAGTCCTCACCACAGGGTCCCCATAGGCACCCGCATGGGGGTAGGACCAATCATCTGCAATGAGAAAAACGATGTTGGGCTTTTTGAAAGCATTAGCCTGATCCTTTTTGTCATCTGCCCCTGTACAGCCAAAAAAGAAGAGGATCGTACTGGATAGTAAAAAATGAATTTTCATAAGCGTGTTTATTGCCTGAACCCCCCAGGGAGGTTTTCAATTGAAGTTCGTTTTAATTTTAACGATTCGTTAAGAACTTCCCAACACTAGTGGTATTCGGCAATGGGCAGCAAGCGATAAATAGTTTGACAATCAGGCAACTGCTTTCCGCCACAGCGTCGTCGTACACTATTTAGAAGTTTAGTCAAACATGCTTATGACGCTCCAAAAAACTACCGTATTCAGGCCCACCGCTTAATTATCACGCAGATAACCAGCGACATACAAATTTAACTGCAATTACGAATAAAAGCATGTAACTATATTTACTGCAATTACGAATAATACTACGCGTATGAAGAAAACTAAACTCGGTGAATTCGAAGAACTGGTACTGCTAACCGTAGCTGCCCTTCAGCAAGAAGCCTATGGTGTGGAGATAAAGCGCGAACTGGAGACACGGCTGAAAGAAAAACTGAGTGTGGGATCCATACAGTCTGCCCTGAAGCGTATGGAAGAAAAGGGTTTTCTCACGTCGGAGTTTGGAGAACCCACACAACGAAGAACGGTTGCGGAAATGAAGGAGATCCGTGCAGGTTTGTGGAGTGCCATGCCCACGTTTGCCCATGAGTTGAAAACGATATGAGCGGACACAACGAGTTACAACCTCCAAAACTTCCGCTGCGGCTCCTTCGCTTTTTTGTTAAGGCCGATTACCTGGAAGAAATAGAGGGTGACATGGAAGAGATTTTTCAGGAGCAGGCAGAACAATACTCGCTGAAAAAAGCCCGGAGAATTTACACCTGGGAAATGGTAAAACTATTGCGCCCGATCTTACTAAAACAACGAATTGATATCCCCATGCTCCAACACGTCACCTTGTTTAGAAATTATACTAAAACCTCCGTTCGGAGCCTGACGAAGAATCCGCTGACTTCTTTTATCAATGTGTTCGGATTGTCATTTGCCATTGGCATTTGTATTCTGGTGTATGCTTTTTTGGAATATGATGCCAGCATAGATCAATTTCACCAGCATAAACAAGAGGTTTTTCTGGCTACTTCTTTTGCAGAGCGCGACGGCACCTTGCAGCAGTATGGCATTACACCCCGCCCCCTGGGAGAAATGTTGAAGGGGGATTTTGCACAAATAAAAAAGGTGTGCCGCATAGACGATGAGCAGGTGGTAGTTAAAAACGGGGACAACGTGTTTCACGAGAGCATCCGCTTTGCCGATGCATCTTTTCTGGAGATGTTTACTTTCCCCTTAAAGTGGGGATCGCCCGGTTCCTTAACGGATATCAACAGCATTATTCTCAGCGAGGATATGTCCATCAAGTATTTTGGTGAAGAGAATCCCATTGGCAAAGAACTTTTGCTGATCTTTCCAGGTCAGCAGAAGAAAGCTTTTACAGTCGCTGGCGTGGCAGCTCCTTTTCCGAAAGCACATGATATTGATTTTGACTTTCTGATCAATTTTGAAAATACGCGGGTAGCAGATTCAACGTACGTTACCAGCGACTGGACAAAGTCGGTAAGTGCTACGTTGATTCAGGTGGAAAATCCGTCGGAGATTCACGCTATTGAATCCGGCATGAATAAGTACAAGACCCTGCAAAACGAAGTACTGCCGAATCGTCCTATTGCTTCTTTCGTTTTCGAGCCTCTGGCTACCCTATTTGAGAAATCGTCAAACATTAAAGAGTGTATTTCGCAGGATGATAATGTGGAAGGTCGTATCGGTATGCCTGTCATTGCCATTTTTATGCTGGCGTTGGCTTGTTTCAACTATATCAACATAGCTATTGTATCCGCATCAAAGCGGCTGAAAGAAATTGGTGTGCGCAAAGTAATTGGCGCAAACAGAAACAGGATAATTATTCAGTTTCTTACAGAGAATGTGGTAGTTACTTCTTTCGCTTTACTGATTGGCTTGTTGCTGGGTATGTTTGTGATCACGCCTTGGTTTACACAATTTACGGGCTGGCCGTTGGAAGTAAAATTGTGGAACGGAAATCTGTGGATATTCCTGGTCGGCTTACTTCTTTTCACGGGTCTTAGTTCAGGTATTTACCCCGCCTTCTACATTTCCAGGTTCGAAGCAACACGCATCTTCCGGGGCTCGCTGGAATTCGGTCGCAAGAATCCACTCACCGAAATATTTCTCGGCATACAACTTATTCTCGCCTGTATTACCATTAGTGCCAGCGTTGTATTTATTCAAAACAACCATTACCAGCGCAATCGCAGTTGGGGATATAACCCGAAGGATGCGCTCTATGTAGAAGTGCCCGATCAATCTGCTTTCGAGCAACTAAAGGCCGCAATCACCCAACATCCTGATGTTATCTCTCTCTCGGGTTCCGGCGATCATCTGGGAAGAAGTGTTTCCAGTGCTATGATACAACTTCCACCCAACCGTCAGTTTGAGGTGGCGCAGTTAGCGGTGGATGCCCATTACTTTGAAACGATGGAATTAACACTCATCCAGGGCCGCGGCTTTCACGATCATCCGGGCAGTGATCGTCAGAAAGTGGTTGTGAATGAATTGTTCGTTACAAATTTAGGATTAACACAACCGATAGGACACCAGTTTAGGGTCGATAGCATCCAATATGAAGTGATTGGTGTAGTAAGAGATTTCCATGACCAGAGTTTCTTCGTGAAAATGCAGCCCACCATTTTTAAGATTGCTGAAGACCAAGACTACCGCTACCTGACCTTGCGGGTGAAGACCGGCACAGAGAAAAAAGCATTTGCTGCCCTACAAGAACAGTGGGCTAGACTCTATCCGGAAATTCCTTTTCAAGGTGCCTACCAGGAAGATGTATGGAGTGGTTACTTCTATAGTCTCGATAAGTCTGTAGCCTTTAACAGTATAATTGCCTGTGTGGCGGTATTGCTGGCAAGTCTGGGACTGTATGGCTTGGTCACGCTAAATGTATCAGGTCGTGTACGTGAATTCAGCATACGCAAAACGCTGGGTGCGAATCTTCGCCACCTGACGGGAATAATCATGAAACAATATACATGGCTAACGATAATCGCACTGACTTTTGGCGCTCCGGTTAGCTATGTGTTCGTTAAGGCGTATCTGGCTATGCTCTTTTCGTACGCCATGCCCATGGGATACTCCGGTATTGCCATTTCAATTTTATTGCTTGTCCTTGTTTTATTCGCCGTCGTAGCAACGCAGATCGGAAGAGTGGCAAAAGCAAATCCTGTGGAAGGGTTAAAAGTGGAATAGGAAGCAAAGCAGTATTTTGGTAGATAAGCGCAACTATTGGGATTTTTTGTTCCCGATCCTTCACTAATCGTCCTTGCATTTATAACATTTAGTGTTTGATTTACAAGGATAGCATAGGCTTTTATCAATATCTCATTGAGCGAATTCTGGGATGCGCAACCACTGAAGTTAGATTAGTCTGCCCTTACCAAAAAGAAATACAGAGTTCACTTCAAATTATCGGTGATTTTATTCTGTGTTTCGTTCATCTTTTTTAAAATCTCTGATATGAGTTCCTCCTGCGTCTCCTTTTTCCGCATGAATGTTTCGAGCGCTTCCATATCTCCCTCACTTACGTCACTTACAGCTTCCTGATTTTGAGGATACTTATAAATACGCGGGGATTTGATAGCGTCGACAGCATAACCGAACCGGTTCACCACTACGGTAGCCAATACAGCTACCGCATTACCCTCGGCAGTAGTGATAAATTGGTCATCATACAAGGCTTGCAAGGCTTCATACAACGCTTCTAATTCTTCGGCCATTTGCTCCGTCAACTGCCGGACGGTACTACTTGTTAAAAGGTTTACCTGATCAGGTGTTTTCATGACCTTTTTGGTGTGAATGATTTTCACGTTAACAGGCACAGCGTCACCAACAGGATAATTGAGCGAAAGCGTCATGTTCAGGATGGCTCTTTTCTTCCATATATTGGAATATGTAAAGTTCTGGGAGATCGTTTCCGTTACCAATGTCTCGCCGGTGCTCATGTCCTGAATGCTAAACGTAATAGGCGGAGTTTGTCCGGTTGCACTGGATATGATTACGTGTGTCAGGCTTCCCTCTTGTCCGCTTTTTGGAAAGGAAGCCCCCCGGTTTCCGAACAATCTTACCTCAGCTGTAACGGTATCCGAAAAGGTGACCTGCTGTAGATCGTTCGCAGTAAGGAATACGTCGTTCAATTGTTTAGTAAATGAACTCAGGTGCCCATTCCACTCAGCAGCCTTTGCCAGCAGCGCTTTTTTTTCTGTTCTGCTGGCATCCATATTCTCTAGCATATCTTTCATATCCTTTCTGGCATCCTCAGCTATCAGCATAAAAATCATCATTAACGCATCTTCGATATTCAGGTCATCCAGCTTGACAAGCGATAGGGAAAGCACATTTAATTTAGCTTGCAGAACATCGAGGTATAAGAAACCGGCATCGGTTTGTATTTCTGGTGCAATAGCATCACGCGCAGCTTTGACAGATTCAAATTCCGCCAATAATACGTTAAACTCCTCCTGCACTTCTTTCACTTCCTTTTCGGATAGCGTCAGCCCGAGAGAGCTATTTGATACGGGCTCGTCGTCACAGGTTGTTAGCAGTAAAATGAGGAGAACTGATCCAATTGACAAGCGCATCAATGTAATGGGTGATTATCAGTTAAATATAATTCATATTCGGTACTCATCCGGATGGACATCGAGCTGGATGTTCAGAGCTTGGGAACCTAAAGGGATCTGATACCCTGGAGCCTCCGCGAAACGGTGCTCGGCCGAACCGCGCTGAGTTGAAGAAGTTCATCCCTCATCCCGATCAGAGATGCCTGTCTCCGGGCCTCGGATTCTTCCGCTGGTTGAAAAAATGTCCTGATCCACCTCAATAAACCAGACAGTTTGGCTGAATATTAATCCTTTCCATGCGGAATGTAGCCAAAATGGCTTGAAAATACCCTAAAAAACCGATCGGCATATTTTTTCCTAGTAGGACTGTAGTTCTTAAAATCATCAAAACATTAAAAAATTAAAACTATGAGTATCGTCCGTTATAGCACCGCTAATGATTTCGTACCGACTTCATTCAGCAATCTGATCGATCGTTTTTTTAACGATTCAATGGCCCGTTCGGGTGGCTCTTCGTACTCCTTTGTCCCAAAGGTGGATATCATTGAAAATGAAAAAGCTTATGAACTCAGCGTAGCTGTTCCAGGCTTGAGCAAAGAGGATTTTAAAATCGACTTAAACGACAATTTCCTCACTGTTAGCGGGGAACGGAAATTCTCGAAAGAGAAAAAAGAAAACAATCTGCATGTAGTGGAAACACAATATGGAAACTTCAGCCGCTCATTTTCACTTCCCGAAAATGTGGATGCTAATAAAATCACCGCTACGTATAGCAATGGTATCCTGGAAATCACGGTACCAAAGGATGAGAAAAAAGTATTAAAGGCAACCATTAAGGTCAACTAAGGGGTTAGGGTTTGGGTTTATCTAATGGTATGGCGCTCCGAAAGGGGCGCCTTTTTTTTATTTAACGCACAGCGCGTCTTAAACTGAATCCGGTTGCCGGCGTAACCTACCACCGAGATCGAATACCTCAACGCGCAGAAACTTCGGCTTGTAGAAAATCCGTCGACCTGACGAAGGAGTATATCTTTTTGTGAAAAAGAAACGTTAACTTTCTTATACTACTTTGCCAACGGAGATGTATGCTGAAATATTCGTTATCTGATTTTGATAGGACAGTTCATCCGAACTTTGTTTGGTCTTATTTCATCGCCCCCCTCAGGGTCCGCCAGCTGGCGGACGAGGCCCTGCTGAAACATGCTGGAAGTTTGACCATTATGAATGCATTTCACAGGAAAGTTGACTAAGTAGGACGAATTAACTAGGCACATAAGGTAGAGGAATTAAACGGGCAGGTATGAAGCGATCAATTTTAATCCTTGTTGTAATTCTTTCTGCCTGTATCGGAGGAGTAATCGGTTGCCTGTTCACCCTGAAACTTATTGATTACCCCAACACGTCGTATCAGTCCATCGAAAGCCGGCAGCAATCCTTGTTCGCCGGGTATTCTCCCGATACCTCCTATAATGTTCCAAGGGGTATGGATTTTCTCAGCACCGCAAAAAGTGTCACCGCCGGGGTGGTTCATATCCGTACGTCCTACGGGCCGGGTGACTTCAGTGTCAACCCATTGGATCTGTATTTTGAAACACCGGTCCGCTCTTCAGGCTCAGGGGTAATTATTTCTGATGACGGCTACATCGTTACGAATAACCACGTGATTGAAGATGCCAATAATATCGAAGTGGTGATGAATAACAACGAGCGCTTTTTCGCAAAGCTGGTTGGCAGAGACCCTACAACGGACCTCGCCTTGCTGAAAATCCGCGCGAGAAATCTTCCGTTTTTAAAATATGGTGACTCCGACAGAATTAATCCAGGTGAATGGGTACTCGCCGTGGGAAATCCCTTCGATCTTAATTCAACGGTTACGGCGGGAATTGTGAGCGCCAAAGCACGTAACATCGGTATTCTCCGCGATAGGAATAGTACGCAGAATCTGCAGATCGAAGCATTTATTCAGACAGATGCGGCTGTCAATCCGGGAAATAGCGGGGGAGCTTTAGTGAACATACGGGGTGAACTGATCGGCATCAATTCAGCTATTGCCACGTCCTCAGGTGTCTCTCAGGGTTATTCCTTTGCCATACCCGTCAGTCTGGTGAAGAAAGTAATGGATGATTTGCTGGAATTCGGCCAGGTACAACGTGGATTATTGGGTATTCAAATCCAGGATGTAAATGCATCGATAGCAGAAAATCTGAATCTGAAAGTGAATCAGGGAGTTTTGGTTGAACGGGTTAATGAAGGGAGTGCCGCTGAAGAGTCGGGGCTAGTAATCGGTGATGTAATTGTCGGAATTGACGGGCATACCGTCAGCTCGGTGTCGGAACTCCAGGAATGGGTAGCCCGAAACCGGCCGGGTAAAGAGATATCGGTTTCTTACCTGCGCGAGGGAAACCTTAGTGAAATCAAGGCGCGTCTTCGCAACAGTGAAGGAAAAGAAACCGTCGCAAAAAAAGAGGTGAAGTACAATTTAAAGGGGTTACGCATAGAAGACCTCCCCTTTAAGGAATTGGCCGCCATGGAACTTGAAGGGGGAGTCCGAATCATTGAAGTAACCGCCGGAAGATGGCGCGACACGGGTGTGAAGGAAGGATTTATAATTGCATACATAGACAAGGTACCCGTCGACAACGTGGAAGACCTCAACCGTATTCTTGACTTCAAAAAAGGGGGTATCCTGGTCGAGGGTTATTACCCCGGCGGCAAAAAAGGTACCTATGGCGTAGAGTGGTAAGTGCCCTTTCTACCTGGTCAGACACCATTAGCTTCCCGTTCATTTTCTTAGCTTTGCGCCATTACGATCACGACAGTCGCATGAAAAACTTTGGTATTAAAGAGGCCCTCTCGACGCTGGGAATTAAAAAAAATAACCTGGGCGTGTCTACAGGTTCAAAATGGCATAAATCGACTGGCGGTGTTCTCGAGTCGTTTTCTCCCGTAGATGGAAACCGGATCGGCTCCGTGATTGCCTGCGATGAAAAGACGTTTGAAAAGGTAGTTGTAAAATCGCAGCAGGCTTTTCGGGAATGGAGAACCTGGCCTGCGCCCCAGAGAGGAGAAGTCGTGCGCCAGATCGGCGAAGCGTTACGCAAGCACAAACATGCCCTGGGTAAGCTGGTATCCTATGAAATGGGTAAGTCCTACCAGGAAGGGTTGGGTGAAGTGCAGGAAATGATTGATATCTGCGATTTTGCAGTCGGGCTTTCCCGCCAACTTCACGGACTTACTATGCATTCTGAACGTCCGAATCACCGGATGTACGAGCAATGGCACCCGATCGGCACGGTTGGTATCATCACAGCATTTAATTTTCCTGTAGCGGTCTGGGCGTGGAATGCCATGATCGCTTGGGTCTGTGGTGATGTTTGCATCTGGAAACCCTCGGAGAAGACTCCCTTGTGTAGTATAGCTTGTCAGCTGATTACGAATCGTGTGTTTGAAAAAAACGGAGTCCCGGAAGGTATATCCAGCATCGTCAATGGTGGTGCGCGTATCGGTCAGCTCCTAACCGGGAATGAACAAATCGCTCTGGTATCGGCAACCGGTTCGGTTCGTATGGGCAAAGCCGTTGCGCGGACCTTGAGTGACAGACTGGGCAGAGCACTACTTGAACTGGGCGGAAATAATGCCATCATTATAACTGAGAACGCAAATCTCGATATGGCTATCCGTGGCGCGTTGTTTGGTGCAGTGGGTACTGCTGGTCAGCGATGCACCTCAACCCGCAGGCTCATCATTCATGAAAATATTTTCGATGAAGTAAAAGCGCGCCTGAAAAAGGCGTATGCCCAGCTCGTTATCGGTAATCCGCTCGATACGGCAAATCATGTTGGTCCCCTTATCGACCGGAAGGCTGTTAAGTTGTATACGGCAGCACTGAAGAAGATAACGGAACAAGGAGGAGAATTTTTGGTGAAGGGCGGTGTACTTAAAGGTAAGGGCTTTGAATCGGGTTGTTATGTTAAGCCGGCTATTGCGGTTGTAGGAAATGACGCTGAAATTGTCCAGCAGGAAACCTTTGCCCCCATTCTTTACCTTATTCCCTACAAGCATATTGATGAGGCCATTGAAATTCAAAACGGCGTAAAACAAGGTCTGTCTTCAGCTATCATGACTACCAATATTCAGGAGATGGAAAAATTTTTGTCGCCACTCGGATCGGACTGCGGCATCGCCAACGTCAACATCGGTACTTCGGGTGCCGAGATCGGTGGTGCCTTTGGGGGTGAAAAGGAAACCGGGGGAGGACGCGAATCCGGTTCTGATGCCTGGAAGGTTTATATGCGCAGGCAAACCAATACCATTAACTTTGGAAACGACCTGCCCCTGGCACAGGGAATAAAATTTGACATCTGACCCAGTTTGCAAATAAGAACCAATAGTTTATTTTTATACACCATTCACCAGACACCTATGGCCGGAAAGAAGTATCGCACCGTCATGCTCATTGATGACAATGAAATAGACAACCTGATTAACCAGAAGATGATTGAGGCGGCCTCTGTAACGGAACACATTTATACACACACCGGAGCAAAGAGCGCAATCGAGTTTCTGAAGAACATGGAAAAGCTGGAAATGGCTGACCAGGTGTTGCCGGATCTGATTTTCCTGGACATCGACATGCCCCTGATGGATGGCTTTCAGTTTCTTGATGAATTCGAAAAACTTTCCAACGTCGCTAAAAAGAAGTGTAAGATCGTTATGCTTACATCTTCGATTAACCCGCAGGATTTCAACCGGTCTAAAAAATACGAAAATGTAAGGCTTTATCTGAATAAGCCGTTATCGCACGAAAGTATTGCCAAACTCGACCTTTAAAAATCGGTCAACAATTCCACGAAACGCTCATCCAGTTTAATGAGTTTTGTCGGCGCAAAGTAAGTAACACTGATCGCATTGAGGCGTGGAATAACTGCCTGAATTTTCTTGCTCTTTTCTTTTTTTGCCTCGCTGGTTGCGATTTTCAGGATCTTTAAAAACAGCTGAATATTCTCACAACTGTCTTTTCCTGACAACCTGATCTGGCGCTGGATGCTATTGGAAAGCTGATTGAATAATTCAAAATCCTTCATCAGTGTGTATTGCAGGGCGAGCAGCGATTTTATTTCAAGTTGCGCATAGGGATACCGCTTCAGGCTTACTTCATTAAGTAGACCATTGATAAGTTTTGCTGCTTCTTCGAACTTGCCCACATAATAGCAGGAAATTGCGCGGTAGACAACGTAAATGATATGCCTGGGTAAGTCAAGCATATCGATTTCGTAATCCAGAAAAATGGCTTCATTCTCCGTGTAGAGTTCAGCTTCCGTGCCGGTGCGCAGATACCGCTCGATTTTGGAAATCAGGAACTGAGAAGGAAAGGTGAAGGTTGAATAATTCACCAGCAGGTTGGCGCAGGCATCATTCACCTCCTCATAATATTTTTCTGCTTGTCTATAGACTTTATAGTGATTGTAATACTCAAGCTTCAGGAACTCGAACACAAGATTCATGTGGTAATAAATCGAATCCAGGTGATAGCTCTCAAAGATCTTCTGAACTTTTTCAAATATGTCTTCTATAGATTCACCGTCCTGTTGCATGTTGTCGTCCACTTCGACAAAAAGACGGTGAAAAATATACATGCAGCTTTGATATACATACAGGCGATGTGATTCATAAAGCTTCGCGACATTCTGCATCTCTTTCATCAACAGCACCAACCCCAGCTTTTCAGCTTCACCGATGTTAAGCATATAATCGCCGTACTTCTTAAAGTAATCTGCCAGCAAATCTTCGGCTTTATCTACGGCAAGCATATAGGCAACATGCCGGTTATAGAGCTGCGAATACTGAAAGTAATCCGGCGAATTGATGTTAAGCTTCTTCAGCGATTTATAAATAACCGTCAATTCATTGGCTAAGTCGTAGTCAAGTAGTTCCTTTTCCAGTTTCTTCAGCGTTGCAACGGATATTGCCCGCTTCTTTGTGAAGAGTACCTCATTGATGTTGGCCACCTTTCTCAATACATCGGTTCGCGGACTTTCCAACTGGCCCATCAGGTATTCCTCTATTTTAAGGTTGAGCCGCGACCGGAGTGTGTAGTAGGCATTTGCATTAACATCCAGCTCCGTCATTATCTTATTGTCCGAGAGCTGTCGCTCACGCAATGATTTCAGGAGGTACGCTGACTTCTCGGCATTGCTTTCAATGAGGGAATCATGTATCGCTTTGAAGTCTTTTTCGGAGAGTTGCTTGATAATATTCTTAAGCTTTGCCATGCGTGCGCTTGTAACAGTCTGAAAATTTACAAAATTTATTACATCCTGCAACAGCGTTAACAACAGTAAAGGTAAATCTTATGCCGAAGTTTGATAGTTTTACAGTTCCATTGAATTGGTTGAATTGTTGATTCGAAAAATCGTCATAGGTGTTTTAGTGTTCTCGTCCTCCCAGGTATTCGGACAGGCCTCTGCGGAGCGTCAAGCCCAAAAAAGTATAAAAAAGGGGAAGTGGGACAAGGCATATAGCCAATTGAAGGAGGCTTGGGGTAGAGATAGCGCGAGTGTTAACGCGTCCTACCTCTTCGCCAGTTACTTCTTTGTTCCCGCGAATCCGGATTATCAGCTGGACTCAGCTTACCGATACAGTCAACAAGCCATTCATGATTTTGATGTGACAACATTAAAGCAGCGGGAACGATTGCTTCGGCTGGAAATCGATAGTTTAGTTCTGCTTCGACTCCAACAACAGATTGATAGTGCGGCGTTCATCCGTGCAAAACAGATCAACACGGAGCGAGGATATGTACACTTCCTTTCCAATTTCTTAACAGCCGCGGTTTATTTTGACGAAGCTACAACCTTACGGGATGAGGCGGCTTATAAAGAGGCTGTGAATGAGAATACGTATCAATCTTTTAAGGATTTCCTCAACCGCTATCCGCAGGCCGCACAACGTGATGAAGCCAGGGACAAATACGAAGAATTGCTTTTTGCTGCCATTACTAGTGATAAACAACTTGGCAGCTATCAAAAATACCTGATTGAATATCCAAATACGGCGTATCAGCGGGAGGCAGAACGGAATGTTTTCGAGATCAGTACGGCTTCCGGAACCGTCGACTCGTACAAAGCTTTCCTGCAGGGGCATACCGGGAGTTATTTCACCCGGCGAGCCTTAAACATCCTGTTTCACCTTATTCCCTCCGACCACGCGGAACAACTGGTATCAGATTTCGAAAGCGATTCTTTACGATCGGTCATTGAATCCAGAAGAGGTTACATCGTGCCCTTCCTGCACGGCGATGAATTCGGGTTCATGAATCAGACGGGACAAGAGGTCATTAAAGCCGGGAAAGAGGAAATAAATGCCGAATATATCTGTGGCAACATAACCGAAGACGTCATAGTCCTGCCAACGAAAATTGTTTCATTGAATGGAGCCATTGTCTGGGATCACCCGGTTGAATCCGTGGAAGATATCGGGTATGGGTTTATTACCATACAGGATGACAGTTGTACACGGGTAATACATAAATCGGGCTTCAGCGTCGGCGATGAGTGTATTGACGAAGCGAAAGTGATCAATGGAAAATTGCTGGCTTTCCGAAAAGAAAATCGCTGGTCAATCTGGACGTTCTCCGGTAGAATGCTGATGCCTTATACGTGGGATGAACTTACTTTCATCCGGAATGTAGTGTGCCTTAAACGCAACAACAAACTGATCCTATCGACGGTGGAATCGGTGTCGCTGCTGGCCAATCAGCAACCCCTTGAAATGTCAGATTCCGTTGATGAAGCAAAACCCTGGCGACATGATTTTGTGTGGATCAGGAAAGGAAACCTGCAAGGTGTCGTCAATCAATCGCTCGACACCCTGGTTCAACCCGATGATCAGCGTCTGGCCCAGACGTATTTTGGTTCAACATCGACAAGTTCGGAAGGTGTAAGAATGATGGATGATTCCGGGGCTGCGTCCGTTTTTTTTCAACATGCCGTAGTCCAGGAGCCCTGGACGGCAGTCAAGGTTGATCAGGTCTGGCATTTGTATGACCCCAAATCGGGTGGAGTTAAAAGTCCGGCGTATGACTCGATTACTTTTGAAGGGCCATTTGTCATCGCATCAAAACAGGACAGCATCAGTATTTACTTCTCATTGAACAAGGTGATGCAGGTTAAGAAGCCTGTGCGGGTTGCATTTATCCCGGGCCAGGATTCTTCCTCATTCCTGTTAGTAGAGCAGGGTGAAAAAAAAACCATTTATGCCCTGGACGGCCGCAAACTATTTACCGTGGCGTATGATGATGTGCAATATGCCGGTGAGGGATTTTTCAGGGTATACAAGCGTGATAAAAAAGGGATCATTACGTCATCTGGTAAACTAATACTGCCTCTGTCGTACGATGCTATCGGCTCGGTAAACAACGGTATCGTTTCTCTGCTTACTGCTATGAAGTTTGGCTTGTATGATTGTGTTAAGAAAAAGCTGATAAAACCTCAGTATGAAAAAAACCTCACGGTTTATAATAAGACAGCACTGACCGCCTATAAAAAAGGATTGTACGGTTTTATAGGATGGAAGAACGAACCGTTAAGCAAGATTGAATTTGAGGAAATCCGTTTCTGGAATGACAGTTCTGCGCTGGTGCGAAAGAATAACGCCTGGATGGTCTATGAAATTTCAACAGGGAAAATTCTTTTGGATAGAGTCCAGAACTACCGACTGATTCGCGACACGCAAAATGAGAAGTTGGCTATTGTGCAGCAGGACCACAAGTACGGAGTGATACATAATGTATTGGGGACAATCATACCCCTATCTTTCAGCGATATAATCAATGTTGGTTCAGGAACCGAGCCGCTTTATTTTACGGAGAAACATGTGGAAGAAGCTTCCCTATTTGTGGTCATTTATTACGATTCAAAGGGCAAAATGCTGCGAAGGGAGATTTATGAGCAGGATGATTATGAGAACATTTACTGTTCAAATAAATAAATCACTGTCTGTAAAGGATTGACAGGAAAAAGCTGAATGATTCCCTACCTTACGGGCTTAAACAATTGTTATGGTTCACAGGATTCTTAGTTTGTTTCTGGTACTCTGCGCGGGTCAGATGTTGTTTGCGCAAAAGGCATTGGATAAGCCAAAACTTGTTGTAGGGATTGTTGTAGATCAGATCCGGCAGGAATACCTCTACCGGTATTATCCCAAGTTCGGTGAAGGGGGGTTCAAGCGGCTGATGAACGACGGATTTATGCTGAAAAATGCACACTACAACTATGCTCCGACGGTAACAGGTCCTGGTCATGCATCTGTCTACACGGGTACTACCCCGGCAATTCACGGAATTGTAGGAAATGACTTTTACGATAAGAGATTGAAGAGAATGGTGAATTGTGTGGAAGATTCACTGTACAAACCTGTTGGTGTTGAGATAGGTAACGGCGACGTTTCACCCTGGAGAATGCTTTCGTCAACGGTAACGGATGAACTCAAGTTATTTACTCAAAAACGCGCTAAGGTTATTGGCGTATCGTTTAAGGACCGCGGCGCAATATTACCGGCAGGCCATATGGCAGACGCTGCCTATTTTTATGATGGTACCTCCGGGAGATTTATCACCAGCACGTATTATATGACGAAGCTTCCGGCTTGGGTTGTTGCTTTTAATGCACAAAACCTTCCTGAAAAATATCTTTCACAAGTGTGGAACACACTATTACCCATTGATCAGTATACGGAAAGCGGACCCGATGATACGCCGTATGAAGCTGGCTTTACACCCCGGGGTAAGTCTGTTTTTCCTTATGACCTGCCGAAACTCCGGACCAAAAACAGTGCGGCGTTCCTGGCCAATACACCCTTCGCAAATGACTATCTTACAGAAATGGCAAAAGCAACCCTCGTCAATGAGGGCATGGGAAAGGATGATGTGTCCGACTTCCTCTGCATTTCCTTCTCATCTACAGATGCAGTAGGACACCGCGTTGGTCCCAATGCAGTAGAAACAGAAGATGTGTACTTGCGTCTCGACCGTAACCTGGCGGATATTTTGAAAACGTTAGATAAAGAAGTTGGCGAGGGAAACTATACCGTCTTTTTAACCGCAGATCATGGTGTCGCTGATGTTCCCCAATACCTGAAGGACAACAAGATTCCCGCAGGGTACTTCAATGAAAACTACGCCAAGGCTAAACTCGAAGAATACCTGGCTTCCTATTTTCCAGGAAGAAGTTTTATTGAGGAGATCAGCAATGAACAAATCTTTCTGAACCAGGCTGCTTTTCAGAAGGATCCAAAATCTTCCGGTATCGATATGTTTATTGTTACGGAGCTTATCAGCAAATACTTACTGACACTCGATGGTGTCGCTGATATTTATACGCAGAATATTCTGCGCGAAACCAATTATAGTGAAGGTGGAATCCGGGGTGCCATTGTTCGAGGGTACCATGCCAAACGTTCAGGCGATATAGTTATATCGTTAGAACCGGGATGGTTCAGCGGGGGATCTATTCAAGGTACTACGCACGGGTCACCGTATTCGTACGACACGCACGTACCGGGATTGTTTTATGGACATGGTATTAAAAAAGGATCGTCCGTACGGTATCATCCTATTACTGACATCGCACCGACGATCTCGGTACTGTTGAACATAAAATTCCCGAGTGGCTGCACCGGTCAGCCGGTAGCCGAAATTTTTGAATAGGATATTCACCGCACGAACTTGATTTGTTGCGCGCTTCGTGACATGGGGATTCTCATTGATTTCCCTATCTTCCATTTTTATTCAAATTTCTATTCTCATGAGCGAGGCGAAGTTCAAACCTGTGTTAGGTCTCCGGGATGCCACGATGGTCGTTGCCGGATCCATGATTGGTTCCGGAATATTTATTGTCAGCGCGGATATTTTGCGAAATGTGGGAGGCTCCGGGTGGCTGATAGTGGTTTGGCTGATCACGGGCTTCATGACGATTTCAGCAGCTGTAAGTTATGGTGAGCTCAGCGGGATGTATCCGAAAGCAGGGGGACAGTATGTTTACCTGAAGGAGGCTTTTAATCCGCTGATTGCATTTTTATATGGCTGGAGTTTTTTCGCGATCATTCAAACCGGCACAATCGCTGCCGTCGGTGTGGCATTTTCAAAATTTATGGCCTACATCGTTCCCGGTGTAAGTGAAGAACTCGTTTGGCTTGATATTGGATTTCTTAAAGTTTCACCGGCCCAGATTGTTTCCATTCTGATCATCGTGTTACTAACGTATATCAATACACGGGGCGTTCAGGGAGGTAAAGCAATACAAACGACTTTTACACTCACAAAATTGCTCAGTCTTTTTGGTCTGATTGTCTTTGGATTTATCATGATGGACGGAAAAGTATGGGAAGCTAACTGGGCAAACCCCTGGAGCCTGCACAAACTTGGCCCGGGCGGAACGATTGAGGCGTACACGACAATTGCCGCAGTGGGTGCTATTGCCGCAGCGATGGTCGGTTCAATTTTCAGCAGTGATGCCTGGAATAACGTGACGTTTATTGCTGGCGAAATCAAGAACCCGCAGCGTAACATCGGCCTCAGTTTATTCCTGGGAACATTGATCGTTACGATAATTTATGTCTCCGCGAACCTGATGTATACAGCGGTATTGCCGTTGAATGATATTGCTTTTGCAGAAAAGGACCGGGTAGCCGTGGCAGCCTCCAACGCAATCTTTGGAAACGTAGGAACGATCATTATCGCGTTGATGATCATGGTTTCAACGTTTGGTTGTAATAATGGACTGATACTCGCCGGTGCGCGTGTTTATTTTACGATGGCGAAGGATGGATTGTTCTTCAGACAAGCCGGTGAGCTGAATAAATTTGCTGTGCCGGAGCGGGCCTTGTGGGTTCAATGTATTTTGGCCTGCGTCTGGTGCCTGAGCGGTAAGTATGGCGACCTCCTCGATATGGTTTCCTTTGTGGTTGTGTTGTTTTATGTACTTACTATAATCGGCATTTTTATTCTTCGCCGGAAGAAGCCAGGTCTTGAAAGACCTTATAAAGCATTTGGATATCCTGTTCTTTCCCTGATCTATATCGCTATGGGGGTAACCTTCTGCACGTTGTTGATTGTCTATAAGCCAAAATTCACCTGGCCGGGTCTGATCATCACACTGATCGGAATCCCCATCTACTACTTTGCCATGCAGCGCATGAAAAAGAAAGCTCCATAGATCTGCCATGACAAAAGTATTTACACCCATCATCCAAGGAGCACTCGTGTAAGGACGCATGATTATGCGTCCCCACAGGATGGAGTATGTTAAAAGCTTTTTTAGATGACTGATGACTTATCCCAACTGGGAGGCTGGGATGCGTCCCCACAGGATGTTGTATGTTAAAAGCTTTTTTAGATGACTGATGACTTATCCCAACTGGGAGGCTGGGATGCGTCCCCACAGGATGTAGTATGTTAAAAGCTTTTTTAGATGACTGATGACTTATCCCAACTGGGAGGCTGGGATGCGTCCCCACAGGATATGGTCGGATAACAGCTTTCTCTCATGCCTGAAGACTTTACCCCAACTAAGAGCTATGTAAATGCATGTAAGGACGCATGATTATGCGTCCCCACAGGATGTTGTATGTTAAAAGCTTTTTTAGATGACTGATGACTTATCCCAACTGGGAGGCTGGGATGCGCCCCACAGGATGTAGTATGTTAAAAGCTTTTTTAGATGACTGATGGCTTACCCCAACTGGGAGGCTACGATGCGTAGTCCATCCTCAAAAGAATGAGGCTCGTATCCCAGTATGCTGCGAGCTTTTTCGATGATGAACCCGGTCTTCAACGGCCTGCGGGCCGGTTGGGTAAATCCTGATGAGTCAGTCTCCTTAATCAACGATTGGTCCAGACCAAAGAATCCGGCAGTACGCATGGCGATAGTATGAACGGACATGAAGTCCTTGCCCGAAATGTGAAAAATACCATTTGTCTTCTTTGTCGCTGCCAGGTAACATCCTGTAGCCAGGTCTTCCACCAATGTAGGTGTCCTCCACTGATCATTTACAACAGAAATGGTCTTGCCTTGCTCAAGATTGTTCTTAACCCAGAGTACAATATTGGAACGGCTCATATCCCGGGTCACGCCATAGACCAGTACGGTCCTTAATATACTCCAGGAGATGTTGCTTTCCTGAACAAGCATTTCGCCGGCAAGTTTACTTTGGCCATAATAATTAACCGGATTTGGTTTAGCTGTCTCATCCAACAGCTCTTGTGTGCCATCAAAAATAAAATCGGTGGATACATGCACCAGGTGGACGTTGTATAATCTTGCCGCATCAATCAGGTATTTGACGGCGGTAACATTGGTTTTCCTGCAGGCTTTGTGATCCAGTTCACACGGATCCACCTGCGTCATGGCTGCTGTGTGGATAATCACGTCCGGCCTGGTGCGCGCGATAACGGCATCGACTTCAGGCTGATTGGTGATATCCATTTCCTGAAATTCCCCGTGTTCGACAGCTAATGTTGAGTTTCCTCTCGCTGTCGCAATCAGATAAATAGACGGATCTCCGTTAAAGCGTGTAGTTAGTTTTTGACCGAGGAGTCCATTGGACCCGGTGACAAGAATTTTCATGGGTAAAACAAATGATGCCTATAACTTCTTGACGCCGTAAATATTTGCGTGAGCGGATTCAGTTTTTACCGAAAAGAATTACTTAAGGTTTTTTTTCGGGATATGAATAGCCATACAACTCCTCGATTTTCTTCCTGGGCATTTGTTCCACGCTGACGGACATACGAATGTCTTCCGAGGGCCTTTCCCCATTTACTTGAACCGTGGCGATCTTATCCACTACGTCAACACCCTTAATAACTTTTCCAAATACGGTGTATTCGCCATCCAGATGGGGCGCACCGCCAACGGTAGTGTATGCTTTAACCCGGTCAGCGGAAACTTCTTTTTCAACATTCGCACCGGTTTCTTTAACAACGCGGGACCTCAGTTTGCCAAGCATTTCCTGATAGGCTTTCATGTCGCCTGATTGATACGTCGCCACGATAGAATCATATGCAGGCCGGTTTGCCGGGTTTTGAAAAAACTGCTGCATAGCTGCATCGAATTTCGCCTGGTCCGTTAGCAGTTCTTCTTCCGTCAACACAGTTCCATGCACGATATAAAACTGACTGCCGCTGGAAGCCTTCTCAGGATTTTGCGGACCGCCAAGCCGGGCGGCTGCTAAGGCACCTCGCTCGTGGATAAACTTTGAATTAATTTCGGCTTCAACGGTATATCCCGGACCGCCTCTTCCCAGGGGTTGGCCAGGTTTGGCATTTTTTGAATCGGGGTCGCCGCCCTGAATCATAAATCCCTCCATGACACGGTGAAACAACGTGCTGTCAAAATAGTGTTCTTTCGCAAGTTTGATAAAATTTTCCTTGTGCCTGGGAGTCTCATCATAGAGTATAGCCACCATATCACCATAGCTGGTCTTGATGGTAACGACATAATCTTTGTTTTGAGCACAGCTGCTCACCATCACCACAAAAACGGCGATCAGGCAAATGAAGGGTACACGTTTCATAGTTATTGAATAAGTGTGCAAAGGTAAAAATCTCTGCCTATCCGTCTACTTCGACGGCCTTGTCAGGGTTGCGAATTTGTTTAAGAATTTCGGCGCCACCATTTTCAAGAACTTCTTTGGCTATAGCTTCACCCAATTCCTTGACATCTTCGGGAGAAGCAGTTTGTTTTGCCTTGACAATCCGTTCGCCGTCAAGCGAAATAATTCCTCCTTTTAGGGTGATCAACGCACCATCGTATTGCGCATAACCAAAGGCCGGAATGCTGCAACCTCCCTGAAGTGTTTTTAAGAAAGAACGTTCAGCCCGTATGCAGTTTTCTGTTTCGGGATGGTTAACCCATCGGGCTATGATTTCCTTTTTTGGAAAGCTTAATTTTTTGTGACACTCAATTGCGATGCTTCCCTGACCAACAGCAGGAACAAAGTAGCTCGTTTCAATTTTTTCGACAATCAGGTCATCATAACCCATTCGGTGTACGCCGGCATAGGCAAGCAGAAGGGCATCATACTCACCTGCCTTTAATTTGGCAAATCTGGTTTGCAGGTTTCCGCGAATCATGGATGCCTCGACGTGGGGATAAAAATGTTTCAAAAAAGCTACCCGCCGCGTAGCAGCCGTCCCTACTTTCACTTTGTCGGTTTTCAGGTTAATATCCTTCCGCATACTGACCAATACATCATTCGCCGGTTCCCGCTCGGTGAAGGCAATCAACTCGAGTTCGTCGGGAATATCTGACGAAAGGTCCTTTGCACTATGCACGGCAATATCAATGGTGTTGTCCAGCAGGCTGGCTTCAATCTCCTCAGTAAAGACGCCTTTGCTACCAATTTTGGAAAGGGTGACATCCAGAATTTTGTCGCCGCGGGTTTCGATAGGAACTATTTCGGTCTGGTAGCCAGAAGGTTTTATCAGGCCTGCCACATATTCGGCCTGCCATAAGGCAAGCTTGCTTCCTCGGGTACCGATGCGAATCGTCTTATTCATGCGTTAGGGGTTGATGGTGCTGGCCAGTTTTATCGACAGATCCAAAAAAATCATCTTCGCACTTCCGTTTCGTTCAAGATGGTAGTTTGCATCATTCATCAATGTAAATGATTTTTCTATTTTCTCAAGGGTCATCACCTTGCTGAAATCCTGAATAAATTTCAACTCATCACCCCGTGAACGGTTCATATCAGAAGCACCCGAAATCCGAAGTAACGTCTCCCGCATCACATTGATGCTATAGGTCATCAGGTTCTTCTGCTGAAGTCTGTCCAGACTGTGATATTCCTCCGCCATGGGCACTAGTGAAATATAACTCTTTTTGAAGCAGGCCCGCATCCATTCAATAAATCGTTGAGCATTGTCGTCTTCGTCGCCTTCAGCAAGCTTTAAGGCGAAGTTAATATTACCTTCCGCAAGCGACGTAATCTTTACCGCACGTGATTCCTCAATTCCTTTGCTAATCAGGCAGGCCTCCAATTCCTCATCCTGGAGGAGCGGCACAGATACAATTTGAGTTCTGGAAATAATTGTAGGCAATAGCCTGTCCGCTGCATTGGTGACGAGAATAAAAAATGTGTGAGGAGCAGGCTCTTCCAGTATTTTTAGAATGCCATTGGCAGCGGAAGGATGCATCAGCTCGGGCTGCCAGATGATCATAACCTTATGCTTGCTTTCAAAGGGTTTAAGCGAAAGCGTCTTGATAATCTCTCTGCTTTCATCGCGCGATATAAGTGCCTGTTTATCCTCACCCCCATAATAGTTGGTCCAGTCCTCCAGATTTCCGAGCGGTTGCTCCAGTAAAAACGCGCGCCATGACTTCAGCATTTCGGCACGCAACCGATCTTCGTCTTTTTCGCCTTTTACGTTGCTGATGGGAAAGACAAAATGGGTGTCAGGATGGATGTACTTGTTATTTTTTGAACATGCCGGGCAGACTCCGCAGGAATCTTCCGCCCCTTTATTTTCACAATGGAGATAGGTGGCAAAGGCCAGCGCCAGCGGTAGGTTCAGGGCTCCCTCTGTTCCAACAAAGAGCTGGGCATGCGCAATGTGACTGCTTCGCACACCTTCTGTCAGCATCGACTTCACATCCGTCAACCCGGGAATATCAGCAAACTTCATATTAACTCTTCTCCCAAACTCTGCCCGAAGCAGTTAAGTGAAAAACATGCAACAGAATCTCCTTGTCCACTTCCTTCATGGCCGCATCACGTCTGGCCATTACACGGCTGGCAGTCTCCAGCGCTTTGTCCAGTTGAAACGTGACAAATCCGCGTGAACCTCCCCAGGCAAAGGAAGGCACGTAAGTTCGTGGGAACCCTTCCCCGAATATGTTGGCGCTGACGTCAACCATGGTAGCGGTATTGAACATCGTATTGATGGAACATTTACTATGATCGCCCATCATCAGCCCACAAAACTGTAATCCGGTTTCCACAAAGTTCTGATCGGCATGGTTCCATAATTTTATCAGATCATAGTTGTTCTTCAGGTTGGACGTGTTGGCCGCGGCTCCAATGTTACACCACTCGCCAATCACGGAGTTCCCCAGGTAACCATCGTGCGCCTTGTTGCTATAGCCAAAAATAACCGAGTTACTTACCTCACCGCCAATTTTTGAATACGGTCCGACGGTAACATCGCCTCTAACCTTGGCACCCATGTTGACATGTGAATTTTCAAGCATGGCAAAGGCGCCCCGAATGATGGCGCCCTCCTGAACAATGCTGTTTTTTCCCAGATAAATCGGACCGTTTTCAGCATTTAAAATAGCAGCCCGCAGGTACACGCCTTCCTCTAGAAAAATATTCTCTTCACCATAAACGATGGTGTGCTTATCATTTATTGCTGCTGATGTCCGTCCCTGAGTGAGCAGCTTGAAATCCAGCCTCAGCTGCGCCCCGTTTTCGCGAAATATTTTCCACGTCTTATCGATGACCGTCAGTTCATGCGTATACTCGATGGTATTCCTGCTGTTCATTTCCGCGCCGGCATTATGGGCTGCCAGCAACGTGTTGTTCTTCACTAAAAAATAGCCGTCGGGAAGGGCTTTGACAGTGGCGGCCAACATTTCATCCGGACAAATCGCGCCGTTAATCAACAGGTTGGTCTCGGTTTGATGCAACGGAAATTTTGACGTCAGGTACTTTTCCGTTCGATAGGAAGCGGGGACATTCAACCATTTCTCCCATTTTTCCGCGATGGTCAGAATTCCCACGCGTATGGCGCCAACGGGCCGTGTAAAGGTAAAAGGAAGGAGATTGAGACGTATTATGGGGTCATCGAACAGAATCAGATTCATTTCCCAAAAATAGTTGACCAGGGGTAAGGATGAAGGGATCGGGGTTATTAATTAAACGAATGTCGGGGCCGGGTTTGAAATTTTTCTGGTGCGGACATAAAAAAAGCCTCCGCTTCCGAAGGCTTTCCTGTCACTCAAATGAGCGTTATGCTTTCTTTTGATACTTGTTCTTGAATTTCTCAACACGTCCAGCAGTATCCACAAACAGCTTCTTGCCTGTAAAAAACGGATGGGAAGCAGAACTTACTTCGACCTTAATTACAGGATAATCTTTACCATCTTCCCATTTGATGGTGTCCTTTGTCGTTGAAGTAGAACGGCTCTTGAACTTCGTGTCGCTGGAGGTATCCCAAAAAATAACCTCTTTGTAATCCGGATGAATGCCTTTTTTCATATCAATTTGTGTGTTTTCCCCAAAAGGACTGCAAAGATAAGTACCAAAAACAGATTAGCAAGGGGTAATTCCTGTAAATTTTGTTCAACTAACCAGTTGCTTCAAATGCTTATTTTGCGCCTTATAACGTGTTAATAATGAAATCCAGACTGTTTACGGTCCTTTTTTGCTGCATTTTCGGGGTTAGTTATGCCCAAAGCAGCTTTGTTCCCCTGAACGAAGATTACTATCACACGATTGACCGCTATGAGGTGAAGTCTGGCAAAGTCACTTCTCAATTCTTTACCTCCGTGAAGCCTTATAGGAGGTCCGACATCGTCGCTTTTATAGACACACTTCATCAACAGGATATGTTTACGTCCCGGGCCGATGTATTTAACTACGATTATTTCCGAAACGATAGCTGGGAATGGTCACGTGCAGAAACGAGCGACAGCAGGAAACCTTTTCTAAAGAGTATCTACCGGAAAAAAGCGGATCTCGCTCACGTGGATCAGGAAGAGTTTGACCTTCATCTTAATCCCGTATTGTACCTGGGTGTTGGTAACGATTCCCGAAGAGACGATATGGTCTATATCAATGCGCGGGGATTTGAAGTGCGGGGTATGATTGACAAGAAACTGGGATTCTATTCGTACGTCACCGAAAACCAGGCCGTATTACCATCCTATGTTTGGGAACAAATGTCCTTAAACCCCGTGATCCCGCACGAGGGATTCTGGAAAGAATTCAAAGACGGACAGGGCGTAGACTTTTTTCAGGCCCGCGGCTACATTACGTTTGAAGCAACCAAACATATCAATTTACAATTCGGTCACGACAGGTTCTTTATCGGCAATGGGTATCGTTCACTGATCTTTTCGGATTTTTCTCCTCCCGCATGGTTCTTAAAAGGAAATCTGAAGATCTGGAAACTCAACTACTTTTTTCTGCTGAACCAAATGACAGCGGATGTAACGGGAAATCTCGGTGGACTAAAAGATCAGCCGGGAGGATATCCAAACAAGTACACGGCACTTCATCACCTGAGCATCAACATTGGCAAAAAACTCAATGTTGGCATATTTGAGGCTGTCGTTTTTAGCGAGGATGACTCAACGGGTACAAGCAATTTCAGACTCGACTATCTTAACCCGGTAATCTTTTACAGAGCCATTGAACAACAAAACGGAAGCAGCGACAACGTTATCCTGGGAATGGATTTTAAGTGGAATGCCGTACGCAAACTTTCGTTTTACGGCCAGTTTATCCTCGATGAATTTGTACTCGATCAAATTAAGGCAGGTGATGGCTGGTGGGCAAATAAGTTTGCCATTCAGGGAGGGGCAAAATATATTGATGCCTTTGGCGTCCCTAATCTGGATTTGCAGGGTGAAATAAATGTCGTGAGGCCGTATACCTATTCGCACAATACAAACTATGGAAACTACTCCAGCTACCGTCAGTCAATTGCACATCCGCTGGGAGCGAACCTGGAAGAAGTTGTAGGTATCCTTCGCTATCAGCCTATTCCGCGATTGAATGTAGTAGGGAAGTTAATGTACATTAAAATGGGCAGGGATTCCACTGGTGTGAATTGGGGAGGAGACCTGCTGAAGAGTAACTCGACCCGACAGCAGGAATACAACAATACGATTGGACAAGGAATCGCCAACGATATTGTTATGGGTAGTTTTACAGCTTCATGGCAACTAAAGCACAACCTGTTTATCGATGCTAACATTGTCGTACGCAAGAGTGAATCTGCGCTGCCCATTTACAATAATAACACCACCCTGAGCTCACTGGCTTTGCGCTGGAACATTGCCCGGCGTCTATATGAATTTTAGGGTATCTGAACAAAAATTATCATCATGAAGGTATTTTTTCGTGTCCTGAAGTACGCTCCTAATTTCAAACCGCAATTAGTCCTCTTCTTTTTGTTCTCCATTCTCGGTATCATTTTCGGTGCGTTTAATATTGTGCTGGCCATGCCGTTGCTGAGTGTGTTATTCAAAGCGAAGACTCAGGTAGTTGAAGTGCCTCCTGTTCCGGACTTCTCCCTGAGCGTGGATTATCTCGTGCAGACATTCAACCATTACTTTGTGCGGATTATTGTAGAGCACGGACAGTTGGATGCGTTGTTATTCGTCTGTGTGTTAATCCTGATTTGCGTTATACTGGCCAACCTGTTTCGTTACCTGGAGCGGGTGATGGCTACAAAAATCAGGGTTGACCTGGTGAAGAATATGCGTATGCACATCTTCAGGAATATCTCTCTCCTTCATATCGGGTTCTTCAACTCGGAACGAAAAGGTGACCTGATCTCCCGGTTTACCAACGATGTTCAGGAAGTGGAGAACGCTGTGATGAACAGCTTGAAAGCCGTGCTGAAAGAACCCATAACTATTGTCGTGTACTTCATCGTATTGTTTATCATGTCGCCGAAGCTCATGCTATTTACCTTGCTGGTGTTGCCAATAACCGGTGGTGTGCTTGCCGAAATTATAAAACGACTGAAGCGTCAGGCGAAACTCAGTCAGGAGTCGTTGGGCCGGATTGTCAATATACTGGATGAAACCTTCAGCGGGATGCGCGTGATTAAGGCATTTAATGCCCGCAATTTTGTAATCCGTAAGATTGAAGACGAAAGTTTGCACTATCGCAAAGTAAGCAAGTCGATGGCATACAAAAACGAATTAGCTTCTCCGGTTTCTGAAATCCTGGGTGTGTTGATCATTGTAGGCATCATCTTCTATGGTGGTAACCTGGTATTAAAGGAAGGAACGCTGGAGCCTGAAGTCTTTCTGACTTTTCTGGCTGTTTTCGCCATGATCATTCAACCGGCAAAGAGTTTTTCTAATGGCATAACGTCGCTTCAGCGCGGATCTGCTTCCGCCGAAAGAATTTTTGCCGTCATCGATATTGTGCCGGCAATCCGGAACAAGCCAGATGCAAAACCCTTGCAGGAGTTTTCTGATTCCATTGAATTCAGGAACGTGAGTTTTGCGTATGACAAGGAGTACGTTCTCAGGGACATCAATCTGACAATTAAGAAGGGACAAACCATCGCGTTGGTTGGCCCTTCCGGAGGAGGCAAATCCACGCTGGCCGACCTGGTGCCTCGCTTCTATGATCCGACAGTCGGGGAAGTTCTGATAGATGGAGTTCCTCTGCCGGACCTTGAGTTGGAGTCTATGCGAAAACAAATGGGAGTTGTTACGCAGGAATCCATCCTGTTTAATGACACCATCTTTAACAACATCGCTTTCGGAATGAAGGATGTAAAGGAAGAGGATGTTATACATGCGGCGAAGGTGGCCAATGCGCACGAGTTTATTACTCAATCGGAAAACGGTTATCAGACGCTCATCGGGGAGCGAGGATCCAAACTTTCCGGGGGACAACGGCAACGGCTTAGTATTGCACGTGCGGTATTAAAGAATCCACCTATCCTGATTCTGGATGAGGCCACCTCGGCGCTGGATTCTGAATCAGAAAGATTGGTGCAGGATGCGTTGACGAACCTGATGAAAAACCGTACCTCTATAGTTATCGCCCACCGTCTCAGTACCATTCAGCATGCCCACGAGATAATCGTTGTTCAGCAAGGGGAGATTGTAGAAAGAGGTAAACATGAAACACTAATTGCCGCAAATGGACTTTACAAAAAGCTTATTGAAATTCAAAAAGTGTAAAGAACGTTACTTGCGGCCACCCCCCCCCGGCCCCCTGAAGGGGGAGATGAAAAAATAATCATTAAAGGTTCGGATGAACTGTCCTATCAAAATAGGATGTGGAATATTTCAGCATACATGATCGTTGATTAATTAATTAATTAATAGGGCAATCCCACACGACACACTTGCCCACACATCCCTCCAGCATGTTTCAGCAGGGCCTCGTCCGCCGGCTGGCGGACTGGCATTGGCTTTGCGCGGATTGGGCGCAGACCTGATGGAACATGCGGGGCCCCCGCGGCCCTGGAGCGGGGCGATGAAAAAAGACCAAACAAAGTTCGGATGAACTGTCCTATCAAAAATAAGATACGGAATGTTTCATTATACATGATAAGTTGATAAGGAAGGATATTGAATAAAAGGAACCCGCAATTTTACTTTGAAACCTTAAACTTTTTACGCTACCTTTAATTAACATTGTTGTCAGCCGTTTGATTAACCAGGTCCCTCATGACTAAGAATAGAAAAATCTTTTACCTTGTCTTCGCCATATTTCAGGTCGTCTCTTTTATTTTTACCCTTTACATCGAGGACTTCAGTTTTCTTTCAAAGATTTACAAGTATATAGGTTGGTTTAAGTACATCACGTTTTTTGGTATTATACTAGTTGTTACAGATGTTGTGTGGACATTAATCGTTAGCCGGGATACCCAGAAGGAACACGGAGCTCTTACCCATGAGCTCAACACGTTGAAGGCAAAACTTTTCGATCTCCAGGAGACAGCTAAGCAATCTGACGCAGCTAAGAACCCTCCGACAGTTTAGTTAGATTTTAATATGTATGGTCGCTAAAACCTTTGGCGGCGCCGTTCACGGGGTTGATGCCCGGACGATCATGGTTGAAGTAAGTGTTGGCCAGGGCACGAAGTTTTTTATGAGTGGCCTTCCCGACAATGCCGTGAAAGAAAGTCAGCATCGCGTCGAATCGGCGTTGAAGAGCTCAGGCTTCTTTATGCCGCGTAATAAAACCGTTGTAAACCTCGCGCCAGCCGACATTCGGAAAGAAGGCTCTGCCTATGATCTTTCTATAGCCCTTTGTGTCCTGCGAGCATCATCCCAGGTGATCACGGATAAGCTCGAACAATTTATTATTATGGGTGAACTCACTCTGGATGGAACGCTGCGTCCTATTCGCGGGGTATTGCCCATTGCTATTCAGGCGAGAAAGGAAGGCTTCAAGGGTTTTATTCTGCCGAAGGATAATGCGAGGGAAGCAGGTATCGTTAACGGGTTGGATATTTTTCCTGTGACTACCCTTCGTGAAGCCGTGGATTTCCTGGAGGATAAGATTTCCATTGAATCTGTTCAGGTGGACACACGCGAGATTTTTGCCACGAAGCTGAATTTTTATGACACCGATTTTAAAGATGTTCAGGGCCAGGAAAATATCAAACGCGCCATGGAAATTGCGGCTGCCGGTGGACATAATGTAATCATGATCGGACCGCCGGGAGCCGGTAAGACGATGCTTGCAAAACGATTGCCATCGATCTTACCACCGTTGACACTCAATGAAGCATTAGAGACGACAAAAATTCATTCTGTTGCCGGGCGACTTGGAAAGGATGCGTCGTTACTTACTACACGACCATTCAGATCGCCCCATCACACAATTTCTGACGTCGCACTCGTCGGGGGAGGAGGGAATCCTCAACCGGGAGAAATTTCTTTAGCCAATAATGGTGTTTTGTTTCTGGATGAGTTGCCGGAATTCAAACGAACGGTTTTGGAAGTGATGCGACAACCGATGGAAGAGCGGAGAGTTACGATCTCGCGCGCAAAAGTTTCCATTGAATACCCAGCGAATTTTATGTTGATCGCCAGTATGAATCCCTGTCCGTGCGGATACTTTAACCATCCGGAGAAGGAATGTGTCTGCGGACCTGGAATCGTTCAGCGCTATCTTAGTAAGATTAGCGGACCGTTGTTAGACCGGATTGATCTGCATGTGGAAGTAGTGCCCGTGAGCTTTGATGAAATGACCGCTAATCGCAATTCAGAAACCAGTGAGCAGATACGTGGAAGGGTAGTGAAAGCAAGGGAAATACAGGCGGCGCGATTTATGGAGGATGAGTCCGTATTTTGTAATGCCATGATGGCATCCAATAAGGTAAAAGAAATTTGTTGTATCAATGATGCGGGGAGAAGTCTGTTAAAGACCGCTATGGAACGACTCGGACTGTCAGCCCGGGCGTATGATCGTATCCTTAAAGTATCGCGAACCATAGCCGATCTGGCTGGTACGGAAGAAATTCGGGTAGAGCATTTGGCGGAAGCTATTCAGTACAGAAGTCTGGATCGTGAAGGCTGGGCCGGAAGCTGAATTATGTCCTGGTGCTTTATACAAGGAAGTTCCTGATCAATCCATAACTTTGTAAAAATATTGGTAAGCGCATGAGCAACTACTTCGAAATAATCAAGGGCGCCTACTCCGGTTATTGGAACTACTTCATTAATGAAGTGGCCCACCCGGGTTGGCACAACTATTTCTGGTGGCTGGTCGGTGCATCAGCTATTATCTGGCTGGCTGAAATCTTTTTCCCCTGGCGCAAAGATCAGCCCGTACTGCGGGAGCATTTTGGACTTGACCTGTTTTACCTGTTCTGGAATTACTTTCTGTTTTCACTGGTAGCCTACAACGCTCTGTCTATGGTCGCAGTGCAACTGTTTAATGATTTTTTAGGTCTGTTCGGCATTACGAATCTGGTGGCGATTCGGGTTGAGCGATTACCGGGGTGGTTGCAATTGGTGCTGATTTTTGTATTGCGCGATTTTATGCAATGGAGCATTCACCGGATGTATCACCATGTAAACTGGATGTGGGAATTTCACAAGGTTCATCACAGTACCAGGCAAATGGGTTTTGCAGCGTTGCTGCGTTATCATTGGATGGAGAATATACTGTATCGCACACTCGAATACATTCCTTTGGCCATGATTGGATTTGGTATCACCGATTTTTTTATCGTTCACATTTTTACCCTGGTCGTTGGCCAAATCGGGCATGCCAATCTCAATATTCCGTTAGGGCCTTTCAAATATATTTTTAACGGACCGCAAATGCATTTGTGGCATCATGCACGCAGTCTTCCGGCCTCGCATCCGCAAGGGTGTAACTATGGGATTACACTCAGTGTATGGGATTACCTTTTCGGAACCACCTACTGGCCCTCCAATGATGAGAACCTTCCCCTGGGTTTACCCGATGAAGAACATTTTCCGGAGGATTTTGCAGGCCAAACCCTCCGACCCTTTCAACGAATATTTGGAAAGAATACCTGAGGTAGTTCTGCCGTGAAAAGTGCTTTTGTCACGTCGGATTTTCGCTTGCGGTATTTCCGTCCTTTGGATAGCCTACTCAAGCACAGAAGAATTCAGAACAGCATTTGGTTGAAGGCTATTCAATACAGAAGTCTGGATCGTGATTTTTTTAACACGGGTGAAAACATTTTATTGTTGTTGCGAGGACTCAGGCAAACATTCAAGTTGTACGTCATCATGAAAAACACAATACAATGCTCCGGTTTTTCTTCCTTCAATTTCACATAAGTAGTTCAGGAAATATTTGCCGTCTTTCAGGAAGTTTAATTTTCTGATTAGGGCAAACTCATTGGTGTTAATTAATCGAACGACAGTGTCGACAGGGTAGGGGTTTTCGGGCATGACGTTACTAAGACGGTTAAGGGTTACCGTTGTCTATACCATGCAGGGTAAAAGTAATAAGAATCCCGTGTCAATAGAAACTTGTTCCAACACTATGCAATCTTTTACTCACTTTTGAAGATGTAAGCTTGCCTTCAAATCCATCCATCAGCTTGTTGAGCATTTTTCGCTACCCTTCATTTAATGATACACCTTGTGATGTGATCATGAAATAGAAAGAAAAAAAGCACAATATTCACTAAGTTGTAATCTTTTCGGGCTTTAATCGTCTTCATCAATAGAATGCATTCTAAATACTTTATGGAGTTGATTCTTCCGTTGCAGAATAGCCTATATCGGTTGGCGTACGCGATGTTACGCAACCGTGAAGAAGCAGAGGATGTTGTACAAGAGATATTCTACCGGTTGTGGTCAAAGAAAAACATGTTAGATCAATTGGATAGCTTAAGGGCCTTTGCATTAAAGATGACCAAAAATTTATGCCTCGATAAAATTAAAGGTAGAAAGCGTGTAATAGGAGAAATTGAGAAATTGGATTTACGATCAAATCAGCCGAACCCACATGAAAAAGCAGAAGCCGGCAATCTGATTGCAATTGTACAAAAAATCATTTCAACGCTGCCCGAACAACAACAACTTGTCATTCATTTAAGGAATATTGAAGAGCTAAGTTTAGATGAGATTTCAAAGGTTACTGAAATGAGTGTTAATCACGTTAGGGTTACTCTCTCCCGGGCAAGAAAAAATATTAGTGAAATCTATCAACAACACTATAACCATGAATAACCAGGAGATAAAGGAACTGTTAGGAAAATATTATCTCGGTGAAACTTCATTGGATGAAGACCGGGAAATTAAACATTACCTGGAAAAAGACCAAACCGGGTCCTATCAATCTGAAAAAGCTCAATTCCTTTTTTATGAAACTATCGCAAAAGAAGAATCTCATAAATTAACCAATCTTAATTTAGAAGAAAATAAAGGCCCGAAGTCTTATAAATATATTTCCATCCAAATGATTTACAGATTGGCAGCCGTTTTAATTATATCGGTTGGGCTCGGGTATATCTATGTAAACTACTTCCGTGTGTCAATGACCGAATTGGCTACTCAATCGAATACTCTTGATAACGCCACACTACCAGATGGTACGCACGTTTGGCTCGGTCGTCATAGCACACTTCATTATCCTCCTGTTTTTGACATTGCCGCCCGCGAAGTATTTTTAGAGGGCGAAGCGTACTTTGAAGTGGCCGAAAACCCAAGTCAACCTTTCATTGTTCATTCCTCACAAACAACTACCAAAGTGGTCGGTACAGCCTTTAACTTAAGAAGTTATCTTGAAGAAGATAAGGTTGAACTGTCCGTATATTCCGGGAAAGTCTTGTTTGTTGCGACAACTAAGATGGAATTAAAGCATAACGATCAATCGATCTACCATAAAAAGACCAGAGAACTTAAAAAAGTTGCAATTAAAAACGCCAATACGTTGGCGTGGAAAGATAAAAAACTGGTGTTTGAAGACGCACTCGTAAATGATGTATTCACTGACCTGGAAAGATATTTCAATATTAAAATAGAAGTCGGCAGTAAAGATCTCTTAGAATGTCACTTTAATGGTAATTTCAAAAACCCAAGACTACAGGAGATTTTGGGAGCTCTTTCCTATAGCATGAACTTCAAATATGAATTAGTAAATGATGTGTGTCTCATTAATGGCCAAAGTTGCAAGTAATTCTTAACTCAGAAATTAAAGGCCATACTGAATTCTCAACTAAATTGCGCTAAACTAATATGCTTTTCTCGAAGTGGAAAGAAAATCGATAGTAGCGTCTCCATTGTTACCGGCCAAAACTGACATCAAACTAATCAGGCACATGCTCTTGGTACTATTTCTTTGCGCGATCTCTATTCAAGTACTTTCTCAAAAGTTAACAACTACAGTAGCATTACCCAAACGTATATGGTCATTAGAAGAAGTCTTGACCTATTTAAGCCAAAACTACCGTGTTCAATTTTCGTATGTCAAAGAAAATATCGCTACCACCAACCCAATAGTTACTCCTGCTAAACCAATCAAATTAAATGACCTGATAATTGAAATTTCTAACCAAGCGGGTTTAGAATTTCGATTGCTGGGCAACCAGATTGTACTCCGCAAAAACAAAACTCTTGCGCCTGAGGCCCGTAGTGAAACTATTCTAGTCGATCTAAAAGGTACCGTTACGGACTCACTGACACACCTACCGCTTCCCAATGCAAACGTCTACCTCAACCACACTACTCTTGGAACGGCTACAGATGAATATGGCACATTTCTATTGAAACAAATACCCGTTGGTAACTATGAATTCATTTTTTCGCATTTAGGTTACAAAACAATGATCTACCCACTCATGCTTAAGCCTGATAAGAATGTGCAATTTGCCGTTAGGCTCTTGCCAATGGCTAAAGAACTTAAAAGCGTGATCATTACACCCAAACGAGACAAGGCAGTGCAAGAGAACTTTGATTTTTTTAAGCGTGAATTATTCGGCTATACCACAAATAGCCGGCTTTGTTCGATTATTAATCCGGAGGCTGTCAACCTAACCAGAAATGAAAATGTATTATCGGCAGAAGCTTCTGAACCTATTGAAATTGAAAACCGCGCACTGGGCTATAAAATCTACCTTACCTTAAAGAAATTTGTTGTCGGCGGTGAAGACTATTATTTAGAATTCAATTCTCGTTTTGAACCACTTCAACCCACTAACGAGGCTGAACAATTACGTTGGGAGTTAAATCGATTAAATTCCTATGCCGGATCGGAAATGCATTTATTCCGATCGATTTTAGATCGCCGAAGCTGGCAAGAAGGATTTAGTATTTACAAACAGAAAGCAAATCCTGTATTAAATATTTACGAAGGAAACCTGGTAACAACATCCAACTACACCATCCCCTTTAATGATAAATTCATCGCCCCCGACCCTACTAACCTGACAGTGGTCTTCGAAAAAGGCGAGTATTTAGTAACCTATGAAAAGAAAATGCTCAGTCAAAACCAACAAACCGTTAAAGGAGCTACCTACGCTACGTCTTTTATTGAAGTTAATAGTGCCACGTTAAAGGTCGACAACAGAGGTTCAACGATCTTACCTCATGACTATATCCGGAAAGGATTTATAAACATCCAACGAATTGCCGATAAACTACCATCCGATTATGACCCGGAAAATTCACGAAAAAAAATTTCCTCCTACCATCTAGACAAATTAGGGTTTATTGAAGGGCTCGTGATAGACTCCATTACTAAAAAACCCATATCCGGAGCAGACGTTTTTATCAATTTTTCAAGCAACCATACCCGAACAAATAATGATGGCAAATTTAGACTTGAGGAAGTTGGGGTCGGGACGAACGATGTGGTGATCTCGAAGTTTAATTATATGACAACGCACTATACGTTAATAACTGATTTTATTCAGCGCCCGATAAGTACCTTCGCGCTTTCAAAAAAAGTCTTCCACCAAACAAGAACCACCGAACGACTAGAGCAATTTTCTAATAACCCCAAGGGTTTCTTTCGGGAAGTCGAAATTTCAAAATTCAAAACATTATTACATTCCTCTCAAAACATTCTCAATGAACAACTTATTACTATTCGAATAGATGACGAGAAAAATAGCTATTACGATTCATATTTCCCGCTTGAAGTTATAGATAACAAACTAGGTTACCGGATAAACATTTTTATTGAAAAGGATCACTCGCTCAACCGCATAGGCAATAAATTCATATTACCACCAAAGGCCTCTTGCTATTTTGAAGATATTGATACCCTGGTTGAAAATCAGCATACGGCATTAATGCGATTGGAGGCTTATGAAGGCTCTCTTCAACATTTTTTAAAGTCATTGCTCTACCGTCGCTCCATTGAAGAAGGATTTACTATGTATAAAAATATTTCTTCAGTGCCCTTAAATCCAAAAAAACATCTTTCGAAAAAAGAGCGCGAAGAAATACTTCCAACCAACTTGGTCTATGCGAAGAGTACCGAAGGCACAACCGTTGACCTACCCGAGTGGATTGAAGTACACTACTCATTACCCACCTCAACGACTACAAGAATTTTCAGACTACATATCCCTAACAAGAGAATTCTATTTGCTACGAATAGCTATGATTCTGCCAAGGTTATTGACGTTACATTAGATAGCGGCACCTCCGGCAAAAACCTGATTCCAAGGCTCCCGATTGATTATACGCCCCCAAAAGAATTCCCATTAAATTCTTTCTAATGATCCATTAACTTTTCGAAATATTCTCTGTAATGTTTGGATGATTGAATCGTCTTTTAGATTACACCAAAGGCAACTCTTATGAAATCGATTCAATTAACCAGAGGCGTATTTATTCTACTAACCATTTTTGCTCTTACTTTTTCATGCAACCAAGAAGAAACCAAAAAGGCACCTTTAATAGACGCTGAGCTTGTTCCCTATATCAATCGATTTGTAGAAGAGGCAAAATTAAGAGGGAAAACAATCTCGTTAGACAACCTGGTTGCAAAACTCGAAACTCAAAATAGTTGCGGATTGGGGTGGGCGAATCCACCGAAAATAAGTATCGACAGAACCTGTTGGAATGATTTACCGGACATACCGAAAGAACTTCTTGTCTTTCACCAACTTGGTCAAGCCATACTAGGAAGGTCAGATGATAATAGTGAACTTCCCACTGGCGACTTTGTCAGCATAATGTGTGAGAATCCGATTTATTTATACAATGAGTATACGCCTGGCAAAAGAACCTATTATCTGGATGAACTGTTCGAAGTGGCCGGGCCACTACCTGACTGGGCATTCATCAAGACAAACGAAAAAATTATTTTTCAAGATCCAATTGAAACCAACAATCTGTGGAAACATTTTTCGTCAGGGACTGCCAACCACATAGCTAGTATTTCAGGAGATTTTTCATCCCCACCCCTTAGCCTAAGTATACATTCAAACGGAACAAATTCCGGATATTCGTATTGGGTTTACTCATGGAAACCTACCAATATAGAGGAAGGAACAGATTTAGTATTGAAGGTTAAGATAAAAGCGTCAGATTTGAGTGGTGGCGGTGCCTACTTTGCTTTTCGGGCAAACGTTAACGAGAAAAGTTATCCTATTTTCTTTTACACTACCCAAGCAGATAATCCGGCAACCGGCACCAACGACTTCAAAGAATACTCTATCAAGGTAAACTACTTTCCAAACAGATGTGACCTATTGGATATTTTTCTAATTATGGATGGAACAAGTACCGGAACAGTGTATTTCGATGATATTCAGGTTTTAAAGTATAATTAGCAGAGTTAGATCAATCTCCTGAAGGCAACCTTCTTTTGAAGGCATGCTTCGGAGCCTATTCTCTACACTTGATAGATTGATTGAGTACAATATGATTTCGGAAAGCTTAGCGTCGACACGCTTCCTCAAAATAGTGATTTTGAACGAAGTGAGTCCCTCGCCGAACTGATAATCTATACCGAAAAGAACCGCCCGGAAACTCATTCTGGGTTCTTGCTATTGATAGCCCTGAGAAATGCAGTTGTAATCTAAAAAAGACCATCCAGCAGGGGCTTAGCCTTCCTGCAATCATATTCGCAATTGATAATTTGATATGTAAGGTCTTTCGATTATAGTATAATTGTATAAACAATAAGAGTCTGATTTGAACCGCTGACATATTATTTGATGTTTACCTTTGTTTGTCTACCTCACGCTTTCATTCCCTTGAAAAAAACAATCCTCTTATACGGCCTCGCTTTAGCAGCTCTCATATTCTTGCTCAAGCTGGTCGAGTATCGTTTTTTCGCCCGGGACCTTTCTTTAGAATTTTACCTGGGTCTGGTGGCCGTGTTTTTTACGGCACTGGGTGCCTGGGTGGGTTTGCAGCTGACGAGAAAGAAAAAATCCATTTCCGTTGCGCCCGCCGGAGATTTTCGGATAAATGAAGAAATCCTGAAACAAAAAGGCATCAGCAAACGGGAATACGAAGTGCTTGAGTTGATGGCCCTGGGAAATTCCAACCAGGAAATCGCGGATAAACTTTTTGTGTCACTCAACACAGTAAAGACCCACTCCTCCAATCTGTTTGTGAAGCTGGAAGCCAAACGAAGAACGCAGGCCATACAACGCGCAAAAGAGCTGTCCTTGCTTCCTTAGAAAGCCATATTACAATGGTTGCGTAATTTACCTCGCTCTCACTCTCACACTCACACTACCTTCCAGCATGTTTAGGTAGTATTAGCACTTTTGGGTGATTTCCGGTCGTACCACCCAAAATCACCCTTTCGGGTGACTGGCTTTCGTGGCCGAACACTTTGTTTTACAACAAAAAAAAATTCTATGAGAAAAATCATCCTTATCTACGGCCTCATTGCCGGCGCCATTGTTTCCGCACTCATGTTCATGACCATGCCGTTCTGGGAAAACGGCACGATCAATTTCGACAACGGAGAATTAGTTGGCTACACCTCCATGGTGATTGCCTTATCGCTGGTGTTTTTTGGCGTGAAGTCCTGCCGCGATCAGTTTTACAACGGTTCAATTACTTTTTGGCAAGCCTTCAAAGCCGGGTTGCTCATCACGCTCATTGCTTCATTGATGTATGCATTGTCCTGGGAAATTGCCCACCGAACCGTCGCCAAGGGGTTTACGGAAAAAATGACTCAGCATTATATTGAGAAAGTAAAAAGCGAAGCAAAAAATGAAGCCGAGCTTCAGGCAGCTATGCAGGAGATGGAGAATTTTAAAGAGTGGTATAAGAATCCCGCCCTGCGGTTTGGAATCACACTGATGGAAATCCTTCCGGTAGGTATTGTGATCTCGTTGATTAGTGCCTTGTTGTTGAGGAGAAAGGAGATCCTGCCGTTAACGTTATTATAAAACCCCGGCAAGCACATAACTACTAATTTACTCAGCCATTCCAGGCCGTTAACCTTAAGTCGGGTTACCGAAAAACAATGTTTTTTTTTGGAAAATAAGTGTATAAATAACATTTTTATTCAAACGTTTGTTTGACGCTGATTTGCGGGTTAAATTTCGAAGTACACTAACCTTCATGCGATGATCCAATGTCTGTCACCAGCAGAGGTATTCGTTGGTGATTGAGAAGGTGGGTGTAACATCGAACCCGCAAGTGAAACCACGATGAATAAAATTTTTATTATAGTTTTCACTCTTTCTTTCACGCTGGCCATACCGTCCGCTCAACTGAATGCGCAGAAATTTCACAGTGACAACGGTGATGGCACGTATACCAACCCCGTCATCAATGCGGACTTTCCCGATCCGGATGTGATCCTGGTGGGTGATACGTATTATATGGTTACTACAACCATGTTTGTTTTTCCCGGCGTTACCGTGTTGAAATCCCATGATCTGGTAAACTGGGAATATTGCAGCAATGCAGTGCCGAGATTTGACTTCCACCGAAACTACAACCTCGAAGGCGGACACCGCTATTCTCACGGCCAATGGGCAACCAGCATCAAGTATCATAAGGGTAAGTTTCACCTTCTGTTCATCACACTCGATGAGGGTGGATTTCTCTGCACCGCTGAGAAAGCGGAAGGCCCCTGGGAAATTCGAAAATTGCCCAAAGGATTTTATGACCCGGGATTATTTTTTGATGATGATGGAAAAATTTATGTCACACATGGCTACAGCAAAATTTCCATTACAGAAGTAGATAGCGAACTCGCTCCCCTTGGAAAGGACTCGCTCGTTTTTACAGGCGATATCCGCAAGGGACTGGAAGGAATGCATGTCTATAAAATTAATGGCTTCTATTACCTATATGGCACCTATGGTGGTCTCGATGGAATTCAGGTGGCGCTTCGCTCAAAAAATATTTACGGTCCCTATGAACAGAAGGTCGTCATCAGTGATGCAAGTAAAAACATAAACTTTGGTGTACACCAGGGAGCACTTCTGAAAACGCAGGCCGGTGAATGGTGGACTATTCTATTTTCGGATCGCGGTCCATTCGGCAGGTTTCCCTCGCTGCAACCCGTAACCTGGGTAGATGGATGGCCAATGGTAGGCGTCGATGGCAAAGGAGTTGTCACCTACAGAAAACCCAATGTCGGAAAAACATATCCTGCTACAACGCTCCCCACTTCGGATGAATTCAGCGATGCGATCCTGGGTATGCAATGGGGATGGAACCACAATCCGGATACAACAAAATGGTCACTGACCAAAAGGCAGGGCTATCTGAGATTACATACAGGGAAGCCGGTTTCTCACTTTCGGGATGCACGCAATACATTAACGCAACGGATTTTCACCTACTACGCCGAGGCTATCCCTACCGTTGGTGTTACCCAAATCGAGGTGGGAAATATGCAGGATGGTGACATCGCGGGACTGGCCTTATTTCAGGATCCGTATGCGTACATCGGCGTAAAACAAATTCAGGGAGCGAAGTATATCGTAATGGTAAACAACGGAATGGAGATCGCCTCCGCGCCACTCCGTTCAAACACAGTGTACCTGCAAGCCTCTGCCCGCTATGATACGGGTAAGGCCACGTTCTCGTTTAGCACGGATAACAAAAAATTCACGGCATTAGGGAATGAGCTCGATATGAAATTTAGCCTCTCTGTATTCACCGGAAACAAGTTCTGCCTCTTCAACTATGCAACAAAATCGCCTGGCGGATATGTTGATTTTGACTGGTTCAGAATGTCTCCGGCCAGGGGAATGTAAAACGCTTATGCAAAAACGAATCAACATGTATACGATGAAAATTATAAGAGTAGTATTGGCGGGTTTGCTGATAGCCGTCTCATGTCTAGCCATGGGGCAGCCACCGAGAGGTCCGTTTGTGATTTCACCACAGGTGAACGCGGACAAAACCGTCGTCTTCCGTTACCTGGCACCCCTGGCAAAAGAAGTGAAGCTGAGCGGTCAGTTTCAAAAGGCACCGGTCGCGATGACCAGGGATACATTGGGTATCTGGAGTGTGACCGTCGGTCCGATCAAGCCAGATATTTATCCGTACTCATTCCATGTCGATGGTGTAACCGTGATGGATCCGGCCAACGTATCCTTTTTCCCCAATGAACGCTTCAAAGCCAGTCTCGTTGATATTCCAGGCGAAACGCCATTGATTCATTCAATGAAAGACGTACCTCATGGTACCATTACCTATGAGTACTATCCTTCGGTGGAAAACTCAACGGGTTCGTTGGTGATTTATACGCCACCCGGTTATGGCAAGGATCCTTCAAAGAAGTATCCTGTATTCTACCTCATCAGTGGAACAACCGACACGGAGGAAACGTGGTTCAAAGTAGGTCGTACCAACCTGATCCTGGATAATCTGATTGCAGAAGGAAAAGCCAAACCCATGATCATCGTCATGCCATACGGCAATCCAAAAGCCAGAATCGCAGAACAAACCGGTCAACCCAAACCCGCAGACCCGCCACGGGAATCACCTGATGCTATCAGCAGGGCGAAGCTATTTGAAGATGACCTGGTGAAACACATTATCCCGTACGTTGAAAAGAATTATCGCGCCATGGCAAACAAAGACAGCCGTGCCATTGGCGGTTTCTCCCGGGGAGGAGGACAAACGTTGCGGACGGCTTTTGGTAACATGGACAAATTTTCATGGATATGTTGTTATAGTTCCTACTTGACGCCGCAGGACATGGAACGTAGTTACAAGCCTATCTACGAGAACCCAACAACTACCAACAAGCAACTTAAGTTGTTTTGGATTAGCGTGGGGAACGAAGACTTTTTGTATAAGGGAACCGTTGAGTTTATGGACTTTCTGAAATCAAAAAATGTGAATTTCAAAAGTCTTGTTACCGATGGTGGGCACACCTGGATGAACACCAAGGTTTATCTCGCGGCAACGGCACAATTGCTCTTTCAATAAAATGATGAGAAAAATGAACCGCCAGTTTGTTTCAGTCTGTATAGCCGTTGCTGTATTTGGGTTGGCGCCGATTCCTTCCCTGGCACAAAAGCAAACGCTCATACCCGTCCTCATCGTCGACGGATTTAGCAACCACGATTGGCGACAAACAACAACGGTTACGAAGTGGATACTGGAACAGAACGGTCGCTTTCAGGTCGATGTTTCTACAATCCCGGCTGACAGCGTACAACGTTTAGGCTGGTCGGCGGATTTTAAAAAGTATGCGGTTGTCATTCAGAACACCAACAATATCCAGAACCCCCGGCTGCGCTGGTCCGCGCAGGCAGAACAAGCGCTGGAAACGTATGTACGTGAAGGGGGAGGACTATATATTCTGCATTCTGCGAACAATGCATTTCCCCATTGGGAAGCCTATAATAAGATGATCGGTTTGGGATGGCGACCCAAAGACGTTGGCTATGCGCTTCAAATCAACGCAAAAAAGGATGTCATTCGATTGCCGCCGGGCGAAGGAATGGGTACCGGGCATGGTGACCGGTTTAATGCACTGATTCAAATACTAAACAGACATCCCATCAACAAGAACTACCCCGACCAATGGCAAACCGCCAATACGGAAGTCTATCACTATCCACGGGGACCGGCAGAAAATCTCACGGTGTTATCCTACGCGTATGACAGTACGGGTACGTATATGATGTGGCCGGTGGAATGGGTTGTTCAATACGGTAAGGGACGTGTATATAATTCAAGCATGGGCCACCTCTGGCGGGGAGAAACGTATCCTCCAGCCTATCGGTGTGTCGGATATCAAACAACTGTGATCAGAGCTACCGAATGGCTGGCAACCGGGAAAGTAACCTATCCCGTACCCGACAATTTCCCAACAAAAACTTTGCTAAGTCTCAAAAGCGAGGCGGAGTTTATAAGCTCACATAAACCCTAGCAGTCAAAAAGAAATAAGCAGCATGAAGCGAATATTTTACATACTTACCGTGTGGCTACTGGCAACTTTTACCACCGAAGCACAAAGACCGCCTTCACTCAACTCACCGGAAGTTCATCCCGACAACAGCATTACGTTCCGGTATTTTTCACGTGTTGCCAAAAAGGTGACGTTAAGCGGTGAGTTTTTGTCCGCTCCCATACCTATGGCGAAAGATACATCCGGTGTCTGGAGTGTTACGGTGCCCCCGGTTAAACCAGATATTTATCCCTACAACTTTCGGGTTGACACCATATCCATCCCGGATCCGAGCAATACTTACGTTTTTGCCAATGAGCGTTTTAAAAGAAGCATCGTCGAAGTACCCGGTGATGAACCCCTCATTCATTCGCTCCAAAACGTACCGCATGGTAAAATCAGTTACTGCTATTACAAGTCGGCGACGCTGGGTACAACGCGCACCTTATTGGTGTATACGCCGCCTGGATACAACGCAAACAGTAAAACCAAATACCCGGTTCTATACCTGATTCATGGTGGTTCGGACACCGAAGAAACGTGGACTAAAGTGGGGAGGGCAAACCTGATTGCCGACAACCTGATAGCGCAGGGAAAGGCTAAACCCATGATCATCGTCATGCCTTACGCGAACGTAAGACCGAGCCCTATGTCGGACTTTACAAAGGATATAATCAATGATATTATTCCATTTGTGGAAAGTAATTATCCGGTTCTTAAGGAAAGTAAATCCAGGGCGATAGCGGGCTTCTCGGTGGGCGGGGGACAAACCCTCAACATCGGACTCACCCATTCCAATACGTTCGCTTATGTATGTTCGTATGCTCCGTATACGGCAACAGACGAATTCAAAAATAATTTTACCAACTGGACACCCGATGCAACGGCGATGAACAAACAACTTAAACTGTTTACAATCAGCGTGGCTACGGAAGATTTTCTCTATGAGAGCGTGAAACAGAATATTGCCATGTTCAAAGAGAAGAACCTCAGGCTTGAGACATTGATTGTCCCAGGTGGTCACACCTGGATGAATTGTAAACTATACCTCGCGAACACCCTGACGCAGCTTTTCAAATGACAAGATGATGCGAAATCAGTCACCGGAATAAATGATCAGAAACTCTAAAGAAGCTTACCATGATTAACAAGATGATTCGACTGGCAACCCTGTTTGTTTTTGTAATGGCCTTGGGCAGCGTTTTAAATGCCCAGGACATTGTCAAACAAATGCCCTCTGACTTCGACATCCCACGCGTTAATATTCCACATGGAAAAATCGATACCATCAGCTACAACTCGAAGACAGTGGGCGTTTCCCGAAAGGCTCTTATTTATACGCCACCCGGTTTTTCGAAAAGGAAAAAGTATCCTGTGTTGTATTTGCTGCACGGCATCGGTGGCGATAAGAAGGAATGGCTCATCGGGGGAAAGCCACAGGTGATTTTAGATAACCTGTATGCTGATGGTAAACTCGCACCCATGATTGTGGTGATGCCGAATGGACGCGCCATGAAAGATGACCGTGCCATTGGAAATGTGTTTGACCCTGAAAGGCAACAGGCGTTCGCAACCTTCGAGAAAGATTTGCTTAACGATCTTATTCCCTACATAGAACAAAAGTATCCTGTCTTTACAGACAGAGAGCATCGTGCGATAGCAGGGTTGTCAATGGGCGGGGGACAGTCACTGAATTTTGGACTGGGAAACCTGGACAAGTTTGCCTGGGTTGGCGGATTCTCGTCCGCACCGAACACTAGGATGCCCGAAGAGTTGCTGCCCAATCCGGAGGAGGCTAAAAAGAAATTGAAGCTGCTCTGGATCTCTTGCGGCGACAAAGACCCCTTGCTGATCTTTAGCAAGCGTACGCATCAATACGTATTCAAAAACAATGTTCCCCATATCTACTACATCGAGCCCGGCGTGCACGACTTCAAAGTCTGGAAGAATGGATTGTATATGTTCTCGCAGTTGCTGTTCAAACCCCTTGATCCATCCACGTTTACAAACTACCACACCGGAATCGGCGATCCAGCTTCGACAAATGTCCCTAATGTGCAATACCCTCAGATCCTGCCAGATAATCGTGTTGTGTTTCGTATTAAGGCACCCGATGCACAGAAAGTACAAATTGACCTTGCTAAGAAGTACGACATGGTAAAGGACACGAGCGGATTCTGGATGGTGACAACCGATCCTATTGTAATTGGCTTCCACTACTATTCACTGCTCATCGATGGTGTTGCGTTGGTTGACCCGGCGAGTCAGACGTTTTATGGAATGGGCCGCATGGCCAGTGGAATAGACATACCGGAACCAGGTGTTGATTATTACCTGCCGAAGGATGTTCCGCATGGCCAGATCCGGTCCATAAACTACTATTCTGCAATGACGAGAACCTGGAGACGGGCATTTGTTTACACACCTCCTGGCTACGATGAGGACGTGAATAAAAAGTATCCGGTACTGTATTTACAACATGGGGGAGGTGAAGATGAAACCGGCTGGCCGATACAGGGAAAAACGGATTTTATAATAGATAATCTTATCGCCGAAGGAAAAGCCACGCCGATGTTGATTGTAATGGACCGCGGATACGCTACAGATCCGACCCGTCGCAGAGTCGAAGTACAGCCGGGCAATTTAAGGGCCGCTATGGCGAACAACGCGTTTCCGGAAGTTTTGGTAAAGGATATCATTCCTATGATCGATAAAACCTTTCGCACCATTGCCGATCGCGATCACCGTGCTATGGCGGGACTTTCCATGGGTGGATTTCAGACGTTCCAGACTACCATGACGAATCTTGATAAATTCGCGTATGTCGGAGGATTCAGTGGCGCTGCTTTTCTTGAACCCGATACTGACATCACAAAAGTTTTTGACGGTGTTTGGGCAGATGCTGAATCATTCAACAAAAAAGTAAAAGTGATGTATTTAAGTATTGGTACAGTCGAGCCCGAAAGAATGTATAAAAGTGTAAACAACTTTCACCTGTTGCTTGAAAAGGCAGGGATCAAACATATTTACTATGAATCACCGGGTACATCACATGAATGGCAGACCTGGAGACGATCACTTAACCAGTTTGCCGGCCTGATTTTTAAGGACTAACCCCCTGGCCCGCTAAGGGGGGAAGAATTTTCGAAGAGAAAAAAAGCATTTTGGCCGTCTGCATTCAAGTCCCCTTCAGGGGATTTTCAGGGGATTTAGGGGTTTGGATGAACTGTAGCGTTCCATTCAGGAGAAATACAACTTTTCCCTCGTTTCTTACGTCTACAAGCTAAAGTTCACCCATGCTCAAAAACCTGCTCAAGATCGCCATTCGGAATATTGTTAAAGACAAAACTTACAGCGCCATTAACATTCTGGGTCTTACCATTGGTATTACCTGCAGCTTGTTTCTGCTGATGTATATCCTGCACGAATTGAGCTACGACCGCTATCACAGCAATGCGGAAAACATTTACCGTGTGGTGTCTGATATCAAGGAAACCGATGATGCTTTCGTCTGGGCTGTTGCACAGATTCCCCTGGCAGATGAACTCCGTGACAACTACCCGGAAGTAAAAAACGCCGTACGATTCTTTGGCACGGGCAGAGTACTATATAAAAACGGGGATAAGCAATTTTATGAAGAGGAGTTCTACCTGGCAGACTCCACGGTGTTTGACATGTTTAGCTATGAGTTTATCGCCGGGGATCCCGAAACTGCTTTAGACAATCCTTCTTCGTTGGTGCTGACGGAAAAGATTGCTGTGAAGTATTTCGCAAACGCTCAGGCAGCATGGGGTCAGTCTATTCAGGACCAGGAGGGAAAGGAATTAAAGATCACCGGTGTGATAAAGGATGTCCCGTTAAATTCACATTTTCGTTTCGATGCGTTGATATCACGAAGTACGCAGCCGGGTTATCAGGGAAGCTGGGGTAACTTTGGGGTATTCACGTACATCCAGTTGCCGGAAGGGTATGAACTTTCCAAAATGTACGCCAGTCTGGATTCGGTTATCAAGGAAAAGGTGAATCCGATATTCGAACAATATGGAATTGTGATCAAATACCAGCTTCAGAAGATCACCGACATCCATTTATACTCAAAAATTCAGGACGAAGCAGAGGCCGGTGGGGACATTTCCTACATCTATATCTTTGCCGCAGTTGCCGCCTTTATGCTCATCATCGCGTGTATTAATTACATGAATCTCGCGACAGCCCGTTCAGCAAACAGATCCAAAGAAGTTGGAATCCGGAAAGTCATGGGCTCCCAGCGACGGCAGTTGATTGCTCAGTTTATGACGGAATCGTTGGTTACCGCAGGACTGGCACTTTTGGTAAGCATGCTGCTGATCTACGCCCTGCTACCTGGGTTTAATGCGTTAGCTAATAAAGAATTACCCTTCTCCTACATCTTGCAGCCTGCCGTGCTGTATAGTTTACTGGGTGTAATTCTGTTTGTTGGTATAGTGGGAGGCAGTTACCCGGCACTTTATCTCTCAGGTTTTAATCCCGTTAATGTGCTGAAGGGTAAACTGGCTGCGAAAGGGGGAAGCGTCTTTTTTCGAAAGGTGCTCGTTATTGCCCAGTTCTCCATTTCAATCTTTATGCTCATATCCACGCTGATTGTTTACAATCAACTTCAGTATATCCGAAACAAGGATTTGGGTTTTGATAAGGCCCGACTGATCCGCCTGGATCTGAGTGAACGGGGTATGCGCGACAAAGCGCAGGTATTGGTTGATCGGCTGAAGCAGAGTTCAGAGATAGCGGGTGTTGGAATGGCCGACACATCACCTGGCCAGGGTATAGGCAAGAATCTTTTGAAGGTAGAAGATGAAGAAGGAAAGCTTACGGATCGCGGTGTAGATTGGTTCAGAGCCGACTATGATTTTGTCAAGACCATGGGAATGGAAATTGTGCAGGGTCGGGACTTTTCACGTGACATAGCTTCTGACACTACGTATGCGGTACTGGTCAATGAATCGATGGTGAGGCGTATGGGATGGAAAAACCCGTTGGGGAAGAAATTCGTATTTGACAGAGGGCCCGACAATCCAGCTATTGAAAAGTTGGTAGTTGGAGTGATAAAAGACTACCATCAGAACTCGTTGTATGATGCAATCGAGCCACTGATGATTGCATTAGATAAGAATCAAAATTATGTTTTTGTCCGCACGAAGGAAGGCGATGTGCATCAGTCCGTGGCAGCAGTAGAAAAAGGATGGAAAGAAATATTTCCCAACAGCTCATTTGAGTATAACTTCCTCGATCAGGATTTTAATTCCCAATATAAAGCCGATGAAAAACGAAGCCAGATCTTTACGATGTTTTCCGGACTCACCGTACTGATCGCATGTCTTGGGTTACTGGGACTCGCCGCGTTTACTACGCAACAGCGCACAAAGGAAATCGGCGTACGCAAAGTAGTTGGTGCCAATGTATACAGTCTGGTGGTGTTAGTATCGAAGGAGTTTTTCCTGCTTGTTGGTATCGGTATGGTCCTGGCATTTCCGGCAGCCTGGTATTTTACAGAGACCTGGCTGCAGAATTTTGCGTACCGTATAGAACTTCGGGGCGAGTGGCCAACCTTCATTATTTCCGCCTTCCTCGCTTTTCTGATTACCCTGTTAACAGTCGGCTTCCACGTCATCCGTGCCGCCTCCGCGAATCCGGTTAATGCGTTGAGAGATGAATGATGAAATAATGGTAAATGGTTAATGGTTAATGATAAATGAAAGGAACCTTGATGCCCATTAACCCTTTATCATTAACCATTAACCATTAATTTCTTCCCTTCAAAACCGAATGATAAAAGTTGTACCCACATCCACCTCACTCTCCGCCGAGATGGAACCGCCGAGTGCTTCAATCTGGGTCTTGACGAGGAAGAGGCCGACACCACGCGCATCCTTGTGTTCGTGAAAGGTCTTGTGAAGTCCAAAGAGTTTTTCACCGTATTTATTCATGTCAATACCTATACCGTTATCAGTCACGCGCAGTATGATGGAATCATTTTCAAGTGAAGTCGTAACCTGAATTCTGGGTTTTCTTTCACGTGAGCGGTATTTGATGGCATTGTTGAGCAAGTTTTGAAGAATGCTTTCCAGGTATGCTTTTGAGTATAGGATAGAAGGCGCCACATTGAAATCGAAAGTGACCTCGGCTTCATTCTGAATTAATTCGCCTTCCATCGACTGCACCACCTTGTCGAAGATTTCACGGAAACGGATGTCTACTCTTTCAATGGCTGTATCTTTTTTCACTTTAAGGGTTTCCATGAGTTCATTCATGGTCTCTCCAAGGTTGTTCGCCACATTTTTCAGCTTCTCAAATATCTGCTGGTAGTCTGAAATTTTGCTGTTGTCGTCCAGCAATCCAATTAATGCCTTAATGTTTCCTACCGGCGAGCGGAGATTGTGTGAAATGATGTGAGCAAATTCATCCAACTGCCGGTTTTGTTCCTGTAACTTCAACGCAATAGCTTCCAGGTTCTGCTTTGATCTGAGCAGTGCTTCCTCTGATTTTTTACGTTCAGTGATATCCGTAGCAGAAGCATAAATAAGTTGATTTTTAAGATCGGTGGCTGATCCCCATAACAACCAACGATAGGATCCATCCTTACAACGAAAACGGTTCTCAAAGGAAAGTATATTGTTGCCACTTAGCAGCGAGGAATACGCATCGCGTGTCGAGTCTTGATCTTCGGGGTGTACATATTCATGTACCGGCCTGGTTTTTAGTTCCTCTTCCGTCCATCCAAGCAAATTTTGCCAGGTAGGATTTAAGCGTTTGAAGTATCCATCAAAACCGGTAATGACATTCAGGGTAACGGCATTGTTGAAGAGTCTGTAGTTTTCTTCGGCTACTTTTTGAAGTTCCTGCTCAGCCTGTTTTTGTAACGTAATGTCGCTTATAAATCCTTCGATCAGATCCAATTTGTCACCTTCATACACGCCGGTCCCGATTTCCTCCACCCAATGCCATTCACCGCTTTGGTGGAGAATCCGATATTCTATCTGGTACTTTACTCTGGTTTCAAGAGCTTTGTCAACGATATTAAATATTTGTTGTCTGTCTTCGGGATGATAAAGCTGAGTGAAATTAATGCGCCCCGACAAAAATTCATCTGCGGTGTATCCGGTGATTTCCTTCACCCGCTCATTCAGGTACAACATCGTGTACACTTCATCATTTTTGCAGAGAAAAATTGCGCCGGGAACATTCTCCGCAAGCGTCCTGAACTTTTGTTCACTCTGGGCCAGCAATAGTTCGCTGTTTTTCTTCTCTGTAATGGTACGAATCAGGATCAACACCCGGTCGCTGTTGATGAATGAAACTTTAGCAGCACACCAATTATCACTGCCGGGTACGAAGTATTCAAAATTTACGGATTGTTGGGTAGTCAAAACGTAACTGAGTGCGCCCTTGTACTGTTGAAGTAAGGCACCCGACAACACATCATCTAACCTCTGGCCTATACTCACTTCTGATGGAAATGCAAACAAAAGACTCCCTTTCTTTGTCCAGATATTGGTATAGACTCCCCGTTTGTCTACTTCAAGTACAATGTCGTCGATGGAATTCAACAACGCCTGCAGATGAATCTCGGATTGTTTTATTTTATGCTCGGCGATTTTTTGTTCTGTAATATCTGTCGCAATGCCGGCAAACCCAATAAGGTTGCCCTGATCGTCATGTAGACCGGTAATAGAGAGTACCACAGGGAAACGGGTGCCATCTTTTCTGATGTACGTCCACTCTTTGCGGTCAGCCTCTCTGCTACGTTTAGCCTTAAGGGTAAAAACGTCAAATGCCGGGGCTACATGAATTCCCAATTCCGCAGACAGCTCATCTGCTCTCTGGATTACCTCCGAAGTATCGTGCAAAATCATGGGAGTGGCTTTGCCAATTACGTCTTCTGCCAGATGTCCGGTAAGCCGTTCAGCTGCCTTGTTAAAACTGGTAATAATGCCACTGGTGTTGGTGGAAATAATGGAAAGTTCCGTTGCACCAATAATAGATTCCTGAAGTCGGTAGGCATCAGCCAAAGCATTCAGGAAAATATCACTTGGGATGGTATCTTTTTTAAATGGAACGGTATCCATCGGATCAATTTGGGCTCTCAAGAATAAATTTAGAGCTTTTCACCCGCAGACTATCATAACGAAAAGAAAAAATTTTGCGCCATCAGCGTCTGGAGAAGCCGCGTTGGCGGGTCGCTTCAAAAACCACAACGGCAGCGGCAGTGGAGACGTTCATGGAATCAATTTTCCCCTGCATGGGAATGATAATGGTTGCATCTGCTCCCCGAACCCACTGCTCCGATAGTCCCGTGGATTCAGTACCCATGACGATCGCGGAAGGAACCGTAAAATCTATCTCGTGGTAGGGTCTGGCTGCCTTGAGGTAGGTGGCAAAAATGTGAATACCATTCTCCTTCAGCCACTGCAGAGTCTCTTCGGATGTTGCCGAAGCAATTGGCGTTGTGAAAATGCAACCTATACTTGACCGGATAACATTGGGATTATAAAAGTCTGTTTGGGGATCGCATATAATCACCGCATCGAGGTTCGCAGCATCTGCCGTGCGAAGTATCGCACCGAGGTTTCCAGGTTTTTCAACCGCTTCCAAAATCAATACAAGTGGGTTGTTCCGCAAATTGATATCTCCCAACGAATGCGACCTCTGTTCAGCAACAGCCACCACACCGCCACTGCTTTCGCGGTATGCAATTTTTTCAAAGACAGACTTTTGTACCGGAATAAAAAGGTTTTCCTGGGCAATGACCTGCTGAACGTCTTTCAGGTCAATAATCTCGGGACAAAAAAACACGCTGCTGATTTTATACTTTCCTTCTACCGCCAGTGAAAGTTCCTTCAAACCCTCAATAATAAAAGCATTTTGCTGTTTTCGCTCACGTGCTTTTTCCAGCGCCTGGATGTTTTTTATTTTGGGATTCTGGTGACTGGTGATCAGCGGATGCATTCCGTACGGGTTGAGTTTGAAGGTTAAAGTTATTCAAATCTAAGTTTCTTCTAACTTTAGGCTCATAATCCTTGAACACCACGTCTTTGAACCTGAAAGTATTACACCCGTCGTCCTGGAAAGATTATGAATTAATCGACTCTGGATTATTTGAAAAACTCGAGCGTTTTGGAAAGTATATCCTCATACGTCCGGAGCCACAAGCCATTTGGAGAAAGTCATTGCCCGAGGAAGAATGGAAGCAACGGGCGCACGCAAAATTTGTTCGTGAACAAACAGATAAATTCAGATTTACCGATGACGTCAAAGGAGGATGGTCAAAAAACCCCGCGATGCCGGAAAGCTGGAATGTTACCTATAGTCACAATTCGCTGAACCTTACCCTTCGGCTCGCTTTAACCGGGTTTGGCCATGTGGGAGTCTTTCCTGAACAAGGCAACAATTGGAATTTTATTTACGACACCATCACGGGATGGAATCTCCAAAAGCCCAGAGTGCTAAACCTTTTTGCATATACCGGTGCCGCGTCAGTAGTGGCGCGCGCTGCACAGGCAGAAGTAATACACTGCGATGCCTCCAGGCCAGGATTAAACTGGGCAAATCAGAATATGGAGCTAAACAGTCTGAAGGACATTCGTTGGGTATATGAAGATGCCTTCAAGTTTGTAAGAAGGGAAGTGAAACGCGGCAATAAGTACAATGGTATCATCATGGATCCACCGCCGTATGGACGGGGACCAGAGGGAGAGAAGTGGACGTTGCAGGAACAGTTGGACGAACTCATCTACATGAGCAGTTCCTTGCTGGAAAAGAAAAACAGTTTTTTTATCCTCAGCATGTATGCAGTAGGCTTGTCAGCCATCGTTGGGCTGAATGTAGCGAAGACACATTTTGATATGAAAGACCCTGAATTCGGTGAGTTTCTGCTGAAATCAAAACACGGCAAGGACCTGCCCATGGGAACATTTCTTCGATTCACGTTGTAGTAAATTTTAGTAATAAATCGTTGTATCTTTAGTTATGCAATCCATTAAAACACCTCCCCGCACTGTAATGGAAGTTTTCAAAATGCTTCCGGAGGGAACGTTAGCTGAAATTATAAACGGATCGATTTTTATGTCTCTATCACCTACAACCAGGCATCAGGCCATTTTGCGCCAACTGACTTTTGTTATTGTTGATTTTTTAAAGAGGAATAAAAAGGAAGCCGAGGTTTTTTTTTCGCCTTACGATGTATTCCTGGATGAGCACTCCAATGCCGTGCAGCCGGATATCGTTTTTGTTTCCGCTGAAAATAAATCTATTATTAAGGAGGACGCCATCCATGGCATTCCCGATATGCTGATTGAAGTACTTTCGCCCTCTAATTCCGACCACGATCTCATCCGCAAAAAGGATCTTTACGAAAAATTTGGTGTCCCTGAATATTGGATTGTCAACCCCGAAACAAAAGAAACGGTAGGTTTTTTTCTAAAAGAGGGAAAATACAGGGAGTCAGGACGCTATGTTGGGAAAATTTGTTCTGTAATATTGGATAACACAGAATTCGTGTTCTGACAAAAGTTACGCTATTATCCAATCCTTTCTATCAGGTAAGCATTAGCCGATTAAAAGTCTTATCTTTGCGCCTTAATTCAGAAAATTAGGAGTATTTCGACGATTTATGGACGTTAATAAGATTAGAAACATCGCCATCATTGCACACGTTGACCATGGAAAAACAACGTTAGTGGACAAACTTTTACATGCAGGACACCTTTTCAAAGACCACGAACACCCTGGCGAATTGATTATGGACAGTAATGACCTGGAGCGCGAGCGCGGAATTACGATCCTCGCTAAAAACGTGGCTGTTCGGTACAAGGATTATAAGATCAATGTCATCGATACCCCGGGTCACAGTGATTTTGGAGGTGAAGTTGAACGCGTTCTGAACATGGCCGATGGTTGCCTCTTGTTGGTAGATGCTTTTGAGGGTCCCATGCCACAAACGCGATTTGTACTACAAAAAGCGCTTCAATTAGGACTGAAACCGATTTTGGTTATCAATAAGGTCGACAAAAAGAACTGTACTCCCGATGAGGTACATGAGCAGGTATTTGAGCTCATGTTTTCATTGGATGCGACGGAAGAGCAGTTGAACTTCCCTACGTTTTATGGCTCTGCGAAACAAGGCTGGATGGGCCCCGACTGGAAAACTCCAACGACGGACATTACGGCCCTGATAGAAGGTGTCATTGAATTTATTCCTGAGCCCAAGGTGGATGTAGGTCCTACCCAAATGATGATTACTTCATTGGAGTATTCAGCATACATTGGACGTGTCGCCATAGGACGGGTTCAGCGAGGTACAGTTAAGGCAGGTCAGCCCATAGTGTTGGTGAAACGCGATGGAAAGACTGTCAAGACCCGTATAAAAGAGGTGTATATCTTTGAAGGCTTCGACAAGAAAAAAGTAGAGCAGGTCAATGCCGGGGAAATTTGCGCATTGGTTGGGTTAGAAGGATTTGAGATAGGGGATACGGTATCGGATGTGGATAAGCCGGAGGCATTAAAGTCAATTTCTATTGACGAGCCAACAATGAGTATGCTTTTCACCATCAATAACTCACCGTTTTATGCCAAGGAAGGAAAGTTCGTCACTTCACGGCACATCAGGGAGCGATTAGAGAAGGAATTGGAGAAGAACCTGGCCCTGCGATTAGGAGATACAGGTTCGGCAGATAGTTTTATGGTCTATGGCCGCGGTGTTCTTCACTTATCGGTACTCATTGAGACCATGCGTCGGGAAGGTTATGAACTACAGATCGGCCAGCCACAGGTAATCTTCCGTGAAATCGACGGGGTAAGATGTGAGCCAGTGGAGGAACTTACGATTGATTTACCGGAAACTGTTGCAGGGAAAGCAATTGAGACAGTGTCCATGCGAAAAGGCGAAATGTTGAACATGGAGCCAAAAGGTGATCGTATGATTCTGAAGTTTCTTATACCTTCACGTGGTATCATGGGCTTGAGGAATTATTTGCTCAACGTGACAGCAGGACAAGCCATTGTGACCCATCGTTTTAAGGAGTATCAGCCTTTCAAAGGTGATATCCCGGGCCGCATTAACGGATCGCTGATCGTCATGGAACAAGGTGAAGCTATTGCCTACAGCTTGCATAATCTTCAGGACCGCGGAAAGTTCTTTATCAACCCGGGTGAAGCAGTCTATGAGGGCCAGGTAATCGGTGAACATAGTCGCAACGGGGATCTGGTAATCAACGTTACCAAAACCAAAAAACTGACCAACATGCGTGCTTCCGGTTCGGATGAGAAAATGAAAATAGCCCCTCCGTTGAAACATACGCTGGAGGAAGCGCTTGAATATATCCAGGCAGATGAGTATGTTGAAGTTACACCACAGTCTATTCGTTTACGTAAGATCTATCTAAACGAGAATGAACGAAAACGCAACAGCAAATAATCAGCACCTGTCATTTCTTTTCTCCGGTACCAACTGGTATAAAAGAAATTTACAACACGCTATAGGACTCATCATCATTCTGATGATGAGTCCTGTTTTTGTTTTTAGCCAGTCTGCGCCGGTTAAAAATGATGGGTTGATGGTGCAGGCGGATACCCTGTTAGGCAGACAGGACTATGCGGGTGCCCTGCCTTTGCTTACCCGGATAATTGAAAAATCAAAGTTGGCCAGCGATGCAGATTATGAGGCTCTTTACAAGCGGGCGTTTTGTTATTATGGTCTGGGTAAATTTGAGGAAGCGCTAAGCGATGTAAATCGATACCTGAAAAAAATTCCGGATGACCAGGCGAAACTCCTGCGCGCCTACATCAATCAGGAACTTGGCAACTTTGACGCCCAACTGGAAGATCTGAATGCGTTTATTGCTGCCAGTCCCGGAAATCCCGACTTGCTTCGGTGGCGGGCTTCCGTTTATATGGAGTCTGAACAGTATGAGGCTGCCAGAAAAGACATCACACAGTTGTTACAGATTGACGAGAACCCGGAGTTGAAATCCTACCTGGGTCTTATCTATTATTACCAGGAAAAGCAAGATAGCGCCCTGACGGTTTTTGAAGAAGTTATTGAGCAAAACCCTGATTTCCTTCAGCCTTACCTTTATGCCGCCTCGCTTACGCTGGAAGAGGAAGTCTACGATCTGGCCCTTCGTTATATCAATGCGGGATTAGCCATTGACGCTGACAATATAACCCTGCTTTTCTATAAAGGCATTGCGCTGGTGGAGAGTGACCAGGAAGAAGATGGATGCCGCTGCCTCACCAAAGCGTTCAATGGGGGCCTCGATGATGCGGGGGATTACCTTAAGAGCTACTGCTACGGCGGGGAATAAGCCCCAACCAATCACTAAAATTTACCGGCTGTCTAATAGCCATCCTGTCGTCCGCAGAGAATTGTCAACTGGCATGATTTAAGTCATTTTTTTTTACTCTCCACACTGTAACTTAGTGGACAGGTCAGCACTTTTCTTTTACTTCAATAGTAAGATTATGAAAAAAATCCTTGTTCCCTGCGACTTTTCAGAACAGGCTGTCAATGCCTTTCAATTGGCGATTGATTTATCTGAGCAAGCCAAACGGGAAGTTCACTTGTTACATGTCGTGGAGTTGCCGGTGATGCATGACAGCATGCTCATGCCGACGCTCGCGTTTGAGGCAACGCTGCTGAAAGAATTGGGAGACAATGCAGAAACTCGATTCGCAAAAATTAAAGCAGAACACGCATCTGACATTCCTGTCGTTTCCAAAGTTGTTTTTGGAAGTACATCGATGATGATACTGGACTACATAACAGAGGCAGGTATTGACCTTGTTGTGATGGGAACAAAAGGGGCCAGCGGACTTCGTGAGCTGGTCATCGGCTCAAATGCTGAAAAAATTGTCCGGAGAGCAGCATGTCCGGTAATCACTGTACGGAAACATACAAAGCTCAATTCGATAAAAAATATCGTTTTTCCGAATTCACTGGAGCAGGATCAGGAAGATCTGGTGCAACATGTTAAGGCGTTGCAGGATTTTATGAAAGCTACCGTTCATATTGTCTGGATCAATACACCCGGCAACTTCGTCAGCGATAACGTCACCCTTACTCGTCTCAAGGAGTTTGCCAAACGGTTTATGCTGAAAGATTATACACTAAGTGTCTTCAATGATACGTTCGAGGAATCCGGCGTAATCAGTTTTGCGCACATGATCAACGCCGACATGATCGCCATGGGTACACACGGCCGCAGAGGTCTTAATCATGTGATGTCCGGCAGTGTAGCAGAAGATGTGGTCAACCATATTGATTGTCCGATTTGGACGTATACCATAAAGAAATAAGTACTCCTGCAAAAGAGACTTTTGTTATCGTTACATGTTCCTCCGGTATTGTCCGCCCACTTCAAAAAGTCCTTTGGTAATTTGTCCGAGTGAACAAACTTTACAGGCTTCCATGAGTACTTCGAAAATATTCCGGTTCTGAATAGCAGCTTGCTGCACACGCTCCATACCCTGTGACGCTTTCGTGCCCTGAAACGTATGAAGGTTATTCAGCATTTTAATCTGGTATTCTTTTTCTTCCGATGTAGCACGAATAACTTCCTGTGGAATAATCGTTGGAGAACCTTTCGAACTCAGAAATGTATTGACACCAATAATGGGATATTCTCCCGTATGCTTTAATGTTTCATAGTAGAGGCTTTCTTCCTGTATTTTTCCCCGCTGGTACATAGTCTCCATTGCGCCCAGCACTCCGCCACGTTCCGTTAGCCGGTCAAACTCAATTAACACCGCGTCTTCCACCAGATCGGTCAGTTCTTCGATGATGAATGATCCTTGCAGAGGGTTTTCATTTTTGGCCAGTCCCAGTTCTTTATTAATGATGAGTTGTATCGCCATCGCCCTGCGTACCGATTCTTCTGTCGGAGTTGTAATCGCTTCGTCATAGGCATTCGTATGGAGGGAATTGCAATTGTCGTAAATGGCGTAGAGCGCCTGTAACGTAGTACGGATATCGTTAAAGTCTATCTCCTGCGCATGCAACGATCGGCCTGAAGTTTGAATGTGATACTTCAGCATTTGTGCGCGTTCATTGGCGCCATATTTATTTTTTAATGCCTTCGCCCAGATTCTGCGCGCAACTCTTCCAATCACAGCGTACTCGGGATCAATCCCATTGCTGAAGAAAAAAGACAGATTTGGTGCAAATTCATTGATGTCCATTCCACGGCTCAGGTAGTACTCAACATACGTGAATCCGTTTGCCAGCGTGAAAGCCAGCTGCGTAATCGGGTTAGCTCCCGCCTCAGCAATGTGATACCCTGAAATGGAAACAGAATAAAAGTTGCGTACACCATGATGGATAAAATATTGCTGCACATCTCCCATTAGCCGGAGGGCAAACTCGGTTGAGAAGATACAGGTGTTTTGTGCCTGATCTTCCTTTAGTATATCAGCCTGAACAGTTCCGCGCACCTGGGTTAATGTATTGCGTTTGATTGTAGTGTAGATGTCCTCCGGCAGCACCTGATCACCAGATACACCCAGCAACATCAGGCCAAGTCCGTCATTACCTTTTGGCAAGCTGCCCTGGTAGGCCGGGCGATCGGCTTCTCTACCTTTATAAAGCTCACTGATTTTGCGTTTGACATCTTCTTCAAGACCATTCTTTCGAATATAGATCTCGCACTGTTGATCGATGGCGGCATTCATAAAATATCCCAGCAGCATCGGCGCCGGACCATTGATTGTCATGGATACCGAAGTTTTGGGATCACAGAGATCAAAACCGCTGTACAATTTTTTGGCGTCATCCAGACAGCAGATACTCACTCCGGAATTACCAATTTTACCATAAATATCCGGCCGGTAATCCGGATCGTTTCCATAGAGTGTAACCGAATCAAAGGCGGTCGACAGACGTTTAGCAGGCATCGCCTGACTTACATAATGAAATCTTCGGTTTGTTCGTTCCGGTCCACCTTCTCCGGCAAACATCCGTGTGGGATCTTCACCTTCCCGTTTGAACGGGTAGATACCTGCTGTAAAGGGAAATTCGCCCGGTACATTCTCCAATAAGCTCCATCTCAGTACATCTCCCCAGCTTTTATAACGGGGCAGGACTACTTTTGGGACCTGGGTGTGAGAGAGTGATTCGGCATGCGTCTGAATGGCAATCTCTTTCTCACGAACCTTGAATTTGAAGAGTGGCTCCTTATACCTTTTTACTTTTTCTTCCCAGCCTTCAATCAGTTTCCAGTTCTTCGGATCAAAATTGAGTTTCAGACGGTCTGACTCTGCCTGCAATACTTTCACAATGTCGGGGCTACTGCCTTCGAATGACTTGGTGGTAATTGAAAGAGCGTAAAGCTTTTCTGCGACATCCGACTGTTGTTTCACCCACGCATCATACGACCTGTTGGTTTCCGAAATTTCACTCAGATACCGGGTACGTTGCGGCGGGATAATGTAGATCTTCTCTGACATTTCCTGGGTGACGGCAAACGTGGACGTCAAACTGGATCCGGCCTTCTCCGCGACCTTCTTCATCACCTGAAGATAAAGCTGGTTGGTTCCGGGGTCGTTAAACTGTGAGGCAATTGTACCGAACACGGGCATATCATCGGCTTTCTCATTCCACAACTGATGATTGCGCTGATATTGTTTTTTAACATCACGCAGCGCATCGAGGGCACCTCGTTTGTCAAACTTGTTCAGGGCAATTACATCAGCAAAATCGAGCATATCAATTTTCTCCAGTTGTGTTGCGGCCCCATATTCCGGCGTCATCACATAAAGGGAGGTATCACTGTGATCCAAAATTTCGGTATCACTCTGTCCGATTCCTGAAGTCTCGAGAATAATCAGGTCGTACCCTGCAGCTTTTAAAACCTGAACAGCTTCCTGAACATAGACCGATAGGGCAAGGTTACTTTGCCGCGTTGCCAGTGAGCGCATGTATACACGCGGGTTGTTGATCGCATTCATACGAATCCGGTCGCCAAGTAAAGCCCCGCCGGTTTTTCGCTTCGAGGGATCTACAGAAATGATTCCTATTGTCTTGTCTTTAAAGTCGATGAGAAACCTTCTAACCAATTCATCGACAATGGAGGATTTGCCTGCACCGCCTGTACCTGTAATTCCCAATACGGGTGAGCTGGATTTTTCGGCCATCGCCTTTATTTTATCCAGAACGTCTTTGTGACGGTCATGAAAGTTTTCAGCTGCTGAAATGAGCCTGGCTATGGCGAGATGATTGCGGGATTTTAGCTGATCAACTTCGTTTGTGAGACTGTCGCCTGTGGGGTAATCACTTTCGGATACCAGGTCGTTGATCATACCTTGTAGTCCCATCGCCCGGCCATCATCCGGACTGTAAATCCGGGCGATTCCGTAATCCATCAGCTCCTTTATTTCTTCGGGGAGTATAACGCCACCACCGCCACCAAATATTTTTATGTGGCCTGCGCCTTTCTGCTGGAGGAGGTCATGCATGTATCTGAAATATTCGCTGTGACCACCCTGATAACTGGTCATGGCGATCGACTGTGCATCTTCCTGAATAGCGGTATTTACAACTTCCTCCACGCTCCGGTCGTGTCCAAGGTGGATTACCTCCACGCCGGTTGCCTGAATAATCCTGCGCATGATATTAATGGCCGCATCATGGCCATCAAACAGGCTGGCCGCGGTTACTATTCTGACTTTGTTTTTTGGTTTATAGGGTTCAGGAGCCTCGTGACCAGCTAAACTCTGCTGTTTCTTTTTCTCAGAAGTGGTTGTTTCGCTCATTTCGTAAAGCCGATTGGCTGGTCAAAAATAATGAGAAGGGTAGTATTAAGCTAACGGTTATTAGGAAGTTGTTGGAATGCTATTTTACCTTGCGGGATGAAATTATTGATAAACCTCTTCCTGATCTTTTCACTTTCCTGCTCGAGTCCACAGGGGCAGTACGGACTCGTGGTTAAGGTTATAGATGGAGATACCTTTGATATGAAATCGGGAACAGAAAAAATCAGAGTCCGGTTATTTGGAATTGATGCACCCGAGCGTGGTCAGCCCTTTAATGTCAAGGCGAGAGAATTCACGGCATCGCTAATCGCTGGTGAAGAGGTAAAGGTCGTTATTCATGAAAAAGATCGTTACGGAAGAACTGTTGCGGATGTTTATCGAATCGACGGCCAGCATGTCAATTCAGAAATTGTGAAGGCTGGTTTTGCCTGGCATTTTATCCGATATAGTAACGACCCTGAACTGGCCATGTTGCAGCGCGAAGCGAAAGAAGCCAGACGTGGTCTGTGGAAAGATGAAAAACCTGTACCGCCGTGGGAATTCCGAAAGCGATAACAGAGTTATCTTCAGCTTTGTAATACTTATCTTGCATGCCGATGGCCCTAAAAAAGATCCCGCGACTATTTGTTATTCTGTTCCTTGTACTCGTTGGCACCATACTGTTGTTGCTTGTCTTTGCCGTTGCCCCTATTGACAGGAACATGGATCGAAATCCGTTGTTAGCCGGGATGCTGAAAGCTATGGACACCTTACAACCTCCCGAGGGCAGGCCGGAGGGATACAAAATCGGATTTTCTAAAGTAAATCTTACGCCTGCTCACCCTACCGCTACTGCGGGATATGCCAAACGGATGGGCAAACGGTATGAATCTGTTTATGATTCCATTTATGTGCGTTCTATGGTGATCGATAACGGTGTGCAACGTGTTGCCATTGTCAGCGCCGATCTATTGATTATCCCACCGACTGTTGCGGTATTGCTGGAAAATGAACTTCCCCGGATTGGTTTCACACTCGACAACACCTACCTCGGTGCAAGCCATTCGCATAACAGCATAGGCAGCTGGGGCAAAGGAGCAATGGGCTTTTTGTATGGATCTTACGATGATTCCATCGTTCATTTTATTGCGGAAAAAATTATCGAAAGTATTCAACTGGCCGCTGCGAACGGGTTGCCTGCCACGTTGAAGACGGGCGAAATTCCGTTAACAAATACGGTTAGCAACCGGCTGATCGATGGGGGACCAGTCGATTCACTGCTTCGGGTTATCGAGGTGAAGCGAAGTGACAGCAGTAAACTTTTGTTGATGAGTTTTACGGCGCATGCTACATGCATGAGTTCGCGTGATCTGAGTCTCTCTCGCGATTATCCGGGGAAGTTGGTCGACCTGATCGAGCAGGAAGGTTACACGTTTGCCATGTTTATGGCCGGTGCTGTCGGAAGTCATAAAGGAAGTGCCCCGGAGGGTGGGAGGGCATGTACCGACTGGATGGCGACGGAGATATCACACGGGTTTCTCGCACAACGAAATAAACTTATCCCTGTTGAGGATTCTGTTGTACTGATGCATCGAATTCCCCTGTCACTAACCCCCCCACAGGCTAAACTATTTAAGAACTGGCGTATACGCCCATGGTTGTTCAACCTGGCTTTCGGCGACTATCCGGAATATCTCACGGTACTGAGACTAGGTAATCTGGCGATGGTAGGAACACCGTGCGATTTCTCCGGTGAGTTTAATCCGTCTCTCGATTCACTGGCGGCGAAACACGGATTAAAGATGATGATTACCAGTTTCAATGGCGGATATATCGGGTACGTCACCCCGGATAAATATTATGATGAGGATCATTACGAAACACAGCTAATGAATTGGTATGGTCCGGGAAATGGTGCATATGTGAATCAGTGCATCGAACAACTTATAATAAAGACGGCTGAATAAAACTCGTCATAAATTCCTGCACGGAGGAGTTGATTTTTTGATGTTATCCAAACCCAACTCTCATGCTCGCACAACCTTTCAGCATGTTTCAGCAGGACATCAGCCAATCTTCGGTCTGGCATGGGCATGTGCGCCTGCCTGCCGGTAGGCAGGGATTGGGTGCAGTCCTGATGGAACATGCGGGGCCACCCCGGCCCGGGAGGGGGGCGATGAAATGAGACCAAACAAAGTTCGGATGAACTGTCCTATCAAAATAAGATGAGGAATATTTCAGCATAGTTGTAGGTTAACAAAGCTTGATATGACTGACTGTTATTGGGGTTACCGATAACGTGTGAATTCAAAAAAAATGCTGAGTTTTATTAATCTATTTTCAATTTCCCGGCCACTTCTAATGACACGGTTTGATGAGTCACTTTGAAATTTCTACCTTGAGCTTTTAATCATCGCAGGTGTAATCCCATGGCTTCCACACACGTCACTCTTGAGAATGAACACCTGATCGTTAAGGTGAAACCCAAGGGAGCAGAGCTGTTCAGTATTTTGAATAAACAAACGGGACTTCAATACATGTGGGACGCTGACCCAACATTTTGGGCCAAAACGTCCCCGATACTGTTTCCTATTGTTGGCACCCTGAAGGATGATACATTTTTATATAAGAATGAAAAGTTTAAACTGACGCGCCATGGTTTTGCCAGGGATATGGAATTTGAATTGACAAAATCCGGAGACGCTGATGTCGTCTTTTCTATATCAAGTACCCCGGAGTCATTGAAGAACTATCCGTTTGATTTTCAGCTGGCCGTAAACTATGGGCTGGATGGGAATACGCTTCGTGTAACCTACATGGTTCATAACAAGGGTGCGGGGAAGATGTATTTTTCTATCGGTGGGCATCCTGCATTTAGAATTCCATTAACCGAAGGAACGAATTATGAAGATTACTACCTGCTATTTAACAAAGTTGAGAAAGCACCCCGGTGGCCGATCAGCAGCAGTGGTCTGATTGAATCTGTTCCACTTGACTTTATGAATACCACGGACAGGATCACTTTGACAAGAGCACTGTTTCAGCAGGATGCTATCGTGTTAAAGAACTTGCACTCGGATTGCGTGTCGGTTCGATCGGACGCGCATAATCACGGACTGGATTTTCATTTTGAAGGGTTTCCTTTCTTTGGAATCTGGGCCGCAAAGAATGCCAACTTCGTTTGCCTGGAACCCTGGTGTGGTATTGCCGATTCTGTAAACCACGATCAGGAGTTGACAATAAAAGAGGGAATTGAAAGCATTGAACCGGAAGCATCCTGGTCACGCGTGTGGAGCGTGACGCTTTATTAACTTGAAAGAATGACAGATACTCAATCGCCAACCTCTTGCTTCATCACGACATCGCCACCCGCACATGAATAATCAGAAACACTATGCAGCAGGTATTTCGGCGTTTTTGATTTGGGGATTTATTGCCATCCCCTTGCGCTCACTAAGCAATTATCCGGTGGGGGCAATCCTCTATTTCAGGATATTCTTTGCGCTGCTGGTATTGCTGTTGATTATTTTTGCATTCAAAAGAAACGAGTTGAAAAAAGATTTGATTTTTTTGAAATCATTTCCAACCCCCCAGCGTAATAAGATCATTATGCTGACCGTGGCCGGCGGTGTTTTACTAATCGTTAATTGGCTCACCTTCATTTATATTGTCAACAACGTTAACATTAAGACGGCAACTTTCTCATACATGATTTGCCCGGTGATAACTGCTATACTTGGATTTTTCCTGTTGAAGGAAAGAATGACACTTCTTCAATGGCTTGCTGTGGGGTTATGTACGGTAAGCTGTATTCTCATTGGCATCCATTCTGCGATGGAGTTGGGTTACAGCTTCCTGACGGCGCTGGCATATGCCTTGTATCTGGTGTCGCAGCGAAGAAATCAAGGGTTTGACCGTATCGTAATTATGGGCGTTCAGTTGTCGATTGCTTTTTTGATACTTAATCTTTTTTATTCTTACTTTACTCAGGAGATTCCAACATCGGTTCATTTTCATTCCACTATGATGTTCATTGGTGCAGTATTCACGGTGTTGCCCATGTTCCTGAGTCTGTATGCGCTTAACAAGATCAATTCAGCCACTATTGGTATTCTGTTGTATCTTAACCCTATTGTAAATTTCGGCGTGGCGATACTTGTATTTCACGAAAGAGTTGAACCGATTCAGCTCTTGAGTTATGCGATCATTGTTGTTGCCTTGATTCTGTATAATTATCAGTTGGTTAGAAGAATAAAGAGCTCCATGTCACAGAGATTCAGCTAAAGATTATGGGAAGAAAAAATCTTGAGGAATTATTGGGAATCGATTACCCCGTAATCGTCGCGCCAATGTTTCTCATATCAAATGCAAAAATGGTCAAGGCAGCACTTGCCCAGGGTGTGACGGCAGCTTTCCCTGCATTAAACTACAGAACAGATCAGCAGCTGCGGGAAACGATTCAGGAGATCCGGGCTTTTTCCTCAAAGCCCTTCGGCGTGAATCTTATCGTTAATAAATCCAACCCGAAGTATAGGGTTCAGCTCAAGACTCTTCTTGAGTTGAAGGTGGATTTTATCATTACTTCGTTGGGTAATCCGAAGGAGGTTATAGAGCAATGCAAACCGCTGGGGATAAAAGTATTTTGTGATGTTGTAGACCTGAAGTATGCCCAAAAAGTTGAGGAGTTGGGAGCAGATGCCGTCATAGCCGTTAACAATCGTGCCGGTGGCCATGCCGGCAACCTTTCGCCGAAGGAACTTGTTACGCTGCTTAGAGATAACTGCAATATCCCTGTTATATCGGCAGGTGGAATCGCAACCGGGCAGGGCTTGCTGGAAGTTATCAACTGGGGTGCCTGCGGGGCATCCATTGGAACCATCTTCATTGCGTGCGATGAGGCTGACATCTCACCTGAGTATAAGCAGGCTATGGTGGATTATGGGGAAAAGGATATTGTGATGACGACAAAGCTTTCGGGGTCAGCGCTTACTGTAATTAATACGCCGTATGTTCAGCAATTGGGGACAAAGGCAAACTGGCTCGAGTGGATACTGAATAACAACAAGACGTTGAAAAAGTATGCCAAAATGCTGATAGCGTTTCGCGGAATGAAGAAGGTTGAGAAGGCTGCATTTGGGGCGACGTACAAAACAGTCTGGTGTGCAGGCCCTGCCATCGAACATGTCACCAGCATTCAGCCACTGGGTAAAATTATTAAAAAGCTGACAGATGAATTTGAACAGGCCAAAGCCGCGCAAAAAAAAGTTGAGTAAATAGAGGAGTGTAAAATTGATGAAAGCCGCATCGCTGAACGAGATTAAGAAGGAATTGAGTCACCAGGACATCAAAAGAGTTCTGGAGCTTTGTATGCGGCTGGCGAAGTACAAGAAGGAGAACAAGGAACTCCTTACCTACATGCTTTTCGAGGCGGGTGATGAGACGGGGTATGTAACCGGGGTAAAGAGTGAAATAGATGATCAGTTTGATACCCTTCCGAAATCAAATGTTTACCTCATTAAAAAAGTATTACGGAAAATTTTGCGGCTAACGAACAGACAAATAAAGTATTCAGAAGTAAAACAAACGGAAGTTGAGCTTAGAATATATTTCTGCCAGAAAATGAAAAAGTCAGGTTTACGGTCGCTTTCGAGTCAGGTCCTTGCTAATATTTACAGTCAGCAACTAAAGAAAATTGATGCCGCGCTGGCAAAGCTCCCCGAAGACCTGCAGTATGACTATCACGAGGAATTTGAGCAGCTGAAGTAATCCACCCGATTAACCTTTGTAGACATGCCCGAAAATCAACCCAACAACCCGTTACACGGTAAGACACTTGAAATGATTTTGATTCATTTGGTAGACCGTTATGGATGGGATGAGCTGGGCGAGAGGATTAGTATCAATTGTTTTATTAATAATCCAAGTATTAAATCAAGTCTTACCTTTTTGCGGAAGACTCCCTGGGCAAGACAAAAGGTAGAAAACCTGTACCTTGAATCGCTGGATTGACCGAAGTGATCTGGCGAACACTTTTTTTCAATAACGGATAACGACAATGATATGAATGAAGAATCGCATTGGGATAAAATTGCAGCTGAATATAACACTGAGATCTTTGATGTATTCAAAAGCGACCGGAAGAAAATACTTCCCCGCTATTTTCGGAAGTATGCAAACCGGAATCACAGTGCAATTGATTTTGGTTGCGGAACCGGTAAAGCATTTCCGTATCTCTCGCCACTCTTCAAGCACCTGACAGCGGTTGATATTTCGTCTGAATGCCTGGCAATAGCGAAGCAAAGGCCTTATTCAAACATCAGTTTTAAGCAACTGGATTTGTCGAATTCAAAACTCCGCCTTCTAAAAGTTGATTTCGCTTTTTGTTGTAATGTGATCATGTTACCGGAGATTGAAAAAAATGAAGTGATGATTAAAAATATTCAGCGATCGTTGCATCCGGGTGGAAAAGCGCTGGTGGTTCTTCCATCACTCGATTCAATTATTTATTCTTCCTGGCGGCTTATTGACTGGTACCGAAAGGAAGGTGTAAGCCCGGATAAGATTCCCGCATCAGAGTTAGCGTATTTTAAAGGAAACAAGAGAGACATACTCCGTGGTGTTGTTCATATCGACGGGAGGCAAACAAAACACTATAGCGAACCGGAGCTTAACGTGCTTTTCACCCGCGCCGGCCTGCAGATCACTGCGCTAAAAAAAGTTGAATATGACTGGGATACCGAGTTTTCAGCGCCTCCAAAATGGATGGGTGAACCTTATCCCTGGGATTGGCTGGTGGAGTGCCGGAATGATGGGTAAAATTACAAGCGTGAATTTTTCAATCGAGGAGTCGCCAGCGCATAACTTGTTGAATGAAGTTAGGTAATGCTTCGGGATAAAGGATAATACAATAGATCATCCCGAATACAGCACCGTACAAATGGGCATCGTGATTAATTCCATCATTGGCTTTTCTCCCCTGGTAATAAGAAAACACCACGTAAAGCGTTCCAAGAATAAATCCAGGCATACAAAATGCGAAGTAAAGGCAGATCTTCTCCAGGGGTAACAAAATAATAAAGGCAAAGATAATGGCAGCCACTCCACCCGAGGCACCGAGTGAATTGTATCCAGGATCATTCCGATGTTTCAGGTAAGTGGGAAGGTCCGAAACGACGATAGCGGACAGGTAAAGAAGAATGAAATAAACCCCGCCCCAATCCCCGAACAGAATCTTGAAAACCTGTTCGATAGCACCACCAAAAAAATAAAAAGAAAACATATTCAGCAGCAGGTGCATGTGATCTCGGTGGATAAACCCGGAAGTCAGGAATCGGTAGTATTGGTTTCGGCTGGTAATCATATACGGATTCATCATGAATCCTCTTAATACGCCTTCATTATTGAAGGCGTACATACTGACAAGAACAGTAATTCCAATAAGTGTATAGGTGATAGTCACGGGATGTTTACAAGTTATTTAAGTTGCGTAATATTACACGAATTTCTGCGAAGTTTACGTCCTTGCGAGGGCGTCACCGATCCCGATCGGGATCGGAGTACGACCGAAGCAACCCCCTTCCTACGACGTGCGCACGTTGTAGCCTGGGGATTGCTTCACGCCACCACGAACCCAGCGCTTCAGTTCGCAATGACGTATATATTAAATATGAAAGACTTTAAAAAATATTACAACATACCAGCAACCCCGGAAGAGATCTATCTGGCGATGACTATGCCGGCTACGCTGCAACTTTGGACTGGCGAACCAGCGGAAATGTCTACGGAACCGGATAGTGAATTTTCGCTTTGGAGTGGAAGCATCGTAGGCAAGAATCTGGAGTTTGAAACAGGAAGAAAAATAGTGCAACAATGGTATTTTGATACGCAGCCGGAACCTTCAATCGTAACGTTAAAATTGCATCCTGTTCCGCAGGGAACTTCGGTTGAATTGAAACATACCAATATTCCCGATGCGGATTATGAGGATATTGTGGATGGCTGGAATAACATCTATTTCAGCTCGTTAAGCGATTTCTACTCTTAAACAACGGGCAGCACAGAACACGAAAGGTAAAATGTACAGGAACCCATACGGGTTTCCTACCGCTGACTTGAAAAAATGGCGGCAAGTGTCGAAATTTGCCGCATACCAGCAGTTATGAAAAGTACACTTTCGCCAACTTCAAAGCCGAAAGAGACCATTAAGGAAACTCCAGCAAAAGAAAGCCCTGTTATCGATACTAGCCTGCTGGCGGCAATCGATCCACAGACACTGACCGATTCGTATATTTACGTTCATTGCTACTTTGAAAATGAATGGAAAGATGCGCTGGTCAGGATTTGGAAAACTACTTTTCTGATCGACCGGGCCGGCGGCACAAAATCGCCGCTTATTCATGCCGAGAACATCAGCATCGCACCTTTATGGACGCTCATTCCTGACAATAAGACGCACACATTCCTGCTTATTTTTGAAGCCCTACCCAAATCGTGCAGGCATTTTGATCTGGTGGAACAAATCACTCTTCCCGGAGGATTTCACGTAACAAACATTCCCAGGAATCAGCAGGATGTCTATCATATAGAAGTATAACTTACCGTCAGAATCCCAGTCCAAGCTGCTGTTCATCCCTGGTCTTCACTGACCTTACTTTTCCCTGCGGGACTGAGACAACCTCTCCCTTTTTGATGTATAACAGATATCCCTGCACATCGGCAAAATTCATTTTATGAAGAATATCGATGTAGTCCTGAATCTGCCGCTGATCTGTCTTGACGGGCTCGCCGGTTTTAAAGTCAACGACTATAACTTTTTTATCCCTGATAAGAAGGCGGTCAATCCGGTTCTCCGCCCCACCTGGGAGTAGTATCGGAATTTCTGTGCGCACATCCCAGGACGTATCAAACCAGGATGCAATTTGCGGATTGGCCATCAACTCCATCAACTGGGTGTTTAATGATTCCCGTTGATCGTGAGTGATAAGGCCCTCAAGAATTATGCGGTCAAGGGTATCTTGAATTTCATTTGCATACTTGATCCGGGAGAGAATAGTATGAATGTAAATTCCGTAGTTTATTTTTTCAAAATGCTGTTTCGCGGGTTGATTCAGGTAAGGTGCTGCCGTCAGCCGCATCACAAGTTTATCGCGCCATCGAAAGGAGGCATACGACTTTAACGTTAGTGCATCCGCCGGAACTACTTGTTTTGAGGATCCCGCATGTATCTTCTTACCTATTTTGAATTCATTCTTACTCTCGTTCCAGTAGTCGTTTTCCGAATAGGATTGTAACAAACTGGTTTTAAGAAGGTATGCTACACTTTGTTTTGCGTTTTTTGTTTCAGGTGCCATGATGATCAACCCTTGCTCTGCGCGTGTGAACGCCACATATAAGAGATTCAGGTTATCCAGATAGCACCGGGTCCGTTCAGCCAGATAGTAATCATCAAAATAGGTATTCTTTAGGTTGGACGAATATTTGACCGGCGTAAAACCAACTTCAGCAAAAGGTGGCTGGTCACTCGTTACCCAAAGGTTAGGTGCCCGCAACGGGTCGTGATCTTGATTCCAGGAACAGAAAGGAATGATAACGTATTTGAATTGTAACCCTTTCGCTTTGTGAATAGTGAGGATCTGCACGGCATTCACTTCTCCGGAAACCTGAATGGACTTTTTGTTCTTGTTATCCTCCCACCATTCCAGAAATGCACCAAGGTCGTTTCTCTCACGACTATAAAACTCCAGTACCTGGTTTTGGAACGCCAGCAAATAAGCAATTTCTCCCGCGTGCTCTCCAAGCTTAAAGATGGAGATGAGGGTTTCGGTCAGTTCGAACAATGGCAGTTTTTTCAAGGCTCCTTTATCCTTCGTAAAGGCAGGTGGAAGATTACTTTCAAAAAAGGAATGGTTGGTCACGGAAAATACATCCGCAACGTTGCGTTCGGGCTCGTATAATTTTGAAAACTCATAACTCAACTGAGCACGGGCAATGACATCGTCCGGATTTAACAAGTACTTCATGGCCCCGAGTAAAAGATTTACCGTCGCAGCACCGTCAAGCCTTAGCGACTCATTCGAAACAACGTCGTACCCAAAGCCAGGCTTTGCGCGACTTGAATGTTTGTAATCCAACAGGTGTGCAACAATCTCCTGACCTTCCTCATTCTTGCGCACGAGGATCGCAATGTCCTTTAATGACGCCCCCATTGATTGAAGTTGTTCGAGGTAGCCAGGTATTTTATGTAGGGCTTGGTTCTTCCATTTCAGCTCAGGATCATCCGGGATAAAGGTCACATCAACAAATCCCTCCTCAGGGCGAGTTGTCTTTTGTCCGACGTCATGGTATGCCTCCGTTGAAATCGGATGGTTTGTCTCCAAGGCGACCACCGCCGCGGCCTTTTCGAAAAGGAGGTTGTTAAAGTTAACGACGGTAATGGCACTTCGGTAATTGCTGGATAGTTCCCTTATTTCAACACGTTCTTGTCCGATATGTCCTTCGATTTCCTGCTGAAGTAATTTCAGATCGCCGCCACGCCACCGATAGATAGCTTGCTTAACATCTCCCACAACAAGGCTTGTATACCCCTGATCGAGACTATTCACCAGCAAAGGCAGGAAATTTTTCCATTGCATCGATGACGTATCCTGAAATTCATCGATAAGAAAGTTTTTATAAAAGGATCCTACCTTCTCATAGATAAAGGGCGTGTCGCTGTCCTGGATAACACCATTCAGGAACTTCGGGGCATCCGCCAGTAACATCAGGTTATTTTCATCTTTATATTCCCTGAGCTTTCGCGAGATATCCGCCACTAAACCAAAAACATACAGATTATCAAGTACTACCTGGGCAGACAAACTTTTGTTGAAGTGATTTTCATACAACGCAACGAGTTCTTTCAGGAGTGGGATGATTTTTGTTTCGGCCAGCTGAATGACCATCTGTGGATTAGAACAGGTAGGGCTGGGCCAGTTTTTAGCAACACTGAAAAGACCCGTTATACGGTCAACTGGCGGCTTGTACTTGGTAAGGTTCTTCTCAAAGGCATACAGATCCAGAAAGCCAAAAAGGCCTGAAGTTTTTCCGTACTTGATATCAGAGGGCTGCAACCCGGCTAGCTCCATGATGTCTATCGCTTGCTTTGCCAGTGTTTCACCTTTCGTCAGGAAAAAATTCTTTTGTTTCCAGAGTGCAGACCGCAGATCCGTGAAGTAGCTACGATCCGCAGTAGCCGTGTTAACAACGGTTTCAATATCCTTAAACTCGTCTTTGAAAATTTCCTCCGCGAAATCTATAAGACTGCTTCTTACATCCCAGGCGCGTTCATTTTCAAGATTTTCCTTCGCAAACTCTACTACCCAGTCCGTTAACTCCTTATTCGTACCCAACTCATCAACTAAATTATCAATGACTTCCTCCAACACCGCGGTCTGATCAACTTCAAGCCGGTAGTCACCTACCAGTCCCGCCTCCCGGGTAAATGAACGGATTACTTTTTGAAAAAAAGCATCAATGGTACTGATTGAAAACTGAGCGTATTTATGCAGGATAGCGGACTGTGCTTCCTGGGCATATTGCCTGAAAGTGAGGTCATCAAGCCGCAGCGATTCCTGAAGCTCCTGTGTAAGCTCATTGTCTATCCCATTTGCAAAGTCATTCAGGTAGGCCAGAATACGGTCTTTCATTTCCTGTGTTGCCTTGTTCGTAAAGGTTACGGCCAGGATGTGCCGGAAGTAGTCAGCCCGAAAGCGCAACGCAAGGGTGAGGTATGCTTTCGCCAACGTGCGTGTCTTACCGGAGCCGGCAGATGATCGATAGATATGAAAGAGTTTATCCAGGAATATTGATTTTAAGGTACTGATTCAGATCAGACAAACTTAAATAAATAGATCGATTTCCATTTTCTTTAAAGCCATTTAATGATAAGGGGAACACGCTTTGTCTAAAATCAGGGATCAATAACAACTCATTTCTGTTAATCCACTGAAAATTTCATAAATTGAAGTAATTCTCTTTATGCGAAGACTTTATTTTTTGTTTCCAAAGGTTGTTTATTCTTTTCCTGTTCAGCTTTTTTTAAACAACCTTCAGCGCAACCATATATTGATTTTGTGTTGGGTGGTGTTGTTCGCCATGATTACCGGCAGTTTCGGTAAGTACCTGGGCATTCCATACCTTTTTCTTGATCCGGAATACCTGAACAAAGTCAATTTCACCAGTTTTTTTATAATGGGTTCGGTGCTTGCCGGGTTCACCATGGCTTTTCACATCACCTGTTACATCACAGATGGCCACCGCTTTACTTTTATCGGGGCACTCAGTAAACCTTTTACAAAGTTCGTGGTGAACAACAGTGTGATACCGGTTGTTTTTTTGATCGTTTATGTAGTCGAGATCATTAAGTTTCAGGTAAACAACGAGTACAGTAAAGCCGGTGATCTTGCCCGTGACCTCTCTGGCCTGCTCAGCGGATACATTATTATGTCCGCTCTTTTTTTCGTTTACTTCTGGTTTACCAACAAGGATATTTTCAAGTACGTCGTATGCCGTATCGATGAAAAAATTAAACAAAATGTAAAAGTAACGCGCGCCAGTGCTATGAAGAAACTGGACATTGCGCGTAAAAAACAAATCCACGTTGAAAATTACTTTGACTACAATCTCCGGCTGAGAAGAACCGAGGATACAGGCTTCTATGATAAGGCGACTATTCTGCAGGTATTCGACCAGAACCATTTCAGCCTGGTAGTTATTGAACTGTTGATTTTTTTCTTCATACTGATATTGGGGATTTTCAAGGACGTTCCCTCTTTTCAGCTTCCCGCTGCCGCCAGTGCTGTCATCTTCCTCACCATATTTGTTATGATGGCAGGCGCATTTTCTTATTGGTTTGGAGGATGGTCAGCTACCACAGCACTATTGCTGTTCCTGATCTTTAATCACCTGGTCGGCGAAGATTATCTGACGAAACGTTATGAAGCCTTTGGACTAGATTATTTAACTCCTCCTGCTGAATATTCCGTTAAAGCGCTTCAGGAATTAAATGATTCCACACATATGCGTCGGGACTGGCAGACAACACTGCCGATGCTCGAAAACTGGCGAAAGAAATTTCCCCCTGATCAAAAACCCCGTATGGTTTTTCTTTGCGCAAGTGGTGGTGGAAAACGGGCAGCCCTCTGGACCTTAACGGCACTTCAGGCCGCGGATAGCCTGACGAAAGGCAAGCTGATGGAGAAGAGTATTTTAATTACCGGAGCTTCAGGTGGACTTATCGGAGCAAGTTATTTCCGGGAACTTGTTCTCCGCGAGAAGAGCAGTGAAGTTACAAGGCCTTACGCGGAAATACACCGGCAAATGATTTCCACAGATAACCTTAATCCACTGATTTTTAGTTTGCTGGCAAACGACTTTTTCGTGAGCTTCACAAAGTTTGAGTACAATAATAATCTCTACTACCGGGATCGTGGTTACACCTTTGAAGAGCAGCTCAACCAGATTACCCGTAGGACGATGGATAAACCGATAACGGCTTATGATAGCGCTGAATTGCACGGCGTAATCCCCATGATGATTCTTGCTCCCACAATCGTGAACGACGGAAGAAAGCTGTACATCGCTTCACGGCCCGTTTCGTTTATGAATTATGATATCCTCAGCTCACCTGAATATTTACTTTCCAAACACGCAGGCATAGACTTCCTGACTTTATTTAAATACCAGGACGGTAGCCAATTACGGTTTCTGTCAGCCTTGCGTATGAGCGCTACCTTTCCGTACATTACACCAAACACAACATTGCCCACCGATCCGCCAATCAAGATTATGGATGCGGGGATTTCAGACAACTTCGGACTCTCCGATGCGATAAGATTTGTCTTTGCGTACAGGGATTGGATTGCCGAAAATACGTCTGGAATTGTTTTTGTCTCTATTCGCGACTCACCAAAGCTTAATACCATTGCGCAGCAGGAGGGACAAACACTGATTGACGATTTTACTCAGCCAATCAGCAGCGTGTATAATAATTTTGAGAATTTCCAGGACATCAACAGTGATATGCTGATCAATCATGCCCGGTCATGGTTCAAGGGTGACATTGATAGAATCGATATACAGTATGAATCCGACAACTATGTTTCCATTTTGCAGAAGATGGATAGCATTCGGCAGAACAATGCGCGTGCATCCTTAAGCTGGCGTTTGACAACACGCGAAAAGGTAGCGATCGTTTCTTCTATCAATTCCCGTAAGAACCAAAAGGCGTTGCAAAACCTGGTAGAGTTATTGAAGTAAATTGAAGACAGCTTTGTTATTTCTTACCCGTGCGGTAACCCGGTCCGCGCAACACCACTCCGCTGCGAACACCGTTATGTTTTCCCTCATCAATAACGATCTGGCCATTCACCAGTACGTATTGGAATCCTGTGGAAAAAGCATGTGGCGTACTAAACGTACTCAAATCACTAACAAGGTCTTCATCAAAGACCACGATATCGGCGGCCATACCTTCACGGATCAATCCGCGATCGCGTAGTTGAAATTTTTGCGCCGGAAGGGATGTCATCCTTCGGATTGCCTCTTCCAACGGAATCACCTTCAACTCACGTACATAATGTCCCAACACCCGTGCATTTGTGCCATACGCGCGCGGATGCGGAACACCGGAACCAAAACGGACAACTCCCGCATCGGAAGCAAACATGTTATAGGGATACTGCATAATGTTTTTCAGATCACTTTCGCTCATGCTGAAGAACACCATTTGGGCACTTCCGTTTTCTACCATATCTAAAATGGTTTCCGCTTCTTCGCTGGCTTTTGGTTTCCGGCCCTTGATCGTGTTGATGTCTGAAATATTTTTTCCGTTTAAGGTCGTGTCGGCAGCATACCTGGCTACTACAGCATAACTGTAGTTCTTAAGTTTTTTTCCTTTTAATCCAGCCACCATCTCATTCCTGATCTTTTTCCGGAGAGAAGAATTCTTCAGCCGATACATCAATGAATCATTTCCTCCGGAAAAGACCCATGTAGGAAGTACAGTATTTAGGGTCGTGCTGCTGGCGACATAGGGATATTGATCAAGGGTGACATCGATACCTTCGTTCCGCGCTTTCTCCACCTGGGCAAGCGTGTGAACAGACCGTCCCCAGTTAGGTTTGTAGGTAACCTTAAAGTGAGAGATCTCCACAGGAATATTTGCCTGTCTTCCAATGTTGATTGCCTCTTCTATAGCTTGGGTAACACCATCGCCTTCATCCCGGATGTGGGAGGCATACACCCCGTAGTATGTAGCAGCAGCTTTTGCCAATCCAATGACCTCAGGTGTTTTAGAGTACGTACCGGGTACATAGATCAGGCCTGTTGAAAAGCCAACCGCTCCGTCTCTCATAGCTTTGCCAACACGTTCTTCCATTAGCTTTTGTTCTTCCGCTGATGGATCGCGTTGACTATCCCCCATAATCGCTCTGCGTACCGTGTTGTGTCCAATAAGTGTAGCAACATTGACGGACGTTTTAACACTGTCGAGCTGTTCAAAGTAGCGGGCCACATCTTCATTTGACGATCCGCAATTTCCGGTTACTACGGATGTAACACCATCATGAATAAAATTTCCGGCTGTAGGAACCGTGAGCGAATTTCCTTCAATGTGCGTATGGACGTCGATAAAACCGGGAGCAATGACTAATCCTTTTACATTCAGGGTAGTCGTTGCCTGGTCTGTTGCAAGTTTTCCAATGGCGACAATCTTCCCGTCTTTGATAGCCACATCACCATAAAACCAGGAATTCCCAGAGCCATCTATAATTTTCCCTTCGGTTAACAGAAGATCATATTCCTGGGAAAAGCATAAAATGGGAACAGCCAGGATAAGTAAGGCAACAGAGAGTAGGAGAACACGCATAGATTTCTATTAGTTGAAAATAGTAGTGTGAGCGCTAATATCAAATTATCGTTCAGAAAACAAAAGTAAACAACTCTAATGAGGGACAGCTGATCCTTCATATGACGGCCGGCTACAAACTAAATTTGAAGGATGCCCGAATGGTCGTGAGAAGTCCTTTATATTTGCCGACTCAACATGACCTCACGCGATCAACTGCAATATACCCTCGAGCTGATTAAGCTGGAACGCCAGGCCGACCTTGACTATTACCGCCAGAAAGTATTGCTCCGGTCGCTTCATCAGCGGACGAAGGAGGGAACAACCTGGTATCCGGTGAAACTGAAACGCGATTACATTGGAACGGGTGAGCGACTAATGATAGAAATCGAGCGAACCAGCCTGCTCGATCAGCCCCATGCCTTTCAAAGCGGCAAGTCAGTGAGCGTTTTTTCCAATGGGTCCGGAAAACCTGAGCGAGATCATCTTAACGGTGTGATAAATTATGTTCGTGACAATACCATGGTCATCACGTTAAACGCCGAGGAGTTGCCGGATTGGATTGACAGCAGCCTGATGGGTGTGGATGTTATGTTTGATGAAATGACGTATCGTGAAATGGAATTCGCGCTGAAAGAAGTGATAAAAGCGGAAGACAATCGAGTCGCGTCCATCAGGGAAATACTGTTAGGTGATTTGAAGGCAATTGTCAGGGAAAACAATACCAGTCATTCAGGAAATTTTGGAGTGGGCCTAAACGACAGCCAGCAAATAGCCCTGAAGGTGATTCATGAGTCTGCCGATGTTTCTTTCGTTCATGGTCCGCCGGGAACGGGAAAAACGACAACACTTGTTCAGGCGATTAAAAGAACGGTGAAGGACGAACAGCAGGTTCTGGTGTGTGCTCCCAGTAACGCCGCCGTTGACTTGCTGGTAGACAAACTAAGTGAGCAGGGCCTGTTCGTTTTGCGTATAGGTCATCCGGCGCGGGTAACAGAACAATCGCTCAGCAAAACCCTGGATGCGCGTATCGCTGAACATGCCAACTACCAGGAACTCCGGTCCCTGCGGAAAAGAATGGAGCAGATTAAGAGCATGGCGCTAAAATACAAACGCAACTTTGGGTTTCACGAAAAACAGGAACGTCGTCTTTTGTTGCAGGAGTCAAGAGGCTTGAAGGCAGATGCCGATGTGCTGGAGTTTTACATTGTGAATGACTTGCTTCAACGTACCGAAGTGGTTTGTACAACTCTGGTGGGCTCCTCTCATCCCGTGCTGCGAGGAAAGAAATTCAAAACGGTATTTATTGATGAGGCAGCCCAGGCCCTGGAGCCTGCGTGCTGGATTCCTATTCTGAGGAGTTCGCGTGTTGTCTTCGCTGGTGATCATCAGCAATTGCCTCCAACCATCAAATCTATCGAGGCTGCAAGACAAGGACTCGCAACAACTTTATTTGAGAAAGGAATCGCCCGTCAACCAGAGGCATCGGCTATGTTGCAGGTGCAATACCGGATGCATCAGGATATTATGAAGTTTTCCTCTGCTTACTTTTATAAGGACGAACTGGTCGCACACGATTCAGTGCGGACCACTTCGCTACGGCCGAATCAACCTCCCGTTGAGTTTATTGATACAGCAGGTTGTGGGTTTTCGGAAGGGCAGGATAAAGAAACGCTGAGCCGGTTTAACGAGGAGGAAGCGCAGTTGCTTATCCGCCGGATTGAAACGCTGGTGGAAGAAATAACCCTCGGGGAGTGGTTAGCTGAAAACCTGACGATGGGTATCATCACTCCCTACCGGGCACAGGTTGATTATTTACGTAAGCTTGCTGAAGCTTCTGCCGTGTTGGAACCGTTACAAGCTCTTATAACGATAAATACCGTTGATGCCTTTCAAGGTCAGGAGCGCGATGTGATTGCCATCAGCTTTGTACGAAGTAATGAAAAAAGCGAAGTCGGTTTTTTGGGAGATATCCGAAGAACGAATGTCGCGATGACCCGTGCTAAAAAGAAACTGATTATGATCGGAGACAGCGCAACGCTGGGATCGAATCCTTTTTATGTGAAACTGATCGATTATGTGCAGGAAGGGGGCTATTACAAAAGTGCCTTTGAAATCAGCTCGTAGTTAGTCGAATGGCCGCCTAAGCGAAGAATGTCACGAATATTTTTGGCATTTGAACACAAAAGTAGAGCGTCTTGTAGATAAGATTTAAAAATCAGGGTATCTTTTCAACGATCAGAGAACAAAAAAGCCAGTTATGAATACAAAAATCTTGTCGGTTATACTCCTTGGATTTTTGGCAGCGTCCTGCCAGAAGAGTAGTCAGTATGATGCTGAAGATGGATTAAGTTCATTTTCCGAAGCCGCCATCGCCCAACATATTCAAACGCTGTCGTCTGACGAATTTCAGGGGCGTCGGCCTTTTACACCCGGAGAAGAAAAGTCCCTGGCGTTTCTTCAGGATAATTTCAAAAAAATCGGACTGGAACCCGGTAACGGAGACAGCTACCTGCAGGAAGTGCCCATGGTAGAGATCACGCCTACTGCCGACAGCCTTATGGTCGTGAGCGGTGGGAAGAAAGGACTGACGCTTTCAGGATTTGATGATTATGTGCTCACCACCGAACGAACAGACTCCGTTGTAAATTGGAAAAATGAGGAACTGGTATTTGCAGGGTTTGGTATTGTGGCGCCAGAGTATAACTGGAACGACTACGAAGGGCTGGATGTAAAAGATAAGATTGTGCTGGTGCTTGTAAACGATCCGGGATTCGGCGGAACGGACACAACTTTTTTTAAAGGTAACACCATGACCTACTACGGGCGTTGGACCTACAAGTACGAGGAGGCGGCCCGTCAGGGTGCGAAGGGCTGTCTCGTTATACACAATAGTGTGCCTGCGGGCTACGGATTCTGGGTTCTGCAGAATGGTTGGAATTCACCGCACCTGTATCTGGATCAGCGCGGCCAGAATAAATATTACTGTGAAGGTGTAGGATGGATATCTATGCCTGCCACAGAAAAGCTTTTTGAAGCGGCAGGACTGGATTTTAATGACTTGCAGTCGAAGGCGAGACAACCAGGATTCAAGGGTACAACGATGGGTGTAGGCGTTTCAACTTCCATGACGGTTAAGGCAACCTATGGGAAGACCTATAACGCCATCGCTAAAATTACAGGCACTGTAAGACCGGATGAATACATTGTGTATACGGCCCACTGGGATCACCTGGGAATTGGAAAGCCAGATGCAACAGGTGATTCTATTTATAACGGCGCGATCGACAACGGCGGAGGTACTGCGCTGCTGCTGGAAATAGCAAAGGCTTTTAGCGGTTTGAAGAATACGCCGGAAAGAACCGTCGTGTTTCTTGCCGTTACGGCGGAAGAACAGGGACTGTGGGGTTCTGCTTACTATGCGGAAAGCCCGGTTTATCCGTTGGATAAGACAGTAGCGAACATCAATATCGATTTCACGAATGCCAGCGGAAAAATGAAAGACTTAACCGTCACAGGGATGGGACAATCTGAGGTGGAGGATATTCTCCGCGAAGAAGCTTTCAAACTGGGGCGTTACCTGGCGCGCGAACCACACCCTGAGGCTGGATATTATTTCCGTTCCGACCATTTTAATTTTGCCAGAGTCGGTGTTCCTGCACTGGCCGTGTCGAAGGGAATTGATCATGCTGAGAAAGGCAAGGAGTACGGAGAAGCCGCAGATCAGGACTACCGCAAGAACAGATATCATCAACCGGCTGATGAATTCAATCCGGAGACGTGGGATCTGAGCGGTGCGGTTGACGATGCCAAACTTTTATTTCAGACGGGCAAGCGTCTGGCGTTTGGTGACAAATGGCCGCAGTGGAAGGAAGGATCAGAGTTTAAGGCTATTCGTGAAAATAAAAAGTGAGCCCCAGAAGCAGCCGTTAAACAGCAGTGACACCGTTACTTTTGCTGATCGCGTTCTTGGCTTTTTTTTGCAACTCAGAATAAAGAAATCCCTTCCGAAAGATGTTGAGGTACTTAATCCGTACCAAAATGATCAGGTGTTTGAACTGTGCAGATTATTCTATAAAAAATATTACGATGACCCGGGTCAAAGAATTCTGATTATCGGCATTAACCCGGGAAGACTGGGAGCCGGGCTAACCGGTATACCCTTTACTGATCCGATTAAGCTCCTGACATATTGCGGTATTCAAAATTCGCTTCCCATGAAGCCTGAACTTTCGGCGGATTTTATTTACCGTGTTATTGAGGCATATGGAGGACCGGAGAAATTTTACAGCAAGTTTTATTTCTCATCGGTGAGTCCATTAGGTTTCACGAAGGATGGCAAGAACCTGAACTATTATGATGTCAGGGAATTGAAAGAAAGCCTTCGGGAATTTATAATCGATTCACTGGAAAAGACAATTGCCGTTGGTATTGACACCGCCGTTTGTTATTGCCTGGGGGAGGGGGAAAACTTTCGGTTTCTGTGCCAGTTAAACGACGAGATGAAGTTCTTCAAGCGTATTGTTCCATTATCACATCCGCGGTTTATTATGCAGTACCGCCGTAAGAAAGTCGCTGACTATGTTGCCGACTACATCAGCAAGGTTAGTGCTTGAAAATTTTGGTAAGCCTCGTTCCTGGATTTTGTATTTGAGGGTTCAGGACCTACGTTTGGCTCCCCTTACAGCTTCTGCAGTCCATGGATCCTCAGGCCAGTGATGTCTGGGATAGCGCATACGCATTTCCTTGCGCACCTCGTGATACGCCGTTTGCCAGAAACTTTTCAAGTCCTGGGTAACCTGCACAGGTTTGTATCCGGGAGAGAGTAAGTGTAACAAGACCTTTGTGCGTCCTTCGTTTACGGTGGGCGTTTCCAGCAACCCGAAAACTTCCTGAAGCCTCACTTCAATAACCGGTGGCCCTGCCGTTATCGAATATTTTACTTTAATCATGGATCCACTGGGTACTGATAGCCGGGCCGGAGCAAGCTGATCAAGTTTATTGCCGAGGTTCCACGGTAGTATTCCTTGCAGAATAGTTTCCAGTTCCAGCCGGTAAAAGTCCTGCCGCTTGTTTACGTTGGTGAGATAAGGTGCCAGCCATTCGGTTGCTGTGCCAAGAAGTGTCCCGGTGTCGACATCGGGCCAGTCTTCTTCTTTTCGCCACGCGCGCAGACTCATCACTCGAGCCTGCCAGGCTTCCTGTGCTTCACCCCAGTCTAGAAGTTTTAGTCCTTCTTCCTGAAAAGCTTCGCAAAGTATCCGGATACGAAGCTCATCCGGGATTTTTGTTAGCGGTGTGGCAGCTAACAAAACATTACCCACTCGCTTTTCAAGCAAACCGGTCACCATACCTTTGTCGCGATTCCAGGTAACGACTTCTTTCTCCACGGCCCTATGCTGGAGATCTTCTTCCAGGATAGGAGCGGCCATAAAAATTTTACCTTCCCCCGCACCGGCGTCCAGTAGAGCTACTACCAGCCAGGGTACACGCAGTAGTGGATCATGATCCGGCAAGCGCACAACCCTACCGTTAGCCAAGGTATACCTGGTACCGTGTTTTTCCTGTTGACGGGCAATTCGCTCCGGATAGGCCTCAGCGAGCAACTTTCCAACATCCGAATCAACAGGCATTTGATTGTCGGCTTTAATTCTGAATATTTTTCTCCACGAGGCGGCGAGCCTTTCAATTCGTTCCAGCACGTTCCGGTCTGCGGAAACTCGTTCGCCATCCCGCCATTTCCGAAGTAGTTCAACGCGCAAAGAGAGATCGGCACCTGAATTCTTGTCGAGTGGATCCCGTTCCTCCAGGAGTGCTGCGATATCTATCGCAAGTGCTGTAAGGTCACTGCCCTCCAGCAACATGTGGGCAATACGCGGATGTGTGGGGAGTTTAAGCATTTCCCGACCACGTGTAGTAATGACGTTTCCTACCACAGCGCCCAGTTGCTGTAACAATTCCGTAGCCTGACTAACCGAGCCGGAAGGTGGTGTTGTTATCCAGGCAAGTTCGGTCACATTCCGGATACCCCAGTTGGCCAGCTCCAGCATCAGCGGAGCGAGATCGGCTTCCAGTATTTCCGGCTGCCTCGTGGGCTGCAGGGTGTGATGGGTAGCTTCAGACCATATCCGGTAGCATACTCCTGGCCCAAGACGCCCGGCGCGGCCCGACCGTTGATCGGCTGCATCACGGGTAACCCGAACAGTTTCTAACCGCGTTAATCCGCTTCGGGGATCAAATTTAGGAACACGTGAATACCCGCTGTCCACAACGGTAGTGATACCTTCTATGGTGAGTGATGTTTCTGCGATGGAGGTTGCTAATACAATCTTGCGGCGACCGTGCGCATCGGGCAAAATAGCTTCCTGTTGTTTTTTAAAAGGCAAATCGCCGTATAGTGTATGAAAACCGGCATCCAGGTCTCCAGTGTCGAGCAGTGTTGCAACCCTATGGATATCTGCAGTTCCGGGAAGAAAGACGAGAACATCTCCCTCTTGTTCCCGCAAGGCCTTTCGGATCACTCGGGTAGTTGATTGTGCCAGGTGAGCATCTTTGTCAGCCGGCACATAAAGTGTTGTCACCGGAAACTGTTTGCCAGAGCTTGTAATTACAGGGGCCTGATTAAGCAGTGCGGAAAGTTTACCACTTTCTAAAGTTGCCGACATAATGAGCACGCGTAAATCATTGCGGAGCACTTGTTGCACCTGGTAACAGAGTGCAAGGGCCAGGTCGGCCTGCAGACTGCGTTCGTGGAATTCATCAAAAATGACAAGCCCAACATCTTCCAGGGCATTATCGGACTGGATCATCCGGGTAAGGATACCTTCGGTCACCACTTCGCATCGTGTTCGGTTGGAGACAGCATTTTCAAAGCGCACCCGATAACCAATGGTATCACCCGCTTCTTCACCAAGTAGACTGGCCATCCGAAGGGCTACTGAACGGGCTGCCAGTTTACGCGGTTCCAGCATGATCATTTTTTTTGAACCAAGCCACGGTTCTTCCAGTAACTTCAGAGGCAGGATGGTACTCTTGCCAGCTCCCGGTGGTGCTTGCAGAATGACAATGGGATTGTCTTCCAACTGTTTTTTGAGCTGCGGGATAATTTCCTCTACTGGATAGACCATTGACATGGTCGCAAAAGTAGGTATTAACAGGGAAGGGATAAACCGAGGGGACGCATAATGATGCGTCCCCTCCCCCACTATATTCAAAAGATCCCTCTCATGTATGGACGCATAATTATGCGTCCCCACACGATTCTACAGATCCTTATTATGTATGGACGCATGATTATGCGTCCCCACACGATTCTACATAGCCCTATTTTACCACTTGCGATTAATCAAACCGATTAATCTGCGTGCGTCCGAAGATCAGTCCCCTGTTAATACTCGCGTTCCCGTTATAGGATATCTGAGATTCTCCGAATGCATTCACTCTCAGTTGATCCTGGGTGTTTAGCCTGATTCTGCTTTCACCATAGGAATTTGCAGTGACGGAATAACTTTTTAAAGCCTGTGTATCGATGCGGTTTTCGCCAAAGAGTCTGTATTTCTGGAACTCCGCTTTGCCACCTCTTATTTTTAATGAATTTTCACCGTACAGACTGGTCTTGAGGTATTCGGTTTTGACAGAGGTTAATCGTATTTCATTTTCACCATATGCTTTCAGCGTAAACTTTTTGGAGTCTATCGGACCATTGCAGGTAAGTTCCTGTTCGCCCCGGATCTCAAGATGCTCCAGGTCATTATAGGTTATATACGCCGTAACCGAGGCATCCTGGTACTCGCTCTGTTTTCCCCGGTGAGGTGCAGGATGCTGTTTCTCGGTAATCCGGGCATCATCCAGATAAATGCGCAGGGTGTGATGTTTAACGGTTATGTTGATTTTATCTGCGCTGATATTGGAATATACCAACCGGATGCTTTCCTGATCTCCTTTTTCAAGGATGACGTTAATTTTTGGGGACGCGATAATCTTATTAAATGATCGCAGTTCCTGGGAAATTTCCTGTCCCACGGTAACCTGTACGCTTAGCAGGGTGAGGGCCAGTACGGCAAGGCTTATTCGGATTGTTTTCATACTTTTTTGTTGTTTTGATAAGGACAACTGTAGCGTAGTATACCCCTATGTTAGCCAAATATTTCTTCGCGGGCAGGGTAACAATTGATAAGATTCATTTCTCCGGCAATAGGTTGCATCCGGATTCATTCATTTCTTAATGAATCTACCGGATTTCCCTCGCCAGCCTTAATCGCCTGAAAACTGATAGAAACCAATGCGATGGCAACAGTGATCACGCCGGCGAGAATAAAAGCCCACAAGGGAAATGAAATGCGATAGGCAAATTCCTGCAACCACAAATACATCAACCATCCGGCAATAGGCCAGGCGATGAGATTTGCAATGAGCACAGGCCTGAGAAAATCCGTATTAATCATGATAACAATGTTCTGGACACTGGCGCCCAGAACCTTGCGGATACCGATTTCCTTGGTGCGCTGCTCTACGGTAAAGGTTGCCAGTCCGTAAAGGCCAAGGCAAGCGATAAAGATCACCAACTCTGTAAACAAGAGCGAAAGTTGCCCCAGTCGTTTTTCCCTCGTGTGTTTCGCCTCAAAGTTTTTGTCCAGGAATGTATATTCAAAAGGAGTACCAGGGGCATACTTATTCCAGATGGATCTAATGAGTTCAATCTTACTGTCTTCATTTCCCCTGGTAATACGGATGGCCATCTCCCAGTTGGGCTCATACCCCATCACGACAGCAAGCGGTTGAACGGGTTCGCGAAAGGATTGAAAGTTAAAATCCTTCAGGATACCAATAACTTCACGTGCTCTTCCGTCATGGTCATAATTGGTTATCAGTTTTCTTCCCTCAAATTTTTCAAGTCCTAAAATACGGGCAGCTGTTTCATTCAATACAATGGCATTGGTATCTGAAGGAACCCGGGCCGAAAAGAAGCGTCCTGCATCCAGCTTATACCGCATAGTCTCGAGGTGGTCTGTGTCCATTTCATAAACCGACATCAGGTATTCTTTTCCAGAGTCTACTTCCCGGAAAACGGATTGCCAGTCAACATTGGGAGGGAGGCGGTTTGCATAGCTCGCCGCAGTGATTTCCGGGTTCTGCAGCAATTCATTTTTAAAGGCTGTTCCATTGCCTTCCAGATTTTTCGTGTGTAATATGTTAATGACGTTCCCCTTTTCAAAACCGATGTTCGCCATCTGGATGTACCTTAACTGCAGGTAGACAACCAGCGTAGCGATGATTAATACTGTAGAAATAACAAACTGAAATACAACCAGGAAATTACGAATGCCGTAGCTCCTTAGTTGTGCGCGTAATTTGCCTTTCAGCACTTCAACCGGATTAAAATGCGCCAGGTAAAAGGCGGGATAGCTGCCGGCCAACAGGCCAACGAGAATAGTGAAAACAATTCCGATACCAACAAAAACCGGTTTGAAGAGAAGGGCAGAACTAAGTTGTTTGTTCGTAAAAACGTTAAACACCGGCATGATAGCCATCACCAATAAGAAGGAAAGGAAAATAGAAATGCCGATATAGAAGTAGGATTCCAGGAAAAACTGGAGGATCAACTTTTTATAGTCTGCGCCAACAACCTTACGGACCCCTACTTCTTTGGCGCGGCTGGCAGAACGTGCCGTAGACAAGTTCATGAAGTTAATGCAGGCCAGTATAGTGATCAGCAGTGCTACAGAACCGAAAATGTAGATATACTGGATATCATTATTTACTTCGATCTCGTCTGTATGTTGGGATCTGAGGTGAATATCCGTCAGGGGCTGAGCAAAAAACTGCAGGTCGTTCCCGCTGGACTTGAATTCGTCCAGATCAATTTTGTTCAGTTGCTGAAGCTCCCGGCTCACATATTTTTCAATGAGTATATTAAACTTGGACGTTACCGAGACCAGCGGAGTATCCGGCGCAACTTTAAAATAGGTAGCGACACGGTTGGAAATCCAGCTGCCTGCACGCGCTTCATCCCATGATTCCAGCGACAAGATCAGGGAGAAGTGGATGTGAGAATTCTGCGGAGGATCAGCCGCAATTCCGGTAACGGTAACGGGATATCCCTGCGCCAGCATGACGGTCTTACCAATCGGACTCTTATCTCCGTTTCCGGTGTACCCAAAATAACGCTTCGCCGCAGATTCGGTTATGACGAGTTTACGTTCACCGCTCAGGACGGTGTCGGGATGGCCGGCGATCAACTTAAAATTGAAAAAGTTAAAGAAGTTTGAATCTGCCAACAGCATTTTCTCTTCTGTGAAGGCTTTGGTTTCGTAGCGCACCGGAAACGTAGCCCAGCTGGCAATTCTCAGGGTGCTTTCAACTTCCGGGATCTCCTGTTTAAGCGCAACCGAAACCGGCGTACCGGTTTGTGCAGAACTGAACTTTTTGTTTTCGAGCACACCCTTAAAAACCAGGCGGTAAATTCTCTTCGCGTCGGGATGAAACTTGTCGTAACTAAGCTCGTCCTGGATGTAAAGGATAATAAGCAGGCTGCAGGTGATACCAATGGTTAGTCCTGAAATATTAATAAAGGAAAAACCCTTTTGCCTCAGCATAAACCGAAGTATGATTTTCAGGTAGTTCTTTATCATTGATTTTTGGAAGCCTTAATATACTATTTTGATACAACCTATGGGCAAGGTTTTTTACGGGCGTTCAATAAATTTGACGAAGGTTCTATCGCAAGGAAGAATGAATTCGGGTAGCCGTAATTGTCACCGCCTTTAACTCATCCACACACAAATTTTTAATCGCCTGGTTTTGCTGTGCGGTCGAAGCGATCTATTTTTAAGGCATTGATTGTGTAATTATGTTCATCATTGACCTCCACTATATTGTTCCGCTTGATCAATTGGACGCTCATATGTCTGAACATGTGAAGTATCTCCACAAATATTATAAACTGAATATGTTTGTTGCGTCCGGTCGTAAAGTACCGAGGACTGGCGGAATCATTCTGGCGTTGGCTAAATCAAAGGAGGAAGTGGAACAGATTATTAATGAAGATCCATTTATTACTCATAAACTGGCTGAGTTCAGTATAACGGAGTTTTTGACTTCACAGTCTCATCCGGAGTTTAAAAAGTTGTTGAAAGGCAAATGAGTGACGATGTCAGTCGATGCGGCGGCCATTTTGGTACCGAAGATTATCGAAATCAACTAACCCCTAATAGAATTCACTCCGTCCGGAGCGCATTTGCAGGGTTACTGAAGGCTGCCCGCAGGGCCTGAAAACTTATCGTTAGCAAGGCGATAAAAACAGACGAGACACCTGCCAGGACAAAAATACCGGGACCGATCCGGATGGCATATTGAAAGTCTGAAAGCCATTCGCGCATCACAAAATAGGAGACGACACTAGCCAGGATAAAAGAGACGAAAACCAGAAGGATAAACTCAAACGACAATTTGTAAAAAATATTTCCGTTGCTGGCTCCGAGCACCTTCCTTATTCCAATTTCCTTTTTGCGTTGCTCGGCTGTGAATGCCGAGAGTGCAAATAAACCAAGCCCGGCAATGAGCATCGCCAGGCCGGTGAAATGGGTGAACATACTGGCAAACGCCTGCTCATTCCTGTACAGGTTAGCGAATTGTTCATCGAGAAAGTTGTATTCAAACGTTGTTCCCGGATTTACTTTCTGCCAGGTTTCCTTGATAAAGCTCAAAGTTGATTCCATTTCAGCAGTTTCTATTTTAATCGCGAGGGCACCATTGTCTTTGTTATAAAGCATAAAAAGCGGCTCCAGTTTGTGGCGTACGGTGGCAAAGTGAAAATCCTTTACAACGCCTATTACCGTATATGCAGTCTGATCAGTAGGATTTGGACCGGTCTGGAGGCTGATTTTTTTTCCGATAGCATCATTCCATTTTAACAATCGGATCATTTCTTCATTGATGATCATGGAAAGTGAATCGGCATTATCAAGTGAAAAATTTCTACCAGCCGCCATTTTGATATTCATCGTAGGAATAAATGACTCATCGGCGTTCATTATACTGGTAATGATATTGGTTTCGCTGGTAGAACCTTCTGGAAAAATGTTAGTACGGCCCATTTGTTGTCCGATGCGGGAGGAGGATGTTCCCACATTTGAAATTTTTTCATTCCGGAGCAGTTCGGTTTTTAAGGTTGTCGATCTGCCAATAGCCGGTCCGTTTTGCTGAATGGTAATAATCTGATCCCGGCTGTAACCCAGATCGGTAGTATGAATAAAGCGCATCTGCTGAAAGACAACCCCCGTACCTACCATCAGCGCAATTGAAATTGTGAATTGAAGCACCACCAGCGCTTTTCGGAGTTGAATGCCACGGGTTGAATTCTTGAATGACCCCTTCAACACCATGATGGGCCTGAAAGACGAAAGAACAAATGCCGGATAGAGCCCTGCCAGGGTCCCAACGAGGATGACCAAGGCCAACACCATAAGCAGGCTGTTATTTTGAAGCAGCACGTTGGCGTCCGCAAAGCGTTGGTAGGTGTTATTGAGCAATGGAACAAATAAAAATACAAGTCCGAAGGCGAGAAAAGCCGCAATAAGAGTCACGAGGATCGATTCGGTAAGGTGCTGGCCGATGAGTTGGTAACGGACGGCGCCAATAATTTTACGCATTCCTACTTCTTTTGCACGGCCCGCGGACTTAGCCGTCACCAGGTTCATAAAATTCACGGCTGCCAATACCAGGATGAGAATGGCGATGGTCGAGAGTACATAGATATTTAACATATCTGATTTGTTCGCGTTGGATTCAAACAGAATCTCTTTCGATTTCAGATGGACATCACGGAGAGGCTGAACGACTGGTGTAAAAAATTCATAGGCATTGTTCTTTTTGCTGATTGCCTGCAGTTTTTTGTTGAGATCGGTAACATCAACAGGTTTGTCTAACAGCAGGAAGGAAAATGTAAAAATCCCTTGCCAGGTATCCAGTGCCTGGCGCAGTCCGTCTTCGTTCTGGCCGGGTACCAGAGAATGTAATAAATCAAACTGCAGGTGTGAGTTCTTTGGGAGGTCAGCCAGTACCGCCGTTATATTCAGGTCGGTGTTCTTATTTAGTTTTAAGGTTTTCCCGATAGGATCCTCGTCACCGAATATTTTCCGGGCAAGGGTTTCTGTAATGGCAATAGAGCCGGGCTTTGCCAATGTCCTTACTGTTTCTCCTTTGACAATTTTGAAATCGAAGACGTCGAACACCGACGGGTCTACGCGGAAAGCGGCCTCGCATTTAAGGATGTTGTCGTTATAACTGAGGTCGTACCTTCCGCCTCCGGTAAAGCGGACGCTGTTGACCACTTCTGGCAACTCTTCGGTGGCGGCAGGTGCCAGCCTCGGTTGTGTTACGCCGACCAGTTTACTGCTGACACCTTCGGCGCTGTCAATCGTGAGAAGACGGACAATACGGTCGTAATTTTTATGATACGTGTCATAGGACAGGTCTTCATGGATATACAGGTAGATCATCATACTGGTGGCAAGTCCGAAAGCCAGCCCGATGATTTTGATAAACGAATATCCTTTTTGTTTCAGCAGGTTGCGGAGGCCGATAGTGAAGTAGCTTTTGAACATAGGTTTGGATTCGATCAACCATTGGTTAGTCAAATCCAGTGCCATGCTGAATCGTTATTTTCGGCCTTCGGGAAGTGATCCAAAATACGGCTATGCACGTTTGCGAACATCAATGACCGTGAGCGGTCAGAATTTAATGAAACCCGGGTTGTTGTTTAGTGATGGTTTATAGCCTTGGCATTGAAAGTAAAAAAATTCGTTCATGGAAATGTATCTTGCAAAGGGCTACACAAAATCATGGATCAACCAACGACTTAAGAGTATTGAAGTCCACAAAGAGCTTACTGATGAATGGGAAAAGCGTGGAGTGCAAAAAGGAATAGACTTTGCAATGCTTACCGACCGGAATTTTGCTATTGGTGGGTCTGGTAATTAATTCACTGATGGATGTTTTCGACAATCGTTTAATCTTACCCGGTTTTAATATTAATTTCTACTATATAGTCAACCCTATCATCCTGTTCGTCCTCCTGATTATTTTATTCACTGCCGTTTTTAAGATACTGAATGATGGAGAATCAGCACTGCTGGATTGTTTAACAGGTGCAATTTTTACGGCTGTTCTTTTTATGATTGGAAAATTTGCCATTGGTGCTTACTTCGCCCACCTGGATAGTTCTTCCATTTATGGTGCTGTCGGCACACTTATGATAATACTTACGTGGATTTATTACTCGTCCATCATCTTCTATATGGGTGTAACCTTCACCGGTGTGTATGCACACGCCTACGGGAATGGAATAAAAGCTGACGAGCATTATCTGAAATGGTAAAGGCTGTGACCAAGTGATACGTGCAACAGTAAGGCACAGGTCCTGCTTGCGCATAACCAACGCTGGAAGACTTGTGCTAACTGGGGGAGACTGCCCTCACACAACCTTGTCTGGGCATATCCCAATACAGGTTTGTGAGAGATTGTTATGAGCAGTAATAAAGTATTTTGAGTCTTTAGTCTATTGAAAAAGGTTTAAGCGTGGTGGTCACCGCTTTCATCGTTTGAGTATCCGGAATAGACGTGTTTTGACTAAGTGCATTTTTATCAAACCCATGCCAAAGTGGCATTCCTGTCTTACGATCAATCAATGAAATCATTAAAGTACCTTTTTTAATCGCTATAGTTTCTTTTGACTCGGGAAATGTATCACCATAGTCATCCGTGAAGTTGCCCGTAACATTTCCATCATCTTTAAATACGGTATACGATACTAACATATCTGCACCCTTGTCTACCTTCTTGTATCCTTTTCGGATAAGTTCCTGAGTAATTTCTTTTTTAATGTTGGCATTCGATTTCGCATCTGGATATTTAGTATCATAGAACACCCATAGACTAGTCATGAAAGGATTGTCAAAAACAAGTATATCCTGTTTTTCCATTGTGGATTTCTTATTTTGGTCTAAAAAGGAAAATGTTTTGTAATCTTCTTCATTTAGTCCGGGTTGCTTTAGCGTATAGACATTTTGCGCCTGTAGCGCAAAACAAAGTGCAACGAACGTAAGTGTGAACAGTACTTTTTTCATATCAAAAGGGTTTTAAAATTGTATAAATAATTATTTTCGTTTTCCACTGAGTGGATCCTGATAGTTACTCAAGTTTCATTCCAGGCTTTTATGGCCATTTAAACCGGCATACTAGCTATTGGCTTTCCCTTTTGCTTACTTTAGACCACGCTCTTGTAAGAAATTCCTCACTTGATATAGAATGAGAAGTTTACATTGTTTTGAATCTTTAGAAAAAAGGGGCAAGTTTCTATATGGGTATAGGCTTCACCTGGCAGTATGCACACGCCTACGGGAATGGAATAAAACACTTAGTTACTTCATTTCTTAAGCCTTCCTGTTCCCCGCACAACATAGCTACAAACGTTATGCTACGTAGGCTTTCGAAAAACGGATCGACAAAAAAAGGAAGAACCATTGATTAAGAAGATAATAATATGGATTGCAGTTACATCATTCCTTTTGGGGATAGCCTTGTTTGTTCTGGTCTATCAGGAGTACAAGCCAGTACATTCCAGTGAATTGATCATGGAACCGGTACGGAGTCCGAACCTCGTAGGTGACTTTATTTACCCCTCAAAAGAATCAAAACTTCCTGTTGTCGTATTCCTGGGTGGTTCAGGAGGAGGGATGGGAAATGAAACTGAAATGAAGTCGCTTGCAATGGAGGGTTACGCTGTGTTGTCACTGGCCTATTTCAAGGCGGCCGGACTTCCGGACAAACTGGAAAACATTCCGCTGGAGTATTTTGAGAACGCTTTTGACTGGCTAAATACCAGATCGCAGGTTGATACCAGCAAAATTATTTTGCTGGGTGTATCCAGGGGAGCAGAATTGGCCCTGTTGCTGGGAAGTGTTTACCCGCAGGTAAAGGGTGTCATCGCCTACTCTCCCAGTTGTTTTGTTCTGCCAAACGCGACAGAAATCGAAAAGGAGACAAGTTTAACAGCTTCCTGGACAGTAAAGGGTAATCCCGTACCATTTGTTGCGATTAAAAGGTTTGACGAAAATGGCGATAAGGCAATTAACTATAGAACGTATATCGAACCGCTTCTATCTCAAAATAACACTTTTGAGGAATTCATGATCAAGGCTGAAAACATCAACGGCCCGGTGCTTCTCATTTCGGGTGCGCAGGATGCGGTGTGGCCGGCGAGTGAGATGGCCGGAAGGATTGAAGACCGTTTAAAAAAGAAGGGATTTAAGCATGAATTAAATAACACTATTTTTGAAGACGGGGGACATGATGTGTTCATGATGAAGGACTGTCTACCGGTTGTGTCCGGTATTGCCTTCAAAAGGATCAGACTAACCATCAGGGGCGAACAGTATAATTTTAATTTAGGCGGAACTACCATGGGGGTTATTGATTCAAAAATTCAATCAAGGAAAATCGCCCTTCATTTTCTCGAAGCGTTCAAAAGTGCCAATTAGAAATTCAGTTGTGGTATTTATTATTAATTTACATGTTCAATTTTACAGATGATAAAAAACATATATGGATAAATACCGGCTCGCCTGGTGGAAAATTTTAACCATTATTCTCCTCTACTATACCGTGATCGGCGGATTCCTTTTCCCTGTTCCCAGGCTTCACATTTTGAATGAAAGTATTCGAATGAACTACTTTCACGTTCCCATGTGGTTTACCATGATGTTCCTTTTTACCTATTCGGTATGGGCATCCATTCAGTACTTGCGTACCCAGGACATGGTTTACGATGACAAAGCTGCTGAGTCCGTAAAAGTAGCTTTCTTTTTTGGCGGACTGGGATTGGTTACAGGTATGTTATGGGGAAATGCTACGTGGGGAACTTTCTGGACCAGTGACCCAAAACTTAACAACACGGCTATCGGACTATTGATTTACTCAGCATACTTCGTTTTGAGAGGATCGCTGGAGGACGAAATTCAACGGGGAAGGTTAAGTGCTGTTTATAACATATTTTCATATACCGTTTTTATTCCTCTAATCTATATCTTGCCCCGTATGACCGATTCGTTGCATCCTGGTAGCGGCAATAATCCGACGTTCAGATTGTTTGATACTTCACACGATATGAAATTGGTGGTCTATACCGCCATTGTTGCATTTATATTATTGGGATGGTGGTTTTTGACGATATTTTTGAGAGTACACGCTTTAAAGAAATTGCACGATGAAAGCTAGTAGAGTTGTTGGTTTCGTTATTCTCCTTTTCGCTTCCTCCGAAGCGTTTTGCCAGGCCGCGACCGAGGTTGAAATGGCCGATGTTTTAAGACAGGACGGAAAGATTTACACAGTAGTTGCCGGCGTTATAGTCATCCTGACGGCAATGGTCATTCTTTTGATTCGGGTGGATAGAAAACTATTCCGACTCGAAAGACAGAAAAAAGAAGGGGAGTAGAAGCCTGGTATTTTTTCGTGTATTGAATCATTCTGGATCAGACTATTGATAGACATGAAGCATTATTTGTTAACCTTCTTCTGCGCAGCGATTTGTATTACGACGTCGGCGCAATTTGTCGCCCGGATGGAAGTAAAGGAACCCATTCCTGGCCTATGCAAAAGTAATGAAGTATATGCCTTGCTCCCGGGCTTCAAGGGACAAGTCCCGGCATCGTGCGCGCTGTCAAAAGACCAAATTACAGAACGGCTAAATACTGAAATTCAATTTTTGAAGGACAACTCAACCTATACTGACGAAGGAATGATTGGATTGATTATTAATTGTAAGGGGGTGGTAGTCAAGTGCGAAATGGATAATAAAACGAAGACACCAGCACTGGATAATCAAATTGAGGACGTCTTTAATGGCTTGGGAAGTTGGAAAGCGGGGACGCTAAATAAAAAGGAAGTGGATACTTCGCGGCTTTTCAGTTTTGTGATCAAGAATGGCGTGATTTCAATTAATTAAAGAATCCTATAGCCCGGCAAACCATGTACAAAAGATTCCCACTTTATTTTATACTTCTTTTTTGTACAACGATAGGAAAGGCGCAGGACGAAGTTGTACTACCGGATGTATTAAAAACCAGCCAGGGGAAAGAAGTTACCACGCTGTCGGTATGGAAAAAAGAACGAAGACCGGAAGTACTAACGTTGTTCGAAAATCAGGTGTATGGGCAAATGCCCCAAGACTTTGACAAGATAACCTATGAAGTAACCAAAGAAATAACTGGTGCCATGGACGGGAAGGCAACCCTGAAGGAAATTACGATTACCGTTTTGAGAGCTAATAAATCAGTGGCCATACACCTTACTTTGTTTACGCCTGCTAATAAGAAAAAGTCGTCTGTATTTTTACTTATTAACAACAGAGACAAAAACAATACAGACGCCACCAGAAATCACAAAAGTGGATTTTGGCCGGCTGAATTGGTGATCGAAGCAGGTTATGCCATCGCAGCATTTCATGTAAGCGATGCCGCCCCCGATAATAAGGATACGTACCAGAATGGTGTGCTCCAGCTTTTTCCGGAACAGTTAACGCTCGACAATGGGATGAAGGCCATAGGTTCCTGGGCTTGGGCCGCCAGTCGCGTAATGGACTATTTTAAAACCAACAAGGACATCGATGCGAAGCGGGTTAATCTCGTAGGCCATTCGCGGGGTGGAAAAACATCCTTGTGGGCAGGCGCACAGGATGAACGTTTTGCGATGATATTTTCCAGTTGCTCGGGTACTACTGGTGCCGCGTTGGCGAGGAGGAATGTTGGTGAAAGTGTAAAAGCCATCAATGAACAATTCCCTCACTGGTTTGCTAACAATTACAAAAAGTATAATGACCTTGTGGAGTCTCTGCCGGTAGACCAACACATGCTGATCGCGCTCGTTGCGCCCAGGCCAGTATACACCACTTCGGCAACAGAAGATTTATGGGCAGATCCGGTAGGTTCTTACATGTCCATAAGTCATGCCCAGCCAGTCTATAGCCTATACGGGAAAAAGTCAGGACTTACTCCCGAACCGCCTGCACCGGATACTCCGATTATCCATTCGATACTGGGCTACCATAACCGAACCGGTATTCATGATCTTACGCCGTATGATTGGGGAAAGTTTATAGAGTTTGCTGATTATCATTATGGGAAGTAGGTGGAGAGGGATAGAGGTATGGTGAAGAGAGTTATGAGTTATGAGTTATGAGTGAGGAGTTATGAGTTGGAGTTTCAGTGATAGTAAAACTAAATCGGTGGTATTGATGCGGTTGGGTATAACACTTTTGTTCGTGATGCTTTTTTGCTCCCTGGAGATGAAGGCGCAAACGGCAGATGATGTCGTTAAAAAGTATGTGCAGTTTATTGGCGGTAAAAAGGCATGGAAAAAGGTAAAAACAATTACTACATCGGGTGAGTATGATTACGGGGGAATTGTTTTTCCATTCCACACCTATTCAAAAAGTCCTGACAAGTACAAGTTTGTGGTGCCGTTTAACGGTAAGTACTATGCCCAGGCCTTTGATGGAACCAAAGGCTGGACGATTGATGCCTTTAAAAATGAAACCCTACCCACATTGCTGACAGGTGGCGCGGCGCTGGCTATGGCCAATGAATCGGATGTTGAATTGGAGAGTGCTTTTATTAACTATTTGAAAAAAGGTCATAAAGCGGAATCAGAAGGCAAGGATTCAATTCAGGGCAAAAGCTGTTTCAGGTTAAAATTCACGAGGAAAAACGGGGCGATAGAATATTATTACTTTGATGAACAGACTTCCGAATTAATAGCGAAAAGTGCTACTGCAAAAAATGTGGAACTACAGGCAACGCCATTAAAAATTTACTACAGTGATTACAAAGATGTGGAAGGTATAAGGATTCCCTTTCGGACAGTCTGCGAATCGGGCGAGCAAATGATCCTTACCATTACCATCGCGAAAGCTGTGATCAATACACCCCTCGAAGATAAGGTATTTCAACCGTGAAATGGCCTTATCATCCGCATCAATTGTCTGATACTAACCGTGCGACAGCACCTTCAGGAGAAGTTAGTTTGGATGTATTCTTCATTCTTAATTAAGTAATCATTTGAGGGATGTGTTCCTGACACTCGTGTTGTGGTTGAGCCGACCAATCAGCGCTGGCTGGAAAAATGTATTCGAAGGTTCTGTTTTTGTATCTCAATAAATTCTGCATTTCTTCCAAAAGGAAAAGAAAGAAGAATAGTAGCCTTTCACTTCCGGATATATCCAATCCCGGCCTTCTTTTATCCCCGGGTAATGCGTAAAGGCTGGATGTTCCTTCGAAATTAGTGCTTTGCTGGCCAGTTCCGAATTTCTGTAAAGTTCCGATAACTCCGAGACCTCGCCCACCATAGTCCGTATGTTTGGAATATTTTTGGAAAGCGATAGTATAAAATCAATCACTTTTTCGCTAACCGGGAATCGTTGAAAGTGAGAAGGTTCTAAAAGGAGCACGCGATTGGCATCTTTTTCTTTTCGCCACAGCGGATCAAGGTTGTAGGAGTTGTAAATCAGAGTAGGTTTACCAAGGTCAATAACAGGTTTCGGCAGAATTGGTAAAGATGTGTTTAAACGTAGTTCGAAAGTTAATTTAAAAACTTCAGGCATTGATGCAGCTGGTAAGTTTTCAGTACTGGTATCTAAAAATGTATTTGTTTGATGGCTGCGTGTATAGTGGTTAATGTTTTCTTGATTGCAGTAATATTTTTTGGAGGAAAATGCTCCCGCTACCCACTGCCAGCTACAGGTATTACTGGCCAAATCACCATCGAGCAGATGGAAGTACATCCATTGGGCCGGGACTGACCAATATGCTTTTCCGATATTGCAGGTGATACTGGCTACATACATGCGCACATGGTTGTGCAGGTAGCCTGTTTTGTAAAATTCATAGATCAATTTATCAATCGCCGAAATGCCGGTCTTTGCATCTGCAATCGTTTTGATCATCTGATGATGCACTACTTCGGCTTGCGGATGTTTCAGATCTTGAAAAATAGCATCCCCTTTGGCTTGCCACACGCGCTGAAAATATTCACGCCAGGCCAGCTCTTGCAAAAACTTTTCAATCGTAGCTGGGGAATATCCTTGCGCTAGAATGGTATCTTGCACCTGCTTTACGCTTATGACCCCGCGGGAAAAGTAAGGCGACAAGTAGGTTACAGCTCCATCGATGAAGTTTCTCGACTTGCCATATTGAACTGGGTTGATTTTAGTGATTCGTTCGATAATTGATTCATAATTAGTCGGAAACAAAATGCTGCTGTCCGGAAGCGGAAATAAGTCATTCATCGTTTAGGGATTTTGTTTCCGGAAATGGACTTTTGCCGTGTAGACTTAAACCGACCTTTCTCCTGGAGCCACAACGAATTGTGTTTCGTAGTTCGGGCATTGGTACGTTTGCGCCACATCTTAAAGCTACTTGCTTTCAGTTGCGCTCTCATCAACGAAATGACTTCTTTTTCTGGCAACCCAAATTGGAGTTCGATGGCTTCAAACGGTGTTCGATCTTCCCATGCCATCTGAATGATTCTGTCAATGTCTTCCAGGGTAAGAACAGATATTTTCATGATTGTGACTTCCAGCTTTAGATACCAGGGGTATAACATAATCGCTTTTACTTTGTTCCCCGGGACTTCGTTACGCGTTTTGTTCGCCCATTGATGACAGGATATTTCAGCCTTGAGGTTTACTTCCTTATCTTTATTTAATGGCGTGTAAATCGTTTTATCACATTCTGCTGTTTGCAGGGGAATGCTTGCTTCTTGCCAGTTTATCAAGCTGTAACCGGCACAAGACGTATCGCGTAGAATCCGAAACGATCAGGATTGAATCTACAGACCAGATTGTGCTCTTGTCGGATGAGATAGTAAAGCCCTTGCTCTATACCAACATTAGAGGCCTCGCTCAATTACCCGTCCCGGATGCAAAAGAAAAGTTCATCTCCGCCGTTCTCCCTGCTATTTTAGTTGCTAAGCAGGAAATAGAAACCTTACAAATCAATGTTAACAGGTTGAAAGAAGAGGAACATTGGAACGAAGATGACAGCGCTTATTTTGAAAAAACAAGGATCAGGTACAAGGCGAAAAATATCGATGACCTGATCATAAGAATCGGAACGCTGCCCAATAGTATTGTGCTTGCCCAGGCCGCCGTTGAAAGTGGCTGGGGTCAATCCCGGTTTTTCCTGGAAGGGAATAACCTGTTTGGCATCTGGTCTTTTAAAAAGGATGAACCCCGCATTGCTGCCGGCAAGGCGAGGCAGGAGAAAACAATTTACGTCAGAGCCTATAAGAACATGTCGGAGTCAATCATCCATTATTTTGAAATACTGGGTTCCTCTAACGCATACCGGAGTCTTCGTAAAGCCAGGCTGGAAACTGATGACCCACTTAAACTCCTGCCGCATCTTAAAAACTTCTCGGAGCGCAGAATCTCCTACACAAATCAGCTGAAAGGCGTTCTTCTGGAGAACAACCTCATACAGTACGATAATTACCGGATAGATCCCGAGTATCTGGTGGCTAACTAATAGTACCATGAAAAAGATCCAGGTTCTTGTATTGATCTTAATCGTCTCATGTTCCGGTAAGCCTCGTGAAAGGGAGGGTAGCCCAGGAGGGGCCACCGGCGAAGAAAAGGAAGTTGTTTGTTTTATCTATCATCGCATTGGAGATTCACGGTACCCTTCCACGAATACCACTATAACAGGTTTTGAGCAGCACCTTGAGTACTTGTCCAGTAATGGTTTTCAGGTCCTTACTTTTTCCGATGCCATTGACTATCTGAAGTCTGATAAGCCGGCGAGAAAGACAGCGGTGATCACCATCGATGACGGCTATAAGAGTTTTTTTAAAAATGGATTTCCCCTGCTAAAAAAGTACGGATTTCCTGCGACGTTATTTATAAATACAAAAACAGTAGGAGGTGGTGATTATATGAACTGGGCCGAACTGGAGGAAGTGACAAAAAGTGATTTGGAAATCGGAAATCATACGCATTCTCATGACTTTTTTCTAAATCAACCAGCCGCTGTACGATACAAAAATTTTAAAGAGGAAATTGAGCTGAGCCAGGTCCTGATTGCGAAACACATGAATATAACACCTCAGGTGTTCTCCTATCCCTATGGTGAGTTTGATAGTGAAATGAAGAACATAGTAAAGGAGGCAGGCTTCATCGCTGCGGCAGCACAGAACTCCGGCGTGATTTATGCCGGCGGTGATCTTTTCGAATGCCCGCGGTTTCCAATGTCAGAGGCGTATTCCTCACGGGAGAAGTTTGCTGAGAAGGCGTCAACGCAGGCATTGAAAATTATCAGCCGGTCGCCGAACGACTACCTGTTACCTGAGAACGGACGTCCGCTGCTCACCTTAACAATCGATAATACTTATTTACAGGTGAAGCAGCTGCAATGTTTTGTACAAGGCGGCGAATGTGAGCTGCGCGTCATTGAAAATAGTGATGATAAAGTGACGGTTACTCTTCAGGCTGTTAAACCGGTTTCCGGCAGGAGGCGAACGCTGTATACGGTCACGGTACCGGATAATAAAGGTAAGTGGCATTGGTACAGTCACCTTTGGATTAACAGCAAAATGGATTGATGATCGGCTGAATAGAAGAATTCTGCGAACCTTTTAAGTGCTATTTGACGGCAAAACCCACGATATGAGGTGCATGAAATTTTAAAGGCCCGTCCAGTTGATGGTGCGAAAGTTCTACCCGGGTGAATCCGGCCTGCTGAATGTGACTCCAGGTTTCGCGGTTGCAATTGCATCCATCTCCCGCCAGACGGTTAAGGGGATTTAATAAATCCTGAATGAATCGCAACGACGTTTTTTTTGGCGCCGCAACGTGTTCAATAAACAGCAGCTTTCCGCCCGGTTTTAGAATTCGTTTTATTTCCCGGATCACCGCCGCCGGATCGGGAACTGTACAAAGTACAAGCGTACAAATCACCCCATCCGCGCTGTTGTCTGCCATGGGTATTTGACCGCCATTTCCGGGTAACAGGGTTGCCTGAATACCATTTTGCTTCGCTTGCGATAAAAGAATTTGGTGAAAAGCACCATTGGGTTCAATACCAAGCCAGGTGATTGTGGACGGCAAATAGTTAAAATTAATGCCGGTTCCTGGCCCAATTTCCACAACCGTACCTTTTAAATCGTGAAAAAGGGTCTGTTTATAAGTACCATAAAGCTTTCGGTTTAGGTGCTCTCCCTTATTCAGCATCCAGGCAAAAAGTCGTTTTCGTAAACCAGTTTTCATTATTGGGCTTGATTCTTAAAATTCACAAAATTGCGTCATGAGTGTTTATTTCTCCGGCTATCATAGGAATAAATAAATGTTGTAATTTGCACCTTCTTTTCACTTTTTGGGAAAGATCAGGGTCTAATTAACACCTAAACAAAAGCAGGAATTCACCAACCAAACAAACAATATGGGTAAATCACAAGAGACATGGAATAAAAAGGAAACTGAGAAAAAGAAGCAGAAGAAGCGCCAGGATAAAGAGCAAAAGAAGGAAGAGCGGAGGGCTAACGCGAAGGAATCAAGCAGTTTAGACGACATGTTGGCTTATGTTGATGAAAATGGGAATATCTCCTCTACCCCTCCGGATCCGAATAAAAAGCGAAATATCAGGGAAGAGGATATACAAATAGGCGTGCCTAAACAGGGAAATGTCAAGATGGACATCATACGAAAGGGAATAGTCACCTTTTTTAATGATTCCAAAGGTTATGGATTTATCAAGGATTCGGAAACACAGGAAAGTGTTTTTGTCCATATTAATGGCCTGATTGATCCGATTAAGGAAAATAACAAGGTCACTTTTGAAGTAGAAATGGGTCACAAAGGTCCCAATGCCGTAAGAGTCAAAGTTGATCGCTAAGTAAGACAACTCCCTGATCTTTAGGTCATCTTTTACCCGAAACAATTCCTTACTACTTTTTCGTCAAGCCAGGTCCGACTGCCGTAAGAAAACTGGTTGATTGTTCTTGCCTTACAGCTTCAGCAACTCTAAAGCCCCGGGTGCCTTCAAAACGTTTTGCGAAAGATTCACGGTCAACGATCGACACAAAATCCTCCACATAAACGTCCTTCGGATTAATGGACGGCAGGTTTGCTGTCACAGTCTTTATCTTTTGAAATACAATCGGGAGCGACGCTACCTCCGGACAATATTTCTTAATGAAACCTCTGAGTGCGAAGGATTGGAAGGGATCGGTAGCCAGGGCAATTCGTTCAAATCCCATCTCCTTAGCCATTTTCCAGGAGTAGTAAACATTTTCGGTGCTGTGTTCTGCCTTCACTTCGAAAAAAGTATGCTCTGCGGGTATGCCTAACGAGTCAGCGATAATTTTCATGGCAACTCCTTCGATATACGGTGAGTAAACTGCGGAACCAGAAAAAATAATATTTCTGGCGATGCCGTTGTCGAAAAGATATTTGGCCCATAGAATTCTCATTTTCATAATAGAAGAAGAGGTTGTTGGATCGTAGGGAATTCCGGGAACGATGACTACATCATAGGGTTGGGTAGCTTTTTCAAATCGTTTGCTGGCATAATGAGAAAAGCCAGATGGCATGCTGACACCAACAGTAAAGAAGGTTTCCATTGAGCATGAACACAATGTGGCAGTCAGAGGGAGGACGAGATTAATTAGTTTTTTCATGTTGTTTGGGTTAGCGTGGAGAACCCGTGTCTTCAGGAAAATATTTTTGGTGTTCCTGTCCCAGATTCTGAGACTAAAAGTAGCGGCACCGTTAGTGGCCAGCGATGCGATGATCAGCAGTGGAGTGGGTAACTTCTGCAGATGTCCGCAGCAATCACGTGAACAGCGTGCGTGAGTTGTATAAAACGCAACGAACTGCAGTCGCCGGCCCGCATTGCGCGACGTGGACAGGTAACATCAAAATCGCCAATTTAGAAAAATGGTTGTGCCTGGAGGTGTACCTTCTTTCTTCGCAGTGGGTTCCTCTGCTGACATAGGGTTGTCACAAGCCGTGTTTATATTGCAAGAACACTATCGATAGTAAACTTCAGGTATATGCAAGAACCACTTTTGATTAAAAACAGCATAACGATCAACGCTCCTGTAAAAAAGGTATGGGAAGCGTTGACAAATCCGGAATGGACCCGGAAATACATGTTTGGTTGCGACGCAATCTCGGATTGGAATATTGGTAGTCCGTTGCTGTGGCAGGGAACTTATGAGGGCAAGGAGATGATTTATGTGAAAGGCAGGATCATTGACCTGATACCAGAAAAGTTTTTGGCTTACACCGTTTTCGATCCTCAGTCAACGATAGAAGACATTCCGGAAAACTACCTCACCGTTACGTACAAGTTGATTTTCGAGAACGGAGTGACCATGCTGGAGGTTACCCAGGGTGACTATACGACCGTTGCAGAAGGCGAGCGAAGGTATGCGGACTCTTATAATGGTGGCGAAGGGTGGAATCCGATATTGGTTGAAATAAAAAAATTGGTCGAGGAGTTGGGCTAGACGTATCACAGATTGGATTTTTTGCGCAATTTTCTGGTATGAAGAACGACATCGAGGACTTTTACCTTACAAAGGAAGAACATGTAAAAAGTTGTTTGATGGCGTTGCGGGACATTATTCTGAAGTACAACACGAACATTTCCGAAACGTGGAAATACAGGATGCCAATCTTTTGTTATAAGGGAAAGATGTTCTGCTATCTGTGGACTGACAAGAAGACGAAGATGCCGTACATCGGGATCGTGGAGGGAAAGAAAATAAATCATCCCCTTTTACTGCAGCAGAACCGTTTGCGGATGAAGATTATGTTCGTCGACCCAACCAAAGACATACCCATTAAGACTATCTACAAGATATTGAATATGGTGTTGGTATTTTATAAATAGTAATAGCGATAGCCTACCCCCAGATCCCGGGGTTTAGTCTTTTTAAGTCGGAGATAAATTTTTTCTTATCCTTTGGTGACACCAGTACTCTTCCCCCTTTTATAATTTATCTCCAGCCTGTCGATGGATAGCGCCGGAGCACTGGTGATCTCATGGGTCGCTTTCACCCATTCTATTTTCATAACATCTATGTCATATTGCTCGAGGATTCCACATTTAATCAGCAGCCGCTTGTTGGTAGTTATTTTATAAACTGTTCCCTTGTAAACATTTATCAATAACAAAAGGACAGCTCCACAAATCAGCGTGCCAAACCAGACGGCGTTAACGATCGTAATGACGAGTACGGTACCCAGAATAATAATAGTCGTAAGTAAAATCTCCAGTCCGATTTTTGACCGATGAATTATGTCAGTCGGAATTTCTGGTTTGAGTGCGTGTTGTTCAGCCATTACCGTTGTCAATAATCATCGCAAACGAATTTCTTCGACGTAATCCGAAAGTTCTCGCCCAGGTAGAACCGATGGGCCTGCCTTCTGGTCACCTGAGATGTTACTTCTAAACGGTTTACATTTCTTTTTTTAAGCAACCCTTTGAGCTCGTTCAGTACCGCTTTTCCAATACCCTGGCCCCTTTTGTCAATGGGTACATACATTTCCTGAATCTCGGCAACCTGCCCGCAGTGATGGAGTAAATTCTGAATGTGACAACTTAAATAGCCAACCGGTTTCTGGTGCCAGGCAAGCAGGTAAATATTGTCTTTGTCCCTGATATTTCTCTTGTAGATTTTTAAAAAGTCGCCCTTATCGAAATCTTCTTTTTCCAGAGCGGTGATAAAGGCAAATACGTACTCCATGTCCTGAAGTGTTGCACGTTTTATTTTTGTCTGAATCTTTTTCACTTCTTTACTTTCAGAATTTATCCTTATCCCAAATTATTGGTGGATCATGTAGTGCGTATTTTTTACCCCGGAGGTTATTACCAACAGATTTGTCTGCTTTGCTATAGATTATTCGGATCTCAATTGGTTAATGGGATTGGACAATGCTGCTTTGATGGATTGATAACCGAGCGTTCCGGCTGTTGTTATCATCAGGATGATTCCAGTTAATATATACACCCACCAGGAGACTTCCGTCTTGTAGGCGAAATCTTCAATCCACTTTGTGCTAATGAACCAGGCAACAGGTAAAGTGAAAACATAGGAGATCAACAAAATAGTTATGTACTCATTAGAAAGTAACAGAGCAATACTCCTTTTCGAAGCTCCCAGTGCTTTCCGGATTCCGATTTCTTTTGTACGATTCGTTATCGAATAGGTCACCACACTGAAAAGACCAAAGGCCGAAATGATTACTATAAGAAGGGAAAAGAAGGTAAATATTTTGCTTGAAACGATGTCCGATCGGTGTAAGCGGTCAAACCTGTCTTTAATGTAAGAATACTCGAACGGTACACCCGGAAGCGCATTTGACCAGATAGCCCCTATTCCGCTTAAAGACTCCTGCCTGGAATGATTGGGAGATAACCTTAATGCCATTTCGAAACGGTGATATCCCACTTTCATTATAATGGGTTTGACAGGCTGGTAAAGTGAACTAAAATTGAAGTCCCTTACTACACCAACAACCGTAAAATGCTGATGAACATCTTCTCCCTCATTCCTGATAGAAAGCTCCATACCCACGGGGTCTTTTCCGTTGGCATTTAAATTGAATTCTCTGGCCGCGGTTTCATTGATAATGACGACTTCTTTTTCCTGCTCGTGATTTTCCCGAAAGTTTCTTCCAGCTAGTAACGTAAGACCCATCGTTTTAATAAATCCCTCGTCAACGGTCAGCCAGGTTGCAGGCTGTGCATACATGCTATTTTCGTTTCTGCCTGGAAATGTGATCTTTGAATTTCCCCACCGGTTTTGGGAAGGTGTATATCCGGTTATGGAGACTTGCTCAACGCCGGGGATTGTTAACAGTTCGCTTTTTAGTGTAATTATCCTATCCAATGACCCTAACATGTATGGATTTGCCAGGGCAATTATGTTTTCCTTATCGAAGCCTACTGGTTTTTCATATATCAGATGAATTTGTTTGAGGGCTACAATACTTAACACAATCATGACTCCTGAAACAGAAAACTGAAGTATAATCAGCCCTTTTCTCCAACCCATAAACGATTTGGGCCGGGTAATGACTCCTTTCAATGCCTCTATCGTTCTGAGTCTTGACAAATACATTGAGGGGTAAAGGCCCGCACCGAGGGAAATGGCCAAGGTAAGTAAAGACGTAAAAAGAATCACGTTGAAATTAAGGAGGTGCTCCGGGTAAAGGTTTTTGCCAGTAAGTTCATTAAAAAGCGGCAGGAAGGAAATCACTACCATGATGGCTATTATTAGCGAGATTGATGTGATTAGAAACGTCTCCATCAGGAATTGTTGACGGAGCTGGATTCCTAATGCTCCGATAGCCTTCCGTATTCCTACTTCCTTCAGTCGGTTAAGTGAATTTGCGGTGTAGAGATTTAGAAAGTTTGAGACGGTGATAGCTATCAGGAACAACGTAACCAACACTAGCGCATAGATGTTCCTGATGTTGCCCACTTCGGCATTCTCGTCATCGAGAATGGAATAAAGATGTATGCTGGCGATGGATTGCAGGCCGATCTGTTTTTTTTCATTTTCACCTGCATTGAATCTATCCGTTACTGATTTTATCTTTTTATCGAGATGGTTCGTGTCTGTGTTTTCACCAAGGAGGACATAGGTGTAAACTTTACTGTTGTTTTCCAGCCAGTCACCGTATCCTGTAGGGACCGTAGCGAACAGATGCGACCTAAAGTGTGCGTGTTCCGGAAAGTCTTTAAAAACGCCCGTAATAATCAAGGGAATTCGGCCATCAAGGGATAACGTTTCACCGAGTGGGTTATTCTGGCGCCAATTTTCCCCAAATAGTTTTAATGCCATGCTCTGGCTGATAAGTATAGACGATGGGTTAGAAAAACATGTATACTTGTTTCCCGATAGCAGTTCAATGTCAAACACCTGCAGAAATGATGAGTCCGTATAAATGATTTTTTCTTTATAGGCCATTTCTTTTGAAAACAGAAAAACTTCGTCTTCAGGCATTAGTCGGGTGGCATGAAGCACTTCCGGGAACTCCCGGACTACATCTGATGCAATATGGCCTGTTGTTTGTGCGGATTGATAAACGGTTCCTTCCTTTTCGTACGTTGATGTCAGCCGGTAGATCCTATCCCCATTACGGTGGTGCTGATCATAGGCAAGTTCATCCAAAATGTAAAGCCCGATAAACAGCGTGCCACTAAATCCCAGCACGAGTCCTCCAATATTAATCAGTGTTGTAAGACTGCTTTTTTTTAGCGATCTCCAGGCAATTTTTATATAATTTTTCAGCATACGAATTAACTAATGTTTAAGAAAATAAAACCCAAACGAAAATAAGGTTTGTTGCTTAAAGGGCAATCAATGTCATTAAGTTAAGAGGAAATATTCCAAGGCGCCCCTGTATGCCAAAAGGGACCAGCGCCCAGTGGTTCTCCCTTTCAGGGAGTAAGAGGGTGTGTGGTGCGCTTAACTTAGTGACATGAAAAGTGCAATAACCAGGTGACCGGAACAGATAGTTAATGAAGTCTATTCAATGTTCGTTCTAAGTATTTCACTCGTATCCGTGTCAATGAGTAAAATGCCTTCGTTTGTTTCATCCAGTTGGCCCATTAGCATCCCGTTTGAATTCCAGACGGCGGACTTACCCACGCCTTCAAAGTCATCGCAGGGACCAATACAGTTTGACATGACGACCATCATGGAATACTTCTGTGCAATTTCCGGGTAGTGCTTGAATCCTTTCGCCACTCCGTTAGCTGACTTGGCGACGCTGGCTAAATATACCTGAGCTCCGGCTGTAGATGCATCCGCTGAATGTTCCGGTAATAGCGATTCATAACAAATTGCAGGTGCTATTTTTTTATTCCGGACTGTTAAAATAATTTGTTCGTGCCCGGGTACAAAGTAAGGCAGCTCGTCTTCGTGCAAGCGTCGTTTGGAGTAGGTTCGCCGCGATTGGTTAGGTTGGAAAATAATCATACTTATACGTACACCAGAATCGCTCAGGGTAGGTAATCCAACGCAGATAGTAACCTGGTTAGCATCGCTTATCACCTGAAAATTGTCCAGCTTTTCGTCAGCCGGATAGGTGGCCAGTTGATTGGCGAGTTTTGGTTCGTAGCCGGTCAGAGAGAGTTCGGGAAAAACGACCAGGTCAGCCTGGCTAGAAACAGCATGGTCCAGCAATCTTTTGTGTGCCACGATGTTCCTATCGATATCACCTTTGAAAGGCCTGATCTGTGCAACACAAATTTTCATCTTCGTGGTTTTTGCGTGTTGTTTGGAATCTCAACCCTGGCAGCCAGATTCTTTTTTCGTGCGTTCATAACAAGAATCGCAATTCCTGTCAGAACAAAAGGAATACTCAGCAACTGTCCCATGTTGAGCAACATTTCATCTTCAAAGGGCTCCTGATTAATCTTGAAAAACTCGTCGATGAATCGGAAAGTAAACAGTAGAATGAGAAACCAGCTAAAGAGGAAACCATTTTGAAGCAGTGATCTGTATTTGTACCATACAACAAAGGAGACAACAAAGAGAACAAAACAAAACAAAGCCTCATACAGTTGTGCCGGATGCCGCGGGATGTCATCTACACTTTCAAAAACAAATCCCCATGGCATGCTGGTTGGCTGGCCGATCATTTCTGAATTCATCAGATTGCCGAGTCGAATAAGGCATCCCGTTAAGGCTGCGACGATCACCACTCTATCCAGTATCCACAAGTACGCGACCTTTGTTTTCCGGGCAAATAGGTACAACGCTGCGATAACTCCAATCCCTCCCCCATGACTGGCCAGTCCGCCTTCCCAGACCCTTAGAATTTCCCCGGGATGTTGAAAGTAGTATACAGGATCGTAGAATAACACGTGTCCGAGTCGCGCTCCGACAATGGTAGCGACTACCACGTAAATGGCCAGGGTGTCAACTTCAGCAACTGTCCGCCCTTCCTTTTTATAGATATAGGTCATGATTAGTTGACTGATCACCAAAGAACCGGCAAAGAATATTCCGTACCAACGGACGGGGTGGTCAATAAAGGGGATCGTAAAGGCATCCGGGTTAACATTCCAGATGATATAGGCTAGTATGTCTGGTGAATTCATGCTGTTCCTTGTTTTCGTGCATCCATTTTATTTCCCGGCTTTGATATTTTTAGCTGAAAGTTTTTTTTCGTACATCGACATGAATGAACCAACGATCAGGAAAGAAAGGGCTACGTTTCGGATTGAAGCGGATGTTTTTAATTCGTCGAAAACGGTGTACAGCAGTATACTTATTCCTATAACGGCTAAAATTAATACGGCTACGATGAGGGTTTTAGATTTATTCATCTGTTTTACGTTTTTGTGACCTTCAATTTAGGTTTTAAGTTGGTTTCCTGTATGCGGGGTAAGCGGCGATCCGCATGGAATCTAGCGGTGATTAGTAAATCGGTAAATCAATGTCTCAGATGATACCCTACATTTTTTAAGTAATTGTCTATTCTTTTCTTTTGCCTTAAATGGTGACGAAAATGCATGTCAGCAAACTGAAGCCAGTCATGGGCGCCGAAATAGTTTAATCCGGGATGTTTGGTTTTACCATGAAACGGACTTTCTGCCATTCTGATGGCAAGATCATTCATCTCGGTCTTAATACTTGTCAATTCAGCAAGTAATTGTTCTTTACTTTCCGGTTGGGGAATATGGGCATTGGATGGCGCCCCCTCCAGTGCCTCGTCAGGGAAATCATTGTTGCTGAGCATTTTTTTGCCATTTGGGGATGGCTCTTCAGTGGCATGATCGTTCGTAGCAATGCATATTTTTATTTGTTCGATATAATACCGGGTGTCATAAATCAGGTGCAAATACATTTGTCCAAGAGACCAACTGTGTGGCGATGGTTTCGAGCAAATATGAACAAGATCGTATCGCTCCAACTCTTTTATCCAGATACTTATCGTATGATTAAACTTGTCAATCAGCATTTTGAGTTATCAATAGACACCAACACTTAATCCCTGGAAATAAAAGTCGCCTGTTTAACAGCAGCTTCCAGAATGAGCTTCGTTACCTCCAATTCCTTTTTGTCTCTGGGTGAATAAACCATCATGTACGTTTGTGTTAAACGAGGGGTGCCAGCCAAACCATGAAACTCTCCCCAGCCCGCTTCTACAACAGTCTTTGCATCGCTTGGACTGAGAAATGTCATATGCATGGAACCATCGCTGGGGTGGATATGTCCGATTTCACCATGTGTTACCTTGTTCATACTTTTATTTGCCCGCAACGTATCATTCAGAAAAACTGCTTTGTTGTTTTTCTCGAATCCACTCGTCTGGTAATGAATTAGGGAAGCATTCCTGGCAACTTCATCATCAAACAGCTTTTGTTGCATGGTCCGGATTCCGGCATCGTTAAACTGGTCAGTCTGACGGTGTGGAATAGCAAAGGGAGCAATGGTAGGTCTGCTTCCTTTTCTTTTTGGCAATTTTTTAAGAAAGACATTGTCGTCCTTCGTTCCGATTAAGGGTGCAATTCTTCTGACATCGAATGGGTTACCCAATTGTTTGTTCAACGCCTGAAGTGTCCGGTATCCCTCAAGCGTATGCGGGAGACCCCCAACGCCTAGCGCAACCCATGACTGGTAATTCTTGTATTCTTCGACAGTTAGCTGGCTCTGGATGAACGATACCATCGTTTGCTTTTGCGTACCGATATTCTCAATGTATAATTCTACCTCATCGCCGGCTTTCAGATAGACCGGTGGCTTCATGCCTAATCCGACGCCAGCCGGTGTCCCGCTGGAAATCACATCCCCGGGTAACAGCGTCATGTGGTGACTGATGTAGCTGATTAATTTGGCAATCGTAAAAACCATGTCTCTGGTGTTGGCCTCTTGTACACGTTTTCCGTTGACGCTCAACCAAAGATTCAGGGCCTGCGGATTACCAATATTTTGTGGCAAAATCAGGTAGGGCCCCAGGGGAGCAAAAGTATCTGCGCTTTTGCCTTTGTCCCATTGCGCGCCATCCTTTTCCAGCTGCCATTCTCTTTCGCTGTAGTCGTTCATAATTGAATAACCCGCTACATAATTCAGCGCTTCTGCTTCATTTACATAGGATGCTTTCTTGCCGATGATTACCGCCAATTCAACTTCCCAGTCAGTCTTTTGAGAATTCTGAGGAATAATAGTATTGTCAAAGGGTCCGCACAAGGCGGTTGTGGATTTCATAAAAATAATAGGCTCACGGGGTACTGCCGCAGTTGGACCTTCTTTGATATGATCCACATAGTTTAAACCAATAGCCACAATTTTAGAAGGGCGTGCGACAGAGGAACCAACGCGAGCATCGGACAAAACCTTCGGACATCTGCTTGCATTCATTTCAAGCCATATTTGCAGTCTTTTAATTCCGTCTTTTGCAAAAAAGGATTCATTGTAATCTTCCCCAAAGGCGGAAACATCGAGGCGCGTCCCGTCCGGATACTCCACAGCAGGCCTCTCCGTTTCGACGTTTCCAAATCGGAAAAGTTTTATTTGAGAATGGTTCAGCGTTTGCGCGGCGGCTGCAATTGTTGTGGCCAGGAGCAAAATTGCTATTGAAATTTTTTTCATACTCATAGTTGGCTTTTTTTCGATTGCTTTCTATTGAAGGCTCAACAACCATCAAATTTTTAAATTACCTGACTGCTAATTTTGATCTTTTATTTCTTGCTACAGATAGAATGTATTGTTTAATGTCAGCCATGTCCTGGTCCGACAACCGATCGCCGAAGTTAGGCATTCCCTTGGGAAGGTATTTGCCACCTTTAACAATATCCGTGAAGGCATTGAAGGTTTCAGGTGTGGAAAAGGTAAGGTCGGGAATGGTACCGCCACCGTTCATGGTATGGCAGGCAATACAGTATTGACTGAAGAGTGCATTTCCGTGGGCTATTTCTTTTTCAGATCCAATAACGGGAAGTTCGACGAGACTCTTTTCTGGTTTAACCGGGAACGTAGGTTTGCTCGCATTCTTGCCAAGTGCAAATGTATAGAGGGTACCGGGATTTATTTGTTTGGTGTTCTGATTCCACATGCCATACACACCACCCCAACCAACGGCAATGGTGATGTATTGAATACCATCAATCATATAGGTACTGGGAGCGGCAACAATTCCAGTCTCCAGGGAAACTCCCCATACTTTCTCCCCGGTCTGAGCATCATACGCAACAAAATTTCCCTCCGCAGTTCCCTGAAAAACGAGATCATCTGTAGTGAATACACCTGCGTTCCAATGCGTGCCATGCTTAACACGCCATACTTCCTTTTGCCCTATTGGATCCCAGGCTATCAGCGCACCATAATTCTCGTCTGCCAGCGAGTCCTTATGCATGGGTAAATCCGGATCGGTTCCGATTCCCATATTCCACGCCCTTACATCGTTGTTAAATTTAAAGTCCTTGTTTGGACCGTATAATGCTGATACGATACGCGCCGGGATATAAACTAGTGACGTCTTTGGATTATAGGCCATAGGCTGCCAGTTGTGCCCGCCTCCGTAATTCGGGTAGATATAGGCGTTCGTGTTTGTGTATCGGGCAAAATCGTTTTCTATAGGACGGCCTTTTTCGTCAATCCCTGAAGCCCAGTTAACAAACACAAAAGGCTTGGCCGAAATAAATTCTCCATTGGTCCTGTCCAGCACATAAAAGAATCCATTTTTCGGTGCCTGCATCAAGACCTTGCGGGTTACTCCGTTTAGTTGAAGGTCTGCAAGGATGATAGGTTGGGTGGCGGTGTAATCCCATGTATCTCCGGGAGTGGTTTGATAATACCAAACCAATTCACCCGTATCCGGATTGAGCGCTACAATGGAACACAAGTATAAATTATCACCTCCACCTGGACTTCTTATTTCTCTGTTCCAGGGTGAACCATTCCCTGTGCCGATGTACAACAATTTCAATTCCGGATCGTATGCCATAGCATCCCAGGCCGTTCCACCTCCACCGTATTTCCACCACTCCCCGGTCCAGGTTTTCGCCGCTTCTTCCATGGCTTTAGATTCAAACGGTTTTGACGGATCTCCCGGCACTGTGTAAAACCGCCAGACCTCTTTCCCGGACAATGCATCATAGGCAGTTACATACCCTCTTGTTCCATATTCGGCTCCACCATTTCCAATAATTACTTTACCATCCACCACTCTTGGGGCTCCTGTTATGGTATATGGTTTCTTAATATCAACGGTTAAAACTTCCCATACTTTTTTACCGGTGGCTGCGTCGATCGCGATCAACCTGCCGTCCAATGATCCGACATAAATATGACCTTTATACAAGGCAACACCCCGGTTGACCACGTCGCAACAAGCACGTTCACCATATTCTCTGGGGACTTCCGGATCAAAAGTCCAGATCAGTTTCCCTTTTCTGGCGTCGATGGCATACACGACACTCCAGGGGCCGGAGAGGTACATGATTCCATCCACTACCAACGGCGTTGCTTCAATGCCCCTGGTCGTTCCGAGATTAATACTCCATGCGAGTCCAAGTGTATTGATATTCTCTTTTGTAATCTGGTTCAGCGGGCTATAGCGATCTTCACTATAGTTTCTACCATAGGACAGCCAATCCCCTGGTGTGGCGTCCGCATTTACCAGACGTTCATCACTAACTTCCAGGGTCACTGACTTGATATGTTCGCTTGTTCCTGGCACAGGTGTTTTGCCACAGCTTCCCATTATCAGAAGGAAAACAAAATAGAGGGTTGGTTTGTAGTCCATAAATCTGTTTAATTTAAAGGTCTCTATTTTCCGGTGATGACATCCGGACCAACGTTCAGGGATATAAGAGATCTTATCCGTTTCCGAACAACGTTTTTTTGCAGAAGTCAGGGTGAAAAAAACCAGTCAGCATAAAAACCAAGAATAGTGCTGGCAGTTTTTAAATTGGTCTTCCCCTTATGGAGATTTGTTAATTCCTGATTCTGAAACTACTTGATTGTCCTTAAATATCCTAACGAATTGTTCGCCGGTTTTCCTTCTTTAAATATTGATTCCGCGGTGGTTCGGAACAGCGATAGGCACGTCTACGGCTTGGGGCAACGGCAGAGTCCCGGGGGCATCTTCAGATTACATCTTGCCCGGTAGTTATGAAATGTGGCATATTGATTTGAATCCTCCTGCCAGCATCGTGAGAAAGAATATTGCTCCCTTTATAAGCTGGAGTTTTATAGTTTGTAGCATACATAGCATATACCTGGTTAATTATCTTTTCTGCTGCCTCGGCTATATCTCGGCCGGAACCTGTTATATAAATTTTTCGCGCTACCACCTCAGTTAAGGGAATTTCAAACCGGTCTTGACATTTTTTCAATAGAATAGAAGCCACTGGTTGAGTAAAGTGTAATTCGTCCGAAGCTTTTGTTACTCTTTTGTTTTGCAGAATTTTCAAAAAATCCGCAATTGATTTAAGACATATTGTATTAAGTATTTTTATAGTTTTCATTAATAATATAAATAAGAATATATAACATAGAATCTACAATTTTGCATCGTTAAACGTAGATCAAAAAAATATGACAAGAATAACAGTTGCAAAAGGTGATGGGATTGGCCCTGAAATAATGGATGCGACACTTGAAATAATTTTGGCCGCAGGAGCTAAAATTGAAATTGAAGAAATTGAAGTTGGTGAGAAAGTCTACCTTTCAGGGAATACTTCAGGGATAACCAAGGAATCTTGGGAGGTAATCCGCAGAAATAAGATTTTTCTTAAAGCACCAATCACCACGCCGCAGGGTGGCGGTTACAAAAGTTTAAATGTCACCACCCGAAAATTTCTGGGGCTTTACGCCAATGTTCGTCCTTGTATGAGTATGCACCCTTTTGTAAGAACCAAACATCCCATTATGGATTTGGTAATTGTGAGAGAAAATGAAGAGGATTTATATGCAGGTATTGAACACCAGCAAACAGATGAAGTAGTTCAGTGTTTAAAACTAATTAGCCGCCCGGGTTGCGAAAAGATTATTCGTTATGCATTTGAATACGCAAAGCAGCAAAACAGAAAGAAGGTAACCTGCTTTACAAAAGATAATATAATGAAGCAAACCGATGGTTTATTCCATAGGGTGTTTAACGAAATCGCAGCGGAATACCCGGATATTGAGAATGAACATTGGATCGTAGACATTGGAGCAGCAAAAATGGCCGACACGCCCGAAGCATTCGATGTGATTGTGATGCCCAATTTATATGGAGATGTTCTCTCGGATGTGGCTGCACAAATTACAGGTTCGGTTGGTCTTGCCGGCTCCGCTAATATTGGAGAAGAATGTTCTATGTTTGAGGCTATACATGGTTCGGCTCCACGAAGGGCAGGACAAAATTTGGCCAACCCATCGGGATTATTACAGGGGGCTATTATGATGCTGAGCCATGTAGGCCAAACTGCCATCGCAGAAAAGGTTCAAAATGCCTGGCTTAAAACAATGGAGGACGGAATTCACACTTACGATATTTTTAAAGAGGGAACAAGTAAACAAAAAGTAGGGACAAAAGACTTTGCAAAAGCTGTAATTGCCAATTTAGGAAACAAACCATCCCTGCTTAAAGCGGTGTCGTATGTCAATAGTTCAGCACTAAGTCTGCCAAAATATAAACGCAAAGCTGCAGCGAAAAAAGAACTTGTAGGTGTTGATCTATTTGTGCATTGGCCTGGAGAGAGTCCTGACGAATTAGCGAATATAGTTAAGCAACTGGATAAGAATGAGGTTAAACTTTCTTTGATAACCAACCGGGGAATTAAAGTTTATCCAGATGGTTTTTCAGAGACTTTTTGTACTGACCACTGGCGTTGCCGATTTAAACCAGCAGAAAACAATCCGATCGGTAAAAAAGATATTATTGAATTATTGGAAAACGCTATCACTCATAACATAGATATTATTAAGACCGAAAACCTATATGCTTTTGATGGCATTGCTGGATACTCGTTAGGTCAGGGACAATAGAAATAGAACAAAAGTAATGAGGCTCAATTATTACAAGGATAATTTGGCGCACTGGATACCATCGAAATCATTACGCAAATGATTCATCTAAAATGAAACACTATGAAACCAGAATCAATGCTTCTTCAGCCGAAATATTTAAACGGTTGCAAAGGGAATTGTTATAATATGGAAATTATGTTTAAGGAAAAACGGAGCTGTAAAACAGAGTCCATCATTAATGCGGAAATGTAAGTGAATATTCAATCATCTTAGTACTTCAAAAAACAACCAACTATGAAAACTAGTTTTAAACTCAAGCTAATTGAAGGGGTATTTCAGCAGGAAGATGCCAAAGAAATTCTGATGAAAATTTATTCTGATAAAATCAATTTTCACCAGCTAAAAGACTTTAGCTCGCAGGAGCGATTTGGAAAAAACGATGAAATTGCTCAAAAACGGATTCCGGCACTACAAATTGAAATAGAAAAATTGCGGGAAATATTGTCGGAGGCAAGCGATAAAAACAAGAAACTTCAAATTAGTACAGAAATAAAAATCGAACTCTTAGATAATTGATGCCGAAGGGAGTAAAGAACTTTTTTATAGCAACCAAACACGAAAATAGAAAAGTCATTGCCCCGATAGTAGAATAAGGCATTGTTTACAACTGCCTAAAATAAGTGCCTGATTGCCATGGCGCTAAAGACATGTAACTTGGCAGCAAAACGCGTATCAGTTTTTTCATTATTTTGACAATTTTAGTCTCTTGTCTATTTCCTGAAGTAATTTGATCGGCTCTTTAGTTTGCCGCTTAGTATCAATTGGTGATACAAACGTCTCCTCCCGGTTTCTTCAAGGTAATGAGGAGAATGGTTGAGTTCCGGATCAAAGGTCCAGATCAGTTTCCCTTTTCTGGCGTCGATGGCATACATGACACTTCAGGGCCGCGAGAGGTACATAACTCCATCTACAACCAATGGAGTTGCTTCAATGCCTCTTGCTGTTCCGAGATTGATACTCCATGCGAGTCCAAGTGTATTGATATTCTCTTTTGTAATCTGGTTCAGCGGGCTTTGTGGAAGGTATTGAACTAAAATCAAATAAAGGAATTGTAAACACCCTGGAGGATGCGCGAAAGACAACCTCCAGCGTTATTCTAGCGGATCTCTCTTACTTGTCAAAATCACAATTGGATATTGACAAAGCAACGTTAAATATTCTCAATAATGATCAGGCACAGAAGATGTTGCTTAGGAACTACAGGGCACCGTTTCTGCACCCTTATCTGTCTAAATAATCGCGGCAAGATGTAATTGATGGCACGATAGTGCCATCAATCTCCTGTCTAATGATGTCCGGGTGTTTCGATAATTATTCCACTACCTCGCTGATCTGAACAATGGGTTCCGTATTCGTATAATTGGGAAGATCGGCCATAATTTTATCAGCATGTGTGGCGAAAGAATCCTGGAATGCCGAAACGGAGTCAAAGTAGAGGTATCCGACAGCCAGGTAAGGAACGGGTGTATCGGGTGCGCCGCTGGCGAGTCCTTTGTCAATGGATACTGCTTTTAAGGCATTGCCGAATAAACTGGCAACCATGGGCATATGCTTTTTAGAATAGTAGTCGATATCAAATGTTTTGTCTTCTCCGTTTGAATATAAGATGGTTACTTTAATCATTCCCTTTTTTATCGGACTGCTGTCGACCGTTATGTTTTGTTGACAACTGAACATCACTACAAAAGCGAGAAGGAGGAAGTTGAATTTGGTTTTCATGGTTGGTTGGGGGTTTGGTCATCGAAGATTTTACTTATAGGCTATTGCAGCACTTGAAGGTCCTGTCAAGGGTATACTGGAAGTTGATTTAAATCCTGCTTGTTTTGCCCATCTCGTAAAGTCATTCAGTGTATAGTCAAAACCTTCGGCAGTTTCAATTAACATATTTAGACTCATCATCATACCAAATGCATTTTGTTTTCGCTCGTTATCGATAATGGATTCAATAGCGATAAATATGCCGCCAGCGGGTAATGCATCGTATGCCTTTTGCACCAACTTGATTTTATGTTCTTCGCTCCAGTCGTGTAAGATATTTCCCATCGTTATGATGTCAGCTTTCGGCAGCGCATCACTAAAAAAATCGCCACTCACAGCTTTAACCCGATCGGTTAGTTGAAATTGTTTGATCGTGGACTCAGCAATAGATTGAACGGCGGGTAGATCAAAGGTTGTGCACGTCATATGAGGTTGATGCTTTGCAACCATCAGGGATAACAGTCCTGCCGAGCCACCGACATCCACGAGTGTTTTACTTTTTGAAAAGTCGAAAGTCTGAGCTAACATCATAAAATTACCCATTTGCATGCCACTCATCGCATTTACAAATTCCTTTAACAGGTCAGGGTTTTTATATAACGTTGCAAATAATGGCTCGCCGCCGCCTTTAACTTCATTTTGCGCTAGTCCCGTTTGTAGTCCTTCTCCCAGATCGCCCCAAAAGCCATACAGGCGATGATTCATCATTTCAAGAATGCCACCGATATAGGAGGGTTTGGCTTTGTCCAGAAAAGTTTCAGTATCCAGGCTGTTCGAATAGCGGGCCGTTTCCAGAAGTCCTTCGCGTTTCAAGAATCCAAAACAAGTTAGCGCGTCTAGAAAGTCAAAAAGATGCCTATCGAGGCACTTCAGGTTGAGCAGGGATCTAATCTCCTTCACTGACATCTCAGGTTTTTTTGCCAGGTGGGTGAACAATTGAAACTGGACTGCGGTTAATAAAATCTTTGAAGCCCAGAAGCCGGTACCCATTTGCATAATTCCCGCAGGGGACGGCTGATTCGTTTGATTTTCCATAGTTTATAGCTGGTTGTTTGGTGATGGTTCTACTTCATTAGGTACTACCAATCTGTATTCGTACTTGTTGAACTTGAACGGCGAAGATTTCTTCGGCTATCGCTTATTATATTGGTAGGTATAGATTACCTCAGTATCCGGTTTGGAAAGGTCAATGTAAGAGAATATTGCGAAAATTTCTAAGAAATGCTCCTATTGTGTAGATACCATTGCGCACCAGACAGTCATCCTTGCGTTTTACGTGTACGACAACCGTATACTACCCGCTATGTGGCTTTAATCGTTTTTCTATTTCCAGTTTTAAGGCATTAGCCCCCTTTGTCCCGATTCGTATCACCCTGTTTGTGTCTTTAAATTTTAGCTCAACGCCGTCCAGGCCACCGATATTGTACAACATTCCTTTTGGTATGAAGCGTATTCCCCATCCATAATACCATGGGTTCCTGACGATCTCAACGCTTTTTATCCGGTTGATTAGAATTCTTTTTCGAACGATTCCAATTCCAAAAGATACGGTGATTTTATCTGTCGTAATTCTCGTTGTAAGTCCATAGAAAAACAGACAGGTCAGCATATTTAGCAGGCTGATGATTTTAAAGCTATTGGTATCCAATGGTTTGTCACCAAGACCGTTGAAGTACAAATACGTGATCAGAAGTTGGACCGGAATGATTAAAACAAATAGGATCCACCCAGGTTGAAATTCTTTATAATCCTTCATAGCTGGTTGTATGTTTAATGAAGTTGCAAAATTTTTCCTGATCGCTGGTGCACGTTTCAATAGCGCCTGAATTCCTTGGTTTTAATCTTTGTTTTTTGTAACCATTGGTTTGTCGCGCCGGGACCATTCACTCCAGGAACCTACATATAGTTTTGGTATTTCCAGTCCTGCATGAGCCATAGCCAGGAGCGTGTGACAAGCGGTAACGCCCGAACCACAATGAACAATAATCTTTTCAGCGTTCGTCTGGTTGAAGAATTTTTCGTAGTTGGCTTTCAAATCCGATGGTGCTAGAAAGGATCCATTCGGACCTACGTTTGTCGTGAACGGAACGTTGATAGCGCCGGGAATATGGCCAGCAATCAAATCAATTGGTTCTGTTTCTCCATCATATCTTTCACTGGATCGAACATCGATTACAACAAGACCTGGGTCCTTTGCGGCTTTTTCAACTTCATCAATGTCTGCCTGCGGTAACTTCCAGTTTTTTATTTTATAAGGCTCAACATAAGGCGGAATCTTTATTGATGAATTTATTGGAAAGCCGGCTTTTTCAGCTGCCTGAAACCCGCCGTCAAGGACCTGTACGTTAGGGTGACCAATAGCCATTAACATCCACCAAAAGCGGGCGGCGGCATTGGAGCCATTCTGGTCATCATAAATTACAACATGTGAGGTTTTCGAGATACCCAGCGTGGCCAACACTATGGAAAACTGTGCCAGGGTGGGAAGAGGGTGTCTGCCGCCATTTGATGCGTCCGGTTTTATATCGGCCAACTGTGTGTTCACATCGACAAACAATGCACCGTCTAAATGTCTGGCGTTGTAATTAGTTTTGGCATCTTTTCCACCATTTGCGTCAACAAGGACCAAATCTTCTGATTGGCGTACTTGTAACAATTCTGCTGCGTTAATGATCGGTGACATATATTTGCAATTATTGATCTTACTTAATAAGTTCTGCCGGCAATATCTGCTCGTTAATTTCTCCTCCGTTCAGTGAAACAAAATAGTTCTTGTGGTTTTCATTGCGTGTAACTGATTTTTTCATTTCGCCATTTACAAACAGAAGACCTGCCTGGTCATCGCATGCATACCCCGCTTTCAGTTTGCCGCTTAGTATCAATTGGTGATACAACGGTCGCCTTCCGGTTTCCTCCAGGTAATGAGGAGAATGGCTGAAGTTTAGAATACCCAAACCTTCCACGATCGTTAACTCTTTTGGCCTGGAGTCAGTTGAGCCTGCTGTAAACCAGCATAAGGAACCGGCACTTCCTCCAGCCAATACGATTCCCTTTTCGTAAGCCTTTCGTAAAGCAATATCAATTCCCTGCACTTTCCATATTGCCATCATATTTAACGTATTTCCACCGCCAACAATAATGGCATCCATACTCAGGATGAGCTCTTCAAAAGATTGAAGGGAGGTCGACGAATTAATAAAACTTCGCATAACGTATGGACGGATGGGCAGATCTTCACAGTTTGCATACCACGTGAGGACACTGTTCGGGCTGTCGCCCGTAGCCGTTGGAACAAAGCATATTTTTGGATTGGGTTTGTTTGTAAGACCAGCTACATAATTGATATACGTCTTGTTGAGGCCTGCTCCGGCGACAAAGATTATTCTCTCCATTGGCTTTTTTGAGTTAGCTTCTGTATGCTGTTGTGATTGCCCAATAACGTGTTGGAGCATAAAGGTTGCGAGGAGAATAATTTTGGGATGCATACATAATGTTTAGATAAATTGTGAGTCTGATGTTGCCGTGTGTTGACTCTTCAAATACAAAAATAAAGTAATTTTATTGCAGTGACCGAATCATTGCCGGACCTTGATCACAAGGTCCTATTGTCCTGCAGGCAGCATATTTCTTATTGCTGTAATCTTCCAACTTTTTCCACGGTAAACAACTATAAACGTGCTCCACATTTTCCTTGTCGTTCCATCTGCATTTTGTATTTCATACCGGGCATCGGCAATAGCGTTTTCCGCATTGAGGAGCCTGATATTTTCAACGGTTAACTTTCTGGTACCCGGGTTACCCGTTGAGCTTTGGACCATACCTTTCATCGAACCTTTTATACCATAACGCCATTCACCCGAAGAAACCAGTTGATCAATATCAGAAGTCAAAATACTTTTTAGCAAAACAGTGTCCTGCGTTTCTCTTGCCAGGGAGTAGTTATCGATGAGTGCTAGTATCTCCTGCCGTTGCTGGTGTTCTTCGCCTGCAACAATCTGTCCATGTGCCTCACCTGGAACTCTTTTGTTGCCTTGGGCTGAGACAGATGTTGCGCTCATAAAAACGATCAGTATCGGAAAAAGTAAATGTTTCATGATATGTTGAATTTCGATAATTGCTTATTTGGTAAAACGAAGTCTCCTGGGTTGAGGTACAATCGGCATGTCTATCAACACACTTGATAGATATACAAAACCGTAAACACGGTAGTAACAGTTGAAGCCAACAAGAATATCACTCCTGTTTTTTTGTTCCTCTCCAGTTTCCACCATAAGTAAACACCGGTAAATGCAAATATAAGTAAAGCCACACAGGACAGATCATACATACATGCCCAGACCATATGGGTCCAGGTTCCCTCATAGCCGCGGAGCCTGTGAAAATCGTTCATAACAGAGCCGAAAGTACCTTCCCTGATTGTCACCTGAACGCTGTCTTCTTTTGTTCGGGCAAGCTCAGCATGGTAGCCGGGTCTGCGAAAGTGGTACACACTATTTCCGTCAGAAGATTTTGTTATTCGTAATCTGCCTTCTATATCTAATTTAGAACGGACTGCCTGTATTACCTTCTGCTCTGATTCATTTCTTTCGATGGCCAATGTTTGAACTGTAGTGTGTTTGCTTTTCCGGTGAAAAACTGACTCCATAACCATAACACCACCCGTTACAAAGTACATCAGCAAAAAAGTGGCAACGATGAAGCAGCAATACAAGTGAATCTTACGCAGGGTTGTATACATTTTATCCTTTCAGGTAAGTGGTCAACAATAATAAAAACGAAACAGTCATCATGCCGATGAGGATGGCCCAACCCACCACTTTATCTTCTCTGTTCTTCAACCAAAGCCAAATTCCAGACGCGATGGAGAAGATTACGATCAACATGCACACATATGTGAAGAGATGCCAGAAGATCATAAAGGGTGCGTTGGGCATTTTCCCGGCAAAACCATGGAGTGCGTTGACGACGCTCCAGAATCCTTTATACTCACTTTCTATGGATGCACTGGAAGAAATACGATCATAGGTTATCCGGTATGTGGTCTTTGGATTCTGTATTTCGGTATGAAAGATGCCTGAACTATCGGTGTATGTTTCCCAGAACAAATACCAGCCAGCAAGATTCAGTTCATTTTGCAGATTGATTGCCAATGCCGAATCGCCTTCTTCGAATTTTTGATGAAATGTTATTGGCCTGGATTCGTTTGAAATTTCACTTTCCTTCATGAAGTCAAAATCATGATGATAGTGGAGTGAACTGAATGCGAAAATCAGGAGATACCAAAAACAAAGGAGCCCCCCGTAGAGGTGTATCTTCAGAATCCAAGAACGCACTCCCATTTTATTATATTGTTTGACCTTGTTGCGACAGAATAAGAAGTAAAATGAACCCTTCTGGGGAAATTTGCACCCCCAGTTATCTTGAATTCTGTCTGCACGGAGCGAAGGTAAGAATTTAGGGAACCCGTTTTTCCGCCTCATCACTGATTTTTGCGGTTTTCCTTGTAGAGGAAACTCCACACATGTCCTTGCGATTCATCAATAATTCGCGGACGACTTCGACGGCTGCTATCGATGCCTGGAAAGATTGCCTTATATCCGACGGATTTGCAAGTCCCCAATTCCTTTGGACAATGGCCCGATAGTTGGCAGAACGAACGAAACCAAAGAAAACCAACCAAACTATGAAAGCACCTTCAGCACCACAAAAAGTAACGTGGATTATCGGTTTAACGTCAGGCATCCTGGGAATTATTGGCCACTACGCCGATGTTCAGGTACTGAGCGAATATAACTACGTACTTCTGTTAGTTGGGTTCGCAGCACTCGCGCTGGGCACTACTTTTAGAGAATTATAGGCCTTCTATACGGTGCAGATAGATTGATATAATCAGAACAGCCGGGAAATTCCTATACCGAGAGACAGGGAGTTCAGGTCAACAGCAGTAGTCTCCGTTTCAATAGTGATATCTCTGGCTGATAAACGATATCGTATGCTGGTTGTAGACGCCATTTTTCCCTATTGGCAGGACTACACCTCCTTCAACTTGCCACCCGAATACATGTCCCGAGTCAATGATAATATCGCCATCGCTGTTTTCAACCTCAATATGATTTGCCGATTCACCTGCCCATACCAGTAAATCTATCTTGGTTTGTCCGATGGGATGTATAAACTGAAGACCATACGTGTATCCAGTTTCTGCAAAATAAGTGTTGTTGCCTGCGAATGATTCATCGGTTGAAAATTTGTTCCAGTTCCAACCCGCATAGACATCCAGGTGAGACATAAACCGATAGGAAAACGCTCCTTCCACACCAAATCCGGTTTTAAGGTCTGCATCACCTAGTTTTTAGTTGGAAATTAATACCAGGCTTGCCAAAAGAGTGTTTGATTTTATTCCTGGCGGATGGCCGTTTTATAAAACTTTGTTATTATTGATCACCGTGTTGCGCTGAAGTTTCAGCCTGGTTGGTGGAGGTAATTTTTGATTTGGTAGATAATGCGAAAACAATAATGCGTGTCATTGACTTAACCATCATTCGATGGATGTACTGCCTGACCGGTGTGATTGGAGTTTCATGTGCTCAGCAACGCGAGCAGGAACTTCCCCCGCAACCAAACATCCTCTGGATTACAATCGAAGACCTTTCTCCGCACTTGGGAAGTTATGGCGATAGTAATGCAACGACGCCTAACCTGGATGCCTTTGCATTACAAAGCATCAGATACACCAATGTATTTGCTACTGCCCCCGTTTGTTCCCCCTCGAGGTCTTCCATAATTACAGGGTACTATGGCTCTTCCCTTGGAACTCAGCATTTACGCTCACAGGTTACCATCCCGGGAACGATTAAGCCTTTTCCCAAATACCTCAGAGAGGCGGGATATTACACCACCAACAACTTTAAAGAAGACTACAATTTTATTGATACTTCGATTTGGGATCATTCTTCTGCAACGGCGCATTGGCGTGAAAAAAAGGACGGTCAACCATTTTTCAGTATTTTTAATCTGATGCTCACGCATCAATCATCAATTTTTGGAGCTGATTCTGTGTATGATAAAAGAATCAGGCGCTTTCTGCAATATATTACCCCCACATCACCCGATAGCCTGGTACTTCCACCGTATTATCCAAGTACACCTGAAACTCGCAAGCTATGGGCGCGCTACTATACGAATGTCAGCATTGTTGATTATCAGTTTGGGGAAATCCTAAGGGAACTGGAGGAAGATGGATTAACTGAAAATACGATCATTTTCTTTTATTCGGACCATGGAACAGGAATGCCGAGGCACAAAAGGGCATTGCATGATTCGGGTATGAAGGTCCCGTTCATGATACATATCCCCGAAAAGTATGCCTCAGCGTTTAATTTTAAACCAGGAACGACCAATGATAACATGATCAGTTTTATTGATCTGGTTCCTACACTCCTTGAATTAACAGGAATATCGGTACCGGATGAACTGCCCGGTAAGCCAATTATAAGTAAGGGTAAGGTAGCCCAGAAGGATTACATATATGGATCTTCCGACAGAGTAGACGAAGGGTTTGAATTGGCGAGGTCAATTCGAACCAGGCAACACTTGTACATACGAAACTTTTTGCCACACCTGCCTTTGTTACAGCCCAACTGGTACACCGACCAATCGGAAATCATGATGGAACTGAACAGGGTGCGCACAAACAAAGACCTTTCGCCGGCTCAACAAGATATGTTTACCTCTCAACGAGTGCCGGAAGAATTGTATGATGTGGAGAATGACCCGCATCAAATTCGTAATCTTGTCAATGACCCGGGGTATCACGAAATTTTAATGGAACTCAGACGCACTCTCAAGCAGGAGATCCTGAAGAACTTCGATACCGGTTTTGCTCCCGAACCCGAGTTGATCCGCCTGTCAAAAGGAAGCACACCTTTTGAATTTGCGCACGATTCGGTACAATACCCGCTTAGAAGAATTGTAGAAACCTGTGATTTGATATTGGGTCAGCGCGCCGAGGTGGCGGATGTTATCCAACGAATGAACGATCCCAACGGGTTAGTGAGGTATTGGTCAGTTATTGGCGCCCGTACTCTGTGGGTTGATAGTAAGGAAATACACGCAGAACTGCTGCGCTTGCTAACCGATGAGTATCCGGCAGTACAAATTGAGGCTGCAAAACTGCTGGTGGAAAGAGGTCATGGGGAAGCCCTTGGATCGATTACCAGGCACATGCTTTCTAAGGATCCCGCGTTGGTTTTATTCGCTTCCCGTTCGTTTCAGGAAGTTGCAGACAAAGGCAATGTGATTCCGGAGGATGCAAGAAAAGCGTATGAAAAGCTAAAAAGTGAAACGGATGCCGGCCGCATCCGGACAGCGTTCTATCAATTGTACAGCTTTTGGGCGCTGACGTATGTGTTTGAGTAATGGATAAGAATTGAAAGGCTGATAATTCTTGCTGGCTTTACGACGGCGTCATGACGTAGCACAACCCCAAGCGACCCCAATCATTTTTTCTGGTGGATGAATCAGCGTTTCTTCTCTTACTTTTGATCCGTTAGCGCCACTTTGATTCCAAGTCCGATTAGGGTTAACCCGCAAACTCTGTTCAAATAGATGGACACCATTTTATTGTCTTTTAATCGGGTGTATATAGCCGAAGCAAAGATTGCCAACAGTGTACACCAAATCGTTCCAGTGGCAGTAAACGTTGAGCCAAGAATAAGAAAGGGCAAGACCGTATTCCCGGAAGTCGGGTTAATAAACTGGGGAAGAAACGTAAGGAAAAATAGACCAACCTTTGGGTTCAGAACATTTGTTAATGCCGCATCCCGATAGACTTTCCAAAGATGAATTGATTTGTTCTCTGTTGTATTCACCATGCTTAGCGGAGAAGTATCCGTTAACATCGTATAGCCGAGATACAGGAGATAGGCTGCTCCCGCATATTTGATTGTATTGAAAAGAACGATTGATTTAGCAATAATCAACGATAAGCCAAAGGCTGCTAAAAAGGTGTGAACGATACAACCCGTACCAATACCCAGCGCGGAGATTACCCCTGCCTTTGTACCTTGCCCCATACTCCTGGAAAGAATAAAAATAGTGTCGTTTCCCGGAGTCAGGTTTAATAAAATTCCGGCCAGTAAAAATGTCTCAAAGTGTAGTATTTCAGTCATTTGCTGTTCTCAATACACATTAACGGTAGAATGAAAATCCGTTAACAAGGTAATAAACAGGAATAAATACTCCACCAACGTAGCCTTAAAGATTGATATACAAACTTACGTCATTATAAACCGTCAATACACGTGCGACCGCGAACTCTCCGGAAGAAAATTTTCAATTCACAACGCCTGGCTTGGGCCTACATCGTATAGCTCGAATGTGGCTACCGTAGCTGCGGCTGCGAACAAATGTTGATTTCCCTGGGTTCCCCGAATGTCCAGGAAGTATCTTGATTTGACCAAAACACACAACGTACGTATATTGAATCAGGGTAAACCTGTTGTTTAAAATGGCAATATTGTCGCAGATCCTGGTTCAGGAGAGAAGATTTCTCACCAACTGTATCCAGGCCTTATACAGACCTTATAGCGACCTTATACAGATCTTCAACCCTTGTGCAGCCATAATGGTCCGTATTTCATCCAGTATCAAGCCTGAAAGTGAAGAGTTAATGAGTCCTTTAGCCCTCAAGGCGGTATTGATCATGGTGCAAGATTAATAATGCAAGGAAGCGCGGAGGCCACAGAGGAAAGGCACGCAGAGCTCATAGCGTGCTACGACTTCGATGTATTATCTTCAAAGGGTTTCTGCGATTGGACGGCACTATCAGCGCCCTATCCATTCAAAAATTCCCGGCACTTGATTGTCAACACGAGATTTATTCGAAAGCCAAAAACCTTAAATTCCTGGATTTAGTTTCCACTTATTTCTTTAAATTTCTTTTATTCTTCAGTTTAGATCGCGAACACGAAATGACAGTAGCGCTTCTTCCGATAAAACCATTGTTAAATGAAAACACTGAATTTATCAGTCATCCGGATTGTTCGAAGACTCTGGAGATGTCAGTCTTGTTTTATGAAAATGTAGGTTACCGGCTGCCATGGATTGGTTATTTCGCGAGTTTGGACGGAAATCTTGTTGGCAGTGCAGGTTTTAAAGGCAGACCAATCGACGGTAGGGTTGAAATAGCATACAGTACGTTTCCAGCCTTTCAGCACAAGGGTATCGGAACCGCCATATGCCGACAGTTGGTAAGGGTGGCACAAGCAGCGGATCCTTCTGTTAGGATGATGGCACGAACATTAATGGAGGAAAACCATTCGACCAGAATTCTCAGAAAAAATGGATTTGAACTTTTGAGGATCGCGAACGACCCCGATGATGGCGACGTATGGGAGTGGGAGTACAATGCAAATGGCTTGTTCGTTAAACCTGTCGGAGATGAATAGCATCCCCTGGGTAAATAATTTTATTTCGCCCTCACATGAATAAATATTCAATTGTCTTACTGTCCTTTTTATGCACTGTTTTTTCCATCGGGGTTGCCCAACAACGAGTGCCGGTTTTTATTTCAGGTACCGACGGACATAAAACATACCGCATCCCTGCTATGATTCGTATGCCGGATGGCACCTTACTTGCTTTCTGCGAGGGCCGTGTAGCCGGCTCCGGAGATTTTGGAGATATCGATCTCGTGTTGAAAAGAAGCCATGATGGTGGTGTTACCTGGGGTGGTTTGCAGACTGTAGTGGATTATGATGCATTGCAGGCTGGTAACCCCGCACCGGTTGTGGACCTGACTGATCCGGCGTATCCAAAAGGAAGAATATTTTTATTCTACAACACGGGAAACAATCACGAAAACGAAGTGCGAAAGGGTAATGGGTTCCGGGAAGTATGGTATAAGATATCAACGGATAATGGGAACAGTTGGTCGGAGGTGATCAACATTACCACCAAGGTTCATCGGCCAAAACAGCCCCAGGTTAATAGCGCATATAATTTTCCGGAGGACTGGCGAAGTTATGCCAACACACCTGGTCATGCCTTACAAGTTACCAGGGGAAAATATGCAGGAAGAATTTTTGTTGCGGCGAATCATTCCGAAGGCGAACCTCAGCCGCAATTTATGGATTATCGGGCTCATGGGTTTTATACAGACGACCATGGCAAAACATTTCACCTCGGTCAGTCTGTTAATATTCCCGGATCCAATGAATCAATGGCCACTGAACTTTCGGATGGTACGGTGATGATGAATATCCGCAATCAGAAAGGAGACGTCCGATCAAGAATTGTAGCGATCAGTAAATCCGGCGGTGAGCATTGGGACACCGCTTACTTTGATAATAATCTTCCCGACCCTGTCTGCCAGGGGAGTATTCTGACCATCGGTAGTCAAAAACAAAAAACTAGTATTGCCTTTTGTAATGCTGCAGACCGGGAACGAAGAGACAACCTTACCCTACGGATCAGCTCTGATGAAGGTAAAAGCTGGGATAAAAAATACGTCATTGATAAAGCCGGGGATAATCAGAAGGGAGACCATGCAGCGTATTCAGACCTCGTGAAACTTAGCAGCAAAAGTATTGGTATACTTTACGAACGGAATAATTACAGTGAGATTGTTTTTGTCCGGCAGGACTGGAGAAAATAGCTACAAGATACCCTTCTGATCAAATGCGTTCGCGACGCACCATTCGCTTAGCTCTACATTTCCCCAACTTGATCAGTAGTTTCTTACGCAAAATCAAATACGGCCATCCTCAGCAAATGCCCTCACGATATCCATACTGATCCGGTCGTTGAGACCTTGCGAGTAGTGTACTTTTTTAATAAGGAGTCCTTTGTCGATAAGAAACTCCGCGGGAATAGTGTTGATGGATTCGCCGTCAGCCATTGCGTGAATTGGAACGCCGGCTTTTTTTGCCCGGTAGGCGGTCTGAACAAAAGAAGTGATATGGCTGACAGTGGATTTATAGGCTGAGTTCTCCAGACCAAAAGCATCATACCATTTCTTTTCCGGATCAGAGATAAGCGGAATGGGAGAAACCTCCTTATGAAAAATGCTTCTGAGCAATACAACTTCTTTCGATTCGAAAAAGAAGATCATTTCAAGACCTTTAGTTTTTAGCGCTTCGTGTTCTTTCGTAAGGGCATGTACACGAAGGTTACAAAAGGGACATCCCGCATGCCGGAAGAATCCAATAAATACGCGTTTATCCCGGTACTCATTCAGATCAATGGTACGACCAAAAATATCTTTTAAGACAAAAATGGGTGCGGTCAGATTGGTTTGCAGTTTCATAAACTTGGGTAAGAATTTAGCCTGAAGGTTATTAAATTCAACTCTTCAGGCTCAACGTATTATTGGGTCTCATTGTTCAGAAAGCCTATGCTGGCAAAGCGAGACTGATGCGGCAACCGAATGATACAGCTTTTAATTTGACTGAATGCCAAACATGCTGCTTAATACATAATGACCAATCCTTCTGCCTTGGGTAACGCCCTCCTCGCAGGCATCCCTGAAATGGATTCCTCCATATAAGCGTGAAATCGCCGCCTCATTGGCCGCTTCATAGAAGGAGCTGAAGGGTCGTTCAGGAAGGCCAAAATAAACTTCGGAGGTATCAATAAAGCTGAAATTATCACCAAGCAGATGCGTGAGGATAACGGAAGAAGCTGCCGATGCCACGCTGTGGCCACTGGTATACTCGGGAAACGGAGGCGTTTGCAAAAGGGGCCTCCATGCCGGATCCATCAGCTTATTGATGGCTGTTTCGGGCCGTATCCTGTCACTGTTATACTTTTCTTCCCAACAGCTAATGAATGCGTCGTGTAAGGTCATGGCAACCATCGTGTGAACCAAAATAGCAGAATCCAGGGGTAGGTCGGCTTTCTTACATGCTATTCCAGCGATCCCCATCCAATGGCCACCCGGTGAAATTTTTTTGAGTCCGATAGCCATATGTCCGGAGTATGTTACAGCGAACGGATTACAATCCCAGAAGCTGGCAATTTCCTTTTGCTCGGTGGTTAGTTTTTTTGTTATGTGATAAACCTCGCGCATCTGTAAGTAAAAGGAGCTGGTGGTGTCTTTGCTGAAGCCCGCCGGAGGGGATGGTACGAATTGTCTTGCGGAATCAATAAAAAATGGTCGAATGGTTTTCCATTGGGGTTCGATAGCGCTCATATATTCTGGTGGCGTTGGATACCAATGTCCTTCCATTTTGCTGGGCGTATACCGCGTATAGATGCTGAGTTTGTTATAGGCATCCATTTTAGCGTATTGTAACACCTGCTTCGCAATCTGCTCAGCGTACTGGATCTGAAGATCAAGGTTTTCTTTAGAAATTTTTTTCTTTTTTCTGAAGTAAGCAACCAGGTTCTTTTGTTTCTCTTCAAGCATCGGTCCCGAAGGCATGATCTGCCTGCCTACGGAAAGCATCGTATAATTGGTGCAAAAAGAGAGATTAAAATTCTTTGGAGGCACAATGGACTCCATGCCGGGGTTTGCGTTTAACTTGAGATTGATGTCCGGCAATTGATGCTGACCGAAGAATGCAGCTTCATAAGCACCCAACATGGCATATGCATAAAAGCGGCTGGCAGCAGGGGGATTTGCCACATCGTGTAACATTACCTCGGACAAACTGAAAACGTTGTCCGCCAGCAGTTGTAGCTCCTCCTGATGTTTAACGGTAGATTGCGCAGTAATTTCTGTCGAACTCACGACGGCCATCAAAACAAAAAACATCCCACTTCTTTTCATCAGTTTATTTTATAAGTCACTATTCCAAGATTGTTAATCCCAGCCAGCAGGAATGAGTGCCCATTTGCTGAAATTATTTTCATGGACTTCATGTCCCCGGTGATGGACAAGCCGGATTTGTTTTGCGGAACCAGCGTAAAGTTTCCTTTTCCGTCCCCCTCAAATAATTGGCCGAAGTTGGCATCGATAACCCCCATCCTGATTCGTATAGAGCTTTGATTTCCGCCGACAACCAGATCCATGTTTCCATCTTTGTTGTAATCCACCAGGGTCATAGCATAGATCGGGGCGAACTGAGCCGCAGCGGGTAGGTTGTGTTGAACAAACTTGTTACCCTTGTTTTCCAGATAGATGCTTTCCAGCACCGTGGCCGTTAGCGTCGTGGCGTCTTTCAGATCACTGGCAGAAAAAATATCCTTCAATTGCGCATTTGCGTATGACGCATAGTTGGTGTATCTGGGACGCATACCATACATCTGGTCCAGGAGTTCATCGCGGCTGGGGAACGGGTATGGTTTTCCCTGGATATACGTATTCAGGATGGGATCAACCGAACCATTATTATCAAAGTCTTTGTAGACCAGAGTAATGGGTTCAGCAGTGCTGGCCCGTAGCTGCGTGTTTAATCCAAGATTACCCACAATAAGATCTTCATCTCCGTCGCCATCAAAATCATGGGCAATCAGGTTATTCCACAACCCCGTCAGCGGTGTATCAAAGAATTTTTCCGTAGCCTGATCAAGACTCTTTCCCTGGTTGTTGATAAAAACTTCAATAGCCATAAATTCCCCCACGACGACCAGATCTTCCCAGCCGTCGCTATTTACGTCGGTCCAGGCTGCATCGGTCACCATTCCGAGGGATGACAATTTCTTCGAAGAGGAAGCGGTTATGTTTTCAAAACGACCTCCGTTGTTCTGCAGAAGAAAGCTTTCCGGGGCGATGGGATATTTTCCCGGGATAACGCGGCCGCCTACAAACAAATCAAGGTCACCGTCATGATCAAAATCTCTGGCTGTCACGCAGGATTTGCTGACCAGCATTGCCGGTAGGGTATTCGTTGATAGTGTAAAATTTCCTTTCCCATCATTGAGATAAAGTCTGTCCTGCAGGGCTTTATCCTTTTCCGTGTATTCATTATATCCGCCACTGACTACATAGAGGTCAAGGTCCCTGTCGCCATCGGCATCCAGGAAGAGCGCGTCTGCATCGGTATGTAGCTTATTAAATGGACTGGCCGGAGAAGGCACAAACTCACCGTGATTGTTTTGAATGAAAATATTTCCCGGATTACCCTGCGCTCCTCCAACGAATACATCTTCTTTGCCATCGCCATTTACGTCACCTGAAGCCATCACCGGTCCACAAGTGGTCAGCATGGTTAACAATAACGGCTGTCTTTTGAAATCATTGTATCCCTCTTCAATATGCGTGTAGTTTACGAGCGTTTCGATTGGAGTGAATAGTGGGATCGTTGAAGTTGCCGGCTGAGCTACCGGTTTTGCTTTTAATTCTTCCCTTAGCGAAAGCAGCTGATCAACCTTGACATTCCGGAGGACCACTTCGCTACCAGACGGCCAGTTTAGTTTCAGCGAGTCAATGACATCTGATTTACCCACTCCAATATGAACGCGGTTGCTCACGGAGGATTGGAATCCGCGGGAAGATATATGCTCGAGGTACTGAACTTTCCCCTGCGTATATACCCTTACCTTCGTGCCTATCGCGTTGGTATTTTTACCGGCGCCGGCCAAGGCCAGCTGGAGGTAATGAAGTTCCGGATGTCTTTCGCGTGAATGATTTCTGTAGACGGAGGCTGTGGCATTCTGATGATTAACGATAAGATCGAGATCACCATCATTGTCGAGGTCAGCGTAGGCCGCTCCGTTGGAAAAATCATTTTCTTTAAAGCCCCAGTCCACACTTTTGTCTGTGAACGTGAGATCGCCGTTGTTGCGGAACATGTAATCATGCACCGGCGTGGAAGTCATGGTGCTGACCAGGTTGAACGTATCAGCCTTTTGTCCGATCTTTGCCTTCTGGAAGTAATAATCTCCCTTGTACTTCAGGAAATCACGGTTGGTATAATCGCGATAGTAGCCATTCGTGATAAACAGGTCTTTCCATCCGTCGTTGTCATAGTCAGCAAACAGTGGAGCCCAGCTCCAGTCTGTTTTTGAGATTCCGGAAAACTGACCGATTTCACTGTATGTCCCGTTTGTGTTGTTAAGGTGCAGCATGTTACGCATATTCTGAAAGTAAAAACCATTCAGCACCATCAACGCATAATGCTCATAGTTCTCCGGACCATAGAGAAGCTTTTGCCGCTTGTTATCCTCAGGTAGCATATCCACGGTAAAAATATCCGGCCATTCATCGTTATTGATATCACTGATGTCACACCCCATGGAAAAATAGGAGATGTGTTGCATATACTCGGTCATGCGGTCAGTAAACGTTCCATTTTGATTGTTGATGTACAGATAATCTGGCTCTACATAGTCGTTGGAAACATACATATCCAGCCAGCCATCTTTGTTTATGTCGGCAACGGTGATGCCGAGACCAAATCCGAGGGGACTGCCTTTAACGCCGGCTTCGGCACTAACATCCACAAAACGTCCATTATCATTTCTGAAAAATTTATCGCCGGCATAGGGATGTCTGGTTTCCCGCACTTTTGCATATTCAAACTCCCGGATAACCACTACGTTGTGGTTAAGCAGGTACATATCCAGGTCACCGTCGTTATCATAGTCGAAAAATGAAGCGTGCGTGCTGTGACCAGGGTCATCCAGCCCCATCTCTTTTGCTTTTTCTGTAAAGGTTGAATTGCCGTTGTTAATAAACAGTTTATTTCTCCTTTTCTCGGGATCACCTTTACCCGAGAAACAAACATAGATATCCAGGTGCCCATCGCCATTTACGTCGGCCATCGTAACGCCTGTTTTCCATCCGGTTTTGCAGTCAACTCCAGCTGCTGCGCCAATTTCCTTAAACTTAAAATTCCCCTGGTTCAGATACAGGGCATTGGGTTTCATGTTGCCGGTGAAGTAGACATCGTCCAGGCCGTCCTTGTTTATATCGCCAATGGCCACGCCTCCGCCGTTATAGAAATATTCGTAGGTCAACACATTAGACTTGGGATTTTCAGCGAGGACATTGCTGAAGGTTACGCCGGTCTTGTTTGGAGCCAGCGATTCAAACAAGGATGATTGCTGAGCGCTCGCCGTAAAACAGGCAAGGGTAAATAGCGTGACAGGTAAAATGGAAAAAGTAAACTTCATAAACCTCAACAAGTTCAGGGACATCCTGATCCACCACATTTTAAGGAGAATATTTCAACTATTTCAACGTAGCAAGTTAAAACAGATAAGGATAAAATAGGACTGAAAAGGGCTTTATTTTTGTAGGTCCTCAAGGACGCGTGGTGTGGGCTTTTCGCTGGATTTTGAGGTTATTCAGTATCTTCGCCCGTCAGAAAAAATCACTCGACAATTGTGTTTAACCGATGGGTTTCTTTTCTTCCTGTAAACCTTCATTCATTTGTTTCGGGAATTCAGCCTTTACGATTATTTTTCTGCCGCCCTTAAAGAACCACCGGAATATGCAACGTATCAAAAGAAGATTACCAACCGTTCTCTCTTGTATTTGTTTGTTAATCGTGCTTGGAAGTTGTGGCAAGCGAAGGAGTGAAGTTGTGTGGAATGAAGACTTGCCTGTAATCGGCTCCCAGTCATCACCCCGGGCCGTTGACCTGAATGATGACGGTGTGCTGGATATCGTAATGGGGGCGGGCAAAAATGAATACCAGCAGAGCGAACAAGGAATTCTTGCATTTGATGGCAAGACCGGCAAGATTTTATGGCAACACGAGGCCTCCGACCAGGTATACGGTTCGGCCACCTTCTATGACATTACCGGGGATGGGACAAAAGACATATTTATAGGGGGAAGATCTCCGATTTTTAAAGCCCTCAATGGAAAAACAGGGGCCTTGTTGTGGCAATATGCGCATGAACTACATCAGAATGATTCGATTCTCAAATATGCCCGATTCAATTTTAACAATAGCGTATTGATTCCGGATCAAAACAACGATGGGCTAATGGATTTGCTGACGGTCAACGGAGGAAACTCCATGGCAGAACCAGGTAAGGAAGACAAACGATACCCGGGCGTACTCATGGTGTTTGACAGCAAGAACGGCGCTATTATAGCTGCCGACACCATGCCGGATGGAAAGGAATCCTACATGAGTCCGTTGTGTTTTGCGCAGCCTGGAAGCAGCGAGTATGCTATTGTATTTGGTACGGGAGGGGAGACAATCGATGGCCATTTATACATCGTAAGTCTGGCCGATTTTATGAACCATGAATTAAAACGCGCGAAGATTATTGCTTCTGAAGTGGGACACGGGTTTATTGCTCCGCCATCTCTGGTGGATTTGTCGGGTGACGGTAAGTTTGACATTGTTGCTATGTCCCATGGCAGTACAGCCTTGGCGATAGATGGAGTAGATCACAAGGTATTGTGGACGAAGTCCATAAAAAATACAGAATGTAGCAATAGTTTTGCCGTTGGTTATTTTACCGGCGACGACATTCCGGATCTTTTTACGTTTGTTAGTAAAGGTCTGTGGCCCTACAGCACCGGGTCGTTACAGGTAATGCTGGATGGCAAGGATGGCAGAGTTGCCTATTTGGATTCGATGGGCTGTACAGGATTTTCATCACCGGTAATTTATGATTTGAACAACGACGGTATCGATGAAGCCATTATCAGCATCAATGAATTTGATTGTTCTGTGGGTTTCACCGGAACGGCTCCTAAGACTATCAGGAATAAACTGCTGACTATTGATTTTAAGAATAGATCCAGCCGGATAATTGATGAGATGACCGGATTTAAGAATATTTTCTCCACACCGTGGATTGGCGACCTGGACGATGACGGGTACCTGGATATAATTCATTGCCACTATTATCATCATTCCCTGCTCATGTCTTTTCTGGGAATGCGAATCAAACGTATTGACACGCCGATCCGTATCAGGAAGCCGGTTGTGTGGGGTGCTTATATGGGATCTAACGGCGACGGAGTTTTTTTATCACCTGAGTGATTCGCTAAAATAAAATATCTATCATGTGGTATTGGTAACAGCTATCTGGCGATACTCCTTTGCCTGACCTTAACACTTAACGACTTGCTGATCGGAATATACGATAGCCTTGTAGCGGAGAAGGGGAATAGGACAAACTGTTTGCAGTGCCGACCTGATGTGAGGTGATAAAAAAAGAGGCTGCACGTGCAGCCTCTTTTTTATTTAAATCCTTTTCAGGAAAGTGATGTAATTAATTTACATCCCACCATACTTTACCTACATGGGTATCAGGCGAAGTACCACCAGCTGTCAAATTAGCATTATTGGTAGCCACTTCATGCGAAGGATACCTGAGGCGACCTGGAATGGTACCGTTGGTAACATTTCCGGAGTAGTTAACCTGAACGAGGGCGGGCAAACCTGTTCTTCTATAGTCAGCCCATGCATCCCACCAATTCATGTATTTGGTGATCCACATCTGCGTTGCAATCTGGGCCAACCCGGTAGCACCAGGCGTGTAAGGATCGCGGGCAGCAATATAAGCGGCTACAGCAGCATCGGAAACTACGAAAGAAGCATCATACGGTACGTACATCTGCATCGCACCTTTTATTCCCGCTTCGTAATGTCCCTGGGCAGTGCCTGGAACTGTACCGATGTTTCTTTCTTTAGCTTCTGCCTGAAGCAACTCAACTTCTGAATAGCTCATCAGCAAATACGGCTCATTTCTATCCAGAAACTTCATGTTCACCAGGGAGAACAACTGATTAGGGTTGGAACTGGTAATTCCGGTATACGCATCCAGTGTACCAGCATCCAGTCCGTTAGGCATACCTGCCTGCACCAATGGATCGGCATTGCCGTTAAGTCCCTCTGTGAAAATCATCAATCTTGGATCATCATCAGCGGTGCTGCCGGCATTTGGACCTTTCAGCGCATCAATCAACGTTTTGCTCATCACTCTTGACTGGCCACCGTCGCCGGGAATAAAGGCGCGGGCGATTCCGTTTTGATTCGTCCACAAACCAGGAGTCTCTGACATAGGTACCCAGACATTGTCTGCATTAGACGTCATCACACCGGCGCCAGAAAGCGCGTCTGTTACTGTAGTCCCTGCAGTAGCAGCATCCACATTAGACATTCTCATGGCCATCCGGAGGCGAAGTGAATTAGCCCATTTTTTCCATTTGGTTACATCACCCTGGAAATACATATCCGATGAAGCGAACCCTTCATCCGGATTGGCTGCGCTGATGGCATCTCCAGCTTCTTTAAGCTCCTTCAACAGATCGGTATAGATCTCCTGCTGTGACGTGTACGCGGGAAGAAAAGTTCCCTCAATACCCTGGACAGCTTCTGTATAAGGTATGTTTCCATAATAGTCCGTCAGGCGCATGAAAAGGAAAGCGCGAAGGATCCTGGCTGCTTCTCTGGTATTCTTCCGTTCGCCTTCTTCAAATCCTCCGGGGCCTGTTTGCTTAAGCACTTCCGTCAAGTTTTTCAGTTGACCACCATAGATAAACTCCCAGGGGGCATTATCCGATTCCACATTTTCAAAATACTTGTCGCCTGCGGCAAGTCCACCGGCACCGGAATTGGCCAGGTGCTGCATCCAATACGCGGCATAACCGATATTTGTCCGCCAGTCAATGTAACGGTTATCCCCTTCAGATCCTCCGGAAGCTGCACCTAACTGGGCAGCAGAGAATAGAAAGTTCATATTTACCTCATTGAGGGCCTGCGGATTTATATTCAAATTATGCAACGTATCTGTATCACATGATGCGAATGGCGCCGCCACTGCACATGTTAAAAGCAAGATTTTACTTATATACTTCATCTTGAATTGAGTTAAAATTAGAAACCGACACGTAGGTTAAATCCATAACTGCGAGTTGAAGGCATCGCAAAATACTCCAGACCTTGTGCACCCGCGTTGGTTGAATAAGTTGACTCTGGATCCACATTTTCTATGTTCTTGTTGATAATCCAAAGGTTTCTTCCAACAAAGGAAACGGTCACACTCTGAATAGGAGTTTTATCCAACAGCGTCCTTGGCAAGGTATAACCTAATGTCAACTGACGAAGCTTAATAAAGGAAGCATCGTAAATGAACATGTTGGAAATTGCCGTGCTTTCACCGCCAACACGATTCCAGTATACATTGGCTTCATGTGGAGTAAGATCACGATCAATTGGCGTGTAAACATATGGACTAGCTTCTGTACCTGCTCCTGAACGTGTAACGCCAGTAACATGCAACGGAGTTTCTCCTTCACGACCAATCAGCGACTGCTCGTGCAGACCCCATTGCGTCAGACGGTTGTTGGTACCAGAGAAAATTTCGCCACCCGATTTAAAGTCAATAAGGAAGTCAAGCGTAACACCCTTGTAAGAGAACGTGTTGTTAACACCTCCGGTGAAATCAGGTACTCCATTACCAATAGGTACGTAAGTGGTTGATGCCAGCGGTGTACCGTCTAAGTTAAAGATGGGTGTACCATCAGGCGATACCTGTTGTACTCTTCCGGTAATCTGACCAAACGGACTGCCCACGATGTGCTTGATGAACACGTTTCTTGTTCTGGGTTCTTCGGCAACAACTTCGGTAGCAGAATTACTGATAAAATCAATATTGTTGACATTCTTCGCAAAGTTTAACGAGATGTCCCAGGTAAGTGCGCCGCGGATAGGTGTACCGGATAACAAGATCTCAACGCCCTTGTTAGAAAGCTGACCTACGTTGATGTTCGTGGAGCCAAAGCCAGAAGCTCTGGAAATCGTGGAACCAAGAATATCATCGGTAGTTTTCTGGTCATAGTAGGCAAAATCAAATCCCAATCTGTTATCAAATAACCTCACATCAAAACCAATTTCTAATTCAGTAGATAAAGAAGGCTGGAGGAGAGGGTTCGGGATACTTCCGTTGTTACCACCTGCTGAAGAGAACGTCGCCATCTTGTAACCAAGATGGGTGTTACCATTCAGCGAATAAGTCAGGTTAGCAGCGTAAGGATTTTGGCTAGCAAGTCCCACCTGTGCCCAGGAAGCTCTCACTTTTCCAAAGCTGATTACAGAAGGAAGCGACTGGAAGGTTTCGGAGAACACCCAGCTGGCTCCAACCGAAGGGTATGTCACTTTGTTGAACTCAGGATTCAACACAGAGAACCAGTCAGTTCTGGTAGTAGCGGTAAGGAACAAGTAGTTCTTGTAACTCACTTCAGCCGACCCGTATATTGAGTTGATTCCACTTTCGCTAAAGCCGTAACCGTAATTCCTGGTTGCTGCGTTATTGATCGCGTCGAAAAATTCAACACTGAAACCGTTTCCGTTAGCAGAAATTCGCTCGGAGGAGCGCTGCATTCTGTTTCCACCAAAGAATGCGTTAACATTGAAATCGCCAAAGGTCTTGTTCACCCCAATCATATAGTCTGCGTTGATCTCACGTACCCGGTCTTCACCTTCAGTTCTGCTACCCGCTAAATTGTGTCCAGTTCCTTCGGGAGTGAGGTTCGTATCTCTTCGGGTGTACCAGTCCATACCGAGACGACCGGAAACATACAACCAATCCAGAATGTCATAACGAAGTGATCCGGAGGCTATAAAGCGGTCTCTGACATCACTATCTATGTAAACTTGGGTTGCCCAATAGGGATTCTGGCCCCAGTTATTGGCAGCAGGCAACCACTCTTGTCCAGGGCGTTTTGCCGCACCACCTTGTCCGTAAGCAAGTAATGCATCCGAAGAAAGGCCTTCAGGGATTGAACCTGGTTTTCCCTCGGGGCCTCTAAAGGTAGTTACATCAACGTTTGCAGGTGTTCTCCAAACTGATTGAATAGCATTGTTGGGAGAATCAGAAAGCGTTGGTCTGTTTTTCGCCTCCTCATGTGAATAAAGCACTTTGCCAGCGAATGTTAATTTCTTGCCATACTTAGAGTTAATATTCAAGGATAAGGTAGTCTTATCGTATCCGGAATTAGGAACGATGCTGCTACTGCGCAGATCGGACATAGAAAACCGGAAAGTCTGGTTGTCACCACCGCCACTTAAGGCAAGGCTGTTTGTCCAGGCACTACCGGTTTCGAAGAACTTATCGAAGTTGTTACCGACGTTCGAGTAAGGTCTGGACACTTCGTCAAACTGAAGAACTGAAGTTCCATCAAGCCTTGGACCCCAGCCTACGTTATTCCATTGAAAGGCCTGCGTTATGTTGCTTGGTTTCTGGGCTACGCCGTTCACAAGTCCATCGGCTGTAGCGTCAACATAATTACCTGCACCGTTAGAGGTTTGCTTCTCACTCAAGTCGTACAGTTTTTCAACAACGTAGTTCGTGTTGAATTCAATGCCGACTCCCTTACGCTTCGTTCCTCTCTTTGTTGTAATGTTGATTACACCATTACCACCTCGTGAACCATACAAGGCCGCTGCGTTAGCACCTTTAAGTACGGTGATAGACTCAATATCATCCGGGTTAATACTGGTAAGACCATCCCCTTCATCGCGACCACCCCATACACCTGCCTGACCAAATCCAGAGTTATCCATTGGAATACCATCCACCACATATAGAGGCTGGTTTTGTCCACCTAAAGATTTGTTTCCGCGGATAACAATACGCGTTGATCCCGCAGGTCCTGAAGCTGCCTTTGTAACGTTTACCCCGGCAATACGACCGGCCAAAGCGTTTCCTAAGTTGTTTTCACGGGCTTCAGTAAACTTGGCACCTGACACTTCAGTAACAGAATACTGAAGCGCTTTCGTGCTACGCTCCACACCCAGGGCTGTTACAACAACCTCACCCAGTTGAGTGATGTCTTCCGCCAGGGATACATCCACACTCGAGCGGCTGCCGACTTCAACTTCCTGGCTGGCATAGCCAATAAAAGAATAAATCAGGGTAGTTGCCCCTTCATTCATAGATATAGTATACTGACCATTTGCATCGGAGGTCGTTCCGGTTGAGGTACCTTTCACGATTACGTTAACACCGGGCATTCCTTTGCCAGCGGGGTCTGTAACCGTACCTGTCACATTTCTTTGCGCAAAAGCTGTTAGGCTCGTAAGCACAAAGAGTAGCAAAGCAGCTAAAATTTGGTATCGTTGCTTCATAGAATAGTTGGGTTTATAATAATTTAAATCATTTCCGCGATGCGGAATCCACAACAGGCAGCCTGGTACCCATTGGGCGGGGGTGTTTTACGTCTTTTTTCTTTGCTCCGTATTCGTTTATTAAGTTAGTAGGATCATCTGTTCACCGTAGTGTTAAGTCACTACCGCTATTACCGGGTAAATATCAATAATTTATAGGACACGCAATCGATCATGCAATCGAATGTAGATGTTTTTCTCCCAATTTTTGCCATGTTATATAAAAATTAATTTGTGTGTTTGCGAGCACACTCTCCAGTAACCATACTTAAAGCACCTTTCGGCAAGATTTAACGACCCGACCTTTAACTGCTAAAAACAATTGATTAAAGCTACCAGGTGACTCCGCATACATTGGCATGTATTTGTACCAATCTAGGAGGGCTCTTGTAACAATCGAATGAAATACCTCTAAAATGATGGTTAGCGTAGGGGTGCTGTCGCATGGCGTTCAAGCCGATGACTGGCCTATCCTTTTTTGTCTTCCCAATAAATCTTGGCCAAAACGCGAATATTAAGTTTGGAAGAATGACCGTCAATCGGCGTTATCTACGCCCTGACAGGGAATAAAAATAATTTGACCTAACGGGCCTTTTAACTGTAAAATGAGCCGTATTTTTGACTATTAACCCCTAAATCAAATTTATTATGCGCAGAAATCTAGTTTTCGCTATACCTGTTATTGCACTTTTAGCCGGGTGTGGAACGAAGGAAAGAGAAATGTTACAAACCCAGGTCGATTCCCTAAAAGTGGAGCTGGAAACCAGCCAGGCGATGGCTCAGACGTTAACCGAAGTTGGAAGTATGATGGATTCCATCGACGCCAGCCGTCAGCTTTTGCGTGTTGATATGGTGGAAGGTACTACCTACGGCGACTATACATCCCGGATGAAGGATATAAATAGTTATGTTAAAGAGACCCAGAAAAAGGTAGATGACCTGGAAAAATCTCTCAAGACTTCGAGTGCAAATTCTGCGGCGTTTTCGAAGACAATAAAGAGGCTGAAGGCAGATCTTGAAACAAAAACCCAGGAGATAGCAGCCTTGCAGGAACAAGTTGATAAATACCGCAGCGAAAATCAGAATTTGATTACAACCGTAGGTATGCAGGAGGCGGAACTGGCTGATAAGTCGACCGAGATAGAAACAAAGACTCAGGAGCTTGCTTTAATTGAAGCCCGTATACAGGAATTGATGATCCAAAGCAAGATGACGGAGGCGGATGCTTATTATGCGCGTGGTCAGGCCGTGGAAGAAGCCGCAGCCCGTACAAAACTGGCACCGCGTAAGAAAAAAGAAACACTCAGAGAGGCTATTGAGCTCTATAAGAAAGCTTTGTCGCTGGGAAAAGCAGAAGCACAGGAAAAAATTACCGCATTGGAAAGCAAAATCTAAAGGAACATCTCCTGATACACACGAACCTCTGCTTCGGCAGGGGTTTTTTTATGCCGGGTTCTACACCCCAGGATCATTGACGACCAGATATACCGTATAACCAACATAACCAGCCAGGAGAAGAAAGGCTTCCCACCGATCCAGTTTTCGCTGATTAATAGTGAACATAAACACCATTAACATCACGGTGGCGACTCCCAGCACTTCAATATCGAAGTTCATCAGGTCATTATACGGAATGGGTCTGATCATTCCGGTAAGACCCAGGATAAAAAACAGGTTGAAAATATTGGAGCCGATTACATTTCCAATCGCGATGTCTGTGTTTTTCCGAAACGCGGCCACCGCAGAGGTAGCCAGTTCGGGAAGAGAAGTTCCGGCAGCCAGTATAGTGAGTCCAATGAGTTTTTGAGATAAACCATAGTGTTCTGCAATGGCTACCGCGTTATCAACCACTAGTGTGCCACCGCCAATCAGCATGGCGAGCCCCAGAATAATCATTCCGGTAGCAACCGGAGTAGCATACATTTTTATGGGGGTTTCATCAATGTCACCGGTCTTCGTCATGGTGCGGTAGACATACATCATAAACAGTCCAAAGCAGGTCAGCAGGATCAGGGCGTCCCATCGGGATAATAGATTCGGGTTTCCTTGGAGAATCTGATCATTTACCAAAACATAAAGAATCAGGGCAGCCAACAGGGAGATGGGTACTTCGTATTTTACGGTGTTGCGTTGTACAGCGAGGGGATAAATCAATCCGGCTATTCCCAGGATAAACAACAAGTTGAAATTGTTGCTGCCAATAACATTCCCGAACGAAGCATCATTCCTTCCTTCCAATGCTGAGTAACTGCTGACGATAAACTCTGGCGTCGAAGTGCCAAAGGATACAACGGTCAACCCGATGGCCAGATTCGATATGTTGAATTTTTTTGCAACCGATGATGCTCCGTTCACAAGAAAATCGGCACCCTTGATGAGGATGGCAAATCCAACGAGGAGCAGCAGAAGTGCCAGATACATAGGTTTGGGGTTAGTCTATTTTCGAAATATAGGACGTTTTCGCTATAAGGAAACGGTCTCTATAAAAAATATCGTGGGGACAAGCCTAACTTTTCTTAGTACTTTTGGTTTCTGTAAATCCATTATGGCAGTCGATGTTATTGTCACCTTGCTTCTTGTTGTTCTTAACGGCTTTTTCGTTGCAGCGGAGTTTGCTATTGTAAAGGTCAGGTCGTCACAAATTGCCCTGGAAAAGGGTAATTTTTCCAAAAGAGCTGCCACCAGCATCATTAACAACCTTGATGGCTACCTGGCCGCCACACAATTGGGTATTACGCTGGCAAGTCTCGGCCTGGGATGGGTGGGTGAGGATGTGATGTCAAGAATTATCCTGAGCGCTATGCATGGCCTGGGCCTTACGATGAGTGAATCAGTGGCGCACAGTATCGCTTTACCTATCGCATTCGCCGTATTGACAATTCTGCATATCGTGTTTGGTGAATTGGCGCCCAAATCATTGGCGATCAGGTACCCCACCTCAACCACCCTTAGAATCTCTATTGCTCTCCAGATTTTTTACTATGTATTCCGTCCGTTTATATGGCTACTCAACGGCTTTGCCAATATTATTCTGAAAAGTTTCGGCGTAAAGCCCATCAGCGAGCAGGAAATTCATTCGGAAGACGAGCTGAAGTTGATTATTGCAGAAAGTGAAGAAGGCGGAGCAATCGAACCTAATGAAAGGGAACTGATTCAGAATGTTTTTGACTTTGATGACCGGATTGTCCGCCAGGTCATGGTGCCTCGTGTGAAAATCAGCGGCCTTCGCGCTGATCTTTCAATAACAGATACAATGGACGTTGTATTAAAGGAGGGCTATTCTAGATATCCGGTATATGAGCATTCCCTGGATGAGATCATCGGAATTGTTCACGCCAAAGATATCATCACCGCCTATGTTCAACAATCGGGGAAAGGCCTTAAAGAAGTAATGCGCCCCGCACATTTTATTCCTGAATCAAAACCAATTGATGTTTTGTTACGGGAATTTCAACGCAGAAAGGCACAAATGGCAATTGTTGTGAGTGAGTTCGGCGGCACGATCGGAATTGTGACGCTTGAAGATATTCTGGAGGAACTTGTAGGAGAAATCCAGGATGAGCATGATCACGAACAGCAGATTGTTACCGTCCTGGATAAACAAGTCTATCAGATAGTGGCCCAGTCTTCCATCCATGATATCAATAAATTTGTAGAGATTCCCTTCCCGGCTTCCGAAGAATACGAGACATTATCCGGAATGCTCACCTACTACAAGCCATCGTTGAAAGAAGGTGATACGTTTTCGCTGTTCGACTATAAATTCAAAATTCTCAAGCTGAACAAAACGTTGCCCGAAGTGGTAGAAGCTTCCCTGGTGGCGGAATCAGGTATTGATTAGAACCACTTTTTCCTTCTGAAGTACAACATCATGGAGATGACAATGAGAAACATGAAGCCCAACACACCATAGTAGCCCCAGGGCCATCGCAATTCCGGCATATTGTCAAAGTTCATCCCATAAACACCTACGATAAAGGTCAAAGGCATAAATATCGTAGAGATTACAGTGAGGACTTTCATGACCTCATTCATACGGGTGTTCATGGCGTTGATGTGGATATCCATCAGGCTCGATGTAAGGTCTTTATAGGTATCGGAAGAATCAATAAGGTGGGAGACGTGATCGTACACATCGGCAAAATACATGAGGTTTTCTTCTTTTATAAAATCAGATTCGCCTTTCACCAATTTCCCCAATGCTTCCCGCAGCGGATAAAGTGCCTTTCGAAGGTAAATCAGTTCCTTTTTTAGTGCTTGTATTCTGCTAAAGGTCTTGTTCGTCGGGTTTTCATAGACATTCTCTTCAATCTCCTCAATGATATCGCCAAGTCTGTCCAGCACATTGTAATAGTTGTCCACGATAATATCGATTAGCCGGTACAGCAGGTAGTCGGCCTGTTTCTTCCTGACCTTGCCGAGGTCAAGCCGTATTCTGTCCCGGAAACCATCGAACAAGTCGCCCTCCTTTTCCTGGAAAGACAAAAGAAAGTCTTTTCCAAGAACAAAGTTTATCTGTTCATAGTCAATATCTCTGGAATCAATCTTGTAGAGCATTTTGAGTGTGAAGAAAAGGTAACCTTCAAACTCTTCAGCCTTGGGCCGTTGATCGGCCATAATATCATCAATAAGCAAAGGATGGAGGCTAAACTTTGCCTGCAACTTTTCAATAATATCCAGGTCAATCAGACCGTCAAGGTTCACCCAGTTTACCTGATCTGGATGCAGGTTGTTGCACAGTTCTTCTACATTCAGACTATCATGCTTGCTATACCTTTCCCGGTCGTATGAGATGAGTTCCAGGATAACTTTTTTGTCCGAAGCGGCACTTCCCGGGACGATTTTATTTTCGATCATGATCGCGTTAATTCCAAAGTTAGGGGTTAGGACAAGACAACGTGATAGAACACTTTTTTCAAAAGTAGCAAAATAGACTGTTGACCTTCCATTAAACACGAATTGTTTTTGAGCTAGAGGAGTTCTGGTAACGCTGAACGCTACCACGAGCGGGCTCGCTCATTCCCAAACAGTGGCTACCTGACAGCCCCGGTAATAGCAAATACTAAAACATTCAAAAAACTTCAACACGTTGAAATCAATGCGTATTATTGCCCCGCATGCCTTTACGCCTGGAAGATATCAAAGCACCCGTCGCCCGAGAGATGGAAGAATTCGAGCAGAAGTTCAGGGCCTCTATGAAGACCAGGGTACTGCTCCTTAACAAAATCATGGGATACATCGTAAAGCGCAAAGGAAAGCAGATGCGTCCCATGTTTGTTTTTCTCAGCGCGGGATTGTGCGGCACGATTAACGAGTCAACTTTCAGAGGGGCATCACTGATCGAACTCCTCCACACTGCGACGTTGGTTCATGATGATGTGGTGGATGAAGCCAATTATCGCCGCGGTTTTTTTTCCGTGAATGCACTATGGAAAAACAAAATTGCCGTTTTGGTGGGCGACTTCCTGCTTTCACGCGGACTAATTCTTTCGGTAGAAAACAAGGATTTTAATTTGTTAAGTATTGTAACTGACGCCGTCCGGGAGATGAGTGAAGGAGAGTTGTTACAGATTGAAAAATCACGAAAGCTCGATATTACCGAGGATGTGTATTATGAAATAATCCGTCAGAAAACCGCATCGCTTATTGCATCCTGTTGTTCCGTGGGAGCGAGTTCTTCAGGAGCCAATGATGAGGTGGTTAATAAGATGCGTCAATTTGGAGAAAAGATCGGAATGGCCTTCCAGATAAAGGATGATCTTTTTGACTACGGCGAACTTGAAATCGGCAAGCCGGTCGGTATCGACATCAAAGAAAAGAAAATGACACTCCCGCTTATTTATGCCTTGTCGAAGGCTAATTGGCTCGTAAAGCGCCGAATCATAAGCATAGTCAAAAATGAAAGTGAGAAACCGAAAAAAGTAAAAGAGGTGATTGATTTCGTCAAGCAGTCTGGCGGAATTGAATATGCCATTAACTCAATGAATACATTTCACCAGGATGCACTGAAAATTCTCAATGAGTTTCCGGATTCCCGATACCGCCAGTCACTTATCCAACTTGTTCAATTCACCATCGATCGCAACAACTGATTCAAGGCATCTCTAAAACCTCCTTCATCCTTCTCCAACGGGAGAGGGGGCAGATTTGTTCATGGGTAACAAATAAGTAAGGGTTGCTCCCCAGCAACCCTTTACCTATCCTAAACCTAATAAAAATTTTTATTGCAAAACTATTCTTGAACGGCCGGCTTCCAGCACGGCGTAGTCTTTCCAGTTCTTATACGTCTGCGGGTCTAAAGCATTCAGCGCAGGGCCGGAATTTTCAGGATTATAATTCCCTTCATTTGCCCACCATTTTTTTGCATTTTCACGCGCCGACAGTTTGTCAACGGATTCAAATAAATTAATGCACGAATCGGAAATCATCCACGGCTTCTCAATACTGCTGTACTTTTCAAAGATCATATTTCTCATCTGCGTACCAGTCGACTGATTCATGAAGTGAGATACTGTATACGACATGGTCTCCGGTTCTGTCATCACCATGTCCCAGTATTTCTTGGACGAGATCACCTGTGCCGTGGTCAGCATAAATCCAAACCCCTCATCTATCGGTTCTTTTGTAATGGGGCACTTCGCGCTGAGCGTTGACTTTTTCTTTTTGCCAAGAATTTTATCAAGGAAGGCCATAAATGAATGTGTTAAGGTTGTTTATTATACATTAGATACTCTCTAACGGTTGAATAGTTGCATCTATGACTAAGAATTATAGAAAAAAGTTACAAACAGGGCTATTTGCACCAGCAAGCGTCTTTTGTAAAACCTTAAATACCGAAAAGTGTCCGGTTTTGAACTGAATTTGTCCGTTTATAGTTTGGCGGGTGTCTTGCTCTGACTCTCGGCCCGGGCCTTTAAGAACCTCTCATGCTGGGTGAAAAAGTCATCCAGCTTCTCTGCCGGAACCTTCTTGGCAATGATCTTTTTCTTGTCGTCAATAACATACAGCGATGGAGTTGTTAGGGCATCATAGAGGTCCTGATACGGACCGACATACGTGCGCGGGCCATTCACGGTAATCCATTTCATATTCATGTCTTTAATGTAGTCCCGCATTTTGGCCATCGAAGTATCCGCACTCACCGCATAAACTTCAAAGTCAAACTTTTTCTTGTTGTACAAATCAACAAGCTTCGGTGTCTCTTCTTTACAATGCCCGCAGTCGGGATCAAAAATGAAGAGCACAGTATACTTGTTCTTAATGTCGTACATCGACCTCGCCTTGAAATTAGCATCCTGCATGATCAGGTTTGGTGCCTTTTTACCCACCAGACTTTTCCGCAAACGGTCTGCATGATCCTTCAGATTTTTCTTCATCTTATCGTTCACCCAAAAGTCCATTTCACCGGTAGCAAAGTACGTGTCATAGACATTCACGTACACTTCATCCAGTCCCATAATGTCAGGCTGCTGATATTTCAGCAGGCACAACCACGTAGCATATTTATAGGTTTCCTGATTTTTTTTAGCCCTGGAAATTATCCAGTTTATCGCCTTGGTGATCGTGTCGGGGTTCGGCGCATAGAGTTTGTCGAGATACTCATTTATTTTGTCGCGATACATCGGTCTGGGTAAACAAATGAGCGCCTGCTCACTGAGATCAAAATTATCGAAGAAGTGTTCGCGAGCCCATCGCAGCCTAAAGGTGGAATCTATTGACCCGTCCGGTTTTTTTGGTGGGTCAGGGATACTAATAGCCTGATTACCTTTTATTATTTTGGCGGTTATTGTAGAGGGATTTTTTGCGATCAGGTCCATTTGATAGGCTATCGCTTTGTCGTTAACCTTCGCAAAGGATTCGCGGGCACTTTTCTTTTTATCTTCCGACAATGTACTGTCCTGAATTACTTTAAGAAACGGCTCGGCCTCTTTGCGCATTTTCATATTAAACACCATGCTCTCAAAGAAAAGTTTATTATCCGGATCACCGGTTACTTTCATATTCAGCACATAATCTTCAGCCGAGGTCACCATGCTGAACCGTTGGGATTCGCCAATCACCATCTCGAATGGCAGCTTTGTTTTGTTAAGTACCAGAAAATAGATACCCTTATACGTCAGCGGTTTTTTTCCATCAAAAACAAATTCTCCCTTGCTGTTCACCCTTGCCGTGTCTTTGATATAGGTTGTCTCACCGTAGTAATTACCCAGGTAGATAGTGGTATCCTTAAGCCCGGTAATTTGAAATTTGATTTGATAACCCTGCTGAGCAAAACACGCGACGGAGAGTAAGTTGAAGAAAAGGAAAACGGTGACACGCATATCTTTTATGTTTCGGAGCAAATTTCTGCAATTAATCTGTTTCATTCAATGGCAATTAATAAGCCGGATTGTACGTTAGTAACACGACAAACGCTTAAAATCCAAATTTTAAACCCAAACTTTCGCGTTTGAAGGTACAAAGCTATAAACTTGCCGTTTGTTAAGCCCCCAAAAATCATATGTCCCTTGAAGTAAAGAATCTTACCAAGATTTACGGCGATCAAAAGGCACTGAACAATATTTCATTTACGGTAAATAAAGGGGAAATCGTCGGTTTTTTAGGGCCCAACGGAGCTGGCAAATCGTCTACAATGAAGATTGCCACCGGTTATTTGCCTCCCTCATCGGGTCAGGTATTGGTCAATGGATATGACGTCACCGAACAACCCATGAAGGTCAAACAGATCACCGGCTATCTTCCGGAGCACAACCCGCTCTATCTTGATTTATATGTTCGAGAATACCTTTCATTTATCGGCGGCCTTTATGGCTTATCAAAAACAACACTGAAACAAAGAGTGGAGGAAATGATAACCTTGTGCGGCCTGACTCAGGAACAGAACAAGACAATCGATGCGCTGTCGAAAGGGTACCGTCAACGGGTAGGCCTGGCGCAGGCGTTGATCCACGACCCGCAAATACTTATACTCGATGAACCTACATCCGGCCTGGATCCAAACCAATTGGTTGAAATCCGCAAACTAATTAAGACGGTCAGCCGGAACAAGACGGTAATTTTTTCCACGCACATCATGCAGGAAGTTCAGGCGCTATGCGATCGGGTTATCGTAATCAACAAGGGTGAAATCGTCGCCGATGATACGCTGGAAAATCTCCTGCGACAACAGGGGAAAAAGTCGACTCTCGTGGTGGAGTTCGAAGGAAATGTTAGCTGCGAACAGTTAAAGTCATTAGAAGGTGTCGAGGACGCTTTTGTTATGGAAGGGTATACGTTCAGGGTTCATGCCAAAGACGGAGTCGATTTGCGTCCGGAAATATTCCGGTTTGCAGCAGATAATAAATTATCCCTTATAGGTCTTAAACAGGAAGAAACCTCCCTGGAAAATGTATTTCAGGGACTGACTGCCATCAACGACCCGTCTCAGTAAAGAAATTAAATTACTTTTGCGCCACGTCCCAACAGTATGTTTCAGGTACTCACCAAAGAATTTAACAGTTTCCTCAATTCTCTTATCGCTTACGTAGTGATTGGCGTTTTTCTGGTGGGAATGGGTTTGCTGGTGTGGGTGTTTCCCGATACGTCCGTACTGGATTATGGATATGCGGACATGGAAACACTTTTTTCGCTGGGACCGTATGTATTTATCTTTCTGATCCCCGCAATCACCATGCGCAGTTTTGCAGAAGAAAGGAAGTCCGGGACAATGGAGTTATTGTTTACCAAGCCACTTCGGGATTGGGATATTATTCTGGGAAAGTTTCTGGCCGGTTTTTTCCTCGTTCTGTTTGCGCTGGTACCGACATTCGTTTATTATTATTCCCTTTACACACTGGGCAATCCTGTAGGAAATCTGGACACGCCGGGTATCATTGGTTCTTACATCGGATTAATTTTACTCGCCGCAAGCTTTTGCGCTGTGGGGATTTTTTCTTCCTGCATCACACCGAATCAGATCGTTGCCTTTATCGTCGCTTCATTTTTGTGTTTCCTTCTATTCTCCGGCTTTGATTCTGTGTCCGCAATGAGTTTTTGGTCCGCCAATAGTGTATTGGTTAAGCAGCTCGGCATTCTGTATCACTATGAATCGATGAGCCGCGGACTGATCGACACCCGCGACGTGATTTATTTTCTCAGCATTATTTTTCTGATGCTTTCCATTACCAAACTAATCCTGGGCAGCAGACAATGGTAAATTGGAAGAGCAGAATGTTGGGCGACGTGCTGGTGTTCATAAATGGCATCTTAGTGATTGTATTGATAAACATGGCGGTCTCCGTGTATTTCTACCGCGTAGATCTGACAGAAGAAAAAAGGTACTCCATCAAACCTCAGACTCAAACGATGCTTCGCGGCCTGGATGATGTGGTTTATGTAGAGGTTTTCCTGGACGGTGACTTGAATGCTGAGTTCCGAAGATTTCAAAAAGCCATACAAGAGACACTGGAAGAATTCCGAATCTATTCGCGAAATAAAGTCCGCTATAAGTTTACCGACCCTTCTCTGGCCATTGGTGAAAAAGCAAGATCCGAATTTATGGCTGATCTCGCATCGAAGGGTATTCAACCCACCAATGTGATTGATAATAAAAATGGTCAGCGGGCAGAGAAAATAATTTTCCCGGGCGTTACAGTCGCCTACGGCGGAATGGAAAAGGGTGTTTTGTTACTCAAAGGGAATAAGGCAGGAACTCCCGCTGAGGAAATAAACCAGTCTATTGAAGGTATTGAGTATGAGTTAGCTCACACCATCAACAAGCTGGTCAATGCTGAGCGCAGGCGAATCGGGTCGGTTCAGGGTCACGGTGAACTAGACTCACTGAAGATGGCAAGTTTTGAAAACGATTTATTGGAGGAGTATGACGTTTTTGGAGTGGAACTAAATGGTGACACACCCCTGGAAGATTACGACGCACTTATTGTGGCAAAGCCAACGTTACCCTTTTCACCACTGGATAAGTTCAGACTGGATCAGTATCTGATGAAGGGTGGAAAAATCCTTTGGCTGATCGACAAGCTCGAAGCCAGCATGGACAGCGCTTCCAGAGAAGATTACTTTGCGCTTCCCTATGACCTCAATCTGGATGACCAGTTGTTCAGGTACGGTGTTCGATTGAATCCGGATTTGATTCAGGATCGGACGGCAGGCTTTTATCCGGTGATCACCGGGCAGTCAGGCGGCAAGCCTCAGGTTAAACTGATGGATTGGCCATTCTTTCCGCTGTTAAATCATTACCCCGATCATCCTATCACCCGAAACCTGGACGCAGTAATTACAAAATTTGTCAGCAGTATCGATACCGTTAAGGCAGACGGAGTTCGCAAAACACCGCTGGTACTTACTTCACAATATTCACGGACGCTGACAAGCCCTGTAAAAGTGAGCGTGAATGATCTTCGGAAAAAATTAAGTGAGGAGGATTTCACCAGTGGCTCTACACCTGTGGGTTACTTGCTGGAAGGCAAATTCACTTCCCTGTTCAAGAACAGGTTTTTGCCGGAAGGGGCAAACCAGAATGATTTCAAAGAGGAAAGTATTTCAACCAGTATGGTGGTGATCGCTGACGGCGACATTGCCAGGAATGATATAAATTTTCGTACGGGTAAGCCACAGCCTTTAGGGTACGATCCGGCAACGAATTATACGTTTGCCAACCGTGATTTTTTGATGAACTGCCTGGCACACCTGACCAATGAAAGCGGATTGATACAGGCACGTACCAAGCAGGTAAAAATCCGTCCACTGGACAAGGAAAAAGTGACATCAGAGCGGATAAAATGGCAGGTGATTAATCTCGTTTTACCGCTTGCCCTACTGGTACTCTTTGGCATCGTAAGGTTCTATTGGCGCAGGAGAAAATTTGCACATTTCTGATATGCTGGAAAGAAGGAATAAACAACAATTCATCCTTTTGTTTGTGCTCTTGAGTGCAACGATTTCCCTTTATTGGTTTAGCCAGCGTGATAACGATAGTGACGTCGACAAGAACACGTTCAGGAATGTTGACCTTAAGACCATTGATGAAGTATCACTCGTTTCTAAATCGGGCATCGTTACGTTAAAGTACAATGGTTCACGTTGGAAGGTGAACGGTGAATTTAATGCGGACCCAGGTATGGTCGATGTGCTGTTTGCTACATTGCAGCAAGCAGAACCGAGAAGACCGCTGGCGGTATCGCTTCAGGATTCAGTGGCAAAAAGTCTTCAGGACAATGGTGTTAAGGTTTCACTGATTTCATCAGGCATGGTGGCTAAAGTATTTTATGCAGGCGGAAACACAGGTAAGACACAAGCTTTTTTTCTGGAGGAAAACGGACCGTATCCGTATCTCATGACAATACCGGGCTATCGGGTTTATGTATCCGGAATTTTTGAGTTAGGAGAAAGCGGATGGCGTGATAAGATTGTTTTTGGTTTTAACTGGCGGAACTTTCAACGCCTTGAAGCCACGTTTCCAGACAGACCTGCCGACAACTTTGTTGTTGCCATGGATGATAACTACTTCAACGTGATCGGGCTCACGCAGGTTGATACGACGAAGCTGAATGATTTCCTGGATGATGTCTCTTTGCTCAGCGCAGAGGAATACGTGTCCTCCGATGCTACTTTGGATAGTCTCAGAAGCGTTAAGCCATTTGTTTCCATTCTCGTTACTGACATCGCGAGGAACGAATACCTGCTGCAGCTTTACACACCGGCAGGGCAAAGACGCCAGATTTTTGGCCTTATAAACCAAAAGCAATGGGCATTGTTTCACGAGGGTAAGCTTGGAGGGGTTATTCGTCCCCGGAATTTTTTTGGAAAATAGAGGTCTAACGTGATTGTTAAATGACTCAAAATCTTCCTTCCTTTGTATTGACAAGGAAGCTAGGAATAATATTCTATGATAAAGCCCATTCTGTATAGACAGATTGAAGAAAAAAATGCATTGGAGAATGAGGTAGTGGCAGCATTTACTCCGACTGATAGATTAATCCATTGTCTGGATTTAATGGATATGATTGCAAAAATCAGAAGCACGGAAATTGAGGATAATGAGGAGAGCAAGTTGATCAATTGGATAGTGCTTAATTCATCAAGAGCGTGATCAATAACGAGATTAGGGAGACACTTCAAAAAGTTTGTTCTGCTTTAAATAAGCACAGCGTGGAATTTATGGTGGTAGGCGGAGTAGCAGTTGGATACTACGGGTATATTAGGCTTTCGGCCACTAAAGGGCACAATCAGGAAATAAAGGCAGACCTGGATTTTTGGTACAAGCCCACAAATGAAAACTATACAACTTATTGAGGGCGTTAGAGGACCTTGGTGTTGTCATAACAGAGTTGAAGAAGGTTGTGTTTGATCCCAACAGAACATTTTTAAAAATACCCCACAAGAATTTCCATACAGACTTCCTGCCAAAAATGGAAGGCCTATCTTCTTTTCTTGAAAGCAGGCGAAAGGCTGAGTTGATTCATATTGACGGCAACGACCTTTATATCATTTCACTCAATGACCTGATAAGGAACAAGGAGACAGTGAATCGCGAAAGCGATAAAACAGACGTAGATGTATTGGCTAAAAAAAACAAAGGCAGGCTAAAATCTTAGTTCCATTATCGCCTCTGGAGGGTTAAAAAATTTGTTTGGGCATGAAGCCAGCGACTTTGATACCCAATCGCTGCCAAAAATAGCCTGCTGGTGTTAAATAAATCAAAAACAATAGGCTTTGTTTCAGGAGAGCAGGATCGGAGGGTTATTCGTCCCCGGAATTTTTTTGGAAAATAGCGGGGCCGGAAAGGCGGTTTTTGAACTGAAATCCTCATTTTATTATCCGGTTTTCTTTCTAACTTTACCCCCACTTTAAAAACCAACCACTTTTTCACGAATGAAGTTTATTGTCAATTCTGCTTACCTGCTTAAGCAACTTTCGAATATTAACGGTGTTATTACCACCAATCCCGTAGTACCTATCCTCGAAAACTTCCTTTTCGAACTGGAAAAGGGAAGCCTCACGGTGACGGCTTCCGACCTTCAGACTTCCATGATTACGGAGCTTCAGGTTGAGTCTAAAGAGAAGGGAAGTATTGCAGTGCCGGCACGTATTCTGCTGGACACACTAAAAAATCTTCCCGAACAACCGGTAACTTTTTCAATTGATGAGTCTACGTATAGCATAGAAATCATTTCGGATAATGGCCGGTATAAACTTTCCGGTGAAAATGCAACCGACTTTCCCCGGGTTCCTTCTGTATCGAATGATTTCACCGCAGAGATATCCACGGAAGTATTGGCACGTGCCATCAACAATACCATTTTTGCTACCAGCAACGATGAGCTTCGCCCGGCCATGACGGGTGTTTATGTAAATCTGGGTGATAAGAACACAACGTTCGTAGCTACAGACGGTCATCGTCTGGTGCGTTACCGCAGAACTGACGTGAAGTCTGATAACGGCAGTGCAATCATCATTCCACGCAAGGCATTGAACCTGCTGAAAGCAACGCTGCCCAACGAGAATACCGAAGTAAGCGTAAATTTCAACTTGTCGAACGCCTATTTTAAGTTTGGCAATATCAAGATGATCTGCCGGCTGATTGATGAACGCTTCCCTGACTATGACAATGTTATTCCTTCCGTTAATAACATCAAGATGTCAATTGAAAGAAGTGATCTGCTGGGTGCATTAAAACGTATTTCGATTTATGCAAACAAGACCACGCATCAGGTTAGACTTAAAATTACAGGTAGTGAACTTCAGATTTCTGCCGAAGACCTTGATTTCTCAAATGAAGCAAATGAAAGACTTTCCTGCGAACATGAAGGGGAAGATATCGAGATTGGTTTCAACGCCAAGTTTCTTATTGAGATGCTGACGAATATGGATTCAGACAAGATCAAACTGACGATGTCGGCTCCAAATAAAGCAGGTGTAATTTTGCCGGTTGAAAAAGATAAGAGCGAAGATATTCTCATGCTGGTGATGCCAGTGATGCTGAATCAGTACGTATAATTTAGTTTGCCCTGAATGAAATTCGTCGCTGCCGTTTTTTTAATGTGTTTTGCGGTCAATTCCAATGCGCAGATTCTTGCAACCGCCAAACAAACAACAACGACGTTTGCGGTTGAGAGTCCGGTGGTAGTAAAACCACTACTACCTGTTCCCTATAAAGTATCCTATCCTCCCGGATATCGAATGCGCAACACCGGCAGGACACTTACGATCATTGGCGGAGCGATGTTGATAGGAGGTATCATTGTTTACAATAATGCCGATCTGGTATATGATTACTATACCCAAACTGACTATAAAGAACAGCAGCAGGCTGCTCTTGGCGTATTGATGATTATGGGAGGAACAGGCATGGCTGTTCCCGGAATAATTTTCTGGTCTAAAGGGTCGAAGAAATATAAACGCCATCTGGAACGTGAAGCAGCCTTTAACTTCCAGGGATCAGGTCTTTCGGTCAGCTACAGGTTCTGATCAGATTTATTCTAGCAGCGCACCTCTTTTCCCCAATTCAATTACTTCCATTCCTTCAATCTTTTTGCCAATAATTTCAAAACGTACAATCGTTTTTGTCTTATGAAATCCATGATTTCCGGCCGCACCCGGATTTACATAAAGCATATTATTGAACATGGCGTCGCGTTGAATTCTGAGTATGTGCGAATGGCCGCAAATAAAAAGATCGGGAGCATGTTCCTTTAATATTTTTTTGATTCTGGGATTATAATGTTGGGGTGTTCCTGCAATATGTGTAATCCAGACATCAACTCCTTCACACAGGAAACGGCAGTCCAGGGGAAATCTTGCCTGAATCCGGGGATCATCAATGTTACCATAAACACCCCGTACCGGTTTGAATCGTTCGAGTTCCTCCGTTACTGACAGGTCGCCTATATCCCCGGCATGCCAGACTTCATCACAGTCTTTGAAATGGATCAGGACTTTAGGATCCAGATAACTATGTGTGTCCGAAAGAAGTCCGATTTTCATGTTATAGGAAGGCAAAATTGAAACGTAATATATACCCGACTTTCTCCATAATAAGTGGCAACATGCATTTAAATTGGTGAAGACAAAATAGTGAAGACAGCAACGAACGGGATAGGCTGTGATGACACGGTCATCCTGCGACCCGTATAGTCCTTTTGGATAGTCGTGTTCAAAAATCTAACTTAGTCCTACTTTTTCAACTTGATTTATTAATAAAATATGTTAACTCAAATTGGTGCAATCCCCACACATGCTCACACAAACTTTCAGCATGTTTCAGCAGGGCCTCGGCCAATCTTCGGTCTGGCAGTGGCATGTGGGGATTGGGCGCAGACCTGATGGAACATGCGGGGCCACCCCGGCCCTTGAGGGGGGCGATGAAATGAGACAAGACAAAGTTCGGATGAACTATTTTATCAAGATAAGGTGAGGAATATTTCAGCATACATTAATAGTTGACAAAGTATGGGTAGTCACTTTCACCGGGTATAAAATAAACACAACTCAGACCATGAAATTCATTACAGGTGCATTAGCAGTTCTTGCCATGTTGTTGGCCGGTGCTTGCGGAGACGTGTATTATACTATGGACGATTTCTCCAGTGTAAAGAAAATCGACACGCACGTGCACCTCAACGCAGAGAGTCCGGCACTGGCCGAGCTGGCTAAGGAGGATAATTTCAGGATGCTAACGGTTAATGTGGATGTGCCGCGGGAAACACTCACCAATCAGAAAAAATTTGCGTTACTCCAGATCGAGCAAAACCCTGATCAGGTGGATTTTTTGACGGCCTTTACCCTGGTGAAATGGGATTCTGCAAACTGGTCTGCACAAATAATTGAACAACTCGCATCTGACTTTGCCGCAGGTGCACTCGGGATTAAACTTTGGAAGAACATAGGCATGGTCTATAAAGACTCAGCCGACCAATTTATTATGGTTGACAATCCGGCTTTTGACCCCATCATCAAGTATGTAATTCAACAGGATAAGACAGTCTTTGCTCACATTGGCGAGCCAAAGAATTGCTGGTTACCGCTCGATCAAATGACTGTGAACAATGATCGAAATTACTTCAGGGACCACCCGGAGTATCACATGTTTCTACACCCTGAGAATCCGTCTTATGAGGACATCATCAATGCCCGTGATCGCTTCGTTGAGAAGCATCCGGACATGCGCTTTGTAGCGGCACACCTGGGCAGTCTGGAGTGGGATGTTGATGAGCTGGCAAAACGCCTTGACCGCTTTCCCAACATGGCGGCAGACGTGGCTGCGCGAATACCACATCTTCAGTTTCAGTCGAAAGCAAATCGGGAAAAGGTAAGGTCCTTTCTGATCAAATACCAGGACCGCATCCTCTATGCAACGGATGGCGGAATTTCAACTTCATCTGATCCGGAAAACGCCAAAGCGAGTATGCATAAGACCTGGATGGACGATTGGAAATACTTTGTAACCGATGAAATGATGACGGTCGACGAAGTGGATGGTGAGTTTCAAGGACTTAAACTTCCCCGGCAGGTGGTCGACAAGCTTTACCGGCAGAATGCACTTCGGTGGTTTAAGATGGAGGAGTAGCATAAAATGATATGATAAAAAGTTATTTCAGAATTGCCTATCGTACTCTGCTGAACAGCAAGGCTTTTTCTTTCATTAATGTATTTGGCCTTACAGTAGGGATAACTGCCTTCCTTTTTATAATACACTATGTGCGTTTCGAGAGAAGCTACGAGGATTTTAATGCCAATGCACACAATATTTATCGTATAACGCTTGACTTCTACAAAGGATCAGAATTTGTAGTCAGTGACTGTGAAACCCATGCAGCGATTGCTCCTTTACTGAAGGAAAAAATGCCGGAAGTAAAAGACTTTGTGAGGATGTTTCATAACGATGGCCTTCAGGATATTAGAGTGGGTACTCAAAAATTTCTGGAAGAGGGTATTTACTTCGCAGATACCTCAGCTTTTCGGATTTTCGATCTGATAGTATTACACGGTGAATCAGGATTTGCGTTGGCGAATCCGAACCAGGCGGTCCTAACTTCTTCTGCTGCCATAAAATATTTTGGACGTACGGACGTAATCGATGAAATGATTGAGATTGATAAAATTCCATACCGGGTAACATCAGTAATTGCTGATTCACCCGCAAATACGCACCTCAAGTTCACCACGTTACTTTCCCACATAACACTATCTAAAATTTACGATTGGTACAAGGAGGATGAATGGAACGGAAACAATGAGTATTCCTATCTCCTGATGGCAGACGGAACGAATTTGCAGAGCTTCAATGAGAAGCTTGGCGTAATCTCAATTTCACTAAAGGAAAAACTTAATAATGCAAGATATGTAGCCGAGCCCATAAAGGATATTCACTTGTTGTCAAACAAAACCTATGAACCGGAAGTAAATGGCAATGTCAGGACGGTCTATTTTCTGCTGATCATTGCCGTTTTTGTTATCGTGATCGCATGGGTTAATTATATCAACCTCTCGACTGCCAGAGCGATCGAACGAGCGAGAGAAGTGGGAATCCGTAAAGTGATGGGTTCGCTAAAATCGCAACTTGTTTTTCAGTTTTTATCAGAATCTTTCGTCGTGAATTTACTGGCGGTTTTCCTTGCCTTTTGTTTTTTCCAAACGATGTTGCCGCTATTTCGCAGTCTCACAGGTCAACCATTACCATTCGACGCTATATCTGATCCGGTATTTTGGTATTTGTTGATAACATTGGTTACAGCCGGATCAATTTTATCGGGGATTTATCCGGCATTGGTGCTGTCTTCTTTTCAACCGGTAGCTGTGCTCAAAGGTAAATTCAGGTCGTCATCGCACGGTCAGTTCCTGCGCAAGGGTTTGGTGATCTTTCAGTTTGCGACAACAATGGTTTTGTTGATATGTATGGTCACCGTATATATGCAGATTCATTATTTGCGGGCATTCGATTTGGGTATGAATATCGAGCAGACATTGGTCATAAGAGCTCCCCGTCTGGATGGTCCGGATTCTGTCTTCAACGCGTCCTTTCAAAGCCTGAAGACTGAATTGATGCGAAATCCGGAAGTGAAAGCGGTTGTACGCTCAAACTCCTGCCTGGTCTGAGCCTGCATGAGTTAAGTTCCACAAGTTTCTCCAGGGTTGGTCAGGAAAAAGCAGACGAGAATTATACGTACTATTATTTTGGAATGGATGCCGAATTTGTTCCGGCAATGGATATGAAGTTTGTTTCCGGGCGCAATTTTGAAAGCGAAATGCCCAACAACGATTTGGTGATAATTAATGAAGAGGCAGCAAATAAATTAGGATTTTCCGGTGCAGAAGAGGCGATTGGTTCAAAAATTACTTTTCGAACACGGTGGCAGGGTGAGCCTTCGACGATCATCGGAGTAGTCAAAAACTTTTATCAACGGTCGCCTAAGGAAGAACATATTCCCATGCTTTTTCACTACGTGCGTGGTACAGATTACTTGTCTGTCCGTTTGAATTCAACCAATATTTCCGAGGCAATAGGTTCTGTGAAGACAGCCTACAATAAAGTGTTCCCCAGTACAGTGCTGAATTACTTTTTTCTTGATGAGAAATATAACCAGCAGTATCAGGCAGACGCGCAGTTCGGCCAGGTCATTGGAACTTTCTCAGTCCTGGCAGTATTCATTGCCTGTTTAGGATTGTTCGGACTTTCGTCTTATACCATCGTTCAGCGGACTAGGGAAATTGGTATCCGCAAGGTGTTAGGCGCATCGGTGACGCAGATTGTGCAATTGCTTTCAACGGATTTTATGCGGGTGGTCATCGTTTCTGCTCTGCTGGCGCTACCGGTCGCCTATTTTGCAGCAAAAGAATGGCTGTCCAATTATGAAGTAAGGATCAACTTGAATGTGTGGATATTCTTGTCGCCAATATTGGCAATACTGTTTCTGGCTTTATGCACGGTTAGCATTCAAACAGTAAGAACTGCGCTTACGAATCCTTCAAATTCGTTAAAGCAGGAGTAGTCGCCCGGAATATTTTCCATGCTTATCGATCTATTCACCTTTTTGTCAAGAACAGCGCTTCTGGCAGCATACGAATTAAATAACGTAAAATAAAAGATTACTACCGGGGTCACCATTCGCCCGGAAGAACGATAGAGGCTACTCGTAAAAGCATAAACATCCCTCATTCACTTTTAATTCTAAGTCAAACGTTCCGGTTTTGTATGAAAGCTGTTGCCTTAATATCCGTATTTTTTTTCATAAGTCATTTCACCCTTGATTATGCAATAGGAATTTAAAGAGTTCTCAAACCTTTGAAATTAAGGAAAGATGCTTGAATTTGAGGTAAGATAAATTCACCCATATGGTTAACCTTCCTATAGAATATTCGGATAAGCAAGTGACGCCATTTGGAGGAATGAGTTTGATGAAGCGATTTTTAGATCAGACAAAAATTAGAGAATATTTGGGCACTCTAAATCTACCGCAACCTGGCTCGAATCGAGGTTATAATCCCACTCATATTATCGAATCATTTTGGTTAAGTATCTGGACCGGTGCAAGTCGATATATTCATTGCGATTGGCTTAGAGGAGATACAGTATTGCAATCTATTTTCGGATGGGACGAGATGCCTTCTCAGAGTACCTATAGCGGGTTCTTTGGGAAGTTTACGCAAGCCAGAAATACAGAAGTGTTTCCTCCCTTGCAAGAATGGTTTTTCAATCAAATCAACATTGATAATATCACGGTAGATTTTGATAGTACGGTTATCACCCGGTACGGAGATCAACAAGGAAGTAGTAAAGGATATAATCCGAATAAACGCGGACGCAATTCACACCATCCCCTGATGGCTTTTGTGAGTCAGACCAGAATGGTTGCTAATGCGTGGTTACGTCCGGGCAATACCGCGGCAAGTAGTAGTTGTAAATCGTTCATGGAAGAGACTTTCAAGGAAGCGTTGAAAGGTAAGAAGGTAGGATTGGTGCGAGCCGATAGTGGTTTTTATACCGAAGAACTGATGGGTTATCTGGAAGAAGAAAGACTCAACTACATTATGGCCGTGCGCATGTACCCCAATGTGAAAAGTGCCGTATGGGGCATTCGTGATTGGGTGGAATTAGCCAGAGGCATAGAACTTAGCGAGATGAAGTTTAGCCACGATAATGGTAAAGAACGCAGGTATATACTTGTTAAGAAACGTGTCGATATAAGGCCCGATGCCGGAGGTAAAGAATTGTTTGACGATTTACCCGGTTACCGATTCAGTTGCTATGTAACCAATTTAGATTTACCCTTAGATCAAATCTGGAATATCTATAACTCACGTGCAGATTGCGAAAATAGAATCAAGGAATTGAAGCAAGACTTTGGATTGGAAAATTTTTGCTTGCAAGATTTCTGGGCTACCGAAGCATCCTTTAGATTCATCATGGTAGGCTATAATTTGATGAGTTTATTCCGTCACTTCGCCCTTAATCACCACAACAGAGCAACACTTAAAACCTTAAAATCCTATTGCTTTGCATTAGGAGCATGGACTGTAAACCATGCCAATAAAAAGGTGCTAAAAATTTCATTACCCGTAAGAAAACGACCTTGGTTAGATGGAATATTCTCTCAAATAAATATCCTGAGCCCGCCATTTAATTACTCTAATGCATAATGCGGGTTCACCATTGCTCAATCTGCTGGTTTTGAATTTGGCCAAATTACCCGACGTGAACTCGAAATGAAGGTGTATGACAAGGATACTTCAGCAGTCGCTGTTGTCCTTAATGAATTTGGGGAGTCATACATTGAGGATGGCGATGATTTGAGCCTGGTATTAAAGTATCATGTGAAGATTAAGATATTAAAAACGGGGGGACTTAAACAGGGAGACTTTGCGATACTATTGCGGAAAAGCGGCGGAAAGTCGGAATCGATTAAGTCTGTTGCAGGTTCCTCGTTCAACCTTGAAGACGGACTGATAAGGGAGTCAAGACTTGATTCAAAGAACTTGTTTAAAGAAGACAAGGGTAAATTCTATGACTACATGAACTTCGCCCTTCCTAATGTGCGCATCGGCAGTGTGATCGAAGTAGAGTATCTCCTGGAGTCGCCGTTTATTCGAAATTTCCGAAACTGGGAGTTTCAATCAGAGATTCCAAAAATGTACAGCGAATATTGGGCACGTATACCTGCCAACTTCCGATACGATATATCATTACGCGGTTTTTTACAGCTGACGAAAAACGAAAGTACGGTTGCAAAAAATTGTTATACTCCACGTGGGGCGTCAGCAGCTGATTGCCTTCAACTAAAGTGTGCTATAAAAGACATTCCCGCTTTTAAGGAAGAAGACTATATGACAGCCCGGTCAAACTTTTTATCAGCCGTGAGTTTTGAGTTGGCTGAGGTGATGTATTTTGATGGTCATAAAGATAAACTAACCCGCGAATGGAAAGACGTGGAAGACGAACTAAGAAGGGATGCAAAATTTGGATTGCAGTTGAAGCGCGGCGGGGATATTATGGATCAGTATTTGGAACAAACTCTGGCGGGGGAGATAGACCCCCTAAAAAAAGCGCATAAGATTTATAATTTCATTAGAGATCGGTATCAGTGGAATGAAGTCTACGGGGAGTATAGCGAATTTGGAATCAGGAAAGCTTTTGATTGCCGGGTAGGTAATGTAGGAGATATTAACTTATCGCTCATTGCCGCTCTAAAGTTTGCAGGGCTCGCAGTCGAACCTTTGCTCTTGTCCACCCGGGAAAATGGATTGATAACTGAACTTCATCCTGTTCTGAGTGAATTCAACTACGTTATCGCCAAGTTGAACATTAGTGACAAAATGTACTTGCTCGATGCGACAGATGATTTCCTTCCTTTTGGATTAATTCCTGAAAGGTGCCTTAATGGAAAGGGAAGGGTGTTGGGCGAACAAGAATCCTATTGGTATGAGTTGAAAGCACCCGAAAGAGAAAAAAATATTTCTCTTCAAAATCTGCGGCTGGAAAATGATGGTGTCATACGTGGAACTATCGCGAATACTTACGTGGGTTACGATGCGGTGAAAGAGAGAAAAAAAATATTCACCGCCGGTAGTGAAAAGGAGTATATCGATCAATTGTTTGCTAAAGACGGGTTGATAAATGTCACTGCGTATTCGATCGAATACGCACAGGAGGAGACGTTGCCCCTCGTGCTCAAATTGGAGGTTGAGCTGGATGGCGTCGGTGCAACACAGGGTGACTTCTTATTCAATCCATTTATACGTGACCGGTGGGTGGCAAACCCTTTTAAGTCATCTGAGCGCTTATATCCGGTCGATTTTGGAATACCTATTGAGGAAGTTGTTGTGTTAAACCTGGAGTTCCCCGATGACTATGAAATTGCGGACATTCCGCCAAAAGTGGGTTTGGCGTTGCCGGATGCTGGTGGCCGTTATATCTTCAACCTTCAGCAGAATGGGAGACTCCTGACGATGAGTAGCTCCCTGTTGATCGCCAAGACAGTATTTAGCTCCAATGAATACCACTACCTCAAGGAGCTTTTTGATCGCGTGGTGGCGACGCAGCAAACCAACCTGCTTTTCAAAAAGATGTAACGAATTGCCATTAATCGCCGTACCCGGACTTTAATCGAACTATTACGTATTTGGAACATTTGGAGTGGCCTGGCATTCCCATTTTGACCTAGCTTTACACTTTGAACGATTAACTTAAAGGGGTGTGTATGAAAAGGTTATTCTTGATATTTTTTTGCATTGCCGTATTTTCAGAAGGCTTTGCTCAAAAGACCTCTGACGCGGTGCAAGGCAATTATTCTCTTCGCGACCGATACTTTTTGATGAAGTCAAAGTCACAGACTTATGGCGAATACAAGGTTATCAAAGAGAGCGTGCTAGATGGTGTTTGGCGGATTGTACAGGACAGCGTTGTGTCTAACAAGGCGGCACTAAAAAGTGCCAATACAAATATTTATGACCTGACAGCCCAACTAAATCAGGCCAATACATCCTTGAAGGAGAAGGAGCAGTCTATGGTAGAAATCCTCCATGACAGCACCCACATTAATGTCCTGGGAATAGACTTTGCAAAAGGAACCTTCATTGGCGTGGTGGCAGTTACCCTCGCCGTCCTGCTAACCTTGCTGGTGATGATCATTGGAAGAATGAAATTGCAAAGCAATTCATTGAGTGAAAGGAACCTGGCGGTGAAGACAATATCGAGTGAATTTGAAGAGTACAAGCATCGCGCTATGGACAAACAAATAAAACTATCGCGTGAATTGCAGGACGAACGAAACCGCCTGCAGTCGTTGTCCAGAAGTTCCTGATTATTTTTCTGGTAGCCAGTCCCCGTAGTCTATTTCCAAGCCTGAGAAACAGCGGTCTTTTAGTTGCGGGATATTTCAAATTCTACCCTTCGGTTCAGACTGCGGTCAACATCTGATTTTTCTTCTACGATGGGTTTTGAACTGCCATAACCATGTGCCTGAATGCGGGCAGCAGCTATCTTGAACTGGTAAATCAAGTATGCTTTGATTGCATCAGCGCGGGCCTGTGACAGGCGAAGATTCGAATCTTCTTTGCCCTGGGAATCCGTATGGCCTGAAATATTGAGTCTGAACGTGGGATGATCAATGAGAAAATTCGCCAGTTTGTCAAGATCCTGATGCATAGCCGGAAGGATATCGGCTTTACCATTCTCAAACTCGAGCGACTTAAACGCAATCTTACTTTCAATAGGCTCGGCTTCGCGATTCATCACGGCATCACCATCCATAAAAAATAATTCTTCAATTCGAAAAAAATCATCCCCTTGTATGATCAGCAGATATGATCTCTTGTTGATCAGATTAAAATCAAATGAGCCATCTTCGCGCAAAAATTTTGGTGCAACCTCGACGCCCTTATCCAGATCAATAATCGAGACAATGCCCTTAAAAGGTTTTTTTGTATCCGCGTTTATGAGCGAACCACTTAGCTTGGCTACAGAGGTAGGTTGTGCCTCCATCGGCGCAGGGAAGGAGTGGAGGTCCAGATTCTCAACATTGTCGCCTGCGGAACTGGCGTAGTACAGGTAGTTGGATTCGGAGTCAATTGTGAAGTAATATTCGCTTCCCGGGCCATTAACCAGGGGCCCTAAATTTTTCGGTTCATCCCAGGTGAGCGTTCGTTTATAGGACTTACAGATATCAAAGCCTCCAAACGATAACGGTTGGCCATTCGAACTGAAGTAGAGCACATTGTATTTGTGGTGAAAGAACGGACTTACTTCAAATCCCCTTGTATTAACAATGGGTCCCAGGTTAAGAGCCTTCTGCCAGTTGCCATCTTTGTCTTTTACGGAATAGTAAATATCAGAGAACCCCAGCCCACCTATCCTGTCGGAGGCAAAAAAAAGTGTATCGCCCGAATGGGAGAGGGAAGGTTGCGAATCCCATCCGATTGAGTTTATGGCCGGCCCGAGATTCTTTGTGAAGCCCCAGGTGCTGTCTGGTTTTAACACCGCATGAAAAATATCACAACTCCCATAGGAGTCAGGCGAATTGCACCGGGCAAAGAAAAGTTGTTTACCATCTTTGCTCAGACAGGCGGAGCCTTCGTTGTAAGGAGTGTTTATCTTTTTGAATTCCTCAGCGTATCCCCATATACCGTCAACCCTCCGTGAAAAAAATAAGTCTTCATTATAGTTCTTGTTGAGGGGATCGACATGCCCGTTTCGTTTTGATGTAAAAAGCAAGACGTCGTCTACATTACCGATAGTGGGGCCGTAGTCAGGTGTCTCGGAATTTATGGCTTCTCCCATGTTAAGAAGTACACCTTGCGGTGGGCGAAGGGTATCAATTTCTTTCCTAAAGGCCACGAGTTCATAATAGTGTTGCAGCGGAACATACAAATCGGTGACGTTTCTTGTGAGGCTGTCAAACTCACTCTTCACTTTCTTTCCATCAATGGTTCTGGGATGGTGTTTCAGTACAAGTTTGTAAAGCAGAATGGCCTCTCCTGGTGGACCATACTTTTCCGACAGTCGGGCCAGGTCCCATATAAGTTGGGTGTCCATCGAGAAATTGTCCGGCCCGAAATTTTTTACGTAGGCCTTCAGTTCAGTATACGCCTGGTCCTCGTCACCGGCGGGGCCAAGCTTTTTGATTCTGTCGACTTTCGCGTGATCGGCGTAGTACCTGATTTTGTTGATATTGGGGAACACAAAAATGTCAGATTGGCTGTAGCTTGTCAGGCTATCCTCCAATTGGTACACGCCACCCTTTTTGAATTTTTTTGTCGGCTTTTGAGCCAGTAGCGGATTGTGAACCAACAGCAAAAATGCTGCAATAAAGATCAAAAAGTAGGTTTTCACAGAACCTTTGTTTGGTAAAAAACAAGCCAATTCGTTAAAGTTGAAACAATTTTGCTTCTTTTACAACTGTGTTGGCACTACTATTGTCATAGAGCAACATCTGACAATTCCTTTCATCTTGTCGTGGGCTGCGTCAGTTTGACATTTGAAAACCATGTTTAAATCATTGCCAATACAGCTCGTTCAGGAAGAATCTGATGACCTCATCCAACTCATAAACCCGGAACAGGATTCTGATTTAAAGCCTGAAGACCTTCCTAAAGAACTATCTATTTTACCAATCAAAAACACGGTGCTGTTTCCAGGAGTGGTCATTCCGATCACGGTTGGAAGACAGAAATCTATAAAACTGGTAAAAAAGGCTTATCTGGGTAACCGCATTATTGGCGTAGTCGCACAGAAAAACCCACAGGCAGAAGAACCCACCATCGAAGATCTGTATAGAACAGGAACAGTTGCACGGATCATCAAGATGCTGGTGCTGCCCGACGGCAATACAACTATAATCATTCAAGGTAAGAACCGTTTTGTCGTCAAGGAATTTGTTCAGGAAGAACCCTATCTCACTGCAAACATTGAGCTTCAGCAGGAGCCGTTGTTGAATGCAAACGGAAAGGAGACCATTGCCCTTGTACAATCGCTCAAGGACGCAGCAACAAAAATCCTGAAACTGAATCCCGAAATACCCATTGAGGCGCAGGTAGCTCTGGATAATATTTCAAGTATGTCTTTTCTCGTTCATTTTCTCTCTTCCAACTTAAATGTGGAAGTAGCGGAAAAGCAAAAGATTCTTGAAACCCACAACATCGTCGACAGAGGCACCTTGTTACTTCAGTATATGTTGAAGGATATTCAGATGCTGGAGATAAAGCACGAAATTCAGAAGAAGGTACACACAGACATTGACCAGCAGCAACGGGATTATTTCCTCCGGCAACAGATAAAAGTTCTTCAGGATGAGTTGGGATATGATGGCCCCGACAAGGAAGTAGAAAAATTGAGGAAGCGGGCGCAGTCAAAGGTATGGCCAAAGGACGTTGCGGAACACTTCAATAAGGAGCTGGATAAACTGTTGCGAATTAATCCCATGGCTGCAGAGTATCCGGTTGCGATGAACTACGTGGAGTTCATGCTGGATTTACCCTGGGGTGAATATACTGTGGATGATTTTGATCTCAACAGGGCAAAGAAGATACTGGATCAGGATCACTTCGGATTAGTGAAAGTAAAAACCCGGATACTGGAATATCTGGCCGTATTGAAGCTAAAGAAAGATATGAAAGGACCGATCCTTTGTCTGTACGGCCCTCCCGGCGTAGGTAAAACTTCATTGGGGCGATCGATAGCAAAGGCACTTCAGCGCAAATATGTCCGCATGTCATTGGGCGGTGTTCATGATGAAGCAGAAATACGAGGACACCGTAAAACATACGTCGGGGCAATGCCCGGAAAAATTCTGCAGCACCTCAAGAAAGCACAGTCATCAAACCCGGTATTTATTCTGGATGAAATTGATAAGGTAAAGGCTGACTTCCGTGGAGATCCTTCTTCGGCAATGCTCGAGGTACTGGACCCTGAACAGAACAATTCATTTGGGGATAATTATCTGGAAGTGGAATACGACCTTTCAAAGGTTCTTTTTATTGCGACCGCCAACTCTCTGGATACTATTCACCCGGCGCTGCGCGACAGGATGGAGGTTATTGAGGTGACTGGCTATACGCTGGAGGAAAAGGTACAGATTGCCGTCAAACACCTTGTGCCCAAACAATTAAAGGAACATGGACTGAAGCCTTCTCATGTAAAGATCTCCAAGGCTGCCATTACGAAAGTAGTAGACAGCTATACCAGGGAATCGGGGGTAAGAAATCTGGAACGCAAGATCGGAACACTGGTAAGGAGCATTGCGAAATCAATTGCCATGGAAGAAGATTTCGAAAGGAACGTTACAGAGGAGACTGTCCGTAAGGTTTTAGGCGCTGAAATTTTTGATGAGGAACTCTATCAGGGAAATGAAATCGCGGGAGTTGTGACAGGCCTGGCATGGACACAGGTTGGAGGAGAAATATTATTTGTGGAGTCCAGCTTAAGCAAGGGGAAAGGGGCGCTCACAATTTCTGGTCAGCTCGGGGATGTGATGAGAGAATCGGCCATGGCTGCTCTTTCTTACCTGAAGTCTAACGCCGAATCCTTAGGAATCGATCATCGTGTTTTTCAACAGTACGATTTACATATTCACGTTCCCGCTGGGGCAGTACCAAAAGATGGTCCTTCAGCCGGGATAACTATGCTCACGTCCCTCGCGTCAATTTACACGCAGCGCAGAGTCAAAGCTAAACTGGCGATGACAGGTGAAATAACGTTACGGGGTAAAGTACTTCCTGTTGGAGGCATCAAAGAAAAAATCCTCGCGGCAAAGCGCAGTGGTGTCAGGGAAATTGTACTCAGTGCCAAAAATAAACGCGATATCGAGGAAATTGAAAAGCACTATATCAAAGGACTTACCTTTCATTACGTATCAACGGTTGATGAGGTTCTGAAAGTAGCCTTGATGAATGATCAGGTTGATAAAGCCACGAAGTTTGTGTTTGCCGAACAAAAGAGTACGGTTTGAAATACCTATTTTTGAAGTTGTCGGCTGGCCGGTTGTAATGTTAGCTGAGTCAATACTGTATCATCAGCACTATGGGTAAACAACCTTCAGGATTCCACTATCGATTTTTTTTCAGAACCAATTTTTCTGAAATTCTTCTGTAGGTGCAATGTAATTTTAATCTCCCTTTGAAAAACCTTGACATAGTTACATCAGACCATGATAGATCCAAAATATTTAACGCCAAAGCAGATTGTAGAAGAGCTCGATAAATACATCATCGGGCAGTATGAGGCCAAGCGGAATGTTGCCATAGCGCTGCGGAACAGGTGGCGGAGAATGAGTGTAAAATCCGATATCCAGTCAGAAATTATTCCCAACAACATTCTGATGATAGGAGCGACCGGTGTCGGCAAAACAGAAATTGCACGACGGCTTGCCAAGATTGCAGATGCTCCGTTTGTAAAAGTGGAGGCGTCTAAATTTACGGAGGTTGGGTATGTTGGCCGTGATGTGGAGAGTATGGTGCGTGACCTGGTCGAGCAATCTGTTAATTTAGTGAAGGCTCAGAAAAGGGAAGAAGTGAAAGAGCGGGCTGCACAGGCTGTTGAGGAAATCATACTCGATGCGTTGATCCCGCCTATGCGTCAGCAGACTTCTAAGACCGGGTTTTCGCAAGCACCTGAAACCATGACACAGGAAGTGCCAAACAGCGATGCTGAACTGAATGAACGGACGCGTAATCACTTTCGCGAGAAGATAAAGAATGGGGAGCTGGAAGACCGGAAGATTGACATTAACATTAAAGGTACCAACGGATCCAATGTTGGGATGATAGGCGCCGGGATGATGGATGAAACGTCTATGATGAACATCCAGGAGATGATCAATGGAATGATGCCGAAGAAAAGCAAAAAGAGAAAGGTAACAGTTTCAGAGGCACGCCGGATTTTGCTCGAGGAAGAGGCTTCAAAGCTGATCGACATGGATGAGGTGAAAGAGGAAGCAATCCGCAGGGCGGAAGAAGCTGGAATTATTTTTATCGATGAAATAGACAAGATTGCCTCTGGTGGGAAGAAGGGCGGTGGAGGGGGTCCGGATGTTAGCCGCGAGGGTGTACAGCGGGATCTATTGCCGATCGTGGAGGGAAGTACAGTGAACACCAAGTATGGTGTGATTAAAACAGATCATGTCTTGTTTGTGGCCGCGGGAGCTTTTCACGTTTCAAAGCCGTCGGATCTAATTCCTGAATTGCAGGGAAGGTTTCCAATACGGGTGGAGTTGGACAACCTGACGAAGGAGGATTTTATCCGAATCCTGAAAGAACCACGTAATGCACTGACTAAACAATATCAGGCACTTTTTGAAGCGGAAGGTGTGGAGGTTACTTTTACCGACGACGCTATTGAAGAGATTGCGAGCACGGCATTTACGATTAATGCGGATATTGAGAATATCGGGGCGCGACGGTTGCACACCGTGATGAGCAAGTTGTTGAATGAATTCCTGTTTGATGTACCCGATAAGATTGCCGAAAATGCAAAGATCGCTGTCAATGCGGAAATGGTGAAAGCAAAGTTGATCGGGCTGGCTAAAAACAGGGACTTGAGCGAGTATATTCTTTAATGAAGTTATTTATACTTATACTTTTCCTAGGTGGTTCAATTCATCTTTTTGCCCAGGAGGATGTAGAAGTTTATGCTTCACAGAGTGACGATGATTCCGTACGGTCTGCCTATATAAAATCCTATCCCGACCATTTTTTCCTATGGCCTGTATTGAAGCAACGAAGGCTGAATTTCGAAATGAAGAATCTGCCTGATCGCGACAGGAGTCTTACCTATCGATCCAATAAACCCTATTCACTTGGTCTGGGGATGTATCTGTTTGAGCTGGGTGTGGAACTTACTTTTGCCGTTCCACTAGCCGAAAAGAGCAAAGCGATTTATGGAGAGTCGGAAGCCAGTGACCTGCAATTAAATATCTTCACAAAAAAATGGGGTCTTGATCTCTTTCATCAAAAGTATAGCGGGTTTTATATAGACGATCCGGAAGCGGATTTACCCGTCAATACGCCATATCCCCAACGTCCTGATATCGAGACAAAAAATATTGGATTAACGGGAAACTACGTGTTTAATAACAAGAAATTTTCGTTTCGATCGGCATACAATTTTGCCGAGCGACAGCTGCGAAGCACCGGATCATTCGTTCTTTTTTCATCCCTACGGGGATTTAAGATTCTGGGAGATTCGGCTATTCTGGGCGACGCTTACAGCAGTGAATTCGGAGTCGATTCGAAGATCAACCGAATTAAGGCAACCACGTTTAGCATTGCACCCGGATATACGTATAGTCTGATACACAAAGGTTTTTTTATTAATGCGACCCTGGCAGTTGGACCTGCACACAACTGGTTGTCCTATCAGACAGAGGGTGGAACATCAAAAGATGATATTGAGTTCACAACGTTTTTTGCGGTCCGCGTTGCGTTAGGTTATAACGGAGATCAATTTTTCGGCGGACTAAGTTTTGTCAACCAGGGAAGTAATGCAAAATTTGACAGTGTTCAGCTGTCAAGTTCAAGTGGAACGCTAAAGATCCTTTTTGGATACCGCTTCCGGGAGGTAGGATTTCTTAAAAAGCGGATAGGTGATATACCGGAAGCCCTTGGCTTTTAATCCTCTTTGCTCTTGGGATAATCGAAGAAAAGCAATTTCCCTTTACCCCAGTCTACATCAGACCAACTATCCACGTTAAACTGCAGCGCAACCACGCCACAGGTAGGTACATTGTCGATGTCATTGGCTCCGTCCATCAATGTGTTTACAAAATCCGTTAGGCCCGGATTGTGACTGAAAAGCATCACATGATCCAACTTGTCTTTTAATCCCTGAACAATAGAAAGGATAGTCTCTTCATCCGGATGATATAGCCGGCGGTCCGTCTTGATATTATCTCTAGGATATCCCAGAATTTTAGCAATTCTTTTGCTGGTATTCAGTGTCCGTTTCGCAGGACTGGCAAGCATTAAACCGGGATGGATATCTTTTTCTTTAAGCCTTTTTCCCATACGCGGAGCGTCGCGTTTGCCACGTTCATTTAAGGGTCGTTCAAAGTCATCGACATTCATGGCGTCCCAACTTGATTTGGCATGGCGAATGACGTAAAGTGTTTTCACAATTTAAATGTAAATACAAAATCTTAAATCTTATCTTAGTGACTCATGTCAACAAGGAAAAATATTCGAAGAAAAGTCAGGTATTCACTGGTGTTCCGGTTTGTACAGTTTTTGATTTTTCTTTCAAATATGATTCCCCGGACAACCTGGCTAAAATTCTGTGGCTGGCTCGGGAGGGTGGCGTATACATTTGCTTCAAATACGCGGAAGCTTGTTGTACAGCACCTCACGATTGCTTTCGGGAATGAAAAAGACCAAAAGGAAATTGAAAAATTGTCCGGGAAGGTATTTGAGATGTTGGGTAAGAATACCGGCGAAATGCTTCGGGCCACAAGGGTCAAAACATTGGCCGATCTGGAGACCTTCCTGGCGACAGATGGGTTGGAAAACTACACGAAAGCGATTGCAAAAAGAAAAGGCGTTATTTTTTTAACCTGTCACCTGGGTGCATTTGATCTTCAGGTGAGCAACATGGCACTGCGCGGACTTAACCCCAATATTATAGGAACGCCCTTAAAGGATGAGCGCTTAAACGAATTGCTCTGGGATTATCGGAATATGCACGGAGCGATTGCCATTGAACGGGGAAGAGAAACATTTCGGTTAATCAAGGTCTTGAAGTCAGGTGGGTCTGTGGCTTTGTTAATCGACCAGGACACGAAAGTAAAAAGCCGTTTTGTTAACTTCTTCGGGAAACCGGCAGCTACCCCGGTAGGAGCAACCGTGCTCGCGATGAAAACCGGTGCTGCTGTTGTACCAACCTACGTATTCCTTGGAGATGACTGGAAACAACACATGTTTATTTTGCCTGAAATCCCTATGCTGATCACCGGTGATGATGAAGCGGATATAATCTACAATACGCAGGTGCTGACAAATTTTATTGAGGACACGATTCGTAAACATCCGGAACAATGGGTATGGATGCACGAACGCTGGAAAACAAAACCTGGGGAAGAAGTAGAATAACTACTTTTTAAAAATGAAGTAGACCGCGGGAACCAGAAACACAAGTCCAATAAGATGGTTAGGTCTCAATGCCTCTGTCCTAAAAAACAGAACTGAAAAAATGAGAAATACAACGAGTGTTATTACTTCCTGAATCACTTTTAGCTGAAGTAGGGAGAACGGACCTCCGTACCCCGTGAATCCAAGCCGGTTGGCAGGGACTTGTAACAGGTACTCAAAATAGTGCAATCCCCCAGCTGATGAGAATAATGGACATGAGGCCAAGGTTTTGACTCCACTTCATATCCTTAAATTTCAGGTGACCATACCATGCCATGGTCATGAATGCATTCGACAGGACCAGCAGGATTATCGTGTAAAGACCTCTCATATTGGCAGACGTTAATCGTTATCCGTCACACACCCCGCCCTCGCCCACACCCACCATTCACGGACAACGGATGCCCTTACCCATTATCCATTACAGCTTACCATGGACTATCGACTATGGACCATCGACTTTTTTTGTAACCATTTAACTATTTCACAAGCTTCTTATACCTGATCCGGTGTGGTTGATCATCGCCAAGACGCTTCTTCTTGTTTTCTTCATATTCACTGAAGCTACCTTCGAACCAATACACCTGAGAATCGCCTTCAAAGGCCAGAATGTGTGTACATACGCGATCAAGGAACCAGCGATCGTGGGAGATAATGACAGCACAGCCACCAAAATTTTCCAGCGCCTCTTCGAGCGCACGAAGGGTGTTTATATCTAGGTCATTGGTTGGTTCATCCAGCAACAAGAGATTTCCTCCCTGCTTTAACGCTATGGCTAGGTGAACGCGATTGCGCATACCGCCAGATAATTCCTTTACTTTTTTCTGCTGGTCGTTCCCGTTAAAATTGAACTTGCCAACATAAACCCGGGAATTGATTTGTTTACCTCCGAGTTCCATCAACTCATTACCACCTGTGATGGCCTGCCATACCGTATCATCAGCATTGAGATCATCATGCTCCTGATCGACGTAGGCGATTTTCACAGTTTCACCGACTTGAAACGTTCCTGCATCGGGCTTTTCGGTGCCGATTATCATTTTGAATAATGTCGTCTTACCCGCACCGTTCGGTCCTATAATTCCGACGATGCCTGCAGGTGGCAACGAGAAGGTTAGATTTTCATACAATAGTTTGTCACCATAACCCTTTGCCACACCGGCAGCTTCAATAACCTTGTTCCCCAGACGTGGGCCAGGTGGAATAAAAAGTTCCAGCTTGTCCTCTTTCTCCCGGGTCTCCTGACTTAGAAGTTTTTCGTAGGCACTCAAGCGGGCTTTTCCCTTCGCCTGCCGGCCTTTAGGATTCATCCGTACCCATTCCAATTCCCGCTCCAGTGACTTCTGTCGCTTCGATTCTGTTTTTTCTTCCTGTGCTAATCGTTTTTGTTTTTGTTCCAGCCAGGACGAATAGTTTCCCTTCCAGGGGATCCCTTCGCCGCGGTCCAGTTCCAGGATCCACCCTGCCACATTATCAAGAAAATAACGATCGTGTGTTACAGCGATTACAGTTCCCTTATATTGCTTCAGGTGTTGCTCCAGCCAGTAAACAGACTCCGCATCCAGGTGGTTAGTGGGTTCATCAAGTAACAAGACGTCGGGCTCCTGTAACAAAAGTCGACATAAGGCAACACGTCTCTTTTCTCCTCCCGACAAATATTCGATTTTCGCATCCGCCGGTGGGCAACGCAGGGCATCCATCGCCCTTTCCAATTTATTGTCTAGTTCCCAGGCGTTCGTAGCATCCAGCTTTTCCTGAATTTCGCCCTGCTTGGTGATTAGTTTGTCCATGGCATCGGGATTTTCCATAATCGCCGGGTCACCAAACTTTTCGTTAATGGCTTCAAACTCTTTCAACAGCGCTACAACATCCTTAACACCCTCTTCAACAATTTCTTTGACAGTCTTTGTTTTATCAAGTTGTGGTTCCTGCTCCAACAATCCCACGGTATACGTGAGGTCGGAAACAACTTCACCCTGAAACTCTTTGTCAATTCCCGCAATTATTCGCAACAAGCTTGACTTACCCGAGCCGTTTAGACCCAGAACGCCAATTTTCGCTCCGTAGAAGAATGAAAGATAGATGTTCTTCAGTACCTGTTTGCTGGGTGGGTATATCTTGTTTACCCCAGCCATCGAGAATATTATTTTTTCGTCTGCCATCGTTTTTGTTTAAAACATTGAATAAAAGATTAATAATCGTCTTGCCCTGACATTGGTCCGATTATCCATTTTACTGCTATTATGCGCCGCAAATATGGGAAAAATTCCCTTTGAAGGTGTGGTTGGGCGATTTGGATTGCGGTTACATTTTTCGGGGGAAATCTATTTAAAATCGAACTTTCTAATCCCCGCAAAGGATAGCTAAAATAAAGTTTGTTTTGATCAATTAAATTCTATTTTTGCGAAAAATTAATGGAGGACTAACATTATGTATTGGACCCTAGAACTTGCCTCTTACTTGGAAGATGCGCCCTGGCCGGCAACGAAGGATGAGCTGATCGACTACTCCATCCGCTCTGGTGCCCCATTAGAAGTTGTTGAAAACCTTCAGGAATTGGAAGACGACGGGCAACCGTATGAGAGTATTGAGGAAATCTGGCCGGATTACCCCACGAAGGAAGATTTTTTCTTCAACGAAGATGAATACTAGTTACTGAGTTTCTGAATTTTTTCAGAAAGAAGATAAGAAAGCTGGCCATTGGCCAGCTTTTGTCATTTTTAGATGTCGGTATTCGTGCGACTTTTTAATAACGCTTCCGCAAACACAAGATCCTCATGGGTGGTAATCTTGATGTTTTCGTAACTCCCCTCAAATAGGGAAACCGGATAGCCTGCCCGTTCAGCTACGCTGGCATCATCCGTCAGGCTAGCGTCCTCTTTTTGCTTATAAGCTTCCTTGATAAGAGACACGCGAAATGTCTGTGGTGTCTGAATCAACCTGAAACGGGAACGATCTACTGCCTTGGTCTGGTCCTGGTCAGTCATTCGAATAGACTCTTTTAACCTGACTGCAGCAACAGCACATTGATGTACAGCCGCAAGCCGGAAGGAGGCGGCGATGATATCTTCATTCACCATCGGCCTTACCCCATCGTGGATTGCCACTAAACCGTCGCCCTCAATTTTCTCTAAACCGTTTTTTACAGACAAAAAACGCGACTCGCCTCCATGCTGAAGAACAATAGGCTTATGGAAGTTGTATTGATTACAAAGCATCTCCCAAGTGGAAAAATCATCTTCAGGCAGAACGAGTATAATCTTGATTTGGTCTGAATAGCGATAGAATGCAAGAATGGTATGCATGAGAACTGGCAATCCATTTAACTCCAGGAATTGTTTTGGTATTTTGCTTTTGATACGTGTGCCTTTTCCCCCGGCAACAATAAGTGCGTATTCCGTATAATTCATAGATTTACTAAAATACCAAAACTATGATAGTGCTCAGGTTTCTATTGGTTGTTTTTAATGTAGCGGTAGCAACGTTCTTGATTTATAAAATGCTGGCCGCAGCAAAAGAACCTATGGAAAGGTCCAGGAAAGCCATCATTTTCACAGGAGGTACGTTATTGTTACTGGCACCCGTTGGTATTTTCGTTGGTATTTTTACACCGGCACCTCAGTACTTTATTATTTACCCTGTAGCCATCTCTTTGTTTCTTTATCTGACGAAACAACTTTAGACAATCACTGGTTTGTTTTACGATCTGGAGACTTGTGCCAGTTAGATGATCAGCATGGCATCTCCATAGGTAAGGAACTTATACTTTTCCTTTTTCGCCTGCTTATAGGCTTCCATCGCCAAGTCATAACCGGCAAACGCCGAAGCCATCATCAGCAAAGTCGATTCAGGCATATGGAAGTTTGTAATCATCGCATTACAAATTTTAAAATCATAGGGCGGGAAAATGAATTTGTCTGTCCAGCCTTCCCTCGCCTTCAGGCGGTTTGTTGCCGAAACTGCCGATTCCAATGCACGCATCGTTGTGGTACCAATGGCGCAAACACGGCGTTTATTATCCAATGCCTTGTTCACAATAGTTACGGCCTGCTCACCGACGATGAAGTTTTCTGAATCCATCTTATGCTTGGTGAGGTCTTCTACATCCACAGGACGGAAGGTGCCCAAACCAATATGCAGCGTAATGTACGTCATGTCAACGCCCTTGATCTGAAGGCGTTTCAGGAGTTGACGGGTAAAGTGCATTCCCGCAGTGGGTGCAGAGACAGCACCTTTATTCTTCGCAAAAATAGTCTGAAAACGTTCTTTGTCTTCCGGCTTTATTTTTCGCTTGATGTATTTTGGCAGGGGTGTTTCGCCCAACGATTCAACTACTTTATCAAAGGCGACGGAATCTCCATCAAATAAGAAACGGATAGTCCGCCCGCGTGACGTAGTATTGTCAATGACTTCTGCGACTAAATCTCCGTTACCAAAGTAAAGCTTATTTCCTACCCGAATCTTTCGGGCGGGGTCCACCAAAACATCCCACAAGTGCATCTCCGCGTTAAGCTCACGCAATAGAAACACTTCGATCTTCGCACCTGTCTTTTCCTTCCGTCCGTAAAGGCGTGCCGGAAACACCATGGTATCATTTGCTACAAGTACATCACCTTCGGTAAAATAGTTAACGACGTCTTTGAAAATCTTATGCTCAATTTTCCCGGTGTCTTTATGAACCACCATTAACCGGGACTCATCTCGGTTTTCTGCTGGATCCAGGGCAATTAAGTTGTTGGGGAGTTCAAACTTGAATTCTGATAACTTCATATTCGTTTGTGCAAAAGATGCCCAATAAAGGGTAATTTTTTAAGAGGTTGCAAAAATAAGGCAATATTTGGCTTTTGCGACAAAACGCATTAGGTTTTTCCAAGGTGTAACAAAAAACCGCATTTTGAGTCTTAAGAAGTAATTTGGCGAACTAATTGCCGACTAACCCTATCTGAATTATTTGCGTTAAACAGCCAGATGAAAACCCTAGCCCAGATTTACGAAAGTTTCCGGTTCGCAGCCAATGCATTGAAGTCCAATGTTCTACGAACGATTCTCTCCTTATTGGGGGTAACCGTCGGTATCTTCGCCATCATCTCCGTATTGACACTGGTCGATTCACTGGAGAAGAACATCAAAGACAGCCTCAATTTTTTAGGAACGGGCGTGATTTATATTCAAAAATGGCCATTCACCGCTGATAACGATGGAGAATACAGGTGGTGGGATTTCTGGCAGCGACCAAATCCGTCATACGATGAGTTCAAGTTTCTACAAACCAATCTCAATAACGAGAATGGAATGGCGATTTTTGCCAGCCGACGTAACGTCACGGTGAAGTACGGGAGCAATAGCATTGATCAAATTCGGCTGACGGGTGGAAGCCAGGGATATAACAACGTTTATGAAGTAACTATTGAAGCAGGTCGGTTCTTTAATAACGAGGAAATTGAAGCAGGCAGAAATATTGTCGTGATCGGTCATGAACTAGCCAATGCACTTTTTCTGAACGGTGTGGATCCTATCGGCAAAACTATCAGAATAAAGAACCTGAAGTATGTTGTTGCCGGCGTAATAAAAAAGGAGGGCCAGAGTTTCCTGGGCACTCCAAGCAATGATTATGCAGCGCTTATACCCTATCAATCTTTCAGAAGATTGTTTCAGACGGGAACAGGCCATCCGTTTGAGCTTGGTTCGGTTATCGGTGTAAAAGGAAACGAAACAGATATCGGATTAGTCGAGCTTGAAAACGAGGTGAAAGGTATCCTGCGTGCAAGAAGAGGCCTGCGTCCTGTAGAAAAAGATAATTTTGCCCTTAATCGTCCAGAAGCAATTGCCAATATCGTGAGCGGTGTGTTTGATGTGGTTGGAACGGCAGGCTGGATCATCGGTGGGTTCTCCATCTTAGTGGGTGGTTTTGGTATCGCCAATATTATGTTCGTTTCGGTGAAGGAAAGAACCAGCATCATCGGCTTGCAGAAATCGCTTGGCGCGAAGAATTACTTTATACTGTTTGAGTTCCTGTTTGAAGCCATTTTCCTCAGCCTTATTGGCGGTATGGCGGGGTTGGTTCTGGTCTACCTGATAACCTTTATTCCCATCGGGACCCTGGTTGTCACACTTACGTTCAAGAACATCGTCTTGGGACTGGGAGTTTCATCGGTGATCGGATTGGTTTCAGGGATAGTACCGGCAGCCATGGCAGCGAGGATGGACCCGGTAAATGCCATAAGGGCCTGACCTTACGTTATGTTGGGACGCAAAATCTTGCGTCCTTGATTATGTTGGGACGCAAAATCTTGCGTCCCAACATGTTTAGGGTCAGATCTTGCGTCCCTAGGATGATGTTTACTTGGCGGCTTTCTCTACCACCTTTGCCTCTTTCTCTGCAATCCTTGCTTCTTTCTCAGCAACTTTCGCTTCTTCCACTCCGGCGATCTTATCCTTGATTTTTTTCTCCAATTCTTCCATCAGTTCAGGATTGTCCTCGATAAGCTGCTTAACCGAATCACGTCCCTGACCAAGCTTGTTACCGTTATACGCAAACCAGGACCCTGATTTCTGAATGACATTCAGTTCAACTCCCAGGTCAACAATTTCTCCTGCCTTTGAGATTCCTCTTCCGTACATGATATCAAATTCAACCACCTTAAACGGAGGGGCTACCTTGTTTTTCACCACTTTTACTTTTACACGGTTACCGGTAATATCATCGGCAGCTTCTTTAATCTGTCCTATTCGCCGAATATCTAACCGAACAGATGCATAGAATTTTAAGGCATTACCACCGGTGGTTGTCTCGGGATTGCCAAACATCACACCTATCTTCTCGCGAAGCTGGTTGATGAAGATACAGGCACAACCGGTTTTGCTTATTGTACCAGTCAATTTTCTCAGCGCTTGCGACATCAACCGCGCATGCAGACCCATTTTACTATCTCCCATTTCTCCTTCCAACTCACTTTTTGGAACCAACGCCGCCACTGAATCAATAACAATAATATCAATCGCACCCGAACGGATCAGGTGATCAGCAATCTCTAGTGCCTGTTCGCCATTGTCGGGTTGTGAGATAAGTAAATTCTCTGTATCAATGCCCAGCTTCTCTGCATAGGATTTATCAAAAGCATGTTCTGCATCGATGAAGGCGGCAAGCCCACCTTTTCGTTGCGCTTCAGCTATACAATGCAAGGTGAGTGTGGTCTTTCCGGATGATTCAGGACCGTAAATTTCAGTTACTCTTCCACGAGGTATGCCTCCGATGCCCAACGCAATATCCAATCCTAAGGAGCCGGTAGAAATTGCCGGTACGTCCATTACCTTTTCATCACTTAGCTTCATCACGGTTCCTTTACCGTATGTCTTCTCCAGCTTGTCAAGGGTTAGCTGGAGTGCCTTCAGTTTTTCTTTAGCGTCGCTCATATTAGTCTTTTCATTGTTTACGTTACTTTTTCTAAAATTCAAGTTGAGGAATAATGAGGAGTAGGAATTTACATTCGAGGTAATCGTGATGAAGAGCCTACAGCTAACCTGCCTACCGGCAGGCAGGCGACAACTTGATAATGGGTTGAAATTACTACATCACCCTTGAATTAAAAACGGAGGGTGAAGAGATATTCTTCTTCCTCCGGGCATTTCATTGTGGTATTGCTTGAAGACAAAAAGGTTAAATAAATTGCATTCAGGTAGTTGAGACTTCATTGCAACAAATGACAACTACTGTCAAAGCTTTTATATTGCAGTTTAAACTGTTCAAGGAAGGATATAAAATAGATAAATGTTTTGTGAAGGCACCCGTTAAAGTAAGCACCAGAACAACCTCAACCAGGCTATGACAGACCGTTTACGAAAGAATTTAAAACGAACAGGGGCCGCATTAGTATTCGGGTTGACGATTGCGATTATCGCCTATTGGGAATTGGTTAGTTATGCTGTCCAGCAAGGATACGGACAGTTGTCCATTGTGTGGAAGGCCCGGCCGGTCGAAGAATATTTGAGAGACCCAGATTTTCCTGACTCATTAAAATTGAGGCTTAGGTTGATTGATGAGGTAAGGAAATATGCTATCGATTCACTCGGATTGAAAGACACACAAAATTACCGAACTCTTTATGACCAGCAGGGTAAGGAAGTAATGTGGGTTGTTTTGGCATGTGAACCTTTTCGTATGAAACCCAAAGAGTGGAAATTTCCCATCGTAGGTTCCGTTCCATATAAAGGATTTTTCAATAAAGACAGAGCTGTTGCCTTAAAAGAGGAACTTGAAGCAGAGAAATGGGACGTAATTATCAGAAATCCGGGCGGATGGTCAACCCTGGGATGGTTTACTGATCCGATACTTACCAAAATGTTGAACCGCAGTGAAGGCGATCTGGCTAATCTTATCATTCACGAGATGTCTCATTCCACCATATTCGTAAAGGACAGCATCGACTTTAATGAAAACCTCGCAACGTTTATTGGGGATCGGGGAGCTGAGAAGTACCTGATTGATCGCTATGGGGAGCAATCCAGGGAGTATAAGACGTATATGAAGGAGGATGAAGATTACCTGAAGTTTGTAGAACACATGCTTCGTGGTGCCCAAGTGCTCGATAGCCTTTATTCAACCATGGGAGAAAATGATCCCGTCGCACAAAAGTTGTCCCTGAAAGAGGCCGCTATCCGCAAAGTGATTTCATCATTGGATACCTTGTCGTTGTCCCTCACCAGGAAGCCTTCTCAACGATTCAAGGAACTGCCCAATAATGCCTACTTTATGAACTATCGCCAGTATCAATCAAAGCAAAACGTCTTCCTTGATGAATGGAATGACAAGTTCAATAGTGACTTGAAGTCGTTCATTTTATATATGAGTAAGCAATATCCGTTTTTATAGTAACCAGGCGTTGTTATGTAATTATCTTGCCTTGCGAAGAGCTTAATGTTATCCCGGTTAAGGAATTGTTAATATAAACAGCTCCGTTTTTAATACTCCTTTTTCTGTCTATTTTTGACCAAAGTGTTTACCTATGGGAAACAAGCAAATGCACAAAGTGCTTGTAGTGGATGATGAAGAGCCAATACTGGAACTTCTGAAATACAATCTGGAGAAAAGCGGGTATGAGGTAAAAACGGCTTTGGACGGAGCAAAGGCTGTTGATATTGCAAAGAAATTTATCCCGGATCTCGTTTTACTGGATATCATGATGCCAAAAATGGATGGTGTCGAAACCTGCCGGCTGTTGCGCGATATTCCGGAACTACAGAAAACGTTTGTTGTTTTTCTGACAGCCCGATCGGAAGAGTACTCAGAAGTCGCAGCATTTGACGTCGGTGCGGACGATTATATCAACAAACCTATCAAACCGCGTGCGTTGATGAGCAGAATAAGCGCGCTTTTCAGAAGGGATACAAAGAAATCATCCCCGACTACAACCATCACCATAGGAGACCTTACCATTGATCGGACGAGTTATACAATTAACATTAATGGACGGGAGATAAATTTGCCTAAAAAGGAGTTTGAATTGCTTTTCTTTCTCGCGCAACACCCAAACAAAGTCTTCAGCCGGGAGGATTTATTGCTTAATATCTGGGGCTCCGACGTTTATGTATTGGCCCGTACAGTGGATGTCCATATCCGCAAAGTGAGGGAGAAGATCGGTGACGACTACATTACTACGGTTAAGGGTGTAGGATACAAGTTTTCATTAAACTAACAAGGCGTTTCAGGCTTTTTCGGTTGAACTGAACCACGTGCGTGATCAGGAACTATTAACAGATTACGATTATCTTGGCACATGGTTTACAGTTCACGGGGACTAGCCCTATTATTAGCGCTCTGTATTGCGCTTATTACATCGCTGTTTCTATCTCTTTTTAAGAGTGTTGATCGGAGCGCACTGTTGGTTGCTTTTGCGATTAGCTTTTCCGTTTCTTATCTGTTGATTTTTGTCGTGCTGGAGTTTCTTATTTTCCGGGAACTTGACAAGGTTTATAAACTAATGGCGAAGCTCAAAAAGAAAGAGCTTTCAAAAATCGACAAGCAAAAATCCGCTCCGCTTAATCCATTAAAATCAATTAATCAGGACATCTATTCATTTGCTGAACTGAAGCAGAAAGAAATCGATGAACTGAAAAAACTGGAAGCCTTCCGCCGGGAGTTTATTGCCGATGTTTCTCATGAACTCAAGACTCCCATTTTTGCCGCTCAGGGATTTGTACACACGTTGCTTGACGGTGCGGTGAATGATAAAACAGTTCGGACTAAATTTCTAAAAAAGGCAGCGAAGAGTCTCGATGGGCTGGACATGCTGGTGCAGGACTTATTAACCTTGTCGCATATAGAAACCGGTCAGATCAAAATGCATTTCGAGAGCATTGACCTCTATAAACTCACTGAAGAGGTGTTCGAACAGTTTGAAGAAAAGGCGGACAAAAAGGAAATGAAACTGACAATAGAAGGAGCTTCTCATAAGGTCTGGGTTTATGCCGATTGGCAGCGTATCTACCAGGTTATGACAAATCTAATCTCCAATGCCATAAAACATTCAAATGAGGGTGCAGAAGTGGTTGTGTCCTTTGAAAGCAGCAAAAAGAACGTGGTGACCAGCGTTCGCGACAACGGTGAGGGCATCGCGGCTGAACATTTACCGAGGATATTTGAACGGTTTTACCGAGTAGACAAGAGCAGGAGTCGCGAAAAAGGAGGAACTGGATTGGGACTGGCTATCGTCAAGCATATCCTCGATGGACATAATTCTAAGGCGGAAGTAGAGAGCCTGGAAGGTAAGGGTTCGGTTTTTAGTTTTAAATTGCCGCGCGTAAAGCCGGACAATGCGGAAGTGCCGGATGCCTTAAAGAACTAATTCCCTTGAAGCCACAGAAAATAAAATTTGAGGACCTCATCCTCTTTGAAAATGATGACTTTGTTGCCGTAAATAAACCGCCTTTCCTTTCCACATTAGAAGACCGCCACGAAAAAATCAACCTGCTGGGCCTCGCACGCGGGTACATCCCAGAGGCCCAGGTTTGCCACCGGCTGGATAAGGAAACATCCGGTGTGTTGGCAATTGCGAAGAATCCCGATGCTTACCGCCACTTAAGTATTCAATTTGAAAAGCGACAGGTAGAGAAGGTCTATCACGCCATCGCAGACGGCATTCATAATTTTAAGGATCAGCTAGTGGATGCGCCTATTCTAAAGCTTCCTGATGGTATTGTCAGAATCAGCAAGCGTGAAGGGAAGTCCGCTCAGACCTACTTTTCCTCCCTGGAGTCCTATAAATTCCACACCTTAATAGAATGCCGTCCCGTTACAGGAAGAATGCATCAGATCAGGGTGCACCTGGCACTTTTGGGCGCCGCTATTTCCGGAGACCTTGTGTATGGCGGAAAGCCATTTTTTCTCTCTCAGGTGAAAAGGGGGTTTAACCTGAAGAAAGAAACGGAAGAACAGCCCTTTATGAAAAGGATGGCTCTCCACGCATTTTCGCTTTCATTTATGGATTTGGCTGGAAATGCCCTGAAAATCGAGGCACCCTATCACAAGGATCTGGAGGCATTCATCAGGCAATTAGAGTTGAACAGGTAGGAGCAACCCACATTTGTACCCTTCTGTACCAATTTTTTCAGTTCATTTGCTGATTAATTCGGCCTTTTAAGGAGAAGAGCCGCTGATTTTTGGGAAGCAGCAGGATATTTGTGAGCGCGATTGTTAATTCTTTAGAACTGTAGAAAGCTTTCGTTAACAGCCCTTTATTGAGTTTAAGGGGTAATTTTCCCTATCAGGGTGGGATTCAAAATTCTGATTCAGCTTGCATTTCAAATAACGGCAGTTTACCTTTGTGTCCCTTTTTGAGGGGGTAGTGTATTAAACTGGATTTATATTATTAAAAATGGATCATAATAGCTATAAAACGACCTACGCGAACAAAGCCACTGTTGAAAAGGGCTGGGTTGTGGTTGATGCAAATTCACAGGTATTAGGCCGCGTGGCAAGTCAGATTGCACACATCATTCGTGGCAAACACAAGCCGAGCTACAGTCCGCATGTGGATTGTGGCGATAATGTCATCGTAATTAATGCTGAAAAAGTGCGGATGACGGGCAAGAAGTGGACCGATCGTGTTATTTTCACCCATTCCGGATATCCGGGAGGTCAGCGTGAGCACACACCAACAATGATTCGTGCCAAGCATCCGGAGCGACTGATTGAACATGCTGTTCGCGGTATGTTACCAAAAAACAGATTGGGAAGTGAGCTTTTCAGAAGCCTCCATGTTTATGCCGGAACAGAGCATCCTCATACAGCGCAACAACCAAAAGAAATTAAATTCTGATACATGCAGATCATTAACACCATCGGTAGAAGAAAAACCTCCATTGCACGGGTTTACGTTAAGCCTGGAAAAGGAGATATCATCATAAACGACCGCGAGCTTAAGGAGTACTTTCTCTCTGAGATTCATCAGACGTTAGCGAAACAAGCACTGGCTGCCTTGAAACTGGAAACAACATACGATGTAACCGTAAATGTTGAAGGCGGCGGGGTAACTGGTCAGGCAGAGGCTGTCCGTCTTGGAATAGCCCGCGCATTAGTTGAAATCAACCCTGAAAACAAACCTACGCTGAGAAAAGAAGGGTTCATGACCCGCGACTCCCGTATGGTTGAGAGAAAGAAACCAGGAAGAAGAAAGGCAAGAAAGAAATTCCAGTTTAGCAAGCGTTAATCGTATCAAGAGAATGGCTGAAAAATTAACATATCAGGAACTGTTGGATGCAGGTGTACACTTTGGTCACCTTACCCGCAAGTGGAACCCAAAGATGGCTGAGTACATCTTTATGGAAAACAACGGTATCCACATCATCGACCTAAACAAAACATTGTCGCGCCTCGAAGAGGCTACTTTCGCGCTGAAGAACATTGTTCGTTCGGGCAGGAAGATCATGTTTGTGGCGACAAAAAAGCAGGCTAAGGATATCGTGACAGAGGAAGCAAAAAGGCTGAATATGCCATTTGTAACTGAACGTTGGCTCGGAGGTATGCTTACCAACTTCGCGACAATCCGGAAGTCATTGAAAAAACTTGCTCAAATTGAGAAGTTGATGAAGGATGAGGCGTTTACCAACCTGGCAAAGCGCGAGCGATTGATGGTCACACGCGAGAAAGCAAAATTAGAAAAGCTGTTAGGTGGTATTGCCGACCTGAACAGACTTCCTGCTGCTTTATTCGTTATTGATGTAAAGCGTGAACATATTGCTGTAACGGAAGCACAAAAATTGAATATCCCTGTATTTGCTTTAGTAGATACTAATTCAGACCCTTCAGGAGTTGACTTTCCTGTTCCGGCCAATGACGATGCCTTCAAATCGATCTCTATCCTTACCAAGTATGTAAGCAGAGTGATTGAAGAGTCTTTGATGGAGCGTAAAAAGGACAAGGAAGACGCAGCGCATAAGAAAGACGAGGACGAAAAAAGACGCGTTGACGAGCCAGTAGAAGAAGTAAAGTAGAATACTCAAATAATTTTCTTAGTCGTCCTGCCGCTTTGCGATATCTAAAAGCTGGTGGGACGATTCATTTAAGCCAGGTCGTATTTTTAAAATTCATAAACTGAAAAATAATTATGTCAGCAATTTCAGCACAAGATGTTAACAAACTCCGTCAGATGACCGGTGCAGGTATGATGGACTGTAAAAAAGCGCTTACAGAAGCCGATGGAGATTTTGAAAAAGCCATAGAGATTCTTCGTAAAAAGGGACAAAAAGTTTCTGCGTCCCGGTCTGACCGCGATGCCAAAGAAGGTTCTGTTTTTATCAAAGTTAGTGACGACAAAAAAGAGGCGGTACTTATTGCCCTTAACTGTGAAACTGATTTTGTTGCCAAGAATGAAGAATTCCAGGCGTTGGGCAAGTTGATTGTCGATACAGCTTACACAAGTAAACCTGCCGACAGAGATTCCTTATTGAGCCTGAAGGCAGGTGATCTTTCTTTGAATGATAAGATCGTTGAGTTGGTTGGGAAAATCGGAGAGAAGATTGAAGTGAGTGAATATGTGCACATGAAGGGCGAGACCGTAGTGGCTTATATTCACGCAGGATCTAAACTTGGGGTACTTGTTTCCCTGAAAGGTGTTAACGGGAAAGACGTCGTGGATGCAGGCAAGGATGTGGGAATGCAGATTGCTGCGATGAACCCTGTAGGCATTGATGAAAAATCAGTGGACAAGACGATCATCGAAAAGGAACTTGAAATAGCCAAGGCACAAATCCTGGCTGAAGGCAAACCTGAAAACATGGTTGAAAAGATTGCTCAGGGAAAGCTGCAGCGTTTCTTTAAGGACAACACGCTTTTGCACCAACCTTTTGTGAAGGACAATTCAAAGACGGTAGGACAATATCTCGATAGTATCACAAAAGGACTGACAGTAGCGGAATTCAGGCGCGTGACCATCGGATAGTAGTTTTTTGACATAAATAGAAAAAGCCAGGCGATGAACCTGGCTTTTCTTTTTTACGTTTATCGGTTACGGGGGCTAGATCCTACTCTTGTCCGCGTTAATGGTAAATGCTTATTATACTGGTTGTACGATGCGTACTCCGTCCATGCACACACAAACCTCCAGCGTGATTCAGCAGGGCCTCGCTGCGGGATGTGTGAATTGGGTGCAGACTCGCCTTTGCGAAGCGCTCTGGCGAAGCAAGGCCTGATGGAACATGCGGAGCCTCCCAGTCCATAGGGTGGCGTTGAAAAATAGGATGATCCCTGCTAAGGGAAAACCGGGAAAAATATGCGCAGGTCCCCTGGCGAGAATTGACCTGGCAGAAACTTTGAAAAAATAGCTGATAAGTTCAATAAACCTTGGCTGTTGGGTTAAGGGAATTTGTCAATATTAAATCGGTCTCTATTTATTAATCTGTTGTACGGTTCCTCAAACGCCTGTCAGCTAAAAAAATTATTTGTTTCCATAGGGGTGTCAGCGGGCAGGGTTGTCTGATAACAAACAACGAATTAAGTTATGTTAAAACAATTCAAGACACTCTTCGCATCGTTCTTCCTGATTGCACTGGTTTTATTGTCAGCGTGTGAAACTGAGGATCCTGGGCCGCTACAGGAAGTAGAGAAAGAATTTCCCGTTGTAGAATTTGATCGGCTTGAAATCGGAAGTGCATTTAACATCCGGGTAGAGCAATCGAACACCTATGGCATCCATGTTCGCGGTGACCGCAGGAATATCGATGACATCGAGGTGTTTAAGACAGGAAGTACGTTGGTTATTCGATTTGATGATCACGGCAACAGAAATCATCAAACGTATATTACCATTACAATGCCCCAGTTGGAGGCAGTCAATTTTTCTGGTGCCAGTATTTCTACTGTCAATGGATTTGAAAGCGATGAAGAGCTGGATATTTTTCTTTCCGGAGCTTCGGTATGCCAACTCAACGCCGGCTATCGTGAGCTGAACTTGCTGTTGACAGGCGCTTCTACGCTTCACATGCATGGGTTGGGTGATGAAATTCATGCCGAGGTTTCGGGTGCGTCGGTATTGACGGCATATGATTTTCCGGTCAGACAGGCGTATCTGGATATTTCGGGAGCGAGCAACGGGAAAGTTACCGTGACGGATGAACTTACTGCAGTGGCTACCGGTGCCAGCTCAGTATTATATCGAGGCAATCCCGCCGTGACAACTACGGTTTCGGGGGCAAGTTTTGTGAGAAAGGATTAAGCAATTGTCTCGTTATTTTGAAGGAGGCTGCTGAGGGGTAGTCTCCTTTTTTACTTCTTTTACCGCAACAGGAACCTGTATTCCTGATTGCACTTTTTTCTATTTAAATGATAATCTTTAGAAAAAGTAAAACCTTTCTCCCCGTTTGCCGTAACCTCTGTTTGAATCGAACTTCTACGCTTATGATTCTGACATTTTAAGATTGCCTGCGCGGCAGTCAAACCTGGGTCCAACCAAACATTTTGGACATCCAGACATTTTTTCTTAGCCTTAGTCCTGAGGCTGGGTTTCTTCTCATTTACTTCCTGTTAAAACAAACACAATGTCAGTTTCAAAAAAAATTGGATCCTTTTTGCGTCTATTCTCGCAGGCGCTGAAGGGCGAACAACAAGATTATACAAGCGGAAGCATCGATAGGGCGATCCTCCTTTTATCAATTCCCATGATTTTGGAGATGGCTATGGAGTCCTTGTTTGCAGTCATTGACGTCTACTTCGTTAGTCAATTGCACGATAACGACGCCGTTGCGACTATCGGGCTTACAGAATCGATCCTTACATTGATTTACTCGCTGGCTATGGGCCTGAGTATGGGGGCTACTGCCATGGTTGCCCGGAGGGTAGGCGAAAAGGATGTCAAAGCAGCTGAAGTAGCGGCAGCCCAGGCGATATTTTTAGGTTTAGGATTGTCAGTGGCGATCAGCATCGTGGGAATTTTCTTTTCAGAAGATCTCTTACGCCTTATGGGTGCAAGCGAACAACTGATTGAAAAGAATTCAGGATATGCCCGATGGATGATATCCGGAAATATCACTATCATGATGTTATTTCTTATTAACGGAGTTTTCCGGGGCGCCGGCGATCCGTCTATCGCTATGCGGTCTCTTTGGCTGGCTAACGGTCTGAATATAGTTCTTGATCCTATGTTCATTTTTGGATTTGGTCCCATCCCGGGATTTGGAGTGGAGGGAGCTGCAATTGCAACGAACATTGGAAGAGGCGTTGGTGTACTTTATCAGATATATCACCTGCAAAAAGGAAAGGGAATAATAAAGCTTCATGCTCAAAATTTTATCGTTCAATGGGAGATCATTACGCGACTAGTCAAAGTTTCCGCTGGCGGCACCGGGCAATTTTTGATAGGGTCTGCCAGCTGGATTTTTCTTGTGCGTATTATGTCAGATTTTGGAAGTGCAGCTTTAGCAGGCTATACGATTGCGATCCGGGTAATTGTATTCGCTATTCTTCCGGCATGGGGCATGGCGAATGCTGCCGCTACGTTGGTGGGTCAGAATCTGGGCGCCGGACATCCGGAAAGGGCCGAGAAGTCAGTTTGGCGAACTGCCTTTTTTAACATGACCTTTCTCGCCATAATTACCGTGTTGTTCTTCAGCCTTGCAGGTCCGATCCTTAGACTTTTTACTTCCGACGAACAGGTGCTTTCCAATGGAATTCAATGCCTCCGGATTGTTTCACTCGGTTACATTTTTTACGCGTACGGCATGGTGGTGAATCAATCCTTTAATGGAGCGGGTGATACACGAACACCCACAATTATAAGCCTCTTTGGTTTTTGGATTTTCCAGATTCCATTGGCCTACTCGCTGGCAAAGTGGTTGGCCCTGGGGCCGGTCGGGGTCTATTCCGCGATTTCCATAGCCGAGTCGCTGATGGCCATCGTTGCCATCATCATTTTCCGGCAGGGAAAATGGAAAAAGGTTACAATATGAACTGTTAAAATAGTGTTGATTCCAGAGCCCTGAAATTCTGGGCTCTGGAATCATTCACTTGTCACAATTTTATTTCTGTTCGCCCTCTTGATCTGTTTCTCTTTTTTTGAAAGCGGCCTTGACGGCTTTACCTAATTCCTCCCCGGCTTTTTTCAGGCTTTCCTCCACTTCTTTCCACCGTTCCTTATTTTCGGATTCATTTCTTAGCTTTTCTGCCGACATTTTCAACTCTTCGTATTTAGCATTGAACTCTTTCTGAAGCTTATCTCCGGCTACACTTAGTTCAGCCATAAACTCATCAACCTTTTTTCCAAAGTTTTTGAATGTCTTCTCCGCATTCCCCTGATCATTGGTTTCCATCTGTTTTTGTATTTATGAAAGCTAAGTTAGCAACATAGCTTCAAAGCAAAAGAATAAACCAGGTAAAGAATTGGATGAATTAGCAGCAGTTGTGCAGACGGTCCAATTAAGCTACTTTTGGATACATTGAGCTTAACATCGTGAAGAGAATCCTGCAATTTTCCATCATCGTTCTTGTGGTGTTCCTGATAGAATCGTGTGCCTCGCATCACCACCACAAGCCACATAAAAAGTTGAAACCTGGAAAACCTATTCCCTGCCCGCTAAAGGACTGCTAATGAACCTGCGCAAAATTGTCATTGCCATCGACGGATTTTCCGCGTGCGGGAAGAGTTCTACAGCAAAGGAAGTTTCTTCAATTCTGGGATATCGATACATTGATACGGGAGCAATGTATCGCGCCGTGACGCTGTACTTTCTGGAGCATCATGTCGCGCTCACAAATCCAAAGGAAGTTACCAGGGCGCTGCAGCAAATTCACGTGGCATTCAAGATCAATGCCCGCAATAACACCGAAACCTATCTCAATGGCCTCAATGTGGAAAAAGAAATCCGCACCATGCGGGTATCCGAAAGAGTGAGCCAGGTGAGTACATTGAAGGATGTCCGGAACGCGATGGTTGATCAGCAACGGAGGATGGGCAAGGAAAAGGCAGTAGTTATGGATGGAAGGGATATTGGAACAGTTGTGTTTCCCCATGCCGAATTAAAAATATTTATGAATGCGGACCTGCTGGTTCGGGCTTTCCGGCGACAAAGGGAATTGCTCAATAAGGACCAGCTCGTCGATTTGGATGATGTAATTGAGAATATCATTGAACGGGACAAAATTGACACCACTCGAACGGAAAGCCCGTTGAGACGAGCAGAAGATGCTCTTTTGATAGATACTACGCATGTAACCTTCGATGAGCAGGTCGACGAAGTAATTCGTCTGGCTTTGGGAAAGATCATTGCTCAGTCTCAGGGGAGTTTTTAGCCAGTGAGTATATGCTGTTAGTGCCTGAAAAACTACACCCATTTAGTGATCCAATTATGTAATAATACACTATTGAATGTGCCAAAAAATGCTAATTTTGCCGCGTTCCTAAAATAGACCGCCACCTACATGGGCAAATTTATTCGACTTAAAAAGGGCTTTGATATTAACCTTGCGGGAAAAGCCGCAATAAAGATCTCACCCGTAGAACAACCGGAAACATTTGCCATTAAACCAGCTGATTTTCAGGGCATTTATATGCCGAAGGTAGTTGTGAAAGAAGGAGATACTGTAAAAGCGGGTTCACACTTGTTTCACGATAAAAAGCATGAAAATATCGTATTTACCGCGCCGGTAAGCGGAGAAATTGTACAGGTAAAGCGTGGCGATAAACGCAAGCTCCTGGAAGTGGTAATATTGGCCGACAAAACGATTGAGTACGTAAATTTTCCAAAATACACCGTTTCTGAAATCGCAAGCCTTGGTCGGGAAAAAGTTCAGGCTCAGTTACTCGACAGCGGGGTATGGCTGAACCTTGTGCAACGCCCGTTTGGCATTGTAGCGGATCCTGCGCAGACGCCGAAAACGATTTTTATCTCTGGCTTTGATTCCCACCCGCTGGCGCCGGATTATAATTTCACCTTTAAGGGTCAGGAGCAATTCTTTCAGGTGGGTGTTGATATCCTGAGGAAATTCACATTGGGACAGGTCCATTTGAACGTCCATTCCGCGAGGGAAATCAGTCCTGTGTTTTCGCAGGTAAAAGGTGTAGAGTTAAATAAGTTTTCCGGCCCGCATCCATCCGGATGTGTCGGTGTCCAAATTCATCATCTCGATCCGATTGCCAAAAGTGATGTAATCTGGACCATCAATCCATATGGCGTCATCCAGATCGGAAAACTTTTCCTCAACGGAATCTACGACGCATCAAAGATCATAGCAGTAGCAGGTTCAGAAGTAAAAGACCCACAATACTATAAGACCTATACGGGAGCTTCTGTCAAAAAAATCCTTCAAAATAACCTTAAACAAGATCATGTACGGGTTATTTCCGGGAATGTATTGACAGGTACCAAAATTGGCAAGGAAGATCATATTGGATTTTATGATCAGGTAGTTTCCGTGATTCCTGAAGGCGATCAATACGAATTCCTCGGCTGGATAACACCGTCCGCGGGAAAATTGAGTTTTAGCCGGGCCTGGGGACTGTTATCCTTCCTGAATTATAAAAAGGAGTTTGTTTTGGATAGTAATACAAAAGGGGAGCCGCGTGCATTTGTACAAACCGGAGTTTTTGAAAAGGTGACGCCGATAGACATTTTGCCTACTTATTTGTTAAAGGCAATAATGGCGGAGGACTATGATGAAATGGAGGCACTCGGCATCTATGAGGTAATCGAAGAAGACCTTGCGCTTTGTGAATTTGTGGACGTATCAAAGCATAACGTTCAGGGTATTTTGCGCGAAGGAATTGACCTAATGTTGAATAGCTGATTTATATGAAGTTTTTACGGAAAACACTTGACAAGGTAAAACACGACTTCGAAAAAGGCGGAAAGTGGGAGAAATACTACTATGCCTTTGAAGCATTGGATACGTTTGCCTTTGCGCCAAACACAACAACAGGTACGAAAGGAGCACAAATCAAAGACGCGGTTGACATGAAGCGTCTGATGATGACGGTAATCCTGGCCATGGTGCCTTGTTTGCTGTTTGGTATTTATAACGTTGGTCATCAGCACTTCCTTGCCCTCGGTCAGCAGGCCGATCTGTGGGATAAGGTATTGATTGGCTCTATCCAGACGATTCCAATCATTGTTGTATCCTATGCAACGGGCCTGGGTGTGGAGTTTGTATTTGCCACCTTTCGAAGACATCCGGTAAACGAGGGTTTTCTCGTCACGGGAATGTTAATTCCTTTGGTCATGCCACCGGACATTCCACTCTGGCAGGTTGCCGTGGCCACCATCTTTGCTGTTGTTATTGGTAAGGAAGCTTTTGGCGGCACAGGAATGAATGTTCTGAATGTGGCGCTGACGGCCCGCGCATTTTTATACTTTGCATATCCGGTAGATATCGCCGGCGAAGTCTGGACCTACATTCCGGAGGGTGCAAAGACGGTAGCGGGTTATTCGGGTGCGACACCGCTTGCAGTCGCTTCAAATAGCGTAACTACCGCAGAAAGTGCAGTTGCCGCCCTAAATGGTTTTGGAGCCGGTTGGGCTGATAATATGTACAGTTTCACCAACATGTTTCTAGGTTTTATACCAGGCTGTATTGGCGAGACTTCAACATTAATGTGTTTGGTAGGGGCTGCGATTTTGGTTATGACCGGTGTTGGCAGCTGGAAGATTATTGTGAGTGTTTTTGCAGGCGCATATGGCATGGGATTGTTCCTCAATCTGGTTGGAGGGAATCCATTCACCATGATGCCGGCACACTATCATTTGGTGATCGGTGGTTTGGCGTTCGGTGCTGTATTTATGGCCACTGATCCGGTAACAGCCGCGCAGACCGAGACTGGGAAATGGTTCTATGGATTTCTAATTGGTATATTCACGGTACTAATCCGTGTTTTTAATCCGGCTTATCCGGAAGGAATCATGCTGGCGATACTTCTGATGAATGTATTCGCTCCGCTGATTGATTATTTTGTAGTCGGTGCAAACAAAAAACGAAGATTACAGCGTGCGACAGTCTAATCTATACATCATCATTTATGCGGCAGTCCTCACCTTAGTGTGCGGAGGTCTATTGGCATTAGCTTCTGAAGGATTAAAAGAGAAGCAACAGTTTAATATTGCGCTGGAGCAGAAACAGAATATTCTGGCCACGGTGGTAGACTTGCAGGAGGGGCAGGATGTGAATGTCCTGTATGCACAACTGGTTAATGAGTTTGTAATTGACTATCAAGGGAGTATTAAGGAGGGGATCAAACCTCAGGATGTAAATCTTGCGGCTGAGTACAAGAAGCCTCCCGAACAACGGTTATTGCCTATTTATGAATTCAAGAATGAAAGCGATTCCAATAAAATTGACTATGTCGTGCTACCCGTCTATGGCTTCGGCTTGTGGAATGATATATGGGGTTTTGTTGCATTAGAATCAGACATGAATACGATTCGTGGGGTTAAGTTTGATCATAAAGGTGAGACACCCGGATTGGGCGCAAGAATCTCCTCTGATGATGAAGTACAGGCACGGTACAAGGGTAAATCTATTTATGATAATAATAAACTGGTTTCTGTAACGATGATGAAGGGTGAAGGGAATGATTATGGCGATGATCCGCATAAAGTGGATGGTATGTCGGGGGCTACGCTTACTGCGAAGGGTGTCAACAACATGCTTACTGATTATTTGTCAAGCTACGAGAACTACTTAAAGAAGAAAAAAGCTAACAGCTAGTCTTATGAGTGAAAGTGTGGAAACATTAGTAGAAAAAAAGAGCGAGCCTCTCTTTTCTAAAAAGAACAAGAAGCTAATTACTAATCCGCTGGATATCGATAATCCGATCACCGTGCAGGTATTGGGAATTTGCTCGGCACTTGCGGTAACGACTCAGATGAAGCCAGCCTTTATCATGGCACTCAGCCTGCTTGTCGTAACAGCGTGTTCAAACGTAGCTATTTCGGTCATGAGGAATGCAATTCCTCAACGGATCCGCATCATTGTACAACTGGCAGTGGTATCCCTATGGGTAACGTTGGTGAATGAATTATTGAAAGCGTATGTATACGATGTCTCGAAACAACTTGCTGTATTTGTGGGACTGATTATTACCAATTGTATTGTAATGGGTCGACTGGAAGCCTTTGCGATGAGCAATAAACCATGGCCCTCCTTTTTGGATGGTCTTGGAAACGGGCTGGGATATGGATTGATTCTGATGGCCGTTGCGTTTTTCAGAGAAATACTGGGAAGCGGTGCGCTGTTTGGTTTTAAAATTTTTGAAGCAGTTGGATTTCACTATCAGGGTAATGGCCTTATGCTTTTGCCGGCTGGTGCCTGTATCATCGTAGGTATTGTGATATGGGTTCAACGAAGCATTAACGGTTATCGCGAATCACACTAATTAATCTGCAATGGAAAATCTAATAAACATTGGCGTAAGATCGATCTTTGTTGAAAACATGATATTTGCCTACTTCCTTGGCATGTGTTCGTTTCTTGCCATATCCAAAAAGGTTAGCACTGCGTTTGGTTTGGGAGTGGCAGTTATTTTTGTGTTGAGCATTACAGTTCCGATCAATTGGCTGGTGCAGCATTACGTGCTCAATACCGGGGCATTAGCATGGCTCGGTTCGGATTTTGCTTCCATTGATCTAAATTTCCTTCAGTTCATTGTATTCATTTCTGTTATCGCTGCAGTAGTTCAATTGACTGAAATGGTTATAGAAAAAGTCTCTCCAGCCTTGTACGGTACGTTAGGAATTTTTCTTCCCCTAATCGCTGTTAATTGTGCTATACTGGGTGGAGCGCTCTTTATGGTTGGCCGGCCCTATAATCTTGGAGAAGCAGCTGTTTACGGTTTTGGTTCCGGAATTGGTTGGCTGCTCGCCATTGTGGCATTGGCTGGTATTCGTGAGAAGATGAAATATTCAAATGTTCCTGCTCCGCTGAGAGGTCTGGGAATAACATTTATCCTCGTTGGATTGATGTCGCTTGGATTTCTGAGCTTTTTGGGATTCTCATTGTAGGAAGAGAAAGCAGTAACAGACTGAGGCTTCCGATAGAACGGAAGCCTTTTTTTTTCACTATGGAAAATATACTAAGACGTATCCTCCGGTACTTTTTCAGCGGAACACTTTTTATCGTTCCACTGGTAGCCACGGCCTATTTTATATATATATCGTTTCGATGGCTTGATAATTTGTTGAATCTTCCGTACCCGGGACTGGGCGTTGCCATCATTCTTTTTGCCATCACCGGCTTTGGATATCTTACTACAAATTTTGCCTTTAAAACGGCGGCAGACTGGTTTGATCATCTCTTGAATAAGATACCCTTTGTTAAACTGATCTACTCGGCAGTAAAGGATTTGTTAGGCGCCTTTGTTGGGGACAAGAAAAAATTCAACAAGCCCGTGCTCGTACGCATCAACAAGGATAACAGTTTATACCAGCTTGGTTTTGTGACACAGCCTGATCTTTCTGATCTGGGGCTTCAGGATATGGTGGTGGTATATTTTCCCCACTCCTATGCATTTTCTGGATTTCACTATTTTGTTCCCAAGGAAAATATCAAGCCGCTGAATATACCAGGACCTTTGGCGATGAAGTTTATTGTTTCCGGAGGCGTAAGTGGTTTTCGGGAAGCCTGAAAGGCAGGTAACAAAAAAAAGTGTATGCCGATTATTCAGCATACACTCTAAAGTGTCAAAGCAGAAAATATTACTTCAGTTTGAAAGTAACGCCGGCGAAGATCGGAAACATACCAACACCAACTTCACCAAACACGCCAAACTTCTCCGAAAAAAACCAACGTGCCCCCGCATACACCCCAACCTGAACTCTGCTTCCATAGTTGTCATAGTAATCATAAATTCCGTCATCGTAACCGCCACTGGTAGAAACGAATCCTAGAAAAGCACCAGCATAAGGATCAAATTGATCAGTATTGACTTTCAACAACTTGCCGAAGTGGTATGAACCACGGGCGCCAAAATCTACGAACGTATAATTGTAATCATCACCAACCCCCGGATTATATGATCTTCTTGTGAATGCCAGATAAGGGCCAATTGCAATTTCATCAGTAATAGAGAATTCAGCGTTTACGCCAAGGCCTGCAGCGAACCCGCCATAACCGCCGCCACCGTAGTAATATCCAAGTCCAAGGCCTGTACTGAGAATAACATCACCTTTTTGAAACTCCTGGCCAAAAGAGTCTACATGCGCAAACATCAGGCACATCGCGCAGAAAAGGGAGAGGATGTAGCTTTTTTTCATATTCGTTCGTTTAGAATTTTTTCAAAATTAGTAAAAACCTCAATGACGGTACAAGCGTTTTGCTTAAATCTCAACGAGTTGAAAGTTAGGAATTTCAACAGCCGCTACTCAAACAAATCAACGATTTCCGCGGGGGAAAGTTAGATAAAATAGAATCAATAATCCTATGATAGTTGTCCTGTCTTATCGAAAAAAACAACGTTTTGCAGGCATACATATTGCAGTAACTGACACTTCAATTAGCTGATCACGCCTGATCCCACTAATTCGTCATTCTCATACCAAGCAGCAAACTGACCCGGTGTAATACTCTTTTGGGGCTTGTCAAAAATGATGTAGAGTCCCTCGTCCTTCTTATAAATTGTACAGGCCGTCAATGGCTGCCGGTAGCGTATCCGAGCCAGGTATTTTCTTGACTCACCAACCATAAGACTTATGTCCTTGCGAACCCAGTGTTCATCTTCCGCTGGAATAAAGAGCCCTTTTCGGTATAACCCGGGATGATCTTCACCCATCCCTGTATAAATAATATTCTTCTCCGTGTCAGTCCCGATTACAAATAACGGTTTTGCAAATCCGCCCAGATTGAGTCCCTTGCGTTGCCCTATTGTATAGTAATGTGCGCCGTTATGCTTACCGACAACCACACCTTGTTCCGCCGACAATTCATATTTCTTCGAAATTGATTTCAGTTCTTCCCCATGGTTATCCGTTGTAAACAGTGATGCATCAGCCGGAATATCAATCACCGGCCCACTCTTGGCGGCAAGTCTCTGCTGCAGAAACTCGGGCAGATGTACCTTGCCAATAAAACAAAGCCCCTGAGAGTCTTTCTTGTCCGCCGTGGCGAGCCCAATCTTTTTTGCTATAGCCCTTACTTCTGATTTCAATAGCTCGCCGATCGGGAACAGCGATTTCGACAGTTGGTCCTGCGTTAACTGGCAGAGAAAATAACTTTGATCTTTGTTGGAGTCCTTTCCACTTAGTAAATGGTAAATGTCCTTGCCATCCTTTTTAGTGGAAGCTTTTCGAACATAGTGCCCCGTTGCAACAAATTCGGCACCGAGTTTCAACGCCATGTTCAGGAAGATATCAAATTTTATTTCTCGGTTACAAAGTACATCAGGATTGGGTGTTCTGCCACGTTGGTATTCCGCAAACATATAGTCAACAATCCGCTCCTTATATTCTTTACTCAGATCAATAGCCTGAAATGGAATTCCCAACTGCTGCGCTATTATCATGGCATCATTGCTGTCGTCCAGCCACGGGCATTCGTTGCTGATAGTAACAGAATCGTCGTGCCAGTTCTTCATGAACATACCGATCACATCATACCCCTGTTCTTTCAGCAGGTATGCAGTAACGCTGGAATCGACCCCACCGGACAAACCGACAACAACTCGTTTTTTCATTCTTATAATTCTCCAGAGATCATAAAGCTCTTCAGGAGCTACAACTGATCTCCTTTGCGTTCAATTATTTTCTGAAGCAAGATTACCCTGTAAAAGTTCATTCACCGTTTCATTAAATCGCTGTATAAACTGCTCATAATACACCCCGGTCCCAGGACCTGAAAAACCTGTATGAATCTTGCTCACCTTTCCGTCTTTACCGACAAAGATGGTCGTGGGAAATGCAATAACCTTGTTGAGCATCGGCAATGTCTCAGATGCTTTGTCCTTGTTATCTGTCCCCGCAATCGCAATGTCGTACCCGACCTTAAGCCTCCCTACCATTTTTTTTACCCGCTCGCTGGCATAGGTAAAATCATCCTTTCGCTCGTATGCGAGTCCAATTATTTCAATACCCCGGTCCTTATTCTTTGCGTACCAATCGGCCAGAAATACGGTCTCATCCATACAGTTTGGACACCAGGTTCCCAGTAGTTGGATGATGACAACCTTACCTTTGTATTTATCGTCAGTAAGGCTAATCATCTTTCCGTTTACGTCAGGAAACGTGAAGGCTATACGGTCATATCCTTCTTTCAGATACGTTAGTGCTTCAGCGTCCGGAAGGGAGGCTTTGTCATCCCTGATACCAACCCATGTCTCATACCAGGCTTTTCCGGAAAAAAATTCTCCACGCAGTTTTCCATCGGCGTCTTTTGTTGCCCTGAATAAATAAATATAGTTACCATCAAATGTACTCAGGTTCAGTATTCCATTCGACACACTACCTTCGAGGAATCTATAGTCCCCTGTCGGCGTAAGGAACGTACCGGTTACGCTGTCGCCGAATTGTTGGAATAAAGCAATAGCATCTGTCGTATCAGACTCGTGAATAAATTCCACCTGGTACTTCCCCGCAAAATCGGGAACTGGAACGGCATTCTGCGCGGATGTTTTGTCGAAACGATACGATTGTCCGTGAACAGCAGAAAAAGGTATGCGATAGTCTGCGGCAAAGTTTTTGATAAAAACACCCTGGAGTGTATCTCCTTTTATTTTGGCCTTTATATTGGCATCAAAGATATGAACTACAATATCCAGGGAATCGCCCTGAAGGGTCACCTCATCAAGCAATAGTCGTTCACCGGCATTTTGAAGGTAAAAATCGTATCCATCACTGTCATCTTTCCGGCATTCGAGAATAAAGGGAACCGCCTGTCCCTGGATCTCAAGAGTTGCCCTCCAGGTTCCTGTTTTCAAAATTTCAGTCGACTCTTTTCTTGCGAAACAACCAACGAGTGTACAGCAGAGCAGGAACGAACCAATTCTCTTCATTTTCAGCTATTTGTGAATAAGTGAACACAAAAATGCGAGAAATGATTTACAATTTGGCAGGATGTGGCAAATTCGGTTTTATTCGAAAAACGCAATCGATTTAAATGATGTTTGAAGGTCTTAAAATTCTGGAGTTGGCTTCTGTACTGGCCGGACCGAGCGTCGGGCAGTTTTTTGCGGAGTTGGGCGCAACCGTCATTAAAGTAGAAAATGCAAAGTCATCAGGTGATGTGACGCGCACCTGGAAGGCAGAAGGTGAGAATACGGACGACCGCTCCGCCTATTTTTGTTCTGTGAATTGGGGAAAAAAATCCATTGCGATAAACCTGGAAACCCGGGAGGGCAGAGAGATTATCTACAGCCTGGTAAAAATTTCAGACATGGTAATTGCCAGTTACAAACCTGGTGATGCTGAAAAAATTGGAGTTGATTATAAGACGCTGCGAAAATTGAATTCTAATCTGCTGTATGGTCAGATAACCGGATATGGGTCGGACGATCAACGGGTAGGATATGATGCGGTGATTCAGGCAGAGTCAGGTTTTATGTCCATGAATGGAGAGCCAGGAGGGAATTCGCTAAAAATGCCCGTAGCACTGGTTGATGTTTTGGCGGCGCACCATTTGAAGGAGGGTCTTCTGCTAGGCATGATTGAAAAATCCCGCACAGGCCAGGGTGGTTTTGTTGAAGTTTCCCTAATCCAGGCCGCCATTTCTTCCCTTTGTAATCAGGCTGCCAACTGGCTGATTTCTGGTATAATCCCCCATAAACAAGGTTCTGCCCATCCCAATATTGCTCCCTATGGCGATATTTTTATCACTTCCGAGGGTAAGGAGATTTTGCTGGCCGTCGGGAATGATAAACAGTTCCGGGGGCTGTGTTCTTTATTGGGTATTCCTCAAGTAGCTGATGATCAAAGATATGAGTCGAACCAATTGAGGGTTATCAACAGAAATTCACTTCGCAGCCTCTTACAAGATCGATTTTTGAAGTATCAGGCAGGCACGATTCTGACTCAGCTAAGAGACGCCCGGATTCCTGCTGGTGCTATTGAAGATATTCAACACGTATTTGAAACACCTCAGGCAAAAGCACTGCTCATGCATTCCGCTAGCTCCACGGGTGTAAGAACCTATGTAGGCAGTCCAGCACCAGTTTTAGGCTCCCACTTTCTACCACCACCGCACTTTGGAGAGCATACAGTGGATATACTTTCCAATTCCCTTAAAATGGACGAAAAAACCATTGGGAAACTAATTTCGTCAGGCGCAATCCGCTGAATTATCCTTCACTTACGAACAATTCGTCGACTTCTAAGGCATTTTTATGCCTAAAACTTCACATTTATGTAAAATTGTGGTAAGAAGTGGTTGAAAGTGGTATAAAAATGCATATGTTTGCTTAGGAGTAAAAGACAACCACTACGTCTATGACCTTCTTCACCAGTGAGTATGAAAGTAAGCTAGATTCCAAGGGCAGACTTGTTCTGCCTTCCCGGATTAAAGCTCAATTGCCTTCAAGCGAGGGTAATGAGCTTGTCGTCCGGAGAGGGTTCGAGCCATGCCTCATCATTTACCCCATGGTGGAGTTCAAAAAAGTGTTTTCAAGAATCTCAGGTTTGAGTGAGTTCAATGAGGAATACCGCAAACTGCAGCGGAACTTCTTTTCAGGGACAGCTACGGTAGAGTTGGATGCCAACGGCCGTTTTGTTATCCCGAAGAACATGCTCGCCTATGCTCAACTGGAAAAAGATATTATTCTGGTTGGTATGGGTAACAAAGTCGAGGTATGGAGTCCTTCCATTTATGAAAAGCACCTGATCAAAGATTCAAGTGAGCTGTCCAAACTGGCTGAAAAATACTTAACAGAGTAGCGTGGGAGGAAACGTTGAAGTTGTAAGCTGGAAGTTTGAGTTTATCGGTGTCAAGCTTTCAAGCCTCAAGCTTCAAGCTACAAGCTACAAGTTTAAAACGTTGAGGCTATGCGCGATTTTAAAAAGTTACTGATATGGAAGAAAGGTATGGCAATAGTGAGTGAGGTATACAAGGCGGCTGTTTTTTTGCCGGACTCTGAAAAGTATGGTGTCCGATCGCAAACGACAAGGTGTGCCGTCTCAATACCCTCGAACATTGCAGAAGGAAGTGCAAAGAAAAGTCAAAAGGAGTACAGGCATTTTGAGGAGATATCATTGGGATCTGCTTTTGAACTTGAAACGCACTTGTTAATTATTCAACAACAAGAATGGGCTCCAGTGGATACCATTGATGCTCTCTTACTGTTGACAATTGAAGAGCAAAAAATGCTCACATCGTTCATTAACAAACTATAAAACTTGAAGCTTAGAGCTTGAAGCTTGTCGCTTGAAGCTTGCAGCTTACCGCTTGAAGCTTATGTATCACAAACCTGTTATGCTTCAGGAATGCCTGGAGGGTCTCAACATCGATCCCGAAGGAATTTATGTAGATGTAACATTTGGAGGAGGGGGACACAGTCTGAAGATTCTCGAAAAACTGAAAGGAGGCAGGCTAATCGCCTTTGATCAGGATGAGGATGCTAAAGAGCAAGCAGAGAATATTAAGAGTCGTTCTTTTACATTTTGTCAGGCCAACTTCATGCATATGAAACGGTATCTGAAACTGAATGGGGTTGCCCTGGTCAACGGTATCCTGGCAGATCTTGGTGTTTCATCACATCAGATCGATTCACCATCGCGCGGATTTTCCACCCGGTTCGATGGGCCATTGGACATGCGGATGAACCAAAGCATATCCATAACGGCATCACAGGTATTGAATGAATACAATGAAGAGCAACTCCATAAAATCTTCGGGATGTATGGAGAGCTAAAAAATGCGAAGACTGCTGCGCGGGTAATAGTACAACAACGGGTTAATAAACCCTTTGTCCGTACCGAAGACCTGAAAGCTGCACTGCATGCCATCACTCCTCGAGGAAAGGAGAATAAATATTTCGCCCAGGTGTTTCAAGCGCTGCGAATTGAAGTTAATGAAGAGATGAAAGCGCTGGAAGATTTTTTGCACCAAAGCGGCGAAATAATGGAGCCAGGAGGGCGGTTGGTTGTGATGTCTTATCACTCACTGGAAGACAGAATGGTGAAGAACTACATGGGTAAAGGCAAAGTTTTTGGAGATGTGGAGAAAGACTTTTATGGAAATGAAATAAAGCCTTTTAAAGCTGTAACCAGAAAACCCATTGAAGCATCAGTCGGTGAGGTAGAACAAAACAGCAGAGCGAGGAGTGCAAAGCTGAGAATTGCTCAAAAGATATAGAGGTTAAATTGATTAACAGGAACCATAAAGATTGAGATGATAGAAAACAAGTTCAAGATCAATCCTGCGAAGAAGTCCTCGAAACCGGGCGTCAGCATGTTTTCCGGAATGGAAAAGAGGTTGAGGCTGGAGAGCTACTTTGAAGAAGGTTTTCCGGTGAAATACCTGCCCAAAATACTTTTTGTCATGGTGCTGGGGCTGCTTTATATCAGTAATACACATTATGCGGAAAAGACAGTCCGCAGAATCAGCGCGGTTCAGGCCGAAGTGGAAGACCTGCGCGCCGATTATACAACCCTTAAGTCAGACCTGATGTTTGCAAGTAAACAGTCGGAGGTTGCCCGTAAAGTGAAAGTGATTGGATTAAAAGAAAGTTTAAAACCACCCTTTAAGGTAGAAGTAGAAAAAGGTGAATATTAAGAGGTCCATATTATTAAGAGTTCGCATTGCATTTTTATTTGTAGTGCTGTTTGCCGCCGCGGTAGTGGTTAAAACAGGCCATATACAATTTGTACAGGGTGAAAAGTGGGCTGCCATGGGTGAACGTATTTCATTTGATTATAAACGTATAAAGGCTACACGTGGCAATATTTATTCGGACAATGGAAGTCTGCTCGCTACCTCGTTGCCTTTTTATAAGATTGCTTTTGACGCAACGCTACCGACAGACGAAGTATTTAAAAAGGGTGTGGATTCTCTCGCCTATCAGCTTTCCCGTTTTTTTAAAGAGCGATCGAAAACGGATTTTAAGAGGATGTTGATTGATGCCAGGGCTACCAATAAACAATACGTTATCCTAAGCCGCAAAAGAATCAATTATCAGGAGAAAAAGATGATGACTGAATGGCCGATTTTCCGGCAGGGCCGCCTCAGAGGCGGAGCTATCTTTGAGAAGATCGATGTGCGGTATCATCCTTTTACCAATCTGAGCAGAAGGACGATCGGATTTATCAACGAGAATGATAAGGGCGCGGGACTAGAATATAGCTTCGATGAACAACTGGGTGGACAGGATGGTTATGCCTACTACCAGAAAATCGCCGGCGGCGTTTGGAAACCTGTGTTCGATGCGAACAGCGTTAAAGCTGTCGATGGCCTGGACTTACAAACCACGCTGGATATCAACCTGCAGGACGTTGCCGAAACCGCCCTCCACAAAGCCATGATGCAACATAATGCCGACGACGGTCTCGTCGTGGTAATGGATGTTAAAACCGGTGCGGTAAAAGCAATTTCAAATTTGAGTAGTAACGGCCGGGGTGGGTTCTCGGAGAAATTCAATTTTGCTACAGGACAATTATTTGAGCCGGGCTCGACATTCAAGTTGGTTACCATGATCGCATTGCTGGAGGACAGCCCTGTTGAATTAAATGACAGCATCGACACTGGTAAAGGAGAGTTTAACTTTTATAACAAAACCGTACGCGACCATGAGGAAGGTGGACTGGGTTGGGTATCCGTACAGGAAGCCTTCGAGCATTCTTCTAATGTTGCCATGGCCAAACTGGTAGACAAACACTTCGGGTTACGTCCGCAGAAGTTTGTCGATTACCTGGACCGTCTCAAGCAGTCACAGCCACTGGGAATTCAAATTGCCGGTGAGCCTACTCCAAAGATCAAACGACCCGGACAAAAGGGTTGGAGTGGAATCAGTTTACCCTGGATGTCATATGGATACGGTTTTGAAACCACACCCCTGCACACACTTGTGTTGTACAACGCTGTTGCAAATGACGGTGTCATGATTAAACCCGTGTTTGTAAATTCGATACGCAGAGCAGATGAAGAAGAAGAAGTCTTCAAAACGGAAGTCATCAATAAAAGCATATGTTCCGGAAAAACGCTGCACAAGCTAAAACTTCTCCTCGAAGGTGTCGTGGAGAATGGAACTGCCAAGAACATAAAAGGTACCCATTATAGAATTGCCGGAAAGACCGGTACCGCACAGATATTGGAGAAAGGCCGGTACACTAAAAAATACATCACATCCTTCGTTGGTTACTTTCCGGCACATGAACCGAAGTACAGCGCAATTGTACTTATAAAAAATCCACGCGGATGGTATCAGTACGGAAGTAGTGTGGCGGCTCCCGTGTTCAAGGAGATTGCCGACAATATCTATGCACGTGATATCAATCTTCACCAACCCATGGATATCAAGAAGTTTGCCCGCAATGAAGTTCTTCCGGTTATCCGTGCGGGAAGACAGGAAGAATTAATTATGCTTTGTAATGAACTGGGCATATCAAACCATTCGCAAACCGAGGAGGAATGGGTTCGTTCCTCGCGAAATGGTACCGGTGTTAATTGGAAAAAGGCAATAGCAAGTCAAGGCGTTGTGCCTGATGTTATGGGTATGACCTTTCGCGACGCGATTTATCTGCTGGAGAGCTCCGGATTGAATGTGTTATACGAAGGAAGTGGCAGGGTGATTAAACAGTCGCTTGTCGCAGGAAGCCGGACAGGAAAAGGCGGGAGAATTTTTATAAAACTGGGATAACGAACTAAGCAAACAATTGTGCCGGAATTAAAAGACATATTGTATAAAGTATCACTTACCTCCTCCCGTGGCAATATGGGTCTGGATATAAACGGTATTTGCTTTGATTCACGAAAAGTTCAACCTGGATTTTTGTTTATAGCAATCACAGGAACTCAATCAGATGGTCATGAATATATCACCCGGGCAATTGCTTCAGGAGCGACCGCTGTCGTTTGCGAAACCCTGCCCGACGTCATCAATGAAGACTGCACGTTTGTTACGGTAAGAAACAGCGCCGAGTCATTGGGAATTATTGCAGCTAACTTCTTTGCGAATCCCTCAGAAAAGATAAAGCTCGTTGGTGTCACTGGTACAAATGGAAAAACAACCGTCGCGACTTTATTGTATAAACTCTTTGCATCCCTCGGGCATCATCCGGGCTTGTTGTCCACTGTTGAAAACAGAATACGTGATGAAGTAGTCATAGCGACGCACACAACACCCGATCCAATCCAGCTCAATGAATTACTGAAGCGAATGGTGGATTCAGGTTGCACACATGTATTTATGGAAGTTAGTTCGCATGCTATCGATCAGGATCGCATCGCTGGGCTGAGGTTTGTGGGTGGGATATTTACAAACATTTCACATGACCATCTGGACTATCACGAAACCTTTGAAAATTATATCAAGGCTAAGAAGAAATATTTTGATGGATTGAGCGGTGATGGTTTTGCACTGGTCAATGCGGATGATAAGCGGGGCATGGTAATGTTGCAAAACACCAGCGCATCAAAGTATTCCTATGGATTGAAGAAAATGGTGGACTTCAAGGGAAAAATCATTACAAATTCCATTGAGGGACTCGAACTGGAAATTGGAGGAAAGAGTGTGTGGTTTAAACTCATCGGCGACTTCAATGCCTACAATATTCTGGCAGTTTATGGCAGTGCGATTCTTTTAGGACAGGATTCCGATGAAGTATTGACAAAACTCTCCGGATTGGAGGGCGCTGTTGGAAGATTTCAGCTGGTTCTTCCCGGATCAAGACTGACAGCCATAGTCGATTACGCGCACACGCCTGACGCTCTTCAAAATGTACTGGAGACGATAGGGCAGTTCCGAACAGGTGCCGAACAGATTATCACGGTAGTAGGCTGCGGTGGAAACCGTGATCGGACCAAACGGCCTATGATGGCTTCTATTGCATGCAGGCTGAGCGATAAAGTCGTGCTCACTTCCGACAATCCCAGAGATGAAGATCCGATGGAGATTATAAAGGAAATGCAGGAGGGTGTAACGCCAACGGAAGTAAGGAAAACATTGGTAATGCCTGATCGGGAGGAAGCGATTAAGACGGCATGTATGATGGCGAAGGATAAGGATATTATTCTGATTGCAGGTAAGGGACATGAAACGTACCAGGAGATAAGAGGAATTAAACATCCCTTCGATGATAGGGAAGTTGTTGAGCGAATGTTAAGACTTTTTGAAAATTGAGAAAATAGAGAATGCTGTACTATCTATTCAATTACTTAGATAAAGAATTCAACCTGATCGGGGCGGGTGTATTTCAGTACATTTCGTTTCGTGCCGGGATGGCAGCATTCCTTTCCTTGCTCATTACGATAACACTGGGAGAAAAACTGATCCACATACTGCGCAAAAAACAGGTGGGCGAGGATATTCGAGATCTGGGGTTGAAAGGCCAGATGCAAAAAAAGGGAACGCCTACCATGGGTGGTATCATCATCATCGGCGCTATACTCATTCCAACATTGCTGTTTGCCAAACTGGACAATGTTTATGTCATTCTGCTCATCACTGCAACTTGCTGGCTAGGCTTAATCGGTTTTCTCGATGACTACATCAAAGTATTCAGGAAGAATAAAGACGGACTGGCGGGACGATTTAAGATTATTGGTCAGGTAGGACTGGGGCTTATTGTTGGGCTAACGCTTTACTTTAACGACTATGTGGTTATTCGCGAAGCTACCCCGCCACCAGTATCTAATGTTGCAGCAAACGTTGATAGCCCGCAACAGGAGAATCAATCATTCAGGGAAGTTAAGTCTACCAAGACCACCTTTCCCTTTTTCAAAAACAGCGAGCTTGATTACAGCAGTGTACCGTTCGTTCCTGCTGAGTATACTTGGGTAGTATATGTATTGGTGGTCATTCTTATAGTCACGGCAGTTTCCAATGGTGCAAACATTACCGATGGAATTGATGGCCTGGCAGCTGGCATTTCAGGTATCATCGGAATATCACTTGGCATATTGGCGTATGTATCAGGTCGCGTCGACTTTAGTACCTATCTCAATATCATGTATATACCCAATCTGGGTGAACTCGTAATTTTCTGCACAGCATTTGTGGGCGCCTGTCTGGGCTTCCTGTGGTACAACGCTTACCCGGCTCAGGTATTTATGGGAGATACGGGTAGCCTTACCTTGGGTGGCATCATTGCTGTTGTTGCATTTGCCGTTAGGAAGGAATTATTGATCCCGATTCTTTGCGGCGTTTTTCTGGTTGAAAACGTCTCAGTGATCATGCAGGTATCCTATTTTAAGTATACCCGGAAGAAGTACGGTGAGGGAAGAAGGATTTTTCTGATGTCACCCCTTCACCACCATTATCAGAAGAAGAACATACACGAAGCAAAAATTGTAAGCAGGTTTTGGATCGTGGGAATACTTTTAGCAATCATCACCCTGGCAACTTTAAAACTGAGATGAGCGAGCGCATTGTCATATTGGGTGCAGGAGAAAGCGGAACGGGAGCAGCGTTGCTCGCGAAGGCGAAAGGCTATGATGTTTTTGTTTCTGATCAGTCTTCTATAAAGGAAAAGTATAAGGCTGAGCTTATACGCGCAAATATTTTATTTGAAGAAGGAAAACACACCGAGGAAAGCATCTTAATGGCTCAATTGATCATTAAGAGTCCGGGAATTCCTGACAAAGCAGATATAGTTAAAAAAATCAGGGCTGCCGGAATTTCTGTGATCGATGAAATTGAATTTGCCGCCCGGTTTACAAATGGAAAAATTATTGCCATCACGGGTACAAATGGCAAGACTACGACAACGTTGTTGACCTATCACCTGATGCAGCGTGCTGGCTTTAATGTTGCGCTTGCTGGAAATGTCGGCGTGAGCATGGCGCGGCAGATTGCGGAAGGACATCAATACGACTGGTTTGTTCTGGAGGTAAGCAGCTTTCAACTCGACGGAACAAGAGAGTTTAAACCAGAAATTGCGATACTCCTTAATATTACGCCGGATCACCTTGATCGGTATGAGTATTCCCTGCAAAACTATATCGAATCAAAATTCAAGGTCGTTCAAAAAATGGATGCGAAACAGCATTTTATTTTTTGTGGAGATGATTCAACAATTACCAACGAGCTTACCAGGCGTACTACTGTGCCTATGCAGGTCCGGGTATCGCTGAAGGCAACGCCTCCATCGCCCGTATATTTTGATGGCTCCCAAATGACTTTTCAATTGACTGAATCGTTTACGATTAGCCAATCGGATACGACATTAAAAGGACCGCATAATCTTATTAATACGATGGCAGCTGTTTCAGCCGTTTACCTGGCCGGTGTACCGCTGGAGGCTATCCGGGCAGGGTTGAAGACTTTTAAAAATGCTCCCCATAGACTTGAATCTGTTGCGGTTATTAAGGGAGTCGAGTTTATCAATGATTCAAAAGCAACGAACGTAGATTCAGTGGTGTATGCACTGGGCAGCTTTGATACTCCATTGGTTTGGATTGCTGGCGGAATTGACAAAGGAAATGACTACTCAATCATTAAAGATGAAGTCAGAAAAAAGGTCAAAGCCCTCGTATGCCTGGGAAAAGATAACGAGAAGCTGAAAAAATCCTTTGGAGATGTATTGAAACAGATTGTTGAAACACAAAGTGCCAGAGAATCAATTCACACAGCATTCAAAGTGGCAGTTCCTGGCGATGTGGTATTACTTTCTCCGGCATGTGCAAGTTTTGATCTCTTCAAAAATTATGAAGACCGGGGAGATCAGTTTCGTAATGCAGTACTGGAATTGAAGAATGAAATCGAAGGAGTTCACGTGTAATCAAATGGCTACGCTGAAATCTTTGAAAGTGTAAATTATGAATAGAATAAAAACGTGGGCTGATGAAAATTTACAGGGTGACCGGGTGATCTGGGCTGTAGTATTTGCATTGTCAATGATCAGCATACTGGTTGTGTACAGCTCAATTGGAACGCTGGCGTACAAAAGAACACAAAGCCCTGAAAGTTTTCTTATCAAACATGCCATTACGGTTTTTGTCGGTTTGGCGGCAATGTGGTTTGCACATAAAGTAGACTACAGGTACTACTCAAAGATTTCAAAGGTTGCGTTGTGGATAAGCATTCCCCTTTTAATATACACCTTTACAAATGGGGTTACCCTGAACGAAGCAGCGCGCTGGATACAGGTGCCTATCATCGGGTCTTTTCAGCCTTCTGATTTTGCCAGTCTGGCGCTAATCGTCAACCTGGCGAGTATGCTTTCCAAACGACAGCAGAACATAACTGATATAAAGGAGTCTCTTATCCCGATTCTCTTTTGGTGTGGAGTGATTTGCGGGCTAATCGCCTTGACTAATCTTTCTACAGCCGCATTGCTGTTGGTTACCTGTATGCTCATCATGTTTATCGGCCGGGTACCTACAAAGTACCTCGCCATGTTAATTTTTGTTGGCGTACTGTTTGGAGCACTCGCGTTGAAATTCGGTGTTCGTGCCGAAACAGCTAAAAACAGAATAACAAATTTTGTTAAGGGTACAGAACTTCCGTTCCAGGCCAAACACGCACGCATAGCAGTCGCTACGGGTGGTGTAACAGGCAAAGGCCCCGGCAACAGCGATCAGCGAAACATTCTGCCACACCCTTACTCCGATTTTATTTATGCCATCGTAATTGAAGAGTATGGAATGGTAGGGGGTGTAGTAGTGATCGTACTTTACCTGATACTTCTCCATAGGGGAATGAAAGCTTCCTATAACAGCGACAGGGCATTCGGGGGGTTGCTTTCCGCGGGGCTGAGTTTCGATCTGGTGTGTCAGGCGATGGTGAATATGGGTGTAGTTGTTGGACTAGGTCCGATTACCGGGCAGCCGTTACCGCTGATCTCGATGGGGGGAACCTCCATGGTCTTTACGGGTCTCGCGGTTGGTATCATACTAAGCGTAAGTCGCGGCGCGCAGGATCAGGGATGGCAGGATAAAAACGCCGATGACTCAAAAGAGAGCAAAAATTTAACTACAGCAAACGCGGTATGAGTGGACAACAACCTTATCGACTAATCATAAGCGGCGGAGGAACCGGTGGACACATCTTTCCAGCCGTGGCCATTGCCAATGAATTTCGCGACAGACACCCGGATGCTCAGATCCTTTTTGTTGGCGCAAAAGGCAAGATGGAAATGACGCGTATTCCAGAGGAAGGATATAAAATAATCGGGCTTTGGATCAGCGGAATACAACGGAAGTTAACATGGTCGAATCTCCTGTTTCCCGTGAAGTTGATCGTGAGTTATGTATGTGCCATCAGAATTGTTAAAAAGTTTAAGCCTCACGCTGTGATCGGAACCGGTGGGTATGCCAGCGGACCCATCATGATGGCTGCTACAAGATTTGCGATCCCTTCAATAATTCAGGAACAAAATTCATTTGCCGGTCTTGCTAACAAACAGGTTGCTGGCAAAGTGAACAAAGTATGTGTCGCTTACGAAGGAATGGAGAGATACTTCCCCAAGGATAAACTTGTATTAACTGGTAATCCGGTGCGCAAGAATATTCTCAGTACAAATACAAAACGGGAAAAGGCGCTGAGTCACTTTGGTTTTGATGCCAATAAGCGAACACTTTTGATTGTTGGCGGAAGCCTGGGCGCCAGAACGATAAATGAAAGTATAATCGAAGGTTTTGAAAAATTAATTGATGCCCAGGTGCAGATTATCTGGCAGACGGGAAAAGGATACTATGACGTTTATAAAGCCAGGTTATCAAAATTTGATTTACGAAGAATTCGTGTTTTCGATTTTGTTCGTGAAATGGACCTGGCGTATGCCGCAGCCGATGTGGTTGTTTCACGCTCAGGTGCATTGGCTGTTTCAGAAATCAGCGTTGCCAGGAAGCCGGTGATCCTGGTGCCTTCACCCAACGTGGCAGAGGATCACCAGACCAAGAATGCTAAGGCGTTGGTATCAAAAGGGGCGGCAATATTAGTTATGGACAAGGAAGCCCAGGTAAAGTTAGTCGATGAAGCATTGAAGTTGCTTTTCGACCAGCAACGCGCTGAAAAACTCAGTGAAAACATTTCAGCATTTGCAAAACCGGATGCCACTGTATCAATTGTTAATGAAATTGAGAAGTTGCTGGTTGAAAAAACACTTGATTCAGACTTTCCGGCAAAGGACAAGACGATATATACACTGGATAAAAAGTCGTTCAACCAAAACCTTGACATAAGTTATTTACAACCTGTATTAATTAAAAAGTAACGAAAACGTGACGGTAGAAGACTACGATAATATCTATTTCCTTGGCATTGGTGGCATTGGCATGAGTGCACTCGGGCGTTGGTTTCTGAAGAAGGGACTTCATGTTTCCGGATATGACCGCACGTCTACGAAGCTTACAGAAGAGCTTAGCCAGGAAGGTATGCGTATTCACTTTGAGGACAGGCTGGATATGATACCTTCGGAAGTACTTCAGCAAAAGAAGCAGACACTGGTTATCTATACACCGGCGATACCAGCTGATCATATTGAATACAATTATCTGAAGCAGGAGGGATACACCATCCTTAAGCGTTCAGAGGTATTGGGACTGATTACAAAGGGATATAAAACAATAGCTGTAGCGGGGACACACGGCAAGACAACAACATCATCAATGGTTGCGCATATCCTGAAGGTGGCAGGTAAGGATATGGTTGCGTTCCTGGGCGGGATTACCACCAATTACCACTCAAATCTGATTATGGAGGGTGCGATTAAGAAGGATATGTTGGTCGTTGTGGAGGCGGATGAATTTGACAGGTCTTTCTTGCGGCTGTTCCCTCAGATCGCAATAGTAACATCAGCTGATGCCGACCACCTCGACATCTATGGAGATCACGAAAGCCTGATCGTATCCTTCCGTGATTTTATCACTCAGATAAACAGCGGTGGCTCATTAATCATTCATGAATCAATAGCAGAGTTATTGGCTGGAAATGTCGGCCATATCACGAAAAATACTTACAGCATGAGCCGGGGACAGTTTTTTGCCGGCAACATTACCGCGAAGGGCGGATTTTTTGAGTTTGACCTCCATGGTTTTGGAAAAGTCGAACGCGTTCAGCTCGGTGTCCCTGGTTTTCATAACATAGAGAATGCAGTTGCCGCCTCGGTGGCTGCAAGTCTCTGCGGTGTAGGAGTCCCCGTCATTAAAAAAGCTCTGGAGTCATTCGCAGGAGTAAAACGGAGATTTGAATACATCATCAAAACGAAAAGAATTGTCTATGTGGATGACTATGCGCACCATCCTACTGAAATAGAGGCATTTCTTAAATCGATGAAGTCGTTGTACCCCGGCCGGAAGCTGACCGTTGTATTTCAACCTCACCTCTTTACAAGGACACGGGATTTTGCAGAAGGATTTTCGAAAAGTCTGAGCATTGCTGACGAATTATTCTTGATGGATATATATCCGGCACGGGAACTCCCTATTGCCGGAGTAGATTCGGATATGTTGCTCACCGGTATTACCAGCCCGGTCAAGGTAAGATGTAATAAGACTGACCTTTTGCAAAAATTGGAGAATATAGACGCGGACGTACTGGTGACTGTTGGAGCCGGAGACATCGACACATTTGTTGAACCGATAAGTAGTATGCTAAAGAAGAAGTATGAAGTTTAAGTTTAACATTAAAAGGGAGATTAAGATAGTTGTTGCCATACTGGTGGTCGCGGGTATTATTGCCTTTACAGAGCGCAGACAAGGACGGGCATCCATTAAGGATATAACGATCAGGATGGTGAACATAAATGAAAACCATTTTCTCGATGAGAATGACATTATCGACTTCATGCAACTTGACCGCGAGAATTTAAAAGGCGCCACCCTTGATAAGGTTAACCTGAAAGAAGTTGAGCAAAAAATAAAACGCGAGCCATTCATCAAGGATGCGCAATTGTACAGTGATCTGAAAGGCAATCTGGTGGTACGCACGGAGTTGAGGAGACCTGTTGCCCGCATCGTCAGGAACGATGGACCTGATGGTTATATCGCGGAGGATGGAACTATCATGCCGGTCTCCGAGAAGTTCACCGCGCGGGTAGTACTTATCAGCGGACCTTACGTGAGGAGCTTACTTAGCCATAAAAACTTAAATGACTACGAGGACGGAAAGAACTTACTCGGACTCATTGAATCGATTCGCGAAGACGAATTCTGGAATGCTCAGATAGCCCAGATGGAGATAGACAGCAAAATGAGAATAACCATTCTTCCACAGGTAGGCGACGAACGGATCGAATTCGGTAAGCCGGAGAATTCTGAAGAAAAGTTTAAGAAGCTGATGATTTTTTATAAAGAGATATTACCACGCACGGGATGGAACAAGTATAGCAGGGTGAATCTGGAGTATGAAGGACAGATCGTTGCGGAATAAGGAACAAGGAATAGTAATGAAATACGATAAGAACCAACAAACATTGAACAACCACTATAACGCATCATAATCATGGAACAGGAAAAAATTGTAGTAGGACTCGACATTGGCACAACAAAAATTTGTGCGATTGTCGGCCGCAAAAACGAATTTGGCAAACTGGAAGTTCTCGGTATGGGCAAAGCCGAATCCGAGGGCGTTGTGAAGGGAATCGTATTCAACATCGATAAAACTGTTTTTGCTATTGAAAGGGCCATTAAAGAAGCTGGCGACCAGGCGGGAATAGATATAGGTGTTGTAAACGTAGGGATTGCCGGTCAGCATATCCGCAGTTTTATCCAGCATGGTGGTATCACCCGTTCGGCCAAAGAGGAGGAAATAACAATTGATGATGTCGAGCGCCTAACGCAGGATATGTATCGTATGGTAGTTCCTCCCGGAAGCCAGATCATTCATGTTATGCCGCAGGATTATATGGTTGACTATGAGGATGGAATTAAGGAGCCGGTTGGCATGTCGGGTGTGAGGTTGGAGGCTGACTTTCATATCATCACGGCGCAGACGAACGCCATAAATAACATTAACAAATGTATCCGCCGAGGAGGCCTTGAGATTGCAGACCTTATACTGGAGCCGCTGGCATCCAGTCTGGCTGTATTAAGTGATGAAGAAAAGGAAGCCGGTGTTTGTCTGATTGATATCGGCGGTGGTACAACGGATATAGCCATTTTTTATGACAACATTATTCGTCATACAGCCGTCATTCCGTTTGGTGGTAATATTGTTACCAATGATATAAAGCAAGGCCTGATGGTTTTGCCGCAGCAAGCGGAGTTATTAAAAACACGCTTTGGTAAAGCAATAGCTGAGGAGGCAAGCCCCAATGAGATAGTTTCCATTCCCGGAATCCGCAATCGCGCCGCAAAGGAAATCTCTGTGAAAAACCTTTCCAATATCATACAGGCGCGTATGGAAGAAGTTATTGAGATGGCGCACGCTGAGATCATCAGTTCTGGATTTGAAAACAGATTGGCCGGTGGAATTGTGATCACCGGTGGGGGTGCGCAGCTGGCAAACCTGAAGCAACTCGTTGAGTACATGACTGGTATGGATACCCGTATCGGTTACCCGAATGAACACCTGGGCAAAAGCAAAATCGAATCGGTGAAGAGTCCGATGTATGCTACTGCAGTTGGCTTGGTCCTTTCGGGCTTCCGCTCTCTTGATGAAAGAGAAGATCGTTACAAGGAGGCACGCGAAGTGGTAAAATCCACCAAGGTGAAGCGGCCTTCTGTCTCATCCAGTAATTTTTTCGAGAATATCCTCAACAAAACCAAGAGCTTGTTGATTGATGATCTGGATGGAAAATATAATTAATACAAGAACAACCACTAAAAAAACTCAATCATGTTTGAAACAGGATCATACAAATTCGAGATCCCCAAAATAAGCAACCCACGTTCGATCATCAAGGTGATTGGCGTCGGCGGGGGAGGTAGTAATGCCGTGAACCATATGTATAAGCAAGGCATTAAGGACGTTGAATTTATCGTCTGTAACACCGACAACCAGGCGTTAATGAGCAGTCCTGTACCCAATAAATTGCAAATCGGCGTGAATCTTACGGAAGGTTTGGGCTGTGGCGCCAATCCGGAGGTAGGCAAGAATGCCGCCCTGGAAAGTAAGGAACAAATACGGGAAATGTTGCTGGACACCAAGATGGTGTTCGTAACGGCAGGTATGGGCGGCGGAACAGGTACAGGTGCTGCGCCGGTAATCGCCAAGATTGCCAGAGATATGGATATTCTGACAGTGGGTATTGTAACGGCACCTTTCTCGTTTGAAGGCAAAAAGAAAATGGGTCAGGCTGACCTGGGCCTCGAGGCATTAAAACAAAATTGCGACACTGTACTTGTAATTCTTAATGATAAACTCAGAGAGATTTTCGGAAACTTATCCATCGGACAGGCTTTCGCACAGGCCGACAATATATTGACTACCGCGGCAAAGGGTATTGCAGAAATTATAACATTGGCAGGGTATGTGAACGTCGACTTTCAGGACGTACGCACGGTGATGCTAAACGCCGGCGCTGCGGTTATGGGCTCAGCCGAAACAAGAGGTGAGAATCGTGCACTCAAGGCCGCAGAAGGGGCGTTGGCTTCACCGCTGCTTGATAGTCGTGATATCATGGGAGCAAAGCGAATATTGCTCTCCATAATTTCAGGCGTTGACGCAGAACTGCAGATGGATGAGCTTACAGAGATCACAGAATACATCCAGAGTCAGGCGGGAGAGGAAGCGGAAATGATTTTTGGTCACGGCGTGGATCCTGATCTCAGCGACCGCATCAGAGTTACAGTAATCGCAACAGGTTTCCACACCGAGTCTAAAATACTGTCGTCAAACAAAGAAGAGAAAAAAGTACATGATCTGAACCGGTCACAGGGATGGCTTTTTAATCCTGACAACTCGGTGAATGAGAAAGGTGATTTTGAGATACGGAATAAGCCCGAAGTAGGTTCTGACATAAAGAACGAACCTGAACCTCCGCTGGAACGCGAGCTCGTTTTTACCGGACCTTTTAACAAAATCGAAACTCAGCTGGAAGAAGAGGCATCGCCAGCACCTGATGATGACCAGGGGGATGACAGTCTTTTTAAAGACGATGACTTTGATCATATCACTGAACGATATGGTGATCAGGTTATAAATGAAGAGGGGTTGATGGAACTCCGCTCTACTAAACAACGCCTGCAACAGCAAGCCAAAGAGAGACAGGAGAAAATAAAACAAAGGAAGAAGCAGGAAATGACTAAGGAAGAATTCAATGAAAAATGGTCCTTGCCTGCTTACTTACGAAGAGGAGTTAAAATGCAGGACGTACCCCATTCATCAGAACCATTTATCTCCAAGTACAACTTGAATGATGATAATAATTTGCTAGGCAACAATAAATTTTTGCACGATAACGTGGATTAGTAATGACAATTTAAGGTAAGGGTTAAATAGTATGAAAGACATGGTATTTCCGGCACGACAGGTAATTTACTCCATTCGTAGTGGTTGTTGGTTGTAAATATTTTTGGCCGGTGCCGGAATGCCATTTTTTAGACTGAGGTTGCGCTGATTTTTTATTTGCAGTTTAAGGTTTAAGCAAAGAGCGCATGTGTAGTGTGAATGCCGGACGTTAACCACGTTCGGCATTTGTTTTTTTAACCCTTCGCACTTTTTGTTGAGGAGATATGGGTGTCGGTGCCTATTCTGCTTTCCTGGAGGGTTTTAACGAAGTAGACAAACTGGCCCCAAAGTTGTAATCTATGTACCAACACCTAACTGTATAAAGTATGAAACGGTTATTTCAAGTGGCGCTGGTAGCCCTGGTTGTTTCAGGATGTGATACGTATTTAGTTGAGCCAGCCTATGATTCTCGCGACCGGATAACTGGTCATTATGATGTAGAGGAATACAGCGAAACTTACAACGATCTCATGTACTATTCATTCAACGTCTATAAATCCGCAAATAGAAACGGAGTGTATATCGATAATTTCTATGGATCAGATATTCGCGCCTTTGCAACGGTTAGCTACGACAGGATAGTCATTCCTTACCAGGTGGTCGATGGATTTGAAATTGAAGGCGTTGGCACATTTTACGGCCATTACCTTAGTTTGACATATCGGGTAAAGGACCTCTATAACAATTCATATACTGACTTTTGCGAAACCGAAGCCAGACGGTATTAAGGGCATCGGCAGAAGAGACCTTCGTTTTGACTACAGTCTCCTAATGAAAAAAAGTCGAGGCTTGTTTTTTTGGAGAAACTGCGGCAGCCAACCACCACACTTCTTCGAGAGACGCTGACCATACCTAATTTTGCCTTTTTAATTTCCAGCTATTGGTTTATTTCTTTCTATATACGTTCTTTTCATGGCAAATCCATGAGACCATTTCTATACGAGCTTGCTGAGACTATCTACAGGGAATACCGCCAATTGGATGGGATTACCCTTGTATTTCCGAATAGAAGGGCAGTATTGTATTTTAGAAAATACCTGAGCACACTCTTAGATAAGCCGGTATTTTCCCCCAAGTTAGTTACTATTGAAGACTTCATTTCTGGGATTTCCAGACTTAAGGTGCCGGATAAACTGGAGCTTATTCATCGGCTTTATAAATCGTATAATGAAATTGTAGGAACCTCTAACCCCGAACCATTTGATAAGTTTTATTTCTGGGGTGATATGTTACTCCGTGATTTTGATGAAGCCGACAAATATTTGGTCAACGCGAAGCAACTGTTTCTCGACCTCAGCCATCAGAAAGAACTCGATTCCACATTTGATTACCTTACCGACGAGCAGAGAGATTTTTTGAAAAGTTTCTGGAGCAGTTTTGAAGAAAATTTGTCTGAGAATAAAAGGAAGTTTCTCAGCGTCTGGAATCAGCTTCATGAGCTTTACTCAAGGTACAAAGAAAGCCTCCTTGCCGAAGGTCTGGCATATGAGGGTATGATGTATCGCAGCGTGGCTGAACAGATTAAGGATGTTGGTGCGAACTGGCCAGTGGATAAGAAAATAGTTTTCGCCGGATTCAATGCGCTCACCAGGGCTGAAGAAAAGGTCATTTGTTATCTCGTTGAGCGAGGTATTTCAGACGTCTATTGGGATACCGATGCTTATTATGTCAACAACAATACACAGGAAGCGGGAAAATTTTTCAGGGAGTATCAGCAGCACGAAATTTTGGGAAAAACGTTTTTGAAACAACCGCCTTCAAATATTCTTTCCGGCGCTGTCGATGAGACAGGAAGTCTGATACCATCAAAATCGATAAGGATTTTCGGCGCGGCAGAACCAGTTAGTCAGGCGAAAATGATGGCGCAGATACTCCAGGAACAATTGCAGCTGGGAATTGATCCGGACGATACGTTGATTGTTTTGCCCGATGAAAAGCTCTTGCTGCCGGTGCTGCACGGTCTCTCCGGAAATATTGAGAAACTAAATGTTTCGATGGGGTTTCCAGTCAGCAATACTCCTTTGTTTAACCTGGTGGAACTGCTTGTGGAGCTTCAGATAAAGAGAAAAGATGACTCCTTTAATCATCGACAGGTGGTGGCGTTGTTGGGGCATCCTTATATTGTCGCCGCAGATCCTGCAGTGGCAAATGCAAAGCGCAAGGAGATACTCAACGATAATTGGGTGAATATACCCGAGAGTTTTCTGTCCACGTCGGTAGACCTGCATCGGTCTGTCTTTCGGGAGGTTGAAAGCGACATCCTGGTTTACTTGCGTGATATTCTTACCATTATAGGGGGCCTGGATTCCATCAACGATTTTGACAGGGAGTATACTTTTCATTTCCTCAAGTTACTCAACAGAATGGAGGAGGTGATTGGGTTCGGGTACAGTGAACAGGTCGTGGCTGGCGACGGGATAAAAGTTGCTGTAAAAACGAAACAACTTGCATTAAAGTCTTTTCTTCGATTATTCCGGCAATTGATTCAGACCAATAAGATTCCGTTCTCGGGTGAGCCACTCAAGGGATTACAGGTTATGGGTGTCCTGGAAACACGTAACCTCGATTTTAAGAACGTTCTGATATTGTCCTTAAATGAGGGAGCGTTTCCTTCTTCAGCGAATAAGGGCTCCTATATTCCGCTCAACATTCGAAGGGCATACGGGTTGCCAACGGTAGAACATCAGGATGCCATGTACGCCTATCTCTTTTACAGGGTTCTCCAACGTGCGGAGAACGTGATGTTGTTTTACAATGCAGAAACAGACGTTTTGGGTCAGGGTGAAATGAGCCGTTACCTGCAGCAATTGTTGTACGAAAGTGGATTAGAAATCGAGCGCAAAGTATTACACAACCCCATACGGCCTAACCCGATTACCCCGATTGTTGTTAGCAAGGATTCAGGTGTGATGGAGAGTCTGGCAAGGGTAATCGAAGGGAATACCCGGTATAAAGGAATTTCGCCATCAGCGCTGAATACGTACATAGAATGCCGCTTGCGATTTTATTTGCGGCATGTTGTGAAGATTAAGGAGGCGAATGAAGTGGAAGAGGATCTGGATGCCCGTGTCCTTGGTAATTTCTTACACGAAGTCATGGAACTGTTTTATAAAAGGATAGTTGAGCGAAAGAACAGTAGACTGATTGAAGCGAGTGATTTCACGGGTTCGGACAAGGTAATTGAAGGATTGATTGACGAAGTATTTATACAATCCTACAAACTGAATCCGGAAAAAGTTGTAAAGTACGAAGGCCAACGTGTGGTAGTCAGAGAAGTGGTCAAACGTTTCGCAGGCAGAATTGTAGAAATCGACCTGGACTATACGCCATTTTTTATAGAGGCACTTGAACAGGAAGGGTTGACCCATGAAATCAAACTGGATAGTCCTCCTCTATCTGTTTTAATAAGCGGTAAGATTGACCGGGTTGACCGAAAGGAAAACAAACTGCGTGTTATTGATTATAAGACCGGTAGAGATCAGCTTGATTTTGATTCGGTTGAGTCCCTGTTTTCCCGTGATGAGAAGCGTAATAAGGCCGCATTTCAAACACTGCTCTATGCTTTGTTGTACAAAACGAATACAGACTGGCAGGGATTCAGTATTGTTCCAGGACTGATAAACAGAATGAACCTTTTCGATAAAGACTTTCGGTTCGGATTAAAACATGGAAAAATATTTGTTGAAGATGTTAATCCGATCTTGCCTGAGTTTGAGAAACACTTAAAACTTCTGTTGGAGGACCTGTTTGCCCCCGGAATTCCATTCAATCAAACCAATAATGTTGAGACATGCCGGTACTGTGAATTCCAGGAAATTTGTTATCGGTGAGAAAGCCGGTAATTGATTCTTCCCGGAGCATTGGTGATCCTAGGACTTCTCTTCAATCAACTTTTGAATGGCCATGAATTCATCACGAAGTTTTGCGGCTTCCATAAACTCCAGTTCTTTGGCGGCTTTTTCCATTGCTTTGCGGGTTCGATCCAGCATTTTAAGGAGTTCATCTTTGCTCAGATAAGCAACAACGGGATCAGCTGCCAGCGATAATTCTTCGTTTTCAACATAATAGTTTTTAGCCGATCGTTTAGAATCAGCCACCTTTGTTTGTCCGAGAATTGATTCCTTTGACCTTATAACCGTCTGCGGGGTGATACCATGCTCTGTATTGTAGTCAAGCTGAATTTTTCGGCGTCGATTTGTTTCATCGATGGCTTGTTGCATAGATTCAGTGATCTTATCAGCATACATAATCACCCTGCCGTTAGCGTTGCGTGCAGCCCGCCCGATGGTCTGGACGAGGGAGCGTTGGTTACGAAGGAAGCCTTCTTTATCCGCATCCAGAATTGTTACGAGAGATACCTCGGGCAGGTCAAGGCCTTCACGAAGTAGATTTACACCAACCAACACGTCAATTACCCCAAGCCGCAGTTCCCTAAGGATTTCCACCCTGTCCAGAGTAGTTACTTCCGAATGGATATACTTACATTTAATACCTACGCGTTCCATGTACTTGGTCAGTTCTTCCGCCATACGTTTCGTTAGCGTTGTAACCAATACCCGTTCATTTTTTTTCACACGCTCATCTATCTCTTCCAGTAAATCGTCGATTTGATTACGGCTTGGGCGAACGTCTATTTCCGGGTCTAGCAGTCCGGTCGGGCGAATAATTTGTTCAACGACAATGCCTTCCGATTTCCGGAGCTCGTATTCAGAGGGAGTAGCGCTTACATAGAGTACCTGATTCATAAGTGTTTCAAACTCGTTGAATGTCAATGGGCGGTTGTCCAGTGCCGAGGGGAGTCTGAATCCATAGTCTACGAGGTTAACTTTCCTGGATCTGTCGCCACCCCACATCGCGCGCACCTGCGGCACGGTAACGTGACTTTCATCAATCACGAGAAGGAAGTCATTAGGAAAGTAATCGATCAGGCAAAATGGACGCGCTCCAGGCATCCTGCGGTCGAAATAGCGGGAATAGTTTTCAATACCTGAACAATATCCTAGTTCCCGCATCATTTCCAGGTCAAACTCTGTGCGCTCCTTTAAACGTTTGGCCTCCAGGTGCCGGAGTTCTCCTTCAAACATCCCTACTTGAGCGACCATATCTGCCTGAATTTCACGTATGGCCTGGTGTAACATGTCCTTACCAGTTACAAAGAGGTTGGCCGGAAAGATTGTTACGATTTTCTCGTCAGAAATTTTCTTGCCGCTCTGTGGATCGATCCGTTGAATGGATTCAATTTCGTCTCCCCAGAAGTACACCCTTATCGCATAATCCGCATAAGCCAGAAAAATATCTACCGTATCTCCTTTAACCCTGAATGTGCCGCGTTTAAACTCAACCTCTGTCCGGTTATAAAGGATATCGACGAGAGCAAAGAGTAGCTTGTTCCTTGATACGGTTTCACCAGTTTTGAGTTTGATTACGTTTTTTCCGAATTCCTCCGGATTGCCAATACCATAAATGCAGGAGACGGACGCCACGACAATAACATCGCGCCTGCCGGTAAGTAGGGAGGAGGTGGCGCTCAGGCGAAGTTTTTCAATCTCTTCGTTTATGGAGAGGTCCTTTTCGATGTAAAGACCTGACGACGGAATAAACGCTTCAGGTTGGTAGTAATCATAATAAGAGATAAAATATTCAACAGCATTTTCGGGAAAGAACTGTTTGAATTCGCCATAGAGTTGGGCCGCAAGCGTCTTGTTATGACTCAACACGAGGGTCGGCTTGTTCGTATTGGCGATAACATTGGCAATCGTGAACGTTTTACCCGAACCCGTTACACCCAGCAGGGTTTGATGAGGTTCACCGCCATCTACACCACGTGTTAGTTGTTCTATTGCTTTGGGCTGATCCCCGGCAGGTTCGTATTCGCTGGTGAGTTTAAAGTCCATGGCTGAAGGTATTATAAAAAGTCTTTGAATCTTTGCTTAAAAAAGATACTTGAAATAGTCAGTAATAAAAAGAATCGCCCATATATCGGGCGATTCTCCGTTAAAGATTAGAGGGCAGGGATATCAATTGTTCCAGATCATCCATGCCTTCTCCGCCTGGATGTGCAGCATCTCCAGTCCATTCTTTATCGTAGCATTCCGCATCTCCGCCTTTTGTAGGAACATCGTACGTGCCGGGTTATAGATGAGGTCATACACGTAGTGCTCAGGAGTGATTTGTTCGAAGTCAATCGGCGGCATCGTCTCGGTGTTAGGACTCATACCAAGAGGAGTTGTATTGATCACAAGGAGTGAGTCACCAATTATTTTGGGATCTTTCTCAAGGTCTTCATATGTCAGATCGCCTTTCTTGGCTTTTCTGGATACCACTTTAAACTCAATTTTGAGTTTCTTCAATGCCTCTTGAACCGCTTTGGAAGACCCACCAGTTCCCAGAATGAGGGCCTTGAAGGTTTTATTCTTTGGCAACCATTTCTCTATGGTTTCATGGAATGCATCGGAGTCTGTATTGAAGCCCTTTAACTTTCCGTCTTTGATTTTGATTACATTAACCGCACCGATTTTTTTTGCAAACCCGTCAACTTCATCCAGGTATTTAAGCACTTGTTCTTTGTATGGAATGGTTACATTAAGGCCGGCCAGGCCCTTGGTGTCTTTCAATAATGTCTCTATCTCTTTGATATTGGTTAACGGGAATAGTTCATAATGAAAATCACGTAGTCCTTCGCGAAAGAACTTTTCATCAAAATAGGCTTTTGAGAACGAATGGCTAACGGTTGCGCCGATTAGCCCGAATACTTTTTCCATGTTCAGATTTTTGTTTTAAGTCTCACTGCAATTTTTTCAATCAATACCACTAAAAAAACACTAAGGGCCATCATGAGGATAGCCTGAAAAACCTGAGGGTCTTTACCAGTAGTGGCAACGTAGTGCCATGGTAAAATACTTTTATCAAATGCCGGGACTTGCTCTCCCTTACTGTTGGTAACATACTCTAAAACTTCCCTCCAGGGCCACACTTTATTGAGGGAGCCTAACATCAGGCCACACAACAAAGCTATGGAAGCGCTCCGGTAATTGTGCAGCATCCACCTTAATATTCGGGAAAATATTAGTAGACCGATTATGCAACCTGCGATAAAGGCTAGTATTAAGGAAACATTGAGGGAAATAAGGCTATTGATCAGGTATTGATACTTGCCAATAATCAGCAGAATAAACGATCCGGATATTCCAGGAAGTATCAGTCCGCAGACTGCCATAGCTCCGGCCACGAAAATAAAAAAGAATCCTTCCGGTAGCTGCGAAGGGGGAATCAAGGTCAGCGAATACGTGATGCCTGCGCCCAACAAAAAAATCATTACCAATGCCAGGTTCCATTTCCTTATTTGACGCAAAACAAGTGGTGCAGAAATCAGAATAAGGCCAAAGAAAAATGACCAGGTCAGAATGGCGTGGTGGCCTAACAAATGCGTGATTGTTTTGGCAAGGAAGAGCAGGCTGGTCAGAATCCCGGCAAAAAGGGTTGCCAGAAAACTTCCATTTATTTTCGTCCAGAATTCACGTATCCTCAATTTAGCGAGAAGACTGAGCGATTCCCGATCGATTGAATTGAGACTGTAAAGTAACTCATCATGAATGACCGTGATAAATGCGATTGTACCACCTGAAACACCCGGAACAAGATCTGCAGCTCCCATACTTATTCCTTTAAAGTAAAGGAGAATATAGTCTTTTGGTCTTCTCAATTGACTACTATTAATCGACCTCAAATGGAGGTGCTGTGTTGGTATTTTTTCTTTCAATACCAAGGAAATGCAAAAATGTATCACCGCGAAGCCCGAGTCGAATTGTCTCCAGCGGTATAACTTCTTCTGGGGCGATATTGCCCAGATTTACATTTGCACCAAGCAGTTTAATAAACCAGACTTGTTGTGCTTTCTGGGGTGCCTCCCAGATTATCTTCTCAAACGGAATTTTAGTAAGGATTTCCTGAACGAGCCCTGAACGTACTTCACCGGTAGATCTGAACAGACCTACATTGCCTCCCTCTCTTGCTTCACCGATTACCTTCCACGCGCCGGCATCTAGTTCTTTTTGCATCAGTTCAATCCACATATACGGCGGTATGATCTTATCCGCATCTTTAGACCCTACTTCCGATAATACGGTTACCTGTTCCGATAGTTTTGTGATGTAGTCACATTTTTTGTCATGGTCGATATCCATGGAGCCATCGGATACTTCCGCGAATGACAATTCAAATTTGTCAAGGATTCTGCGGTACTCGTCAAACTGATCGCGGATAACAAATGCTTCAAAAAGAGTTCCACCGAAATATACAGGCAAACCAGCGTCCTTATAAACCTGTAGTTTGTCCTTCAAATTAGGTGTGACAAAAGAGGTACCCCAACCCAGTTTGATAATGTCAACGTGATTGGCGGAAAGGCTGACAAAATCTTCGGCTTCGCGAATGCTCAAACCTTTATCCATGGCCATAGTAAAGCCGTATTGCCTGGGCTTTGAAGTGCGCTCAGGCAGGTTTTTAATATCGTAATTCATTAGTTGTTTTCTTTTCTAAACTGTTCGATGATTTTGTACAAGGCCTTTTGGGTTTCAATTTTTGGAAAAAAATCAAATAAGGCAGTATGACCATCAAAGTCCAAAATTAATGCATTTTCCAAATAATTAAAGGCCTCTTTGAAGCGACCAGCCTCAATCATGTACGCGGTCATACGATAGAATATTTCAGGATCATCGGGTATTTCATCAAATCCCAAAGATAATGTGTCAATGGCCTTTTCATAATCCCCTTGCTCGTAGTAGATAAATGACCAGTTTAGCCAGATCTCTTTATCATCTGGTTCTAGTTTGCTGGCTTCTTCATAGGCATCAATGCTTGATACGGTGTTTCCAACCTTAAACTCTGCATGCGCTACGGATTTCCAATACTCAGCATTTTCGGTGTTTATTTTAAGGGCCTTGTTATAAAAATGTAACGCCTGATACCATTTCTCCTGTTTTTCAAGGCATGCACCCGCTCCAAACCATGCTTCATCATAGAGCGTATCAAGCTTGGTGGCTTTTTGAAAATATTTCAGCCCAAGTTCATATTGTTCCAAACTTTCATAGGCAGCACCAAGACAGCAATACACTTCCGGGCTTGGACCCTCTATCTCCAGTGTTTTCCGAAATGAATCCAGTGCTTTGGTGTATTCACCCATATTCATATAGGTGTTACCGGTATTAAAATAGGCGGAAGCAAAGGACTCATCAATCGTTAAAGCATAATCATATGCCTGAAGAGCCTCCTGATATTTTTCCAGTTTATTATAAACAATCCCCATGTTGTACCATGCGGCCGTTGAGTAGGGATCCTCATCAATAAATTTCTGGTAGTACTCAATACTTCCTTCTAACTGACCGGTAAGGTCGAGACAAAAGGCAAGCTCATATAAAGAACCCTCGTGAGTGATGTTGATTTCAATAGAGTGTTTGTAAGCGGTTATTGCTTGTTGAAAATCTTCCATGCTTTGATGAGCAAGGCCGATGCTGTAGTACACTTCATCTTTATCATCAGCAAGCAGAAGGGCCTGTTCATAATTCTCTATGGCCTCTGAATGATTGCCTTGTAGTGATAATATAGACCCCTTCGTCAGGAAGATCTCGGGGTCATTGGGCTGTAAGGCATGGGCCTGGTCAAGTAATTCAATAGCCTGGCTATACTCCTCAAGATTGGAAAGTATCTGAGCCTTGAGGGTGATTAGTTCAGTTGAAAACGGATATTGACTGATTGCCTGGTTAACGGCCTGAAGTGCCTTGTTATGCTTGCTGCGCAGCATATAGTGATCAATGATCTGTTCGTAGGCATCTAAATCAAAAAATTCTGCTTTCTTTTTCCGGAGGTGGTCTTCAAATCGTTTAATCAGCTCATTTCCTTCTTCTCTCTTACGATATTCTTTCGCCATGGACTAAAGGTTTTCCTAAAATAGGTAAATCTGACGTAAAGCTAAGGCCTTTCAGGCTATTTTTTAGGTTTCCCTTTCATAATGTAATATCTGCAGCACCTTTCCACTGTTTTGTCGATCTCCTGAAATTCAAAATTCAGCAGATTTCTAATTTTATTGTTTTCAAAAAGAAATTCTGAACCGGCTAAACGGGCAGTTTCCTTCGTTAATCGTGGTTCAGCACCCACTAATTGTGCATAAAAGGTCTCCAGGATGGCGCCGATTTTCAGAAAATTGGCACCGAGCCGGATAGAAGGTGGTTTTTTATTAAATTCCGTAGCCAACATTCCAAAAAAATCCTTATACGAAATCTTCCCCGCTGAAACGATAAGTCGTATACCCTCAATGTTGCTGTACATAAGCCTATGAGTTAATTCAGAAACATCCCTGACATCAACATAATTAACAAACCCATCGAAATAAAATGGTTTTTCATTCCACACATACTTGAATAGCTGTGCACTGCTGATATTCCAGTTTGCCTCGGCAAGAATCAGCGAGGGGTTGAGTATCACCGAACTTAACCCCTCCTCCTGGCCCCGGAAAACTTCCAGTTCTGCCAGGTATTTTGATTTCGCATAAACACTGTTCGAGGATGATTCAATCCATTTGTCGTCTTCATTAACAACTTTCTGACCCTTTTGGCGGCCGAGTGCTGCCACTGAACTGATATGAATGAGGCGTTTTATCCCGAGTGTTAGACAAGTATTCACCACGTTGCGTGTCCCGTGAACGTTAATATTCATGACTTCTTTTGCGCGCTCCGGATTAAAAGAAACAATGGCCGCAGTGTGGACCACGTGCGACACATCTTTGAATGCATCGCTCAAAGCAACCGAATCTAAAACGTCGGCATCAACCCATGTGATTTTTTCATTGACATCTGCAAGAAGCGAGATGTCACTGTTGAGGCGCTTAAGCGCTATAAATGATTCGTTGTGGTCAATGAGTTTTCGCACTATAAAACTCCCCAATAAACCATTTGCACCGGTAACTGCTACCATATTCTGGTATTTAGGGGTTAGTCCCGATTAGCAATGTGGGTTTTAAAACCAATGGCATGCTAAAGTGAGTTATTGAGGAGAGGTAGAGACAGAGCCTTTTGAAAGTATTTGAGTTGTTGCGCTTCTTCCACGAGCCTGACGTGCTGAAGATGATGGCAATCACTTCCAAGGAGATGAACCCAACCCCGGTCAATGAGTTTATGTGCCGTGGTCTGTACAATCTTAGAATAAAATCCGGTAATTGAACTGATATTAATTTGAAACAGCACACCCCGATCAAGGAGATCCTGGGCTTTGTCAAGATTGTCCTGCAAATAGAGATAGCGTTCCGGATGCGCCAATACGGGTTTGTATCCTCTTGTTGTTGCCAGGAAAATGAATTCCTTTAGGTTTATGGGCTCGTTGAGAAAATTGGTTTCAAAAAGAAGCAGGTTCTTGCCAAAAGTCAGCACCTTCTGATTGGTTTCAACCATTCTGAAAACCTGTTCATCTAGATAGTATTCCGCCGCTGCATCAATCTCCATGTCAATTTCCTGATTCTTCAGGTATATCCTTAGTTTATCAAGTCTGGCCAATATTTTATCTGCAGTATTTTTATACGTATCACTCATTACATGGGGAGATGTAACGAGCTTTCGGTATCCCAATTGTTGAAAATGCAGGATAATATCTTCCGATTCCTCATAGGATTGAACACCATCATCCAATCCTGGAAGTAGATGGGAATGAACGTCCACCTGTAAAGGTGTTACACTTTTGATTGGCTCTTTTTTTCTTACCCAGTCGAACACTATTTTCTTAGAATTTTCTTCAACCAATTACGATTTCTTGGCTCTTCGTAGTAGCCATAGCCATAACTCTGATCACCTCTGTTTGGCAAGGCGTTAAGCAATGTCGTAATATTAGAAAATTTATTGATGTTGATGATACGTTGCAGCGCGAAAAGAAAATCTTTTTTCGAATAGTTGGCCCTGAAGATATAGATGGAAATGTCTGCGCGTTTCATAGCCATGATTCCGTCCGTTACCAGCCCTACAGGTGGTGTATCGAGAATGATATAATCATAGATTTCCTTCAACTCATTCAGCAATACTTCAAACTCGCTGTGCATGAGCAACTCCGAGGGGTTTGGCGGATGTGGTCCGGAAGGAATGTAGTCAAAAGTCTCAAGCGATGTTTTTACGAGACACTCCTTCCAGGTGTTCTTTCGTATCAATATGGTGCTGATGCCCCTGGTTTTGCTTTCCTGGCCTGTCGCCATGAGGTCTTTGGGCTTTCGCATATCAAGGTCGAGCAAGATTATTTTCTTGTTAGACAATGCAAGCACACCGCCAAGATTCATCGCAATAAATGATTTTCCTTCCCCCGAAACTGTAGAGGAGATTGCAATAACCTTTTGATTCCCCTGAACATTGAAGAATTCAAGGTTAGTTCTGAGCGTCCGTATGGCTTCGCTTACCATAGACTTTGGATGGCCAATAATGTGGAGCCCTGCTTCATCCAGGTGTTTTGATGAAGGTACGACACCCAATATCGGCAGGTTCTCTATTCTTTCAATTTCACTCAGGCTTGTTATTCTGTTATTTGTCAGGTAAAGTGTGCCTACAAGAAACAGAATCAATAATACGCTGGCAACAAAGCCAATTCCGGTAATCATCAGATGGTTAGGCGAAATGGGACTTACCGGCATAGTCGCCGGAGAAAGAATCTTGAAATCAGGAATGCTACCAGCCTGCGTAATCTCGAATTCAGATTTAGACTGCATCAATGATAGGTAAAACTGTTCATTCAGCTTATAGAACCGGAGATTCTTTGAGTATTCAGTGGATTTATCAGGGAGGTTGGCAAATTCATTCTCAAGTCTGGCTTTGTTTTGATTGGCTTGCTGAAGGCTCTTCAGCGACTCGGCCCTCAGTTGAATAAGCTGGTCAAGAGATTTTTGGCGTATGGTTTCAATTTCCTTTTGCTTCGAACGGTAAGCAAACGTAATCTCGTTATACGAAAGTTTTAGTTTTTCCTGCTCCATGTACAGCTGCTCAAGCATCTCCAGATCTTTGGTTAATCCAGGTGGAAGAAGGTGTCGTCTGGACAGTGATACAAAGAAATTATCAGAATGAAATCCGTCAATCAGGGCATTCACTTCATTAAGCCGTTGGGTTAATTCAAAACGAAGCGTATCAATGCTATTTATCAGTTTTACAGTTTCCCGCAAGCCCCCGTCAAGGTCGTTGGTTCTGTTTTGCAGCGTGAAGTTTTCAAAATAGTCTTCGAAGTTTTCCATTTTCTTCTCAATGTTGACCAATTCCTTGGAAATCCAGTCGATCTTCTGCTTTGTGGCCAGATTCTTTTGTTCGTTGCTATATTGAAGGTAAATGGTATCGATTTTATTGAGAATATCGCGGGCTTTGTATGGGTTATTGTCTTTAAAAGATATGCGGACGGTGTTAGCGTTAAAATTCAAGGGCTCGGCGGTAAGATTTCCGAGCATATAATCAAGAAGGAATTCTCTGGAGTTAATCACAAAAAAATATCCAATCTCATCTCCCTTCACAAAATTTCCGTGCTTTCGAAATAAAAGTTCCAGCCCATCCAGTGTAACCGTAGCGTTGTATCTTCCCTTGATTTCGTCACCACGATCCCCAATTCTCAGGCTAAAGTTATCAGGGCCCGTTTCATCAAAGTAAATAGGTCGATTGAACAGATTCTGATTAGTGGCCTTGTATTCAATCGTAAATGGTTTGCTCTGGAACAGTTCGTCATTCAGCACTCTACCAATACTAAAGTAACTCACATATAGTGACGAGGAATCGAGTACCCGGTTCAAAAAAAGCCTTGATTGTATGATCTCAATTTCCCCAGAGATCAGCGTTATACTTTGATCATCCATAGCAGCCTTGATTCCAAATTCAGAGGCTTCCTTTTTGATATCCAGTTTAAGGATAGAAGACGATTCGTATAAGTTCTTTGTATACCGTACGATGAGATAGGCAATAGAGTTAATTATGAAAAAAATAGAAATTAGCCATATCCAGTTGGAGAGGACAACAATTTTTAGTTTGTTGAAATCGATGCCTTCCGCCTGCAATGACTGAACTTTTATATGCTTACTGTTTTCTGCCATTCTACTAGAGTTCGAAGAGAACAAGAATTAGTGTTGTTAAGCTGGTTAACATGCCAATAATTGCAGCATAATCGCGGGTTGCTTCCACTACAGGCCTGCGAACCGGTTCAACATAAATGACATCACCAGGCTCTATCGAAATATTATTTTTGAGGTACCCATCAATGGTGCTAAGGTCTGCGACAAAGACCTCTTCTCCCCGCAGGACACGTATATTGTGTGCTTTGGCGTTATTATCAAGTCCTTTTGCCAGCGCCAGGACCTCTACAAGCTTTAGATTTTCGTTAACCAGTGGAATTACCTGGCCTCCCTGTGCACCTAATACGATGACCCTTTTGTTCACGAATTTAAGGACAACAAAGGCATCCTGATAATAGGTTGTATAAGCCTTTTGAAGCATCTCTTCGGCTTGCCGAATACTCAATCCCTCTAGTTTCATCTCGCCCACCATGGGCAGTTTTGATACTCCGTTAATATCTACCAGGTAGTTTGGCGCAGTCCGTGTGTTGAGATTCTGATTACCAATATCTTTGGTAAGTTCTAAATTGGGGTCAATAATTCTCTCACCCTTGTTTGTATAGACTTCAAGCTGCAGGTAGTCGTTAATTTGAATGACATAATTCTTTTCAGCAGCCTCTACCTGTTGTTTCAAAGAATACCCTTCAGGTACCTTAAACATAATATTCTGCTTGTATGAACAGGAAACAATCAGGATAGTGGAAAGAAGCCAAAAGGTTATTTTACCCAAGCGTATTTTTTTCAACGTATCAGGAGTTGGTGTATTAAGGTAAAATTACTGATTTTCTTAACAAGTCGGCCAAGGTGGGCAACTGCTCATCTTTTGGTGATAATATCGGATTGCTGACTTTCCAATCGATTTTAAGATCCGGATCGTTCCAAAGTACACCGGTTTCGGACGCCCTGTTATATGGCTTGGTACATTTGTATGAAAATATGGAATCCTCAAGGGCTGCAAATCCGTGCGCAAAACCTTCAGGCACCATCAGCATATTTCTGGACTCACTGTCGAGCACATATTGATAGACTTGTCCGAAAGTTTTGGAGTTTTGTCTGAGATCCACGACCACATCCAGTACTCTGCCGGTTATTACGGTGGCTAGTTTAGCCTGAGCATATGGGGGAAGTTGCATGTGAAGTCCGCGGATAACTCCTTTTTTGGAGAAGGATTGATTCTCCTGCACAAACCGGTGTTTAAGATTATGAGCATGGAAGATTTCTTCCTTATAGACTTCAAAGAACCATCCCCTGTCGTCATGAAAAATGGAGGGAATAATTTCGACCAGCCCCTCAAAACCGGTTGCTTTCACTTCCATTTATTTTACGAATCGATTAAGATGCTTTCTTGAAATCTTCCAGCGCCGAGAGATATTTGTTGATGACAACCGATTCATCATATTCTGATTCCATACGCGTGCGTCCATTCTGACCAAATACTTTTAACTTCTCATCTTCGAGGCTTGCCATTTGCAGCATTTTTTCTGCCAGATCATTGGAGTCTTTAAGTTTGCAAAGCAGACCATTAACGTTGTTTTGCACAACATGATTGCAGCCAGGGACATCGGTGGCGATAATCGGTTTTGCTGAACTTGCCGCCTCAAGCAAGGTTCTGGGAGTGCCTTCGCGATAGGAAGGAAGGACAATACAATCCGCCACGTTTATAAAACTCCGCACATCATCTGTAGTGCCGAGGTATTCAATTACTCCGGAATTAATCCATTCCTGAATTACTTTTACCCGGATACCGCGTTTGTGCTCCGGATCCATTGCGCCAAGAACCTGGAAGCTTGCATTCAAACCATTCGCCTTCAGTTTCCTTACCGCTTCAACGTATTCAAATACTCCCTTGTCTGAAATAAGCCTGGAAATCAACAAAAAAGTGAACTTATCATTCCGCTTGAAGGTGGAAGGGCGGAATTTTTTTAAATCAATGCCTGACCCCGGAAGTATGTCCACTGATTTCGCCGACACCAATTTTTTGTCCAGAAACAACTTCATGTCATCCGGATTTTGGAAAAATACCTTGTCGGCGAACCTGAAACTTACCCTATACAGCAGTATGGCAACGAATGACACCAGATTACTCTTAAGGAAAACGGTGCCCAATCCACAAACGTTGTTAACCACAGGAATTCTCAGCAAAGATGCTGCCAGCGTGCCATATACATTAGGCTTAATGGTGTAATGCAGGATTATATCGGGCCTGACTCTGCGGTAAATAAGGTATAACTCCAGAATCAGGGCAGAATCCTTAATAGGGTTTGCTCCCCGGCTGTCCATTTTTACCCGGTGATGAATACACCCGGCGCTGACTAGCCGCGGAGTATAATCGTCTTCCGGTGCGATTGTGTGTACTTCATGACCCTTTTCTAATAGGGCATGTACAAAATTCATCCTGAAATTGTAAATATTCCAAGATGTATTAAGGACGATAGCAATTCTCATCTGATCCTGGGCTCTGATTTATGAGAACTTCTTTGATTCAGAATTCGACAAAGTGTCAAAAAATCCGGTTATCTACAGAAATCTCTGGTTTAGATCTATCAAATATAGGAAAAGTAAGTTTCTCACTCAAAATTATCCTTTAAGTTTGACCGTTTAATTAGTTGATGAGACAGCAAGAAAGAAGAGCAGTTATAGTGGCATTGGGTAACACCCAGCATCCCGAAATAACCCAGGAGCACCTGGATGAATTAGCGTTTCTAGCTGAAACAGCGGGTACAAAGACAGTTAAACAATTTATTCAGAACCTGGCGCACCCGGACTCCAGAACGTTTGTGGGAAAAGGTAAGTTGCTGGAAATCAAATCCTTTGTTGTAGCGGAAAAGATCAATCAGGTAATTTTTGACGATGATTTAACACCTTCCCAGCTTCGAAATCTCGAAAAGGAGTTTAATACCGACGTGGAGGACGAGGGGAAAGGGGTAAAGATTTATGACCGGAGTCTCCTTATTCTGGACATCTTTTTATGGCGTGCTCAGACTGCTCAGGCCAAAACCCAGGTGGAATTGGCAAGGAATCAATACCTGCTCCCACGGCTGACACGACTTTGGACTCACCTCGAACGTCAGAGAGGAGGCACCGGAACCAGGGGAGGTGCAGGAGAACGTGAGATTGAAACCGACCGAAGGAACATCCGGACACAGATTAGCATTCTGAAGGACAAACTGGAGAAGATAGAAAAACAAAGGTACACGCAACGCAAGTCGCGAGGCAATGTCGTGCGTGTTGCTCTGGTCGGATACACCAATGTTGGGAAATCAACGCTTATGAATTTGCTTTCCGGGTCAGGTGTTCTGGCAGAAAACAAACTATTTGCGACTGTTGATGCTACAGTGCGGAAGGTAACGTTTGGAAACATACCCTTTCTACTTTCTGATACCGTAGGGTTTATACGAAAACTTCCTCACCATTTAATTGAATCCTTTAAATCAACCCTCGACGAAGTTCGTGAAGCGGATGTACTTGTACACGTCGTGGATTTTGCACATCCTTTTCATGATAATCAAATTGAAGTGGTTTCAAAAACCTTGCATGAGATCGGGGCAGCTGAGATAAAAACTATTCTTGTATTGAATAAAGTTGATTTATACCGCCAGCAAAACCCGGAGGTGAATCTGGATGAGATGAAGGGTTACTACCGGCAAATGGGCTATGAAGATGTCATATTTGTCTCAGCGACCAAAAACGAGAACATTACAGAACTTAAAAAACTGATCTTTGAGGAGGTGAAAAAAAAGCACTTGCTCATTTTCCCCAACTTCCTGAAGGATGGATATGTGTTTTCACCCTGGCCACAAGAATAGGTGGGGCGTAACTTTTAGTCCAGACCGATCATCATAAATGCTCCCCAATAAATAGGTTCCGGATAGTCTGCACGCAATTCTTTCTTGGCATTTACAAAACTTTCCCGAAGGTTAGAGGAATTGAGCCATTTTTGATAGAATAAAAGCATAAGCCTTTGCGTTGCATCATCATCAACTTTAAACATGCTCATAATAAGAACTTTTGCTCCGGCTACCAGGAATGCCCGCTGCAAACCATAAACACCTTCTCCGGCTTCCAGATCACCAAGTCCTGTTTCACAGGCACTAAGGACAACCAGATCGGTCTTATCCAGGTTAAGACTCATTGCCTCATAGGCAGTTAGGATGCCACTCTCCATGTTGTAGTTATAATCCGTTTTTTCCATAAGGTCACCGGCACCACGTAACAATAACCCTGTGCGCATAAGCGGATTTTGATTGAGCGTTGCTTCACTACCCTGCAACTCTGTCTCGAGTGTAACCGGCGGAGTTGGCTTGTAGAAACCGTGTGTGGCAATGTGAAATATTTTTGGATTGTTCAACTCTTTTACATTTTCCTCGGTAGCTGTTTTCTCAACAAATTCATCCGTAATCCACCCTTTTTGTTTGAGCATAAACTGAAGCTGGGTAACCTCCTTTTCGGTACCCGGTAGCGCGGAGATGGAATTATCAGCCGACGCGGTAAGATAGAACGTAGGGTTACCGAACATCGAAGCTGTGTTTTCCGAATCTGAAGATTTCGATTTCAATTTTTTCAGGAATAAATCCTTTGTGTTGCTTACCAGCACGATGTTGGCATTGTCAATTACAAATTTTCCATCAGGCGTTGGGATAGCCTCGAGGTTTATCTGGTTATAGATACCATCGGCAGAAAGATAAATCGTGGATGATTGTCCGATTTCAGTTATGAGCGGTTTCCAAAAAACTCCATACGACACTTCATCAGGAATCTTTCCGGTAATGGCATTCCGATAGAACTTAAAATACCGGGTCTCCATTTGTTTTCCATCTTGTAACATGATCACTTTAGGTCGTGAAAAATCACTCTTGAGGTAAAGTGCTGCATATATTACTGAATCGGTGAAGTCATGACTAAAATGCCGATAGCGTACCATTTCAATGGCGGTTTCATTGTTGCGCAGTGCTTTTTTAACATCCTCAAATGTTATTCTTCTGTTTTCAAAACTCTGTCCGAATAACTCGGAGCGCTGACTAAGGTCTTTCTCAAGACGTTCAACTTCCTGCTGAAGTGATCCCGGATCAATTTCATTTTCTAAGAGCTGAACGGGACTCATGGAGAGGGCGAGACTAAGCAATTCCTTTTTCTGCTGCCACGTGTCATATTGCGACTTCAGTTTTTCATCGGTACTATTCTGAATTCGCTGTCGGATCTTAATAGAGGAGCTTAACAGCAGGGCCTTCGTCAATAGCTGGTAATTATAGATCTTAGGTGACAGGTCCTTGAAATCGTCCAGCTTGCTGAAAGCTAACGTATTGTAGAACTCAAAATCTCCTTTTATGGTATTCCAGTACTTTGCTTTTTCCCTCTCACTCAAGGCAGGAAAATATTGTTTGATAAAGTTTTCATAGTTGGAAAGAGATTCTTCAATAAAACGTTTTGAGCGCTTGTAGTCCTTCTGCATGTAATATACCTTGGCGAGTTTGGATAACACCTTTACATATTCGGGATGCGTAGCACTAAAAAATTTTTCATACAGGCCTTTTGATTTGTTGTAGAACTCTTCGGCCTGTTTATACTTTTTCTGCTGGTAGTAAACATCGCCGGTAAGGGTGTAAATGCTGGCGGCATTAATGTTGTTTTTTGTACCGGTCTTAGCTTGCCATATGCTTTCAGCTACCGTAAGTGAATTAAAGGCAATATCAAATTTCTTTTCTGAAATGTATAACACAGCCATGTTCTTCATGATCTCTGCATATTGCGGATTGTCTTTTCCCAGTTTTGAGGCGATGATATCTCGTGACTCGAGCATGATTTTTTCTACTTCTTTACGGTTATCACCCTTGTAAAATTTGATCAGAGCAATCTGGGACAGGGATCTTGCCACTTCGACATGGTTTCTGCCGAACTGTTTCTCCTGACTGATTAAAGCCTTGGTCACATTGTTTTCGGCTTTTTCGTAGTCTCCTAACGTATAATAAATATTGCCGAGCAACTTTTGAGTTGGCGCCGCTTTAGTGGATTGGTCACCGTATGTTTTTACAGCCATCTGGTTGGCGGCAAGGGCAGTTTGTTCCGCCTCGGTATAGTCACCTTTTGCCAGTGAAATTCTTCCTTTATTAACAAGGGGTTCAATAAGCCTGATGGAGTTTTTTCCGAATAAATTTTCATATTCCGGAATCTGCATCGTGAGAAGTCTTTCTGCGTCCGAATACCGTCCAAGCTGGATAAATAGCGATGTTAGTTCTTCCGCCGTTGAAAGGTCACTGCCTACGATGACATCAGCTTTGGAGATAATACGGCGGGAACGTTCGAGGTTGGCTTCGGCCTCATCAAACAATCCTTTAACCCCGAAGAGTTTGGCCTGCGTTTCAATGGAATGAACATAGTCGCCAATAAGGTTATCGTTTTTGCGATATTCTTCCAGGATCTGCAATGCCTTGGAAATATTCAGCTCTGCTTTTTCGTATTGTCCAAGTTTGATCTGAAGTTGTGCGATGCGGTCAAGTTCGATCCCGTAGTTATAATCCTTGTCGCTGAATTTGGAACGCGCCACGTCAGAAGCATCATCGAGCGTAGCTGAAGCCAGTTTATAATTATCAGTCAGTTCATATAACATGGCCAGGTGATTCAGAATTTCCAAATGATCTTTTTGCCAGGGACCAATTTCTTTAGCGACAATTTTCAGGTAGCTCTCTTCAAAGATCTTTTGTGCTTCATCAAGTTTGTTTGTGAAATCAAGGTAATAGCTTGCCAGTCTTATTTTCGAAAGGTGATATTCTGGCGAGGTTTCTCCATAAAGTTCTTTTCTGATTTCCGTTATCTGGGTAAGGTACTTCTCTGAATTAACAAATCGCTTTTCCTTCTGCGCCACTTCAAATAAAAACTCAAGGATGTGTTCGGTTGTTCTGTAGTTTTTTGGCAATGATTTTGAACTTAACAGAACGGCGGCATCTTGTTCAAGGTTTTTTGTTTTATCCTTTTCCAGCTTGGAATCAAACTCAACAGCCATGAGATTGATTTGAGCGAGACTTGATTGCGGGAAATATTTTTTATTGTCAATCAGTTTCTTGTACTCCTCCTTTACATTGGAATATCGTGAACGATTATTTTCCACCAGCAATTGGTGGAGGTAGGCAAGATAGATGTCGTGCGCCAGTGTGTTTGTGGGATTTGAGCGCTTCTTCAGTTCGGCAAGGATATTATCAAATTCAAGTTCTTTTTCACGGTGCTCGTTTCCATTGTCGATAAGCATCTTGGCATACAGATAGTTGTTTTGAACAAGGGAAAGATTAGTCTCGCCCATGTACTTTTGGTTTCTCCGGATCCATGTTTGAGCTGCCTTAAAGGCTGAGTCAGCCGAAAGCAAGCTTCCTTTCTTGCTATAAGCATTTGCGATCAGGGTCAGGAATTTTCCATAGTCACTGTATCGTTTTGGAATTTCCGCATCGGGAACGCGCTGTGTTTTGATGCTGGCACCTTCCACGATCGTTTCTTTGTCAACTGCTCTTGCTGCAAAGTAGCTGTCCATACTTTTCAGAAGATCAATTGCCTCGTTGCAAAATCCCTGGCCTGTCATGGCCTCTGATTCCACCAGCACAATCCGTGCTTTAGTATACCCTGTTAATTGATTTATACGATTCAGCAGTTCCTTGGCCTTTGCGAGGTATTCGCGGCTTAGGCGATAGTGTCCATACTCATTGTAAATTTCTGCTACATCGATCTGTGTGCCCGCATACTTTTCGCTGTTCTCTCCGTACGCTGCTAAACTGCTTGTAAGTGCATTGTTAATTGTTTTATCAAAATTCTCCAGTACACCGGAAGCGAGGTTTATGCGCGCCTCCCGAAGATAGAGGCCGGGCATGTAGGCGTTTTGCTGGCCCATTTTAAGAATAACTGATTTCTTAAGGCTCCCTAAAGCACTACTTGCCTTGGTATAGCTTCCATCGTTATAATACGAATCCACTTTTTTCAGGCTCTTATCGAACTTTTTGTTCTGTGGGAATGCTGGCAGAACAGCGATAAGGCCTAGGAATAGAATCAGGGATAGCCTTGAAATCATAAAGAGGGATTGAAATTAATTACTAATCTACTAAAATCAATCGAAACGGCGACTCTATGTTGCCTCAATAGGTGTTACAGCATAGTTGCGACTCCGCATTATTCACCTAAAAGGCTAAGCAGGATTTTTCGCGCGGCAGAAGTAACTACCGTTCCGGGACCAAAGACAAAAGAAACGCCAGCCTGATATAGAACGTCGTAGTCTTTTTCAGGGATTACTCCACCGGCAATTACCAGGATATCTGGCCTCCCTATTTTTTTTAGTGATTGAATCAATTCGGGGATCAGCGTCTTGTGCCCACCTGCAAGGCTAGATGCGCCAACTATATGAACGTCATTTTCCGCAGCCTGGAGTGCTACCTCGTCAGGTGTTTGGAATAAGGGTCCGATATCTACATCAAATCCCAGATCCGCAAAACTGGTGGCAATAACTTTTGCTCCACGGTCGTGACCATCCTGTCCCATTTTAGCAACCAGAATTCTAGGTCTTCGGCCTTCTTTCGCAGCAAAACGGTCTGAAAGTTTTACTACCTCGTCAAAGTCCGCCTGATTTTTCATCTCCCTCGAATATACACCCGAAATTGAATTGATTGTTGCTTTGAACCGGCCAAAGACTACTTCAAGTGATGATGAAATTTCTCCTAATGTGGCCCGGTTTCTCGCTGCATGAATAGCAAGCTCCAGCAAATTTTCATTGCCCTCCGCCGCAGCGCGTGTTAAACGCTGCAAAGAGCTGTCTACCGCATGCTGATTTCTTTCTGCTTTCAGTTTGGTGAGTCGCTCAATTTGCTCTTTCCGCACAATGCTATTGTCAACTTCCAGAACATCAAAATCAGGTGTTTCCTGAACCTTGTATTTGTTAACGCCGACTATCACATCTCGCCCAGAGTCAATTCTTGCCTGTTTTGAAGCAGCGGCTTGTTCAATGCGCATTTTTGGAACTCCGCTTTCAATGGCTTTAGTCATGCCTCCCAGCGCTTCTACCTCTTCAATAAGTTTCCACGCCTGCTCAACTAATCTGGATGTAAGCGACTCAACATAATAAGAGCCTCCCATTGGATCGACTACATGCGTGATGCCTGTTTCTTTCTCCAGATACAGCTGCGTGTTTCTGGCTATCCGGGCCGAGAAATCGCTGGGCAACGCGATAGCTTCATCCAGCGAATTGGTATGAAGGGACTGTGTTCCCCCGAATATTGCCGAGAGCGCTTCCATATGAGTGCGGGTAACGTTGTTGTATGGATCCTGTGCCGTCAGACTCCAGCCGGACGTTTGACAATGCGCACGAAGCGCCATCGACTTTTGGTTTGTTGGGCTGAACTGCTGAACAATTTTTGACCACAATAGCCGCCCGGCACGCAGCTTGGCAATCTCCACAAAGAAATTCATACCGATTCCCCAAAAAAATGAAAAACGGGAAGCAAGGTCGTCCACCAGTACTCCCGCCTTCAAACCTGTTCGCAAATACTCCAGACCATCGGCTAGGGTATACGCCAGTTCAATATGGGCAGGTGCTCCGGCTTCATGCATGTGATAGCCGCTAATACTGATAGAGTTGAATTTCGGCATGTGCTTCGATGTGTATCGAAAAATATCCGATACAATACGCATGGATGGCGCCGGGGGATAGATGTAGGTATTGCGTACCATGAACTCCTTAAGAATATCATTTTGTATGGTTCCGGTCAATTGATCCGGACGTACACCTTGCTCCTCCGCCGCGACAATGTAAAAGGCCATTATCGGAAGTACCGCACCATTCATCGTCATTGAAACAGACATGGCATCAAGGGGAATCTGATCGAAAAGTATTTTCATATCCAACACCGAGTCAACTGCAACTCCCGCCTTGCCGACGTCACCGGAAACGCGGGGATGGTCGGAATCATAACCTCGGTGCGTTGCCAGATCGAAAGCGACAGAAAGTCCGCGTTGGCCGGCAGCAATGTTTCTGCGATAAAAAGCGTTTGATTCTGTTGCCGTGGAGAATCCGGCGTACTGTCTGATTGTCCAGGGACGTGTAGTGTACATAGTTGCATACACGCCGCGCAAATACGGTGGGACCCCTGCACCAAAATCGCAATGAGACAAAATCTTTCTATCTTCTTCCGTATAGGCAGATTTTGAATTTAATTCCCCGGAAACGTCGGCAGCATTTTGGGACTTATCTGAAGCGCGCCGATTGGGTACTCTGGAATTATAGGGAAGCTTGGAGAAGTCGGGCTTCATAACTCGTTCACTTTTAGCTGGAATTCAAGCCAGGAGGCTTCAGCGATCGTATCTACCATTTTTTCAATGGCATACGCACCGGCCATCGGGTCGGCAACAAGATCTAATTGCGCTTCCTCGCGCATGATGCTTGATACGTTCCGTGCAATCCGGTTCATCGTTACGTTAAATTCATCCTCGGGCTCTATCGTGAGGAAATCACAACCACCTAAGACCGACGACAATGCAGCATTGGTACATTTTAAGAGGTTCGCGTGCGGTTGAAAATCCTGCTGTGTCCAGGGAAGTGAACGAACGTGAATTTTCAAATCTGCCGGGCCACAGTCAATTTCAAAGGCCTGGGCGATCTGGTACCAGAGTAACCTGAACGCTTTTAACTTGGCGATTTCAGTTAGAAAGTCCGATCCTGCCACAAACGACACGCTAAGGTTTCTCCATACCGTTGCTTTGTCTATTTGCTGATCAGTAAGTACATCCATCAACTCCACCACATTCAAAAGCGTTTCGGAAATCTCTTTTACAGGAGAAGATTGATTGACATATATGCCGAGTGACTGGAAATTATTGATACCTGAAAATGCTGATAAAGGTCCAACCGCATCGCGGGGAGGTTGTTTCCAGAAGAATGTTCCGGTGAGCAGCGCGACGTCGTACTTTTGTTTTTCAATATGCGCGATGATTGGTTGAATTATTTTTGATGATCTTTCTGTCAGGAACGACACATGGCAGAAAGGCCAGTTGATATTTTCCAGCAACACATTGATGTCAACCACATTATCATTGCTGATGTCAAATAATATACCGTCAGCACCATTGGCTAAATGTTCCTGAGCAGCGCGGTTCGAAGTTCGGGCATCATGTACGGTAACTTTTGGCAGGTTCTTCCAGGCTCGTGCACCTGAATACGGATCTTGTGATGGAGAAAATTCAAAATTTCTTACGTAGGCCAGGCCTTCGCAATCTGTCTTGTCATAATATGGTAGAAAAGTCAATCCATCCAGGCTTTTCCAGGCGAGGATTTCAGAAGGATTTTTCCCCTGGATTTCCAAAGAAGCCACTCGAAGCCAATCTTTCTTGTGTGATACCGGAAAAGATTGCGTCAGAAGGTCCCGAATCGGGCTATCAGCCATAAAAAATAATTTCTCTCAATTTAAGTCAAGTTTTTAATCAACCGTTTGCGTTTTAATTTTAAAATTTCCCTATCACTTTTTTTTCCGAAAAATCAAGGACACGCCGGCTTGTTTTCTTGGACTCTTTTTTTACATCTTTGTCCCCCGTCCAACATGGAAGCCTTAATACCCAACAGAATAGAAAGATCAATGGAAGTTACCTTCGGAACAGTATGGAAAGATTGTCTTGAAGTAATTCGCGAGAATGTTGGAGATGAGAACTTTAACACCTGGTTTAAGCCAATAAAGCCATTACACGTTGAGGGTGATGTTCTTACCATTCAGGTGCCCTCTCAATTTTTTTACGAGTGGCTTGAAGATAATTATGTTCCGGTTCTAAAGAGAGCCATTCATACCGTGCTTGGTCCTGCTGGCCGATTAGAGTATTCGGTAGTAGTAGATAGTGGCAATCAGCAGGCGCCTCCTGTTTCGGTCAACTATCCTGCAAATGGCGCTGGCAACCGACGAAGCGGAGTGAATGGAGGAAGCGGAGATGAGTATTCGCCATTTTCTTACAAGGCACTAAACCCTCAGGTAGTAAACTCGCGTCTGAACGCTGCGTATAGTTTCGACAACTTTGTTGAAGGCGACTGTAACCGACTTGCACGTTCAGCAGGTGTTGCCGTTTCAAAAAAACCCGGCGTTACATCATTTAACCCTTTAATGCTCTACGGCGGTGTAGGTGTAGGTAAAACGCACCTGGTGCAGGCGATAGGAAACGAAATCAAAAATAACATGCCTAACAAAGTCGTGTTGTATGTTGATCAGAGTGATTTTACTAATCAATTCCTGAACGCACTGCAAAATCATAAACTTCAGGACTTTCAGAATTTCTACCAACAGGTGGATTTGCTCATTCTTGACGACGTACAATTTCTGGCGGGTCGTGAAAAGACCCAGGAAATGTTCTTCCATATCTTCAATCAATTGCACCAGACCGGCAAACAAATCATCATGACCAGTGACTGTCCCCCCAGGGATATGAAAGGTTTTCAGGAAAGATTGTTGTCGCGTTTTAAGTGGGGCTTGACGGCAGATTTACAGGAACCTGATTTCGAAACCAAGCTGGCGATTATTAACCGCAAGATGCTTGCTGATGGAATAAAGATTCCAACCGAAGTTTCAGAATACCTTGCCTATAGCGTTGATACGAATCTGCGAGATATGGAAGGTGTCCTTAATTCGCTGATTTTTCATGCTACCCTGCTTAAGAAAGAGATCGACCTTGAACTGGCAAAGGAAGTGCTTAAGAACATTATCAAAGAAATTCAGTCTGATGTCAGTGTAGACTTTATTCAGAAAACAGTCGCTGAATCCTTCAAGATTGATCTTGAAGTGATGAAGGGAAAAGTGAAAAAGCGCGAAATCGTAATACCCAGGCAAGTAGCGATGTACTTCTGCAAGCGATTTACTCAATTAACGCTTGCCTTGATCGGAGAAAATTTTGGTGGCCGTGATCACAGCACAGTGATCCATGCCCTGGAATCTGTAGAAGATATGATGAAGACCGATCCCAACTTCAAGGCTACTGTGGATGAACTGGGTAAGAAACTGAAGCTTCGGGTTTCTTAAGAGTCTGGTATCATCCCAACCTACACCAATACTCCATTTTTAATTTCTTCATCGAACGGTGAACGGTATTTCTACTTGCTGACGTGAGCTATTCACGCCATACAGGGCTCCTCTCCCTTTGAACTTGCGGAAGAAGTCGGCAACTTCCTCCGGATCTTTTACCCGCACGCGATTAATGGCAATAATGGTAAAATTCTCAGGAACACCAATCTGCTTCAAAACGCTCGTCTCCTTAATATTGAAAACCTTAACCCCATATTGCGTTGCTTCCATCTGTACGCCAAGTGCCTCGTTCTTATAAATTTTTCGCTTCAGAATTTCGGTCGTACCGTTGAGGTTGACCAGGACCAGGCTGGTAGTTAATGTTTTTGTTCCGCGAAGATAAGTGAGTGTAACTTTATCGCCCGGGTAATGATAGCTCAGTTCTTCCTCAAAGGCGCTCTGACTGTTTATTTCTTCGTCATTTATTTTTATGATGATGTCTCCAGGCTCTAAACCGGCATCAATGGCAGGTCCGTTCTTCTCGACACTTTCCAGTAAAACGCCATTGTAATTCTTCACATTGGTGTTGAGGTCATACTTCTTCGCGTTTTCATAATTGTACTCCACTACCGAACCGCCAATAAATCCCTGTTGAACTATGCCGTATTTCACGAGGTCACCAAACACTTTTTTTACAATGTCAACAGGAATGGCAAATGCATATCCTGTGTACGAACCGGTGCGGCTAAGAATTGCCGAGTTAATACCCACTAATTCACCACTTTTGTTCACTAGCGCTCCTCCTGAATTTCCCGGGTTAATGGCAGCATCAGTCTGTATGAACGATTCAATGGGAAACTTGTCTTCGAGTATACCAATTCGCCTGCCTTTCGCGCTCACAATCCCGACGGTTACTGTGGATGCCAGGGAAAACGGATTTCCGACGGCCACAACCCACTCGCCTACCTGCACATTTTTTGAACTACCCAGGGTTATCGCGGGTAATCCGGTAACATTGATCTTGATTACTGCAAGGTCCGTAGAGGGATTTGTACCGATCAGTTCTGCCGGATAGACTCGTTTATCATACATTACCTCAATTCTTTCGGCTGATTCAATGACGTGGTTATTGGTGATAATGTATCCGTCACCTGAAAAAATAACACCTGATCCACTGCTTACCTGTGTCCTTCCACCACCGGTACTTTCGCCAAAAAACCAATCCCAGGTTGTATATGAAGCCCCGCGTGAAATACTATTTATATAGACCACACTTTTTGTTGCTTTTGAAGCTGCCTCGCTGAAGTCAACCGGCGCCACGGCCATTACAGGGTTAGCCTGTGCCGGGGACAAGGGTTGAATTGCGGGGGATTCATATTTTACGTTGTTATAATTGGTTCCCTGCTCTGTCTTCTCCAGGGAGGGCTTTACAAATTGAGTGTAAAAGGTAAATGCGCCGGCAAAGCCTGCAATAAACCCTGCCAGTATGGTTATCAATGTTGTCCTCATGGAAGTCAGAATTATACCTTCAATACGTGAATGGATGATTATAGATTCGAAATAGTTTTAACATAGCAAAAACGCGGTGCACACGAATTTAGTTTGTTAACCAGCTGAATATGGTTGCCAAACGTCCAAATATATATAGAACAGCAAAACTTAGTGAAGTGATCCACAATCAAATTTGTTAGTTTTGCAGCCTATGGGAATACGATCACTGTTGGCGAGGCCCGTTGCCGCCTACATCGCAGCAGAAACCAAAAAATGGTCCTTAGACCCCTTCCGGTACCAGCAAAAAGTATTTGAATACCTGGTGGCAAATGGTAAATCGACAGTATTTGGCCGTGATCATGATTTCAGTTCGATCAAAAACTATGATGACTTCAGAAAGCAAGTCCCGTTAAGAGATTATGAGCAGTTGAAGCCTTACATCGAAAGGGTCGTTCATGGCGAACCAGACATCCTGTGGAAGGGTAAGCCTAAGTACTTTGCTAAAACATCCGGTACCACATCGGGGACCAAGTATATTCCAATTACGAGTGACTCCGTGTCTAATCATTTCAACAGCGCACGAGATGCTACACTGAACTATGTGCATGAAACCGGTAATAGTAGCTTTTTGGATGGCGGGCTGATCTTCCTTTCTGGTAGTCCGGCGTTGACTGAAAAGGCAGGAATAAAAACGGGCAGGCTTTCCGGTATTGTAAATCACGAGATTCCGGCGATAATCCGCAGTAATCAAAAGCCCAGCTATGCGGTAAATTGTATCGAGGATTGGGAGGAAAAACTGGAGAGAATTGTCGACGAGACTATTCATGCAGACATGAGAATGATTTCTGGTATTCCGCCGTGGGTTCAAATGTACTTTGATCGGATTCGCGCCCGTACGGGAAAAACAATCAAGGAAGTATTTCCAAATTTTTCATTGTTCGTATATGGTGGTGTCAACTTTGAGCCTTATCGTGCAAAGTTGGTCGAATCGATCGGCAAGAAAATCAATTCCATAGAAACCTATCCTGCCTCTGAAGGATTTATTGCCTATCAGGATTCTCAGTCCGAACCGGGGTTGCTCTTATTATTGAATACGGGAATATTTTTTGAATTTGTACCGGCTGAGGAATACTTTAATGAAAACCCCCGCAGGCTTACGATTGAAGAAGTGGAGTTGGGTAAAAATTATGCACTTATAATTAATAACAATGCGGGGTTATGGGGATACTCTATTGGTGACACGGTGAAGTTTGTTTCGAAACATCCTTATCGGATTCTGGTGACGGGCAGGATAAAACATTTTATTTCGGCCTTCGGCGAACATGTTATTGGTGAGGAGGTAGAGAAAGCGATGAAGTTTACCATGGCGAAATTTCCTGGCGTGGAGTTGGTAGAGTTTACCGTAGCCCCTGAGGTCACACCATCTGAAGGGCTTCCACATCACGAATGGCTCATTGAATTTGCCAGGGCACCCGATGATCTGGAGGCTTTCTCGCGTGAGCTCGATGAACAATTGCGCCATCTGAATGTTTACTATGATGATTTGATCGCTGGTAATATCCTGCGAACCCTTCGGATACGGAGCATGAGAAAAAATGCTTTTATCGACTATATGAAATCGGTTGGGAAACTGGGAGGTCAAAACAAGGTGCCGCGGTTGTCTAACGACAGGGACATTGCCAGCTCTCTGATTGGCTTGTAATACGGAAACAGGATCTAACAAAATCTATTTTGATAGCGGAAAAAAAACGAATAGCGATTTTAGGATCCACGGGTTCGATCGGAACACAAGCGCTGGAGGTTATCGCTGCACACCCGGATGCGTTCGAAGTAGAGGTGCTGACCGCTCAGCAAAATGCCGTGTTGTTGGTTGAGCAGGCAAAAAGATTCAAACCCAATGCGGTCGTCATTGTCAATGAAGAGCATTATCCCTTTGTAAAATCAGAACTAAGCCGCACCGATTGTAAGGTCTATGCTGGGGAGAATGCACTTAGTTCGGTAGTACAAATGGATACCGTCGACCTTGTCTTAACGGCGCTGGTTGGATATTCCGGACTGAAACCTACCATCAAAGCCATTGAGGCCAGTAAGCCAATTGCCCTCGCAAATAAGGAAACGTTGGTGGTGGCCGGTGAACTTATCACCAGGCTTGCACACGAAAAGGGTGTCAATATTTATCCCGTTGATTCTGAACATTCGGCAATATTTCAATGTGTTGTTGGGGAATTTCACAACAAGATTGAAAAGATCATTCTGACTGCTTCTGGTGGACCGTTTCGGGGACGAAAAAAGGATGAATTAAAACAAATTACCAAAGCACAGGCACTGAAGCACCCCAACTGGACAATGGGAGCTAAAGTAACGGTTGACTCTGCATCCCTGATGAATAAAGGCCTGGAAGTCATAGAAGCAAAATGGCTATTCGGCCTTAAAACCGAGCAGGTGGAGGTTGTTGTTCATCCGCAGTCCATCATCCACTCGATGGTTCAGTTTGAAGATGGATCCATTAAGGCGCAACTCGGACTCCCGGATATGCGTTTACCCATCCAATTCGCCATGTCATACCCGGAGCGGCTTAAGTCAACCTTTCCCCGATTTGATTTTGCCAATTACCCGTCGCTTACCTTTGAAAAGCCTGATACAGAAACTTTTCGTAATCTTGCGCTGGCATTTGAAGCATTAAACCGGGCAGGCAACATGCCATGTGTGCTGAATGCGGCAAATGAAGTGGCTGTGGCCGAGTTTTTGAAGGATAAGGTTGGATTCCTGGAAATGTCCGATATCGTCGAAATATGCCTGGAAAAGATGGATTATATAAAAAGTCCAGGGTATGACGACTATGTTAATACTGACAAAGAGACACGTATCAGGGCCTACGAATATCTAAATCGCTAACAGACACACCCACACACACGATTTAAATAACAGATAACGAATAACGGAAATGGATTGGATGATAATGTTGGCTCAGCTTCTTCTGAGTTTGTCGTTTTTAGTGGCAGTGCATGAAATGGGGCATTTGTTGGCTGCAAAATACTTTGGAATGCGTGTTGAGCAGTTCTCCATTGGTTTTCCTCCAAAAATCTGGTCCTTCAAAAAGGGAGAAACTGAATATGCGTTGAGTGCTATTCCACTGGGTGGATATGTAAAGATTTCGGGCATGATAGACGAATCCCTCGACACCGAGGCGATGAAACTTCCACCTCAGGAATGGGAGTTTCGTGCTAAGCCGGCATGGCAGCGTCTTATCGTTATGCTTGGTGGTATATTCGTCAACGTTGTCGTTGGTGTAATCATATTTATAGGGCTGACCTATGCGTATGGTGATAGTTATATTCTGAAGGATGCGATTAACGAGAACGGCGGGTTTTATGTCGGACCTGTTGGTGAGAGTATTGGATTGAAGACCGGTGATAAGATTGTGAAGATTAATGGTCAGGAATTCGAATACTATCAGGATATCCTGAAGCCGGAGACGCTGTTAAGCACTAACGGAAGTTATACGGTGGATCGCAATGGTCAGCTGATTGATGTTGCCATACCTGCTGACTTTATTCAAAAATTTAACAAACGCACTGGTCCTGGAAGTTTCTTGTTTCCACGCACACCTCCCATAGTCGGTGAAGTGGTGAAAGGACATATCGCTGAGAATATTCTGAAACCCGGTGACAAAATTATTGAAATCAACGGAACGCCTATTGTGTATTACGATGAAGTAACCACTCAGGTGAAAGCTCTGAAAGCAGATTCACTTTCTACGCGTGGTGATACCTTGGTGTTGAAAGTATCCCGTGGTGCAGAAGTACTTACTTTCCGTGAGTACTTCAGGAATGATAAGACTATCGGATTTTATGGAGCTCCTATCCCACAGGACTTCCTGGATAAAGCAGAGCGGCGAATTACCTATGGATTTTTGGAGTCTATACCAAAAGGTACCGAGCGTGCTTTTAATACGTTGGCTATTCAGGTAACAGCATTCGGAAGGGTTATCACGGGAGCGCTATCCGCTAAGGAATCGCTTCATGGACCTATAGGTATTATGCAGGCTTTTGGTGGCGAGTGGGACTGGTCCAGATTCTGGTCGTTGACTGGTGTATTATCCCTTGTGTTGGCGTTTATGAACTTACTTCCAATACCAGCATTAGACGGTGGACACGTGATGTTCCTCAGTTATGAAATCATTTCAAGAAGGAAACCTTCTGATAAGTTTTTGGAGACGGCGCAGAAAGTGGGAATGGTATTCCTTCTGGCTTTGATGGTATTTATTTTTGCAAACGACATTATCAAGTTGTTCTAAGGACACAATTCGTAAATGTTTTAGAGAGGCCGTCTGGATAAAGACGGCCTTTTTTCTTTCCTAAATTTGATAGTTGAACGAGTAGGATTCACTTTTTACCAGCACTGGCAAAGAATTCTAAGTACCTTAGAACAGCATTGCGCCATCTGTTGGGGCACGCCGTTGTTAATTACAGAATCAGAATATGCCCGTTGTGTTAACTACCACCGACTACATTGTTACCAGAATTCTCGTTCTGCGTGGCGAAAAAGTACTTTTGGATTCGGACCTGGCTCTCCTTTATGGGGTTGAAACAAGAATGCTGAAACAAGCTGTTAGGCGAAATGCAGAAAGGTTTCCGAAGGACTTTTTGTTCGAACTTTCTGTGGAGGAGTGGGAATCTCTAGGGTCACAAAATGTGACCTTAGAGAAGGGAAGGGGGAAATATTCCAGATACCCTCCGTTTGCCCGGAGCAGGGGGTTGCGATGCCCGCCTACCGGAGGACAGGCTATCAGGGATTTTAAGGAGCAGGCGGGCAATTGAAACCAACATAGCCATTATGCGCACGTTTGTTGAACTGCGCAAGTGGATGCAATCCAAACAAGCGTTGGCCGAAAAAATCCACTTACTTGAGAAGAAATACGATCAGCGTTTCAAACTGGTATTTGATGCCATCCAGCAACTCATCAAACAGGAGAAAGAAATACGTCCGATTGGTTTTGAAATCGGAATAACAAAGCGGATGTAACGCTAAATGCGGATTTTCCAGATGGCCCTATTCATTGTCTTTTTTGTTTTGATTATATTTAGTGGGAGTTGGTAGTCCTATTTATTAAAAGCGGGAGTAGCTCAGTTGGTAGAGCATCAGCTTCCCAAGCTGAGGGTCGCGAGTTCGAGCCTCGTTTCCCGCTCAAATCAATCCGCAACGTTTGCATGGCAATTCCCGGATGCTCTGTGAATAATTTTCAGTAATTTAGTTGCAGTCCTCATCCTACCTTAATCCTTTCTAAATGTCCAATTCTTTAAACCGGCGCAAATTCCTTCAGTCTGGAACAGTTGCGGGAGCTGCTGCATTTTTTTATCCTTCCACCTCGGAGGCTCTTTCGGTTGATGCCTTATCCGCTGACATCGGCAAATCGAAATGGGATCTGGATAGTCCTGCGCTCTGTGTTGACCTCGACAAGATGGAGCAGAACATTAAGGCGGTGCATACCCGGCTGAAGAATACCCGTGTTGGTGTTCGTCCGCATGTTAAGACTCATAAATGTCCGGCGATAGCAAAAATGCAGGTTGCCGCGGGAGCCGTCGGTGTTTGCGCCGCAAAACTTTCGGAGTCGGAAGTAATGTTAACGAACGGTATCAATAGCGTTTTAATGACCGGTGTGAACATTTCGGTTCCGAAGATTAAAAAAGCCATGGAGCTCAGAAAGAAATACCCGGGGTTCATCCAGGCTATTGACAATCCTCAGAACGCCCAGGATTTACAGGATGCTGCCAAAGCCGCTGGTATCGTCGCTGACGTAGTGGTAGACGTGGATGTGATAAAACGGTCAGGTGTCCTTGCCGGGGCACCGGCACTTGCGTTGGCTCAGCTGATTGACAAAATGCCCAACCTTAAGTTTCGGGAATTCTGGCCTATGATGGAGGAGTGCAGCATGTTATGGGTTATCAAAAAAGGAAAGAAACGGCCATGAAAAATTTTGAACCCGTTGTCATGACGTATGAAAAGATGAAGGCGGCGGGATTAAATATGGAGATATTCAGCGGGGGAGGTACAGGAACATATGATATTATGACGCAGGTACCGGGCTTCACCGATGTTCAGGTGGGCAGTTATCTGTTTATGGATTGCCAGTATATTGAAATAGGAGGTGCCAACAATGAAACGGTCTTCGACGATTTTGCGCCGTCCCTTACCGTTATGGCTACCATCATCAACAGCAATTATCCGGGACGTCTCGTTACTGACTCAGGTGCGAAAGCGCTTACTATAAATAAGCCAGCGGCGATGGTCATTGGCGAACCAGAATTTAAGTATAACGCAGGATCTGACGAATACGGATCGATAACTTTTGAGAAATCTTCTAAGGCCTACAAAGTAGGTGACAAACTGGAAGTAATTGTGCCGCATTGTGATCCGGTGGTGAACCTGTACGACGTCATGTATGGTATTCGCAAGGATAAGGTAGAATCAATTTTGCCTATACTCGGCAGGGGGAAATCGCAATAGATATTACCCCTACTTTGTCAACTTACCATGTTTGCTGAAATATTCCCTATCCTAACTTGATAGGACAGTTCATCCGAACTTTGTCTGGTCTCTTTTCATCGCCCCGCTCCAGGGCCCCGCATGTTCCATCAGGCCTGTCTGCCGACAGGTAGATCTGCGCCCAATCCCTGCCTACCGGCAGGCAAGCGCACATGCCATTGCCAGACCAAAGATTGGCCGAGGCCCTGCTGAAACATGCTGGAAGTTTGTGTGTGCATGTGCCGGAGAATGGATTGTACATGCATTACAATATGCATAACCAGGAAACTTGACAACGTAAGATTACTTGTCTTTGAGTATTGTGTCCGGGCTTCTGATTTGATTTTTATTTACTCAAGTATAAAAAACCTAATATCCGGAACATAAAGGTTAAAGAATCCTTTTCCCCCCTTAACATTGGAGGGGTAGTTAATCGGCTCGCCTAGATATTCCACAAAACTATACCGGTTGTCCAGCCGGAGTTGTATGAAGTCGTAGTACTCCTGGCTGATGTTCGACAAGGATACGGCGATGGTATCGCCGGGTGAAAAATCCCTGGGAAAGACGCGAAAGGATTCGCCGTAGGGCTGACCATCAAAACCCTCATCATTAACCAGCTTCATAAACGAATTTGGATTGAGCAAATCGTCAAGCACGTCATCACGTTCAATTTGCTGGACGTTTAACATATACCAATTCTTTCCCGGTGCATCTTCAAAGGCATAGGTGATCTGCGCCAGCGTGTCATCAAATCCGGTGAAGTATAATTCTGCTTTTATGGATTCAAACGTAGGTCGTGGCATAACGGTCGTTACCGCACTCACTTCACCTAACAACGCACTGTTCACTTTTAATTCGTACTGTTCGCCTGCTTCAAAGGGAATGACGAGACCGCCGTAGGCTCCATTGTCAAGTGAAAGTAGCGTATAGTTCCCTGCTGGACCTGTGATCGTTACCGCCGCATCATCAACGGCAATCTGATCCAGTAAGGCTTGCGGATCGCTGTCGTCACTGGCATCCAAAGCTCCAAAAGTTTTTGTCACGAGTACAACTACGGATTGATCGGGAATAATCTGAGTCGAAACTACAAGCTGCGGTTTAACCACGGGCACTCCATCTACATCCAGCGGTTCGGGAACACAACCGGAGACAATAACCACTATGGACACTAACAAGGTGTTCAACATGTTTTTCCCGGTATTAAATGTAGATGTGCCTGTATGCATGATTAAAACTTAAATCCGTAATTAATAAACGGAAGCAACCCAAAAAGTCCCGGCTGACGGTAACGAAGGGAACCGTCAAGCTCGTCCTGCTCAATAGTAATTCCAATTGGGTTTGCGCGATTATATCCGTTGTATACACCTGCAAACCAGCTCCACTGAAATTTCTTACCGGCTTTACTTTTAAATTTAAGGCCCAAATCCAGCCGATGCGTATTGGCAAGTGTCACTTCGTTGATTCCAGAATACACAGGTAATAGATCCACTCCGGTTAGGGTAGGAGCCAACACCACATATTGTCCGATGATTGGCGTGAACCGGGCACCAGAAATAAATTCCCATACCATAGATACTGCCCAACGCTTGTGAAAGGCATATTGTGCTACAATAGCGCCGTTGTGCCTGCGATCATACCGCGAAGGAAACCAGCTTCCGGCATTGATTTCATCAAACTGCCTCCAGGACCATGAAAGGGTATAACTTAACCACCCTGTAAATTTTCCAGCTTCTTTTCGCAACAGAAGTTCTAATCCGTACGCCTTCCCTTTTCCCTGGATGAGTCTTGATTCAAAATCGGTGTTTAGAAAAAGATTGGTGCCCTCTTCATAGCCGATCAGTTGATTCATGGTTTTGTAGTATCCTTCCGCGCTGAAGAATAATCGTTCAGATGGAAAGTTCTTTTGCCAGGCGAGTGCAACCTGATGTGCCGTCTGGGGGCGGATACTTTCTGTAACAGGATACCAGATGTCTGTGGGCGATGAAACGGCTGAGTTGGAAATGCGATGCAAATACTGCGTCATCCGGGAATAACTTAGTTTCAACGCTTCATCGTCGCGCAACGTAATGCGTGTTGAAATTCTTGGCTCCGGGTAAAAGTATCGTTTTTGTCCCACGACAGCCATTGATCCGCGCAAGCCGATATTTATTTGCCATTTTGAGAGCGGTAGCCACTCATATTGAAAGTGAGCTGCCAACTCATTGGCTACCTTTCCTGAACTGGAACTGCTTTCCAGAATTTCTGTAATCGTGCCAGCGGTATTAATAATATTAGGGCTTACCCGATGACGTGTCCAGTCCACTCCTGTTTTAAACGTCCCGTTACCCGGCAGGGAATCTTTTTGTATAAGGAAACGTGCGCCATAGTCCTCAATATCCGAAAAGGCAACCAGCTCATTTTCCTCAAACGCATTGCGGATATTGTAGTAATATTTTGTCCTCAGCAGGGAGACGGTGCTAAACCAATTGTGATTGAGGTTCCTGTTCCAGCGTAGCGACTGTGTGCTGTTACCGGAGCCATACGAAGTTAGAAACCCATCGCCATCATTGTTGCGGTCCCGGAACAGATCAAGGAGGTCTTCACCACTATAGTGGCTCAGTTCGATCCTGTCGTGGCGACTGGGTTTAAGAATTATTTTTCCGTTCAGGTCATAAAAGAAATAAGGAAGTTCCTCACCGATTACGCGAATCACTTGATCGACGTAACTTCTCCTCCCCGCGATCCAGATGCTGGCTTTATCTTTCACTATAGGCTGCTCGATAAATAACCTCGACGCAAGCAGACCTATGTCGCCGGAAATATGGGTTTTGTCGGGGATGTTTGATTTTGTTCTGACATCCAGTATCGAGGAAAGCCTGCCGCCATACGATGCAGGAAATCCACCGTTTATTGCTTGCACGTGGTCCAGAACATCTACATTGAAGACTGACAAAAAACCAAACAAGTGGCTGGTGTTATAGATAGGCGCGTCGTCGAGTAACACAAGGTTCTGATCTGCTGCGCCACCGCGCACAAAGAGATCTGAACTGCCTTCTACACCACGAATAGTCCCCGGTAAAAGTTGAAGTGTTTTGATGACATCCGCTTCCCCTCCTAAAACAGGAATGGCATTGATTTCATCCTGCGTAAGGACGTTCGTACTGGTTTGATTGGATTCAAAAATTTCCTGAAGTGTATTCCGTTTGCCGGTGATCACTACCTCGTTCAGCTGATCCACTTTCATTTTCAGCTTTATAAAAAACTCTGTGTTGCCCTTAACAGGCACAGTCTGCTGAAAAATTTCATAACCGACGTAGGTGACTTGAAGAAACTTTTCTCCAGGGCTAATGCGAACGGAAAACTGACCGGTAGAGTCTGATGTAGTGGTCAGGGAATCAGGTAAAATGGAAATGTGTGCTAACGGCAATTTTTCTCCCTGACTGTCACGCACTACGCCTTTGAATACGACCGTCTGGCCGAAGCCCCATGATGAAATGGACAAGAAAAGATATAAGAGTGTCCTTGTCAAACGTGAATTTGTTTTAACAGCCAATTTACGGTTAACAGCGCTAGTCCTCTATAAGTTTTTTTTCAAAATAGCCTTTAAGGATAAACAATGCCGCGGGTTTAGATGTTATTGTGGTTCAAATGGAAAAAATGGGATACAATAATCTGAAATGCCTCGCCGTAGTATTATGGATTTCCGTTTTCCTGTTCACGGGATGTTCCAGTAACGAGGATCCAGGCCCGGTTGATTGTGAAGCTTCAACGCTGGAGTTGACTTTTACCTCAGCTGACCCTACTTCATGCGGCGCCAATGACGGGTCGATCATTGCTGAAGGTAACGGTGGAGATGGATCCTACCAGTTTGCATTGGATGCACAACCATTTGGAGTAAACTCAGGTTTCTCAGGGTTAGGACCAGGTATTTATCAGCTAAGAGTCAAAGACAAAAGCGGATGTGAGCGAATCGCAAGTATACTGCTGAAATCACCAGACACGTCGCTGGCAGCCACAGTTCAAATAAGCGATAGTGGCTGCAATACGTCTAATGGTACGTTATCGGTTACCGCAACCGGCGGCGTAGAACCTTACTCGTATAGTATTGACAATGGTACCTCAAAAGAATCCAACACTTTTTTTGCCCTTCGTAGAGGCAGCTACCTGGTTAAAGTTACGGACAATACAGGTTGCTCCGTTACTCAGACGGTTAATGTGCTGAGCGGAATAAAATTTAATACGAATGTGAAAAAGATTATTGATACGTATTGTGCGGTCAGCGGCTGTCATATGGAGGGCGGTAATATTTCTTTCAAGGTGTTTGAGAACATTCAAAAAAGCGCTAAAGATATTAAGGCGAGAACACAGAGCGGGAATATGCCGAAGAATGGACCCAAATTACAACAAGCTGATATAGATGCTATCGCTTGTTGGGTCGATGATGGAGCACTGGATAATTAATTTAATTCGTTGCATTCAAAAATTAGAATTGGGCGACGAAATAGGGTAGCGAAATCACAGCGCCCGGGGAGTAATTTCAAGCGCCTTTATCCCGGTCAGTGACTCTTTAACAAGCTCAAAGAGACCCTCAATCATTGTTAAATCCTCGCCCCAAAACGATTTGTTTGACAACACTTTTTGGAGTACCAGGTCCATGTTATTGGTACTCCAGGCGTCTGCGAAAAAGGTAACGACTTCAGGCGCATCGTTTATGGGTATGGACTCGGCGTTCCACTCTCCTTTATAAAACTGAATGAGTGCCGCCAAAGAATGAAGAAGACGCTGGGGTAACTTCCCTGTCCGCTTGTGGTATTCTTTGATGGATGGAAGCACTCTCACCCTGAATTTTGAAATAGAATTCATGGCAATACTTTTTAACTCATGTTTGATGAATGGATTTTGAAAACGTTCCAGTACATCGTCAGCAAATTGCCTGAGTTCTTCGGCGGGTAAATCCAACGTTGGAATGATTTCCTCAAAGATCGCTTTCCTGATGAATTCTCCCATAAATGAATCGTCGACAGATTCCTTTACAGTCCTTAGCCCTCGCAGGTAAGCCACGGGCACGAGGGTGGTATGGGCACCATTCAGTATACGCACTTTGCGCGTTGAATAGGGGGTGAGGTCGTTCACGTATTTTACCGACAGCCCGGCTTTGGCTGTGGGAAACATTTGTTGAACAAATGCAGGGGCTTCAATGACCCATAAATAGAAAGGTTCTGCCGATACTGCGCGATGGTCTTCAAAACCGGTTGCCTCCTGAAGTTCAGCAATAGTCTCTTTTGGAAAACCAGGAACGATCCGGTCTACCAGGGAATTGCAGAAGGTGTTGTGGTTGATAAGCCATTGAATGAAAGCATCGGGTAATTTCCAAAGGACACAATACTGTAGCAGTATTTTCTTAAGCACGTCTCCGTTTTTATCAATTAGCTCGCAGGGCATGAGTACGAGTCCCTTTTCAGGATCACCATGAAAAAACGTAAACCGGCGAAAGAGCAGCAAGGTCAGTTTACCAGGGAAGCTCTCGGGCAATTCATTAGAGTTGTTATCAGAGGGATTGAATACAAGCCCGGCTTCAGTTGCATTGGAAATAATAAATTGCAGATCGGGATTCTCGGCTGATTTCACAAACGCCTGATGCTCTGTGTACGGATTGATGGCTCCGGCCACGCACGTTATAAGTCTTCTTTCTGATACAATTTTTCCTGCTTGCAGTCCTCTCACCTGTACATGATACAAACCATCCTGCTCATCAACTTCTTTGAAGTGCCCCTTTCTAAGCGGCCTGATAATTTGTAGATCACTATTGAAGTCTGTTTTTTCATTAAGGATATCAATCATCCAATCCACGAATCCCCGTAGAAAATTACCATCGCCAAACTGCAATACTTTTATCGGGCGAATCTTGTTTTGACCAGCTGTTGTTCGGTTGAGTTTTTTGAGCATTGTCGTGTAAAGGGTTAATGTCAAGGATGAATCTGGGCTACTTCTTTCGCTGAGACGATTGACGGATTACCAATTCGGGTTTCAGAACTATTTTTTGAGGTATAAACTTTTTTTCATCACCGGATACTTCTTCCAGAAATATCTCCGCAGCAGCGTTACCCATCCTCAGACTATGCTGCTCGACCGTAGAGAGTGAGGGTTGGGTGAAGGAGGTAAATGGTTCATTACTAAAACCGACCAATGCGACGTCCTGAGGAACTTTGATACCTTTTTCATTCAGCACCTGCAATGCCCCGAGGATACCGTACGCACTGGAAGAAAATACGCCATCGGGAATTTCTTTCCGAGTTAACAGTTGTAACATGCTGTTGCGCCCATCATCGAGTTGGAGATTACTCTCGACAACAAGCGATTCATCAAATAACAATCCGTTCGCAAGCAGCGCCTCCTTGTATCCGCGGAGCCTGTCTTTGAAAATGCTGATGGCGCGGGTGTTTGTGAAGTGGGCAATACGCCTGCAGCCCTGTTGTATCAGGTGTTCGGTTGCTTTGTAGGCACCTAGAAAATCGTCGGCAACCACATGACTCAATTCCAGTTCATCATTCGACCGATCGAAAAGTACAACAGGAATGCCCCTCTCCTTTGCCTTCATAAAATGATCGAAATTTCTAGTCTCCTTAGCGTAGGATGCGATAATACCATCAACCCGTGCACTCAACAGGGCTTCAACTGCAGCTACTTCTTTTTCATGGTTGTCATAACTCTGACAGATCATCACATTGTACCGCGAATGGTTGGCGATTTCTTCGATGCCTCTCACTACGGAAGAGAAAAAGCTTCGGTCTACAGTCGGTACGATAACTCCCAATATGTTGCTTTTTCCGCTGCGAAGTGCAGCAGCGAGATGGTTGGGCTGATAGTTTAGTTTTTGTGCTGCTTTCTGAACAGCTTTTTTGGTTAATTCGCTTATACGAGGATGGTCGTTCAACGCTCGCGAGACTGTTGAAGCTGTAATATTCAGCTTGCGTGCAATGTCGTGAATCGTCGACTTTTCCTTTTTCATTAGTTGTTTATGGGTAGAAGTTCGGTTTCTTTCCACACTAGCAACGGCTGCGATATACTTGTATACAACATTACTTCAGTGCCTCGCGGTTCACAGGATCCATATCTCCATAGTCTAAATTTTCTCCGGCCATTCCCCAGATGAAAGAATAATTGCTGGTACCTGCGCCGCTGTGGATTGACCAGGGTGGAGAAATAACCGCTTGATTGTTGGAAACAAAGAGATGCCTCGTTTCCTGCGGTTCTCCCATAAAGTGACAGACAACCTGGCTATCGGGAACGTCAAAATAGAAATAAGCTTCCATTCGTCTGTCGTGCGTATGGGGCGGCATGGTATTCCAGACACTTCCTTTCATCAGCTCGGTAAGTCCCATTTGTAGTTGACAGGTTTCAACGACACCATGAACGATCAGCTTGCGAATAGTGCGGTGGTTAGAAGTCTCCAGGGCGCCGAGTTCCGTGATAGAAGTATCTTCTTTAATTATTTTTTTTGTGGGGTAGGACGTATGCGCCGGCGCAGAATTGAAGTAATACAGGGAATTCTCTCCCGGATGGAAGATAACTTCCCTGACACCCCTGCCTATGTACAAGGCATCCTTATGATGTAGCGTGTAGTCCGTATTGTCGACAGACACAATGCCGGTTCCTCCAACGTTGATGATTCCCAACTCCCTACGCTCAAGAAAATAGTCAGCCTTAAGGGCTGTGAAGGATTCTAACTTCAGCGGACCAGTGATGGGTTTGGCACCTCCAAGTATAAGGCGGTCGTAATGAGAATAACATACTTTTATCAGATCCTCCTGGAACACATCGCTAACCAGAAAAGCCTCGCGAAGCTGATGGGTTTGTAAGGATTTGACGTCGTTGGGGTGAATGGCGTACCTGATTTCGTGTAGCATAAGAGTAGTGTAATCGGTTGCACAAGATACAGCAATAAAAAGCTATAAATTCTACTTAAAATGATAATTTTATCCCTGTGACGAAGGCAATCGATTGCCTGATTGTCGGAATTTTACGGAAACATTTAATCGTCAGCTATTATGGCAGTCTTGAAAGAAATGGAATCGCAGCCTACAAAGGTGAAGGAAGGTCTTCAGCGCAGGGTTCTGCATACAAACGACCTCATGATGGTAGTGATTGACTTTGACAATGGCCCCTGGGCTGAACCCGATCCGATGCATCACCATGTCCATGAGCAAACGTCTTATCTTGCTGAAGGCGAAATTATCTTCTTTTGCGAAGGAGAGCCGGATCAGCAGTTAAGAAAAGGTGATATGTTCAGTGTACCATCCGGCAAACCGCATGCTATTCAATTGCTTTCCACGAGCGCGAGGCTTATCGATTGTTTTAATCCAATTCGAAAGGATTTCCTATAGCCCAAGGGCAATCGTTTTTGAACATTGAAAATTGAGCATTGCTTATTGAGCGTTTGATTTGTCCGGAATGCTCAATAATCAATCAATCTCAAGGAGGGCCAGCCTATAACGACACTCCGCGTTTCCACGGAATAAAATCGTCCTGATTAAGTGCAACAGCTTTAGCCATCTTCCTTCCACTGGCAACATCAATAATAAAGTCAAGGATTTCTGCGCCCACTTCCTCTATTCTTTTTTGGCCTGAAATGATTGACCCGCAGTCAATATCAATGATATCCGGCATTTTTTGAGCGAGCTTGGAGTTCGAGGCAACCTTAATTACCGGAGCAATTGGGTTTCCGGTTGGTGTTCCTAACCCTGTGGTAAACAACATGATGTTGGCTCCCGATCCGGCCATAGCGGTGGTGCTTTCTACATCATTGCCCGGCGTGCAGAGTAACGTTAGCCCTGGGCGTCGGATAAACTCGGTGTAGTCGAGCACATCAGCTACAGGCGAAGTTCCACCCTTTTTCGCAGCTCCTGCCGATTTCATCGCGTCGGTAATTAATCCATCTTTTATGTTTCCAGGTGACGGATTCATATCAAACCCAGATCCAACGGCCTCGGCAGCCCGTGAGTATGCCCGCATAAGATGTGCAAACCGGTCAGCCGTTGACGTATCTACACAGCGGTTTAATAGCTCCTGCTCAACACCACACAGTTCCGGAAACTCCGAGAGAATCGAAGCGCCTCCCAGTGCAGCCAGCAAATCGGAGGTATGTCCTATCGCCGGATTAGCCGAGATCCCCGAAAATCCATCGGATCCTCCACATTCCAATCCAACTACCAATTTGCTAAGGGGTGCCGGTTCACGTTCTTGTTTGTTGGCTTCAACCAAAGCCAGAAATGTTTTCCTGATAGCATTTTCCAACAACTCTTGTTCTGTTCCCTCTTTTTGTTGTTCCAGAATAATCAGTGGCTTGGAAAAGTTGGGATTGATTGCCTTTATCTTCCTGGTTAAAATTTCAACCTGAGCGTTTTGGCAGCCGAGACTCAACACGGTAGCGCCGGCAACATTGGGATTATTAATATAACCAGCAAGCAGACCACATAATGCTTCCGAATCCTGGCGTGTGCCACCGCAGCCACCTTCATGGGTCAGAAACTTAATTCCATCAATATTTTTAAAGAGTTTTGAGCTACCGCTTTGATTGGTCGCGGCTATAGGCAACGTTTCGATGGCATTCGTTTTTCCTTCGCGATACAGCTGAACCATTTGATGCACATAACTTTTGTATGCATCGTGTTTTCCAAAACCAAGCTCTTCTTCAAAAGCATGTCTTAATACATTTATATTACGGTTTTCACAAAAAACGAGCGGAATAACCACCCAGTAATTTGCCGTTCCAACCCGATCGTCATCACGGTGGTAACCAAGGAACGTCTTATCTTTCCATCGGCTTACATCTGGCGCTGTCCATTCAAACGTTTTTGTCTTGCCGGCAAAGTCAGCAGATTTGTGTTTTACGTTCTGTGTGCTGATCACTCCTCCGGAAGGAATGGATTTCAGCGCTTTGCCTACCAGGATTCCATACATAACCACCTCATCTTCGGGTGCCATCGAACGTAAAACAAACTTATGCTTTGCCGGAACATCCTGGGCAAGCACGACGGAAGAACCATTAAAGTTGACCTCTTCGCCCGCCTTAAGGTCTGTTAGTGCGACCAGTACATTGTCAGCAGGGTGAATCTTTAAAAACTTGTTTGACATACTTGTAAAACGATTATCTTGCGCAATCGATTGCGCTTTGTAGATTTATTTTTTTTTACCTTCAGCACTATTTCTTAATTACCGCATAAATATCATTCGTAGAATGTCAGTAAGCAAGGAGATCATCAGTTTGAAAATCAGGGCGTCCGGAGTAGTCCCCGTCTTCTACCATCCGGATATGGATGTTCTCCTACGCGTTGTATCCATCAGCTATCAATGTGGCTTGCGTGTTTTTGAATTTATGCATCAGCGGGACAATAAGGGGCTCCGCTTCTTCGAACACCTTTCCGGGCGTGTAGACGAATTTCCTGACCTGACTCTCGGTGTGGGGACCGTCCTCGATGCAACCATGACCGAACGATATATTAAAGCCGGCGCAAATTACGTTGCTTCTCCTTTTCTTCGCCCGGATATGGGTCTGGTTGCCAAGGATCACAATGTACCATGGATGCCCGGGTGCACAACGGTCGTTGAAATTGAAAAAGCAAAGTCTCTTGGGGCTACGTTCGTAAATGTTTTGCCTGGAAATGTTTTAGGGTCTGAATTTATAACACCTATTGCAAAACTATATCCCGAACTTAAACTGATACCCTCCGGAATATCTGACCTGAGAGCAGCAAGCCTTACAAAGTGGTACGAATCCGGGATTCTCGGTATTAAATTGGGCCCTCAGTTATTCACCAAGGAAGATATCGCCGCCAAAGACTGGTCCAGAATTACTAATAATCTAAAAGATTTGCTGACCAGCATCAAAAGGATACAATCATCGCTCAAATTAGATTCCGTCACAGAATGACCCCGATCACTACCGCGCTACTTTCCTATGGCATGTCAGGTGAAGTATTTCATGCCCCTCTGCTCGATGCCCATCATGGCTTCGTTATATCCAAAGTTGTTCAACGGAATTCAACCAAGGCTATTGGCAGGTATCCGCAGGTTAAGATCGTTAACAGCGTGGATGATGTAATTCGGGATGAATCTATTGAGTTGATTATTGTTAACACACCGAACGAAACGCACTTTGCGTTTGCAACCCGTGCACTGGAGGCCGGGAAACATGTTGTGGTAGAAAAGCCTTTTTCAGTCACGACTGCAGAAGCCGAGTCGCTTATAGCTTTAGCGAAGAAGACCGGTAAAATACTGACTGTTTTTCAAAACCGCCGGTGGGATGGAGATTTTCTGACCGTAAAAAAAATTGTAGATGACAAACTCGTCGGAACTATCGTTGAGTTTGAGTTACACTACGACCGGTACAGAAATTATATTGAAGCAAATACATGGAAAGAGGAATCTGCTCCGGGAACGGGCATCCTTTACAACCTGGGTTCCCACATGTTAGATCAGGTGTTGGTTCTTTTTGGAATGCCGCAGGAGGTTGATGCGCGTATGGGGATTCAACGACCCGGCGGCAGAGTTGACGATTATTATGATATCCGACTTCAGTATAAGGGATTTCATGCTATAGTAAAATCCAGCTATCTGGTTCGCGAGCCGGGTCCCCGCTATACGCTGCATGGAACCGCAGGGTCCTATATTAAATATGGACTTGATCCCCAGGAGCAGGCATTAAAGGAGGGTAAACACCCTGGAAATACGTCATGGGGTAGTGAGCCGGAAGAATTTTGGGGCAAACTCAATACCAGTCTGGGCAATTTGCATGTAGTAAGCCGGGTTGAAACAATTCCGGGCAACTACCTGGCATTTTATAAGAATCTGTATGATGTAATCCGTGAAGGGAAGGAATTAATTGTGAAGCCTGAAGAATCAAGAGATGTGATTCGCATCATTGAAGCATGTATTGAAAGCAACGGACTCCGCCGCGCGATTAAAGTCTGAGACGGGGTTGTAATAGAAGGAGGTAGTTATAAACGACACCTATACTTTTTTCTGAGTTGTTTTTGAATTTGAAGTATTGTATTTGAACAAGATTGATATAGATTAGTCCAACGAAAACACTTAAACTAAAAATTGATATAGCGTGATGAAAAACAAAGTCATAACATTCGGTGAAATTATGCTAAGGCTGGCAACCCCTGGTTATCTGAGATTCGCACAGGCGACGGAATTTGAGGCCACCTTCGGCGGTGGTGAAGCAAATGTTGCTGTTTCGCTCGTAAACTATGGAATTCCGGCAAGTTTTGTGACCGCCCTGCCTAAAAACGACATGGGAGATTCTGCTATTTCTAACTTAAAGTCACTTGATGTTGACACATCATTGATTACACGTGGCGGTGATCGGATCGGGATTTATTACCTCGAGTCAGGTGCCGTGAGTCGCGGAAGTAAAGTGATCTATGATAGAGCGAATAGCTCGTTCGCAAAACTGAAAAAAGGTTCTATTGATTGGGATAAGGCATTTGAGGGAGCAACGTGGTTTCATTGGACAGGTATAACACCCGCTGTATCTGAAGGTGCCGCTGATGTATGTCTGGAGGCATGCGAAGCCGCTTCCAAAAAAGGTATCACGATTTCTACAGATTTGAATTTTCGCAACAAGCTATGGAAATGGGGAAAGACTGCTGGTGAAGTTATGGAAAAGCTGGTCAGCCATTGTGATATCATTTTGGGGAATGAAGAAGATGCCGATATGGTTTTTGGAATTAAGCCGGAAGGTGTGGATGTGACATCAGGTCATGTGGAGGGAGCTGCCTATGAATCGGTTGGCAAGCAGTTGATGGTGAAGTTCCCAAAAGCAAAAAAAGTGATCATCACCTTGCGTGGATCAATAAGCGCCAGTCATAACTCATGGTCAGGTGTATTGTGGGATGGTAAAAAATTGTTTGAGGCACCGACTTATCAGATTACCCATATAGTGGATCGGGTTGGTGGTGGAGACTCCTTTATGGGAGGTTTGATCTATGGGTTGCTTACTTATTCGGACAATGATCAGAAAGCACTTGATTTTGCCGTTGCAGCATCGTGCCTGAAGCATACAATCAAAGGCGACTTTAACCGGGTGACGGTTGATGAAGTGGAAAAATTGATGACCGGCGATGGCTCAGGTCGTGTATCACGATAATATAAACTAACGATGAAAAATTTTTCAAACGACGCGATACAAAAAGCAATGATTTCTTCCGGTATGATTCCGGTGTTTTATCATGCAGACATAGAGGTAGCAAAAGGCGTACTGGATGCGTCCTATAAAGGAGGTGTTCGGGTATTTGAATTAACCAACAGGGGGGAAAATGCATTCCAGATTTTTACCCAACTGCTGAAACATGCAGAACAGTATCCCGACCTGATGTTAGGGATTGGAACGATCATGGACGGCGCACTTACCCAAAAATTTATTGACGCCGGTGCGCACTTTATCGTATCACCCATCCTGAAGGCGGAGATGGCAAAAGTATGTCAGCAGGCAGATAAACTTTGGATACCGGGTTGTGCAACGCTTACGGAAATTGTCACAGCAAAAGATTTGGGTGCAAAAGTCATTAAAGTATTTCCCGGATCGGTTCTCGGCCCTGGCTTTATTTCTTCAATAATGCCGGTAGTACCCGGGTTACAATTAATGCCTACTGGAGGGGTTGAGCCAACAGAAGCAAATCTCTCGGCCTGGTTTAAGGCAGGGGTAATTTGCGTTGGAATGGGATCCCAGTTGTTTACCAAGGAAATAATAGAAACCAAAAACTGGGACCGCCTGCAGCAAAGTGTTGCCGATGCGCTTGCTATTATTCAGAGGATTAAGGTCAAAAAATAATTTTCACCATCACGTTCACCTTCGTTTACCGTAATCAATGAGATTTAGCAAACAGCAAATAGTGAACACGATGAAAGGAGCAGGCATTGTTCCTTTATTTACGCACGATAATCCGGTTGATGCTCAGGAAGTGCTGGAAGTCGCGTACGGCGCCGGTATCCGTGTATTCGAGTTCACAAACCGAAGGGAGAATTCTTTTGAAGTGTTTGGTCACCTGATGTCCGTGGCGAGAAAATACCCGGATCTGATGCTGGGAATTGGGACCATCATGGACGCCGCGACGACCAAAAAATTCCTGGATGCTGGCGCTGACTTTGTTATTTCCCCCATTATGAAAATTGAAATGTCCACTGTGTGTCATTCTTATGATGCCTTGTGGATTCCCGGTTGTGCCACTCTGACGGAAATAGTTACGGCAAGGGATCATGGTGCGGAAATTATTAAGTTGTTCCCCGCGTCTGTCCTTGGTCCCGGTTTTGTGTCCTCGGTCCTTCCGGTTGTGCCGGGTTTACAGCTCATGATTACCGGAGGAGTCGAGCCGAATGAAAAAAGCATTACCGCATGGTTTAAGGCAGGGGCGGCATGCCTCGGCATGGGATCGCAGTTGTTTACCAAAGAAATTCTGGCGCAGAAGAACTGGCCATTATTGAAACAAAGAATTGAAGAAACGCTTACCCTTTCGAAGCAGGTTAGAAAATAATCTCCAATCCTAAAACCAAAACACGTGGAAAACCAAAACCAAAACATTGGTAAGTATCGCTGGGTAATCTGTGCATTGTTATTTTTTGCGACAACCATAAATTATATCGATCGCCAGGTTATCGGACTTTTGAAACCAACGCTGGAAGGTGAGTTCGGGTGGACAGAAACAGACTACGCGAATATCGTAATGGCTTTCAGTGCAGCGTATGCCATTGGGCTTTTGTTATTTGGAAAGATCGTTGACAAGGTCGGTACCAAAATGGGGTATACCGTTTCCGTTGTGCTTTGGAGTATTGCTGCCATGTTGCACGCCGTCGTGAAATCGACCTTCGGATTCGGACTCGTCAGAGCATTTCTTGGTATAAGTGAAGCGGGGAATTTTCCAACCGCTATTAAAGCGGTGGCCGAGTGGTTCCCCAAAAAGGAACGTGCACTGGCAACCGGAATTTTCAACTCAGGAACAAATATCGGTGCTGTTATCGCACCGGTTTTAGTGCCCTGGATTTTGGGAGTCTATGGGTGGCGACAGGCGTTTATCTGGACAGGGGCCATTGGTTTCTTATGGTTAATTTTCTGGTTGATCTATTATGAGATTCCGTCACGGCAAAAAAGACTGGCGAAGCCTGAGTTTGACTACATCCACAGCGATGTCGATGAACAGGCGGAAAAAGGAGCGACAATTCCCTGGGTCAAGTTGTTAGGTATTCGTCAGACGTGGGCTTTTGTTTTTGGCAAATTATTAACAGACCCGATCTGGTGGTTCTTTCTATTTTGGCTGCCCTCATTTTTCGCCGAAGCGTATAACATAGATCTGAAGAAACCGAATCTCCAGCTGGTGATTGTTTACACGGCAACAACTATTGGTAGCGTTGGTGGTGGCTATCTGTCATCGTATTTAATCCGAAAAGGGTGGCTGGTGTTTAAAGCCCGCAAAATGTCGATGTTGTTCTTTGCGATATGTGTACTGCCCATTATGACCGCTCCGTATGCGGGGAATGTATGGATTGCAGTGGGTCTGATCAGTCTGGCTGCTGCCGCTCATCAGGCATGGAGCGCTAACATTTTCACAACGGTATCAGACATGTTCCCGAAAAATGCAGTGAGTTCGGTAGTTGGAATAGGAGGGATGGCAGGCTCAATAGGCGGAATGCTTTTTCCACTTCTTGTGGGAGCGTTGCTGGACCATTACAAAGCATTGGGCGATATTGTGATCGGATATAACATCCTGTTTGTTATATGCGGCTTTGGATACCTTATGGCATGGGTGATTATGCACTTGCTGGCGCCTAAAATGGAACGGGTCAAAATATGACCCGTTCATAACGCTCCTCCCGGTACTACTATATCAAGACCTAAATTGCATCGGGCCCTCTTTCTCCTGTGCGCAAACGGATGACTTCCTCCAGCGGAGTGACAAATATCTTTCCGCTTCCTATTAGTCCGCCGTCATTGGCGGTCGTGGCGCTTAGAATGGCATTACAAGTCCGATCGACAAAATCATCATTAACAGCAATTTCCAGCCTGATATTGGGTACCAGATTTGGAACTATAACCTGCCCCCTGTAAATCTCTTCCGTCTTGCTGCGACCATGGCCGGATACGTGGCTCACGGTTATACGGGTGATGCCTGCGTCAATAAGCGCTTCCCTGACCTGATCTAATTGATTCTCCCGGATGATTGCTATGATGAGTTTCATATTTGATTTTTTTAGAGCAGTGAATCACCTCATGATAGCGGGTAATTCTTTATGCTGTTTTTTATTCTTTCGTTGACGTTAGAAAACTATAATTCTTATTAGTTAGGGTTAGTCATACCATACCCACGTTCGCCGTGATAGTAATTATCGAGTCCTCGCATTTCTCCTTCGGCACTCGAGCGAAGCGGAACGATTTTATTAAGAATGATTAATATGACCCATGTCCCGACTCCGGCATACGCGATGGCGATAATCACTGCCAATGCCTGTACACCGAGTTGTTGCAGTACGGACCAGCTACCGGCAGTTACTGCCGCTTCAGCCATCCAGGACTCGCGGATGAAGAATACCAAAAAGATCGCTCCAACAATTCCCCCTACACCATGGATACCAAATGCGTCCAACGTGTCATCATAGCCTAAACGATTCTTCAGTAAGATCGCCATATAACAAATCCCACTTGCCAATACACCCAATGCCAGGGCGCCAACGGGCTTTACGACACCCGCTGCTGGCGTAATTGCTACCAGACCAGCGAGCACACCACTGACAAATCCCAGTGCAGTTGCTTTTCCCTGGTGTGCCCCTTCAATAATAATCCATGCAAGTGCACCGGCTGCTGCAGCGATCTGTGTTGCGGTCAATGCCTGAGCGGTACTCAATCCACTAGAGATGCTGCTTCCGGCATTAAAGCCAAACCACCCTACCCACAATAACCCGGCTCCGATCATTGTCATTACAAGATTGTTAGGGCGCATGGGTAGATGCGGAAAAGACTTTCTGGGGCCAAGATAAAGCGCAGCTACTAAACCGCTCACGCCGGCGGAAATGTGAACAACAGTACCCCCTGCAAAATCAATGGCACCCCGGGCACCAAGATTGAACAGGAATCCATCACCAGCCCACACCCAATGACACAATGGATTATAAATAAAGATACCCCACAAGGCAATGAAGAAACAATATCCTTTGAATGATACGCGTTCTGCAAACGCGCCGGCGATCAGGGCAGGAGTAATGATAGCAAACTTAGCCTGGAACATGGAAAAAACATATTCAGGAATTCCGGCAGACATGATCGTTTCATCGATACCGGACAATAAGAAGTAATCCCAACTCCATCCGAACCATCCGCCCAGAACATTCGGACCGAAAGCCATACTATACCCGCATATCACCCATAGAACGGTCATTATGCCCATCGCAGCAAAGCTATGCATCATGGTTCCCAGAACGTTTTTGGTTCTTACAAGACCTCCGTAGAACATAGCAAGTCCGGGTATCATTAGTAATACAAGTGCTGCCGACGTAAGCATCCAGGCAGTTGCTCCTGAATCGATGGCTGGTGTGTCGGCCGCAAATAATGCTATTGGGTTTACGATCAACACGGCAACAGCGAAAAGGGTACGTAGCGTAATTTTCATTTCAAATGATCTGTAAGGTTTAGGTAGTGAGGTCCAAATCAGGGTGGCAAAATAGATTACTTTGTTTTTATTTACAAATAGTCCCATTTTTTGGCCCTGGAGATTCATAAACTGCACAAATTCACAGGTGGCAGCTATTTTTTTGAAGTGCTGGGTATTGAAATGTATATTTCGCCCATCTGAGTATACAATTGTCACGCTGCTTAATTCATAACATGACTATATATGGCATCCGCTGAATTTCTTAAGATATCGCCTTCAGAAATGGAATCGCTGTTTTCCAAAATTCTTATTCAGCATGGATTTTCTCCGGACAAAGCAGAGACTTGTAGTCACATTTTTACCAGCAATAGTCTGGATGGTGTTTATACCCATGGTGTAAACAGGTTTCCGCGGTTTGTCAGTTATGTTATTGCGGGTCACATTGATCCACAAAAGGAAGCGGTTTGTAAAAGTAGCGTGGGATCTATCGAACAATGGGATGGACAAATGGGTCCTGGTCCGGTAAATGCCTTGCGGTGTACCGACCGCGCCATGGAAAAAGCAGCGACACATGGAATAGGTTGTGTAGCCCTTGCAAACACCAACCATTGGATGCGGGGAGGAACGTATGGTTGGCGTGCTGCGACAAAAGGTTTTGTTTTTATTGGATGGACTAACACCACCGCCAACATGCCCACCTGGGGAGCGGTTAATAGTAAACTTGGAAATAATCCTTTGGTGATTTCTGTGCCGTTTCAGGAGGAGGCTATTGTGCTGGACATGGCGATGTCGCAATTCTCATATGGTGCGCTGGAGTTTTACAAGTTGAAGAATCAACAACTTCCGGTGCCCGGCGGGTTTACAACAACCGGCATTTTGACCACCGACCCGGATGAGATACTGAAGTCTCAACGCATTCTGCCAGTTGGTTACTGGAAAGGGGCAGGCCTATCGCTGCTGCTTGATATACTGGCCACCATCCTTTCGGGAGGTCTTTCCGTTGCTGAGATATCGAAGCAAAAAGCAGAAAGCAACGTGTCACAGGTTTTTATTGCCATTGATATCACGAAGCTCAGCAATTTTAAAACGATCGCATCAGCCATTCAACAGATCATTGATGACTACCATCAATCTATCCCTGATAAATCGTCAAGCGTTGTATTTCCGGGCGAGCGGGTGCTTTCGATCCGCAACGAGAATACGAAGCACGGTATTCCCGTTTTAAAATCCGTATGGGAAGAAATACAGTCGTTGCAGCTCTGAATTGATTTTTGATCTCCTTTCGCTAGTCCTGTTGAGACGCATTATTATCCGTCCTTACAAAAAGAATACCTGTCCAATAACAAAGTCAATCAAAATGGCGTTCTTGGGATATCAGCGGACGCTGTTCGTGGTCGTAGGCAATCATTCTATCTAAATGATTCCTAAGGTTATGTTTGTTTCACTAAAAGAAAGGAGGTACAAATGTCTAGTCCCAATGAAATTTTATCACAATCAATCAAATTAACTAATCTCACAGGTGGTGAGGGTTGAGTGTTGGTTTTCCTTGTGAGATTTTTGATTTGTTGATAAAATTGAATGAGGATTTATTGAAAGGGGGCGGATCATTTATCCGCCCCCTTTTTGGTAGAGGATCATAGGTTCCTTATCCTGTTGGGACGGATGATGATCCGTCTTTACATTATACGCAGCGCAAGGATTCCAGCAATTGTTATTTGGCGCCCACTTCCGTCAGCTTTTCGATATCATTGTTTATCGACAAGATGAGTAAAGAAGTGGCCGTGCAGAAAACCGGACTGGTAATGCAATGATGTCCATTCCAGCTCCCATCATTGTTTTGAATTTTGAGCATCCGGCCGCTGATGTTGTCGTACCAGTTTTTCCAGCCGTCGTCTTTTCCAATAACCATGCTCTCTCCGGTTTGCAGATAACTTAAGAATTCTTCACCACCGTTGCTTCCGAACCCGTCCATTACATCATCGCGTTGTGCCTGCACCTTCGCGGACTGATAGACCTCATAAGCGGTGGAATATTTCATGGCATCATCTTTATCAAAACCGATTTTTTGCAGGTTCTCGGCAGTAGCAGGAGCATTTTGTGAAAGCTTTCCCTCGCGCTTTGCTTTGGAAATTTCCTCCTCTACTCTTCGCGCTTCTTTGGCGCTGGCCCGCGCTGATCCTGAAACAGAATACAACATCACCCCGGCACCCATTTCTGTTTTAACATCACCGGTCTTGGCGTCGTAATTGTTCTTTTGAGATTCGCGTGAACGATCCAGCGCTTTTTCATCCACCAGTGCTCCCTTTGTTTGAGCCGATTCCAGTGCGTTTGTTGCAAACGACGATTGTAATACGCCAGCCCATCCCGCGCCGGCAATATTACCGTTGCTATCCTGTGCGCGTTGTATTTTCGAAACGCAGGTGTTCAGGTTTTTCTTAACTCTGGCTTTCAATGCAGCATCATGATTTGTATAATCAAGCACGTTAGAAAAAAATTGGGCAGTGAGAATTACATCAATATTAGCGCCTAACTTAGTCTGAATTTGCGTTCCGGTCTGATCCGTAATATTGTAACTGCTGGCCCCGGAATTTTCTGTTGCCTGTAAAAGATAGTTCAGGCCCTTACGAAGTTCGGCTGCATATTCGCCCTGTGTAAGGGTCGTTCCACTCCGCAACATTGCCATTGCTACCATGGCTGTTGTAGCAGGGTCTGCGGAAACAGCATGTGGATCTGTGATGTCCTGTCGCGCGTGGCTGCCGGCACCCCATCCCCCCTTTTCATTTTGGGCCCGGACTATCCACGAGAGCCCGCGATCGATGGAGGCTTGCACTTTTTCCGGTGTCTTGTAAGCGGAATTCAATTCGGAGGATTCCTCACCCATTACGGTGCGGAATACACAACCCTTTGGGGGTACAAACGGCTTAACTTTTTTTGTAGGCGTACCTATTCTACGAAAGGTGAACCCGAACAGCATAATGGCGCAAATGGCGAATACCGTCATCAGCGAAAATTTCCATGGTTTCATAGCACAGTGTTTTTTGTTTACTGATCCTATGATGTGAGCGTCAGCAAAAATCCATAACGAGCCGGAATATTTATTTTAGGATCGCCGTTTCGCCGGATTCGCAAATTTTATTTCGAGTCGTCATTCCCTTATCTTTCAGCAACTAACCTGTTAATTATGGCTCCCAAGCGTTTCATTAAGATCAGCTTTCCTATTCTCCTGGTATTGGGTATTTACTTTCTGGGACCCAAACCAGATCGACCGGAGTACAACCTTGCCTTACCGGAAGTTCCGGGAACGCCTGACGCCCTGGAGCACTACATCATTGGGCGCGAAGCCCTGCATCAGGTAAAACCACGTAATGAAGCGCAAATAGTTTGGAACGACAGTTCAAAACAAAAGACGGAGTATGCCGTTGTTTACCTCCATGGTTTTTCGGCAAGCCAGATGGAAGGGGACCCTACCCACCGTCGGTTTGCAAAAGAATTTGGATGCAACTTATTCCTGGCCAGACTGGCTGATCACGGCGTGGATACAACCGAAGCGCTGATGTTATACACGCCTGATCGTTCCTGGGAAAGTGCGAAAGAAGCGTTAGCCATAGGAACGAAAATCGGGGATAAAGTTATTTTGATGAGCACGTCTACTGGCGGGACACTTGCCCTTAAACTGGCGGCTGAATACCCGGATAAGGTCTTTGCCCTGATCAACCTCTCGCCCAACATTGCTTTGAGAAATGGTGCTGCATTTATCGCGAATGATCCCTGGGGCCTTCAAATCGCTCGCCTGGTTGTTGATGGAGATTATAATGTTACAGATGCCACTGAAGAGGAGTCAAAGTATTGGAATAAAAAGTACCGGATTGAAGCCGTCAGTCAACTGGAAGAGCTGATAGAAACAACCATGACGAAGGATGTGTTTCAGCGTATTTCCCAGCCCTCTCTTACACTTTATTACTACAAGAATGAAGAAGAACAGGACCCTCAGGTGAAGGTAAGTGCCATGCTGAAGATGCATGAGCAGCTAGCCACTCCGGCAGATCTTAAGGATGCGGTGAACGTGCCAACGGCCGGTGCACACGTCCTGGGGTCATCACTGACCTCAAAGGATATTGAAGGGGTATATGTGGAGATTGCAAAGTTTGCCGTAGATAAGTTGAAGCTGAAGAAGGTCGGTGAGTTTTACCCCTGAGCCATAATCGAACATTAAGGTGAAACGTCTTTGCGAACTGAAGCGCTGGCATGTGCGACGGTGTGAAGCAATACACACGCTACAAAGAAAAAAATTGATTCAGCGGTTCAGATGTTCGATAGCCTTTTTCAAATCATCGGGCGTATCAATTCCAAATGTTTCCGTAAGGGTCTCAACCACCGTTATCTTAAATCCGTTTTCAAGCCATCGCAGTTGCTCCAGCGATTCTGCCTTTTCAAGTGACGATACAGGCAAGCCGGTTAACTCTTTGAGTATATCCGAGCGATACGCATACATACCAATATGTTTAAAAAATTTATGACGTCGTAACCACTCCGTCTGTTCGGTATTGCGTATATGAGGAATTGCCGAACGGCTGAAGTATAATGCTTTTTTGTTCAGGTCAAAAACCACTTTTACCAGATTAGCGTTGAAAAGCTCTTCCTCGTTCCCGATGGTCTTAGCGAGTGTTGCTATTTCCGTTTGTCCGTCCAGAAAGGAAGCTAACAAATCAATCTGCTCAGGTTGGATAAAGGGTTCGTCACCCTGAACATTAATCACATAATCAAATTCTTCTGGCTGTAAACCAAGGGCTTCGAAACAACGATCTGTACCGCTTACGTGATCATCTCTCGTCATGCACACATCACCTCCGAATGTTCTCACATGATTAAATATCTCTTTGTGATCGGTGGCTACAACAACTTTGTCGAGTGACTTTGATTTTTCGGCCTGTTCATAAACTCGCTGAATCATGGACTTGCCATTGATGTCCACCAGGGATTTGGCATGAAATCGCGTGGATGCATAACGCGAGGGTATTAGTCCGAGAATTTTCATGATACCGTAAATTTACACGAAACGGACTTCAATTGTCGGTTAGCTTTCTAATTCTTTTACCTGCAAACTCGAGCCGGTTTCGTTAATCACTTCGACGGGCTGGCCTTTCTCTACGTACCCGCCACGGGTGAAGGCATCATAAAGCTGTCCGTCAATCAATATTTTTCCACTGGGTCGCAATACGGTGTGGGCTATCCCTTTTTTCGTCACCATACTTTCTTTGTTAAAATTTGACGTATATCCTTGAGAGCTTTTCTGTGTTTCAGTTAACGCAATACGCTTATAAAATCTGGTGTCGGCGATTCTTGCACCCGCTACAAAAAGAAGAACTATACCTCCCAGCATGCCGCCCGTTGCGGCGGCAAGCGAAACCAGGATGTCGTTCATCCGGACAAACTCGAAGTCAAAAGCATCGTTGTTGAGCATAATGAGAACCAGTGACCCTACCGTAACCGTTATCCCTGCAATTCCGGCGACGCCAAAACCAGGAATCACAAATACTTCGAGGCCGATAAGCGCGATGCCTATAAAGAAGGCCAATATTTCCCAGTTCTCGGCCAATCCATTCAGGTAGTAGGGTACGAGGTACAAGATTAATGCTACCAGCGCGGCCAGTCCCGCAAAACCTATTCCGGGTGTTTGCATTTCGAAATAAATACCACCGATTATGGCTAAGATCAGTAACCCGCTAATAAAAGGATTTAAGAAAAAGGAAATGATCCGATCCGCGGAACCCAGCTGAAAGCGATCAATCTCGAAATTGTCAATGCCGTTTTTTTTCAGAATCTCTTCTATTGATTCAACCTTTCCTTCGCAGTATCCATACCGGATGGCTTCCGATGTTGAAAAGGTTATTACCTGCCCGACTTTTTTTACACCCTCAAGCTCTACCTGTTCATCCACCATCCCTTCAGCAATAGTTGGATTGCGATGGTTTTCTTCGGCAGTTGAACGCATGATGGAACGCATATAACTTTGATACTTGTCAGGTGCTCTTTCTCCTGTACCATCCACTACAGTTGCGGCACCTATGCTGGCGGCTGGCGACATGTATATACTGTCGCATGCAATGGATATCAGGGCTCCTGCTGAAGCTGCATCGGAGTTGATAAAGACCCAGACTGGTTTCTTGAAACTCATGATTTTGTCCACAATATCTTTTGCATCTGTTAAGACACCTCCATAGGTGTCCATTTCTATGATGACAACTTCAGCGCCGGTTTCTTCAGCATGGTGCAGGGCGAGATCAACATACCTGGTCATTCTCGGGTCGATCTCAGCTTTGATCTCCATGACCATTATCTTCTTCTGCGAAATAGCCATGAACGGGAGTAGGATAAAAAGTGTCATTGCTGACAGCTTCACTAACGTGTTTATTGCCGTGTAATTCATCATGAGCGATTTATACTTAAGAAACTACATTGAACGGAGATTTGTTTCATGCTAACTGAACTCTTAACAGAAGAAAGGTAAGCGGAAAAGACACTGGTTTGGAAATCCTCGTTTACTTTGTATAAAATTAACCTTAAAACGGGTTGGGGCGCAGTATAAACTTTGACTTTTCGCATGTTTTTGAAGGCGTTGTCTGGCAAACAGTAGTAGCTCAGGGAACGAATTTGCTGCTGATTGAGGTACGGAACAGTGAAAGAAAACAAGTTAGCTTTTCAGCCCTTGATTCTGACACTGGCCAGTTCATTTGGCATGATATCGTTTTTGATGAACCCTGGTGGATTAGCCTTGGCGCTGCCAACGGAGAGATAGTTCTGTTTACCATATACCTTGAGACAACGAATCCAGACAAAAAAGCGATCTTTGCTTACCACATTTTCGACCGGAAAATAGTGTGGTGGAATAATGATTTTTCACTGGTTTCAGTGTCAGCGGGCAGGGTGCACGGATTATCCTCAAAGTTTGGCAGCCGATTTGTAATACTGGATCTGTTTACCGGCAAGGAGACGCCAGGCAGTGGAGATTCCGTTGAATCTCCAGATGGAGTTGTCCGGCCGCAACAATATCTCGCGGACAATGAGTATTTTGCGTCCGTAAAAAGATTTTTAGAACGGAAATTCAATTTATTACCGGTTACAGCGTTGGAATACCTGGAGCATGATTCCATCATTTTTGTCTCTTTTTATACACAGGAAGATGAGTTGGTGAATTACCTGCTGATCGTGTCATCGGATGGGCAGGTTTTATTGCATGAAAAATTGGATGGAAAACTCAAAGGGATAGGACTCGATACTTTTTTCGTCTTTTCCGGTAGGGTATTTTTTGTAAAGAATAAAGCAGAGTTGGTTAGTTATCGAATAGTATGATTAATGAGTTGATAGTCGCAGGTATTTCATTCCTCCAGCCGCAGGCGTTGGTTGATTCAATTGGGAAGGAAACAATCAATGGTAAGATCTTTGTTATTCATAAAGTAGGAGAAAAGGAGACCCTTTATGGTATATCGAAGCGTTACGGGACTACTGTGGAGTCCATTCTTCAATATAATCCTCAGGCAGGCGCCGGACTGGAAATCGATCAGATTCTCAAGGTCCCCTATGTAGCTAAACAAAACACGCGTGCTGGTGCCGGTACTTTCCATAAGGTAGCGGCTGGGGAAACGCTGTTTTCAATTGCACAAACCTATGGCGTAACCGTCGATGACGTAAAACAATGGAACAATTTATCGGGAAATTCACTTTCGATCGGACAGGAGATTGTCGTTAAGAAGAACAGTAGTCCGGTTCCAGTTTCCCCAACGGTAATGGCTAACAAGGGTTCACACATCGTTGCAGCCAGGGAGACCATGTTTTCAATCTCCAAACAATATGGAATTACCGTTCAGCAATTGAAGGATTGGAACAAACTGGAGGGAAATGAAATCAGCATTGGTCAGGAACTAATTGTGTCGATGCAAGCGGGTGAGATTACGAAGCCCATTGTTGCGCCGGTCGTAACGGAGGTAAAGAAAGACCCGGTAACGATTCAACCTGCTGTTGAAAACAAGGAACAGACCATTCGGATTTCCGAGTCGGTAAAGAATAGCGATGAAATCACGCAAACCGGATTAGCTGAATTAATCGAAGGTACAGAAGGCAATAGAAAATACCTGGCCTTACACCGTACGGCTGAGGTGGGTACCATTTTAAAAGTCAAGAATGAAATGAACAACAGGGAAGTGTTTGTCCGGGTGATGGGCAAACTGCCAGAAACGCCATTAACGAACAAGCTTGTTATAAAGATATCTAAATCTGCATACGACAGACTGGGTGCTATTGACTCCCGTTTCAGAGTTGAAGTGACCTATTACAAGTAGCGTATTTCTATGCGGTCTGCAGCGTTAGCCGTGACAGGAGAGACTTTGCGCCTTTATTGTTTAGTTCTCACAAAAACATTCTTAATGTTGCCTTTGCCCGTTTCTCTTTTTTCTACCTCGAACTGCTTCAGACTTTTGATCAGGAGGACCAATTTTTTGAAGCCATAGTTACGAGGGTCAAAATCGGGTTGCTTTTTGATGAGAAGATTTCCGAGATCACCCAGAAAAGTCCATCCACTTTCATCAGCAAGATCGTCTATGCTATCCGATATCAATTTCACCAGTTCATCATTAATAGTTCCAATGGGTTGCTTTACCGGGGAAAGTGAAGGCACTGGAACAGTTTTTGGTTTCATCTTGGTTCTCGGCTGTCTCTCAGGTTCCTTGCTTTTAACCTTCTCCAGTATTTCGATGTAAATGAATTTGTCGCAGGCAGAAATAAATGCCGTGGGTGTTTTTTTTTCACCAAATCCAAAGACTTTCATTCCTGCTTCGCGAAGTCGGGTAGCCAGCCTGGTGAAATCGCTGTCACTGGATACAATACAAAATCCATCAACCCTTCCCGAATAGAGGATGTCCATGGCATCAATGATCATGGAGGAGTCGGTAGCATTCTTTCCGGTGGTATAGCTGTATTGATGTATTGGGGTAATTGCATATTCTAACAAGACCGTTTTCCATCCGGATACAGTAGGTTTTGTCCAGTCGGCATATATCCGTTTAAAAGTTGGCGTCCCGTATTTGGCAATTTCTTCCAGCATCCCTTTGATATTGGAATAGGGAACGTTATCGGCGTCTATCAATACGGCAAGCCTGAGATCTTTTACTATTTCCATGTTAACTAGATAAGGGCATGATCTTTTTAGAAGCAAGCTCTGTACGAAGATAGGAAGTTTCCGGAGACCTGGATCAACCGGGCAATGGCTGATCCGGTATGAACAGGTTTGTCGACTTATTCCAGGCCTCCAATCGCTTGTTCATGACATGGAACCAAAGAGGTGGAACCAGTGCCATCAGAATCATGGTGGAATATCCGGAGGGGAGTTGTGGACTTACTTCATAATGATTTAGCACCTGATAGCGCTTGTATGCATAGGCATGATGATCAGAATGGCGCTGAAGTTGAAACAGGAAGAAATTGCTCAACAGGTGACTGGAATTCCAGGAGTGAACAGGGTTAACCCGCTCGTACCTGCCGGGAGAAATTTCTTTGCGAACGATGCCATAGTGCTCTACATAGTTCACCAGCTCAAGAAGCGAAAAGCCAAAGAAGCTCTGGGCAAAGAAGAAAACTGGAACCTGCCAGGCTATTCCTCCGGAAGAATAACTGAAAGCCAGCGTTAGTGCCAGACAGAATAGCAGGGGAAGAGCGGCAAACCAGATCATTTCGTTTTTTAAACTCCATGGTGGTAATCCTCTCCGCTCCATACTTTCGTTTTCCAGTTGCCATGCATGGCGGTATCCCTGGAATACAGAACGTACCCAAAAGGCAAAAAAGCTTTCATTTTTTCGTGCTGTAGCCGGGTCTTCCGGTGTGGCTACGATCACATGATGCCCTCTGTTGTGTTCAATGTAAAAATGCATATAGCAGACCGTCATCAGGAGCAGCTTACTATAAAATTTTTCGATTGCCTGTTTCTTATGCCCGAGTTCATGAGCCACGGTAATGCCGATGCCTCCACTCACGAGCGAGAAACTCAAGATGAAGCCAAACCAATCCCGGATTGATTCAAGCCTTCCGGTAGTGACGGCATAAGCACCCCAGATTATAAGTGCTATTTGAAGGTATGTCCAGGCATAGGTTACAAACCGATAATAAAACTCTTCACCAACAATTTTTGCATCTTCTTTGGGAATGTTGGTTGTGTCAATACCGATGGATTGATCCAGCACAGGCAAAACAAAAAACGCGAAAAACAAGGTTATATAGTTCCAGGCTCCTCCAAGATAAAACCCTGCAACCACCAGGCCTGGAAGAATAAAGGCAATGAAAAATCCGATCTTTCTGAAAAAGGAAATCATAGCCAAAGATAATAAAATTGGATATGACGCTGTTCGAAGGGACTATTCCACAGCTACCATCCTGAAAAGGTGTTTCTTGTGAATGGTGTCGTGGTTGCTGATCTCAGACAGGTAGGAGGAGTTCCTTTCCAGGAACTGATTGTATTGCATGACAATATAATCGTACTCTTCGCGGTAGTTGGCAACCCGCTGGTCAGCAATTCTGATTTCCTCCACCAGTTTCTGAAGGGTTGTATTGTAGGCGAATTCTTTCTTTGACTCGGCCATGCTGATCAGTTCACTTACCAGGGTAGCGGAAGCAAAGTCATATTCCTCCACAACATCGGCATCGCCCATAGATTGCTGTGTGTAGCGCAATCCGACGAGTTGATTAAGCTGCTCCTCGTAGCTTCGGAGCAGATCACGGTCAGCGGCATTCGTAATCAGCAGCTCGTGCAGCAAATTGTGCATGGCCTTGATCTTTTGATTATCATCGTTAATCATGATGTTCCAGGATTGCAGCATGCTGTCCTGATAAGCCAGGTAACGGTCAGTCAGGGAATCGGCCTTGGTGAAGACCGTCTTGTGGTCTTCGGCTTTTTTTCCGCCGCAATTCATGCCCAGCATCCCTAACAATGGAAATAGAACGTAAACAAGGTGTTTTCTCATGATTATCATCTGGCTCTGATGCGAAATACGTGCTAAAGGAAGAGAATGTTATCCGGGTTTAACCTGATTTATAAGGTATGTATGATTTTTCACAAAATTATAGCGGTTTAAACTGCTCAAACGCCTCGCGGCACTCCAGGCAGTAGTGAATTGACCTGCAGAGAGTAGGGCCAAACACGTTTTTGATTTCCGTGCGGGTACCTGAGCAACGGGGACAGACGGCGTGATCCAGCAGTTCCAGGTCAGTAAAAACAGTGCCGGCAGGTGGCGGCGATATTCCAAATTTTTTCAATGCTTCCTTGCCGCGCGCTGAAATTTTTTCTGATGACCAGGGTTCCCGGAAACTTACCGTGATCTCAACATCCGCTATACCGTGTTTCCGCAGCGTTGATTCTATTTCCTGCTTCATAACTTCCAGAGCAGGGCAACCTACAAAGGTAGGTGTCATTTCCACGTTCACTTTTCCATTTTCAACTGTCACTGCCGTAATTACTCCCAGGTCGACCAGCGACAATACTGGAATTTCAGGATCCGTTACTTCATCCAGCCAGATGTAAAGTTGTGCTATGGAAGGGCTGTTCATCTGTTTGGAATCTTCCGTTAAGGGTACACAATGTTGAATGAACCGGGTATAATCTGATTGAGGTGGTGTTTCATATGTTTAACATAATCCGTGGCAAGCCATTGAAGGGTGTGGAGTTCCATTTCATTCCTATCGGTGTGACATACTTTCGAATAGCTGGAGGAAGGCATCGTTTCCAATACCCTGTAAATCTGTCTATTTATTAGCCACCAGAATTGAATGGTTTCTTCTTTTGGACTGTTGCCATAGTCACTTGAGAGAACCCAGAAATCCTGATCATAAATAATGTGAGGGGGCGACACCGCATATTGCGCGACAATAAAACGTCGCAGGTTGTTTTGCGCAGAGTCAATCAGGTGACCCAGGACTTCCTGTTTGCTCCATTTTGTTGGATTAGGTTTTGCCTTGAATTCATTCTCGGGAATGGCAGAAATCCTGGACGTGAAGTCAGTAATGATTTGTTGAAGTTCCTGTTGTGTTTGTTTCATATTACCATTCTGCCGTCGGATCGATCCGGATAACTTCACTCATTTCATCCAGCAAAGGCTGGAGATGTTCACTATGACTGCCCATCCTTCCTCCGACGATCGGATGTACTTTGGTCCATTCGGGCAGGCGAAGCGTCGTCTGTTGAAGAATTTCTCCAATTTTTTCCTTCCATTTTTCTTTCAACACTTTTTCCCCACCAAAAATCCCGGACTCGACCAATTCCGCTTCAAAGGGTGATTCTTCGAAAATACCCAGCGCATAGGGAAGTGAAAAGTCCAGGGAATGTTGTAAACGCATAATACTTTCTTCCGTTGCTTTACCGAGCTGTTTTATCCAGGTATTTGCATGAAGGGTATGGTAACGAAGCTCACCTTTGATTTTACGGGAGAGTTCGGCAAGAGGTTGATAGGTTGAGTGACTGAGCATCTCAAACCGAATTTGTTCGGCGGTGTCGAACAGGAAATGGCGGATCAGACTGAAGTCATATTCACCGTTTGGCAGCTCCGTCAGGATGCAATTATGAAATTGATTTGCATTTCGCAGGAAAGCGATTTTATCGGGAGGTTGTTCTCCCAATTGATTCAGCATCTGGTACAGGGCAAGGCTCTGGCCTATTTTGTCCTGAGCCATGGATGAGAAGGCAATGTCCTCTTCCAGCAAAGGACCAAACCCAGTCCATTCAGAATTCCGATGACCAAGTATGAGCTGGTCATCTGCGATCTTGTACAATAGTTCAATGATCAACCGGTCGTTCATGAAGGTTTAAATTTTTCTATAGCCTGTTTGAGCATTTCACCTCCCTTATAGTCAGAAGCATCGCGGAATTTTTTGTCCGGCAGGGTTGACCAAAGGTCCTGATCATCGGGCGAGGTAAAGCGAATCCTTGCTGTTGGTATCGCCCAAACATTAAATATCAGAGCATCGTTTAGTAATTGGTTTTTTGCAACAACCATGGCTTCCAGGGGAGACGTTGCCTCAACTGTTCCGAAATGAATGTGCTGCTTCCCGCGTTTTGTCAGATGGTAAATTTCAAAAGAAGTATTTTTCCCGGAGCCAGCCGGTGGCTTTCCGAGAATATCATAGATGTTTTGGTTTCCTTCCGTGATAGGGGAGACAACGACATCGGCGGTCGCGATGACGCAAAGCGATGAGCAATTGAATCTTCGGGTAAACGTTTCTTTTGCCAGGATGTAAGCCATCTCCAGGTTAGGAGCATGGACTGCTCCTTCGTGCTGAAAGGGTTTGTCAGCTTTAGGTTGTACAAACACTTCAAATGTTCCAAACTGATCGAGCACACTTTTTGCGGGATCCTGAACAGGAATGTCTACTTCGGGTAGCCGGGTTACTCTGGGGTCAAGTGATTCCACCGTTTTCTTGTTTCTGTTATGTTTAGTGGTTCGTACTATTGCGTTTCGTCGAGCGGGTAAACCGCCGACTTGGAATTTGCGTTAGATTAGTCAAGTCATGAAATATCTCGAATTTCTCTGGGCCATGGATTTTCTTTACCGGTATTATCCGAAATACCATTCAAATGAATTATTACTGCTTGCCGACGACATCATTAAATGGACTAATAATGAGTTACCGGAAGACAGCAGTACATTAATCTATTTAAAAAGTTGTTTCAACTCACCGAACGAAGCCCTATCCACAATATGGAAAGAGGTACTTTTATTAGCCGGTTCCTTTACAAGACTTAACTAGCAAACCGCAGCCTTGCTTTCGGTTTTTCCTACGCCAGCGGCGTAACATAAACATTATCCGACTGTAAGGCATTCCGTACCCATAGCCCTCGTTCCTCTGCCCTTCGGCGTACCTCCAGTCGTTCTTTGTTACAAGGCCCGTCTCCGTTGATTACGCGTTTAAATTCTTCCCAATCCGGTTCAGTATACTCCCATCTTCCTGTGTTATTATTTTTCCTGAGATGAGGATCGGGAATAGTGAATCCAAGTTCCCAAATTTTTGGGACGTACATATCCAGGAACTGATTGCGCATATCATCATTGGAGGACATTTTTACTTTCCAATCCATTAGAATTTTTGTATGCGCCGAAATTTTGTCGGATGGACCAAAAAAGTGCATCATGGGTGGCCACCAGCGATTGAGTGCTTCCTGGAACATTTCCCTTTGCTTTTCAGTACCAGCGGCCAGGTAGATCACGCAATGATGACCATATTTTAAATGGAAAGATTCTTCTGCACAGATTCTGTCAAGCGCCCGGCAATAAGGCCCGTAACTTCCTTTTGCGTTTGCCAGTTGATTGACGATCGCACCTGCATCGACCAGCCAGGAAATAAAGCATGCGTCAGCCCACGTATAGGCTGGGTAATTAAAAATGTTCGAATATTTTGACTTTCCTGAAATGAGATCATTGATCATAGCTTCCCGTGGTTTTCCAAGGGTCTCGGCTGCACTATACAGCAATTGAGCATGACCGACTTCATCCTGCACCTTTGCCATGAGGGCAAGTTTCCGTCTGAATCCAGGGGCACGAGTAATCCAGGTCCCTTCGGGTAGCGCCCCGATTATTTCACTGTGAGCATGCTGCTCAATCATGCGGATTAAGTGTTTGCGATAGAGCTGGGGCATCCAATCGGCAGGCTCAATTTTTTCTCCCCGGGCGATCCTCGCTTCAAATTCCAACAATTTGACTGGATCTTCCGGGAGCAGATTTTCTGTCTTGATTCCTTCAAAGGTATTCCCACCACCGTACATAAGAGACCAGGTTTTGAAAGACGTGAATTAGCTCAATGTCAAAAGAATGTAAGATCGCATGTTGGCGATTTACAACTTTATAACGTGCGAACCAAACGATTGTTAGGCTAATCCTTTAGGCCTTTTTCAGGCCATTGACGAGCATGTCTGCTAATTGGTATCCCAGGGCTTCGGGGTCGATTGACGAGTCGGGATCGTACCACATAGGCATCCAGTTCAGGGATGAAAACAGGGTCATGATGGCCAGTTTTTTGTCGATTGTACTCTTAAATTCCCCTGTTCGAACGCCTTCTTCAAAAATGGTTTTGAAGCGGTTGATGTAATTGATCCGGAGAAGCAGGAAATCCCGCAGATACGGTTCGCTAAGGTGACGATGTTCATTCATAAAAACTGCCGACGCTGTCAGATCCTTCGCCATCACCTGAATGTGCCCGATAATGCCGTTGCGGAGCTTTTCGCTGGCAGATACATTTTGTTTTTCAACTTCATCCAGCGATTTTCTGAACTCAGCGGCCATATCAAAACAAAGGCTTCGGAGAATTTCTTCTTTTGACTTGATATGTGAATAGAGGCTGGCTGCCTCAATGCCCAGGAGTTGGGCAAGGTCCCTCATGGAGGCAGCAGCATATCCCTTTTCTTTGAAAAGCTCTGCTGCTTTCCGAATTACCTGTTCTTTCCTTGATAAATTTCCGATAGCGTCTGACATACTCGTTAAATACTTAAAGTTAAAAAATTAATCTGTTAATGAGCCTTATATTTCAAATGAAAGTCCCGCGCTTATGAATCCATGGAGAGGGCACGAATTTATTGGCCGGAGTCATACCGGTTTGGAAAGCTAATTCGCAAAGAAAGTATAGAAATGAAAACCCCCGGGACAAACATTTGCCCGGGGGTAATATTGCAGGTCGGCCAGAACGATTTTCTAAAAAATCACACCGAAGCTGAACGCATTAAGTGCAGGTCCCTTTCCAGTCGTAAATAACTCGTTCAGGTCGTAGTTGAAGAACAAATCTGTAGACCGATACCCAAGTTGTAGTCTGGCACCGTATCGGATCGTATTCAGATATAAGCTGTCATGATTTTTTTCTTTCTCCTTGTCGCCGTTGTCATACACGAGCTTGGAGTGACTTGCAATGCGGTAGCTTATATAGGGTCCCAACCCGACGCGGAATGAATTGCCATATCCTTCCCATATCCGGGCTTTTCGATTGTTGTTGCCAAAGTCGATGACAGGAATCAGTGACGCTGTGACATAAGCTACAGTGAGTTTGCTTTTAATAAAATCCACGTCCCGGGTATCTTCTACGAAAGTTATTCCATCGTCATCTTTTTGAATGAGGATGTTGTCCTTCTGGAATTTGAAATTGTACCAGTTTACACCCAATCCCCACTCCAGGAAAAACTTCTTGGCCATTCTAGTACGTTGGATGGAAGCAAGGCCGACGTACCAGGATCCCCATGGTCTTACAGAATATAGTTCATTATCGGAGTCCGGGAATTTACCATCACTCAGGTAATTGTTTGTTCCAAGATCCATATTGAACGACTGCCAGGTGCGACCCCACTGAGAATCGTATCCCGTCCAATTGTAGTTGTCGTTGTCGTCATCGTCGTCATCATCGTCGTCGCTATCAGAATAATAGTCGCGGTGATTTTCGATGTTCCAGTCTTCATCTCTTTCTTCATCGGTGGCCGATGCGAGATTGTTTTGAGTTGAATCTCCTTTAACCAACGCGGTGGTATCGTTGGTCTCCAGCTTCAGAAGAATATCCTGAAACAGCTCCTGGAAATCATAGTGCTTCAGCGTTTCCAGATCATTCCTGTCTTTAATGGTAAAGATTACTTTGCTTGTCCGGGCCAATTCAACAATAATGGTGTCACTTTTTGATTGGGCATCCGAATGAAGTGTGTAAACCCCTAGCAGTATCGTTATAACAATTTTCTTAATCATAGTTCTTACTTGTTTTGTCGCGTTGCTTATCGGTTTTGAAATTCAGCGCGAGGATTTCGTTTTTCTTTTGTCTTATTTCACGGAAAGGATCCTGGTTGTTTGTAAGGTTATTCGCCTTCTTTAGAAGCTTCTTCCAGGTAGATGATTTTCTTGTGCTGTCGGTTGCTTCATCGAGCGACTTTTTGTTTAAATACTCATCTACTTCTTCTGCGGTGAATACAAGTGTTATACGCTCTGCCGGTAATACGGAAGGTTCATCAGGCTGAAGCTCCGGTATGGTTACCGTAAATTCATCGGTAGTTAACTCAACAACTGTCAGTGAATCGTACACATCCATACCGAAAATTTCTTTCGGGACGTCCGCTTGTTGTGGTTGTGGAAAATCAAGCGTTGCAGTCTGCACACTTGATTTTGCAGGTTGTTGTTTTTGATCCTCCTTTATTTCGCTTCTCAACAGGCTATCAAAAGTCAGGGGAACTTGAGCTGACGGCACAGACTCAGGTGTTGAAGGTTTTGTCTTCAAAGCCGATTCCTGTTCCTCGTATGCAATTTCAGGCAGAAGCACGTAAGTCGCGGCGGCGATCAACAACAAGGAAGCCGCAATTTTTAACCATAAACCTTTCGTATTTTTTTTATGCTGAGTGGCCGCAATTTTTTCCCATGCGGATGCCGGTGCAGGTTTTTGGAACCCTTCCAGTTTTTGCCGAAAAAATTTATCAGGTTGCTGATTCATCGTTGCTGATTTTTTTGGTTGTCATCGAGCCCTCTTCCGCCAGTACTTTCTGCAAATACACTCTTGCTCTGCTTAGCTGGGACTTGGACGTATTCTCGCTAATTCCCAGCTGATCGGCAATCTCTTTATGGGAGTAGCCATCGATCGCGTAAAGATTGAAGACTATTCTGTACCCGGTCGGGAGTGCCTGGATGATGCGTAATAAATCTTCTGTTTCCAGGTGGTCGCTTAGTGACTGATAGTCGGGTTCATAATCCGCCTGTTCCAATTCGATTTCCACATACATGGAGCGGTTTCTTCGCAGGTACGTTAGGGCTTCATTCACGACAATCTTTCTGATCCATCCCTCAAAGCTCCCCTCGTTTTTGAACTGATGGATCTTATCAAAAACTTTCATAAAGGCCGAAACCAGGATGTCCTCCGCATCCATGGAGCCCTTTACGTATCGACAGCACAACCCATACATTTTTGAGGAATACTGCTCATAAAGAAGCCTTTGGGCGCTTGAGTCGCGCCTTAAACACCCTTCAATCAGCTCTTCTTGTTTTGCCCGGTAAATTTTGAGATGCATTTGCTTGCTACAACCTTAAGATGCAGGTTTAACGCGATGGGTTGCCTGAACGTTGATTTTTTTTCCGATGGGCAGGTGGCCTCAGTAAACCGCGTCGTAATCTACCGTGATGGTGACCCAGGAATATTTTTTCGGTTTGATGGTTAAGCAGCTTATACAGCCTTTCTGATCAATCCCATTGGCAAACAGGCCCTTTTGTTCCTGTGTAAACACGGAATAGTCCCCGGGAGGTAGTTTGATTTTGAACGATCCATCGGGTTTGCTCTGGACTCTGCCAATTAGTTCGGTCTTCACGTCCTGAAAAAACTGATCCTTTTGAACAGCATCCTGAAGTGAAGCAGCCTTATAGATCACTATTTCACGAACCACGCCATAGCCTGGTGAAACCAGATTTCCGGGACCAGGTAGCTGATTGCCACTAATCCAGAATACCTGTCCTTTGATCCCTTCCCTCTGGGATAGGGCACAGTGGAAAACGCTTAAAAAAGCCAATACGGCGATGAGCTTTTTCATGGCACAAAGCTACAACTTCTCCCAGAAAAAAGGGATTGTTTTTTAAATCACCTGACTAAGCAGGTAAGCCAAAATCAGGAGGATAATAATGATCATTATAGTGGTCGGGTTTTTAGTCTCGGTTTACAATATTAGGATTTCCCCGATAATCAATATCGCTGGCCAGCCCTTCATCCATTTCGAGGCTTTGGCTAACATTCACTTTTGCAGTGGAAGCCCCATTAACTTCAACAATGGCGTTCTGAACTTCAAGGTTGTACGCGCGTAGTTTAGACGCGAATTGAAGTTCGGCATCAAGATTTGTCACTGTTCCGGAGAGTTCTGCTTCCGATTTGCCTGTCAAATTAATAACAAGGTCGTTCGCTTCAATTTCTCCCTCCAGTTGAACGGGTCCGCGAAGTTCAATATCCAGATCATCGGTTGAGAAACTTTCGAACTTGATCTTTCCAAATCCCTCGGCCTCAATTTTTTCCAGGGATGGCATGGTAATATTTATCCGCATTTCATCCATGTCGATCACGTCTTTGTTCCAGTCAAATTTCTTTGATCCTGAGTACTCGATAACCAATGTCTGACCTGAACGGAAAATCTTATACCGTTTTTTTTCTGATTCAGAGCCGATAAGTTCTACCGCAAATTCATCACTGCGTTCGATATGGATATCAAACACTCCACGAATGTCCAGTTCATCGAAATTGGCAAGTCCAAACTGGTCTGCAATTTTTTCTTCATCCTCCTGAGACCGCGGACATGTGAGACAATTGAGTCCTTTTTCCGTCATTTCCCAGGTGTAACCATCCAGGTTCTCATGTTCTATATACTGGCTAATAAACCGGCTTGTGGCTTCGTCCATAACGAATGTATGCCCGAACGGAATAAGTAGCATCATGTCCAGGCGCTGTACCCTGAATACCGCATCATCCTTAAATTGAATATTTGAATCAAATGTAATCGTTGAGTCCTGGGTTGTGTATGCGTACTCGACCATGTGGGCATTCTCGATGGCTTTTTGTCTCGTGGGTCCCTGTGCCCGAAAGGTTTTGACGAGTTTGAAATCATTGCCTTCATATCCCCGAAGCGTGAGTTTTACACCGGGATAATCGTCCAGCCCTACTTCATTGACATGGAAAACAGCCGTCTTTCCGGTCAGCTTGATGGTTTCTTCCTCTTTGTACTCGCCCTTCTCCTTAAATGAATAGATGATTCTTGGTATACTTACACTGAGTATAGCAACGCTTACAAAGAAGAGCACAAACATACCCCAGCCAACAGTTGGTGAGAATACGTATTTCTTGGCAACGATCGAGGCGCCGAGCAGCGTAATCAGTATGGCCGGGATCAGTGAGGCAAAAAAGGCGGCCACCACCATCCATCCCGAAAAACTATTTGCAAACACTTCCAGCGGCATACTGATATCAGTATGATTTACGATTGGCCATGTAAAAGCCGAAGCGGAGAAAAGCCCAATAAGAACTCCTCCGGCGATCACGGCGGCGAAGATCAGGCTTGCGCCAAAAAGTACAATGACGATACCAATCGCGACACGAAAGATTTCAAAAAGGGGAACAAGTATTTTTCCCAGAGCGCTCAGCACCAAACCAATTAGCCGGAATGGAAAGAGCAGAATCTTTGTGAGGACACTTTCTTCTTTCTCCTGGTCTACGTTAAGGTTTTTTTTAATGTTTGATTCGATGTTGGAAAGCGTCACGGGCTCCCCCTGCATTTCCATTCGGTCTGTTATCGTTTTTGCTTCGGGTAACGCGATCCAGAGTACGACATAGATAATGAATCCAACACCGAAGAATATGGTGAATATGATAAACAGTAATCGCATGGCTATGATGTCGATTCCAAAAAATGCAGCCACTCCGCCTGAAACACCGCCAATTACTTTGCGTTCACTGTCGCGGAACATTTTTTTGCCAACCTCCGGCTCTTCCAGATCGAATGATCCCGGCACCACTATCCACATCACAATATAAACGAGGATCGTTATGCCGTACGCAAAGGCAAGCATCGCGAACAGCAGACGAATCCAGACCGGATCGACGTTGAAGTAATTCCCGATCCCGGAACATACACCACCGAGGATTTTGCGCTTTTGGTCGCGGAGTAATTGTTTGGGAGGTGATGCCGTTTTCCGGGCCGACTCCGAAGAGTTCGCAGCATTTTCAGCTTTCGGGTCGGTTTCCTGACTGGAAGCTGTACCAGAAGCAAATTCCTGTTCTTCGGCAGCCTGGAAATCACGAACACTTCCCATGGTGGCCATGAGTGCGCTAACGTCTTCAGCGGTAATTACCTGTTTACCTTCGTTTAATTTTGAAAGAAATATTTCGGCCACACGGCTTTCTATGTCAGCGAGGATTTCACTGCTGTCTTCGAAGGAGGCAAAATACTTATTAATTGAATCGAGGTACTTGCGAAGGCTGTCGAACCCGTCCTCTTCAATATGAAAGATGATACCGCTGATGTTGATGCTTATATTTTTTTTCATAGCTGTGATAACTCGGAGTGGATTAAGCGTTTGACTTGGTTGTAATCATTTGAGTGGAGTGTACAAGTTCGTCCCAGGTTTCCGTGAGGCTGCCCAAAAATTTACTACCCTTATCGGTTAGTTTATAGTATTTCCTTGGGGGCCCTGATTTAGATTCCACCCATTTGTATTCCAGAAATCCTGCATTTTTCAACCGTGTGAGGAGGGGATATAGCGTGCCTTCTACGACAATAATTTTCGCTGACGTAAGCTCGTCCAGCATATCCGACGCATATACTTCTCCCCGTGAAATTATATGGAGTATGCAGTATTCCAGTATTCCCTTCCTCATTTGTACTTGCGTGTTTTCAAGGTTCATACTTCGTTTTTAATCAATCCTAAGGCTATATACGGGAAAGTACTATGTATGGCCAAGTACTGGATGAAAATAATTAATATTTTTTCCGCCGAGGTTAGAAACCGCCCCGAGAACCCGTTTTTGCTTACTTTTGCCCTCGGCTTTGTATCTACCCGATGGGTGCTGTTAGATTAGGAATGAGAAAAGTTTGCTATAGTTTGTTGGTTTTGATGGTCCTGACCCAGGAAGCGTATAGTCAATTGGGTCCCGAATGGATAAATTTCATTCAGCCTTACTTTAAAATCCCGGTAGGGAAGGATGGCATCTACAGGCTAACCACGGCCAATCTCGCCGCCGCCGGATTTCCAACCGCAACAGTAGATCCTACCAGAATCCAGCTTTTTCATCGAGGTATAGAACAAGCTATTTATGTAGAAGGAGAGGGTGATCTGGCTTTCAATGATTCTGATTTTATAGAGTTCTACGGGCGAAAAAATGATGGTACGCTGGATGCCCAGCTCTATAAGACGCCCGCATTGCAGCCTCACAGCTATTACAACCTATACAGCGACACAACGAGCTATTTTCTGACTATCGGTTCCGGCATAGGGAAACGAATGATTTCTTTTTCTGAAGATAATACTGGAGGCAAACTTCCCGAACCATACCACTTCGAAGACAAACTCCAGGTACTCACCAGTCAGTATGCGACAGGAATCGACTTTGGGTTCATTCAGGAAACCTCTTTCGGTCCAGGAGAAGGATGGACCGGGAATCAGATTGCTTTGAATCAGTTTGTGGATTATTCTTTAACGAATATCCTGCAAGGGGAACCTTCAGGAGGTCCGCCATCCCTTGAAATTTTGCTAGTAGGGAGAGGGCCAGCCACCCATTTGGTGGAAATCTATGCCGGAGCTTCACAGCGTTTGATTGCGTCTGGAAGTATTCCGGGATTTGCCACAGCGAAGTTCTCTCAGGAGCTTGACTGGACCGATATTGATGCTGGAGGAAATCTACTAATCAGGGTTAAAGTGGTTGGTGGTGGCGATGCCACTAACGCCCCTCGCATCAGCGCATCCTATCTTAGACTTAGGTACCCGAGGCAACCCGATCTTGCAGGGGCTGCCGAAAAGAATTTTATACTCGCTGTTAATCCATCGGGTAAGTCCTACGTCGAATTGCAAAACCCGACTTCAGGCCTTCGCATGTTTGATGTTACGCTCCCGGCTAACCCGGTTCGTATCGGAACGAACGGCACCACGACACTCAATGCTATGGTTCCCAATACCGATAGCCAAAGAAAAATAGTTGTTTCAAACACAACCATCGCCCCTTTAATCAAGAAGGTGAGCTTCCGCCAAATAACCCCCAGCCAGCACAACTACATAATCATTAGCCATCCGCAGCTGCGAAAGCCGGCGCCTGGATACGCAGATCCGGTAAAAGCCTACGCAGAGTATAGGGCATCCGTTGAGGGCGGGAGTTATGATACGCTGCTGGTAAATGTTCAGCAAGTTTACGATCAGTTCAATTATGGTGAACCTTCCCCGCTGGCCATTTTTCACTTTATGAAATTCCTGGACGTGAGCCGGCCAGAGTATTTATTATTGATTGGCAAAGGCCTTGATGTTTACTATCAATATCATCGGAATCCTGGCAGTCCAGGCTTTGCAATCTATAAAGACCTGGTACCCTCTGCAGGGTTTCCCGGCGCGGATATGTTTTATACGGCCGGTTTGGCGGGCACTACGCATGAACCGGCTGTACCTACGGGCAGGATTTCGGCATTGAAATCAGAGGAAGTTGCCGCCTATCTAAACAAAGTGAAGGAGATGGAAGCCCTTCCCTACAACGCGCTATGGCGAAAAAATATACTCCACCTCAGTGGTGGGATTCTCGAGGAAGAGCCCGAGTTATTTAAAAACTACATGGAAGAGTTTCAGACGAAGGCCGAAGACTATTATTTGGGAGGCGAGGTGACAGCCATAGCGAAATATTCGAGAGAGCTAGAGGAGATAAATATTGCCGAGCAGTTAAACAAGGGCTTGAACCTGGTTACGTATTTTGGTCATTCATCGACAGAACAATTGGATTTTGATATAGGTGATGTTTCGAATCCAGTGTTTGGTTATAATAACAAAGGTAAGTATCCGATATTTTTAATGAACGGTTGCAACCTTGGTTCAATCTTTCTGGCGGGGAAAATGTTAGGTCAAAATTGGCTGCTGGCTGAAGACAAAGGAGCTGCTGGTTTTATTGCTCACTCAGCTTATGGACTATCCGGTAATCTCAAGGATTATTCTAATTTGTTCTACTCAACAGGATACGAGGATAGTACGTTTATTAAAAAAGGGATCGGCGATATACAGAAGGAGGTAGGAAGGAGATTTATGCAAACTTACTTCAACACGCCATCCCGTATTACCCAGATTCAACAAATGATACTTATTGGTGATCCGGCATTGAAGCTGTTCGGTGCGCGTTCAACTGATCTGGAGATTAATGACAACAACATAACTATTGAGTCTTTTGATGGACAACCGATCACGGCATTAACGGATTCTTTTGCTGTCAGAATGATTGTCAGGAATTTCGGCCAGGCGAACCGAGATACATTTAGAATTCGGGTAGAACGTACACTAAATGATAATTCTACCATCGTTTATGACTCTCTCTATCCTTCTGTGAAATACTCTGATACGTTAACACTGATCATCCGGAAAGGCAGAGAGTCTGGCTTCGGAAACAATACATTTCAGGTGACCCTCGATCCTGACAACATAGTGACAGAATTGAGCAAGGAAAATAATACAGGTACCGAGTCACTTTTCATTCCCCTCAATGCGACTAAGAACCTCTACCCGGTTGACTTTGCTATTGTGAATTCCCTCGCGGTAAGCCTTTCCTTTCAGACCACAGATGTTCAGTCGGGCGAGCGCACATTTTTAGTGGAATTGGACACGCTTAATACGTACAAAAGCCCGTATAAGAAAACTTTTACCGTGAAAGGGAAAGTACTCGGTAGACAGGATGTCACATTGCTCCCAACAGATACACTCGCCTATTATTGGCGCACGAAACTAGTCGACCCTCAGGAGGGTGAAGACACTACATGGACTGAAAGTTCGTTCACCTATATCGAGGACGGCCCGGAGGGTTGGGCGCAGGTTCATTTTCCGCAATATCTTGTAAACCAGACTGACGGACTTGTTGCTGACGGTAGTTCAAGAAAGTTGCATTTCAAGGAATCAAAAACACCTGTGTCGGTCAAGACGTTTGGTAGTGCTCACCCCGGGCATGTAAGCGCTGTCAGTTTGAAGATTGGAAATGTGGAATACAACCTCCGCGGTAACTATTATGATTGCAGAGACCATTCTTTTAACCTGGTTGCATTTGACCGTAAGTCGACAGTACCTTATACTGCCGCAAAGTTTGAGTGGTACAACCGTGCGGGGAGAAATTGTGGCCGGATACCCTGGGTGATAAATAACTATGTACCCTCTCAAATGGTCACAGGTGCTTATGGCGACCTGATCCACTATGTAGATAATGTGCCAACGGGGGATTCTGTACTCATGTATAGTATAGGCAATGCCCAATACAGTCTATGGCCAGTCGCTGCAAAAGTGAAATTAGGAGAGCTTGGCGTTTCCGTTGCACAAATCGATGCCCTGCAGGATGGAGAACCTGTTATAATCTTTGGTCGCAAAGGGATTGCCCCAGGTTTGGCAACATTCTATAAGACCTCCGGGCTGCCAAAGAATACACAGGAGCTTTTTAAGGATGACTTATCCGTGACTGGCGGCTATAGTTCTGGGAGTATGAACTCAGGGCTGATAGGTCCTGCGAGTGAATGGGGCTCATTGATTATCCGTCCAACAGAAATTGAAGCCGTAGATCAGGTCAGCTTTGACGTGATCGGAGTAAAGTTAAATATGGACGAGCAACCGATACTGGACAATATTCTGGGTGATCAGGATCTGAGCACAATTGACGCCGAAGAATTTCCCTATTTAAAAATTGTTTATAACTCAGCGGATGGCACGAATCTCACATCTGCACAACTAACGAAATGGCTTTTGTTGTATACTCCTGTTCCGGAAGGGATGCTAATATACTACGGAAGCCCTCAGCAAGTTCATGAGGGGGCTGTGTGGCGCGGAGACTATGGATTCTGGAACATTGGACAAAAAACCTTCCCGGATTCTCTGGTGGTGCAATATGAAGTTTTCAACCAGGCATCGCGCTCCTCGCTAAAAGAACAAATAAAAATATTACCCCCGGTTCCCGGTGACTCAGCCGAGTTTTCTGTTCAGGTTAATACCACGGGCCTCGGAGGGCTGAACGATGTGGAAGTATATGTCAATCCGCGGATTTCCCCTGAACAGTATTACGATAATAACATCCTTCAGCAGATTGGCTACTTAAATGTGTTGGTTGACTCCTATCACCCTGTCCTCGACGTAACGGTTGATGGCCGAAATCTTCTGAACGGCGATCTTGTTTCTTCCAGTCCAATGATACAAGCACAAATCTGGGATGAGAACACCGATTTATTAAAAACTGATACAGCAGGAGTAAGAATCTTCCTGACCTATCCGTGCGGTTCGGTGACGTGTCCGCCCATTCGGATTTTGTTGACTCAGGACGATGTTGTATGGTACCCAGCCAGCGAAACCACTCCCTTCCTTGTGGAATTCAATCCAAAGAATTTGGAGGAAGGTGAATACACGCTTCGGGTAGAAGCGGCTGACTCACGGGGAAACATCAGCGGTACGGCGGCCTATGAAGTTTCCTTCCGAATTTTGGATGAGACGACGGTAGTAGTTTCAGACCCGTATCCAAATCCTTTCTCGGATGCTACGTATGTGAATTTAGTTATCAGTGGCAGCCTGCCGGAAAAATTTGAATGGGACATCATAAATGTGGGCGGGCAGTTGCAATCGCATTTCGAAACCAAGGATTTTCCTACCCTCCACATAGGAACGAATGAGCTGTCCTGGCCTGGCACAGATTTGAACGGAAACTTGTTACCTGGTGGAATTTACATCTACTCCCTTAAACTCACCGTTGCAGGAGAACAAGTGACAAAGAGGGGCAAACTGGTTCTGGTCAGGTAAAACCTTGCGAACAAATCCAAAAATCGTTCAATAGCTGTGGTCCTTCGGAGGGTATGTCAATTCGCTATTTGATAGCTGAATACAAGGTGGTACTGTTCATGTTCACTTTGGAAATATGCTTGACCTTGCTCAGTGGATCAATAGGCGTCCAGTATTTTACGTAGTAGATATCTACCGCTTTACCCGGAAGTTCCTCCTGAAGAGATGTAAACTGAAGGCCTCTCTTGAGACCATTGTCAATAAAGTATAAACGATCATCTCCTTCCAGCGTAAATACGATGCCGTCTTCTCCGGCCTTGAATACATCTTCGATAGTACCAAACGTCTTCATGGTATTCTCCGCAGAGGCGTAGGGAACCGGTCGGAAAACCAATGCCAACGTAGTCATCAAACCAAAGAAAATACTGGTAATAACAATCTTCTTAACTAACATGACAGACAATAGATTAAAGCTCATCAAAAATAACAAATCAAGCGCATTATCCATGAGGAACGGGATAATACCCAGCTAACATACGTTTGCATTAAGAAATTTTTTTAACTCTTTTAGGAAAAGGTTGTCTTTTACCAAACTTTATCGTTTAATTTTGCATTCTACGTCTAACTAAACAATAACTGAATGCCTTTTATCTGACGTTCAACTTTAAATGCTAAGAAAGAAATTGAAAACATTGTTCACCATTGTGCTAGCGGCCACTGCCGTACATCACACCAAAAGGACGATCCAGTTCTTAACACTTGCCTGTGCGGTGACCAGGCGACCCCGACCTACGCGCTTTGTGCGTATCTGATACCTACATAAAACAACATGGTTGAACAAGACGTGGTGTCCGGGACATTACGCCTTTTGTGCTTTTGCACGGGATTTTCATTTCTATACATTAATTTCTAAAAAAATTGGACAACAATAAAATAATCGTCAGGGTGGCAACGCCTGACGACAAACATTAC
>JBGSQQ010000007.1:0-7855 GCA_041737945.1 Chryseolinea sp.
ACCGGAAGCCCAACCTGTTTTATCATTGGGAACGCAGAATGACGACTTATAAAAGAGTAACACGAGCCGTATGAAGCGAGAGTTTCACGTACGGTTCTGTGAGAGGCTTGAGGGTGAAAGTCCCTCTTGCCTACTCAGCGATAAATTAAAGGTCTTTGCGTAACCTTCGCGGCTTTGCGCCTCTCCGGTTAACACACCCACACCCACACTCACACCGCAATTCAAGGCGTTGATGAAAAAAAGAACCGATATTCCATTAACTTACAGTTGACTTATAAGAAAATAGTATGAAGGAACATGTTCGGCAGTATGCCTATGTAAATGAGGAGCTGCTTCCTCTCGACCAGGCTTTTCTCCATGTTGGTGATCTGGCTATTCAGAGGGGATATGGCGTATTTGATTTTTTCAAAATTCAGGATGGCCATCCGTTTTTTCTGGACGATTACCTGCATCGCTTTTATCAATCCGCTACGCTGATGCTGATGGAAGTCCCGCACCAGCCTGAAGTATTGCGTTCGATGATTTATACCCTCATTGAAAAAAATAATCTTCCTCAGTCAGGAATAAAAATGATCCTGACAGGAGGCTATTCAGCCGATGGCTATCAGCCTGCAACACCGAATCTGGTTCTCACCCAACAAGAATTTTCATTGCCGGCAAGCGAACAACTAGACAAGGGGATTTCGGTGATTACCCATGAGTACCACCGGGAGCTCTCAGCAGCAAAGACTATTAATTATTCAATGGGTATTTGGTTGATCGATAAGATCAACCAAAATAAGGCCACTGATGTGTTGTACCGGAAGGACGGAATAGTGTCAGAATTTCCGCGGTCGAATTTGTTTATCGTTAAAGAGGATAACACGGTGGTGACTCCTGCAAATGGCGTACTGGCAGGTATTACGCGCAAGCATGTGTTGTCGCTCGCGGAAAGTGACTATCAGGCAGCAGAGGCAGTGATAACATTGGAAGATGTTTATCAGGCAAAAGAGGCGTTTCTTACCAGTACCACGAAAAGAATTATTCCGATTGTAAAGGTTGATGACAAGGTAATTGGAAATGGCAAACCCGGACTTGTCTCCCGGACGCTGCTGGCAGGGCTGGTTTCCCTTGAAAAGGAAGACCGGGAGGAGAAAGCAACCCATCGGCAGTATTATAAATTTTGATTTTTTCTTCAACCCCTTTTCACTGTTGACATAGGGCTGTCAGCTGTGGTTCGTTGTTTTGTATATAAACGAACCCGCTATGCAAATCAAAGAAGTTAAACCGGTCAATTTTCTGTTCTTCCGGACAGAAACAACTATCGCACAACTCAGCAACTTTCTTCCCGTTGCGAAAGAACTATTCAAGGAAGCCGTCCGCCTGGATTTGTGGGTCACCGGACCTATTCACTGGCATTACTATGAATTTACCGGCGATGAAACGAAGCCCTTTACACTGGAGATTGCCCTGCCGGTGGCGGCATTACCGGAACAGTATGATGGGGTATTTCACTGTAAACGAACGGAACCTTTTCGCTGTGCTTCAGCCATTCATGAGGGAAGCTGGTTTGAAATCCCACATACGTACGGAAAACTCATGCAGTTCTTGTCGTCCAGTAATCTCGTACCCAATGCCGTGAACCGGGAGCTTTATATCAATGCCGATTTTAATAATCCGGAAGCAAATGTCACGGAGATTCAAATGGGCATTCAGGCCGCCTGAGCTTCATATCAAACAGAAGGTTCAACTTCTTAAGAAATCATAAAAAAATTACAAATGAAAAAGATTGTGATCATTATCGGCGTGGTGGTGGGTATTCTGGGTATCCTTATTGCATTCAGCAGTTAGGATTCATATTTATAACTCGCCATACACGCAATTATGTGTTTAGCGACTGCTGTATAAAAAATAAAACAATTTTAACGATGAAAGTAAATGCAGGAATTATCACGAGCAAAATAAAGGAATCTAAAACCTTCTATAAAACGGTCTTAAACTTCGGCGTTTCTTTTGAGAACGACTTCTATCTATTGATGCACACGCCGGGTAACGAGGCTGAAATTTCTTTTCTGCTGCCGGATCATCCAACCCAACGCCCGGTCTTTCAATCGCGATTCGAGGGAAAAGGAGTTTATTTAACCATAGAGGTAATGGATGTGGAGGAAGAGTATAAACGCATCAGGGCACTTGGTATTCCCATCGAGATCGAATTGCGCAAAGAGCCCTGGGGTGATTTTCATTTTGCCGTCCTTGATCCAAACGGTATAGGCATCGATATAGTCACGTACAATCCGGGGTAATGCAGTCTTGCCGTTGCGACGCGCTCCGGCACGCAAGGCCTGATGGGTCATGCCAATTGGTTATCTTTGGACTTTCCCACGCGCCATGAATACCAATGAAAAACTAATTCAGCAGTTTTATACTGCATTTCAGCACAAAGACTATGTCACCATGCAGGAACTCTACCATACAAAGGCTTCCTTTTCAGATCCTGTTTTTCATAACCTGAAAAGTCAGGAAGTAAAAGCCATGTGGGAAATGCTGATAACATCCGGCAAGGATTTGAAAGTGTCTTTTAGTCAGGTCACTGCAACAGACATCACTGGCACGTGTCGTTGGGAAGCCTGGTACACGTTTTCCAGAACTGGTCGGAAAGTGCATAATATTATTGATGCCTCCTTTGAATTCCAGGACGGAAAAATTCTTCGGCACGTGGATGTATTTGATTTCTGGCGATGGTCGCGTCAGGCGCTGGGGGTGTCGGGCCTTTTGTTGGGATGGACGTCCGTTATACGAAACAAGGTCAGCGAGATGGCCCGCAAGAGTCTGCGGAAATTTATGAATAAAGGAGACTCATAATAGTTATCAGATCCTCTGGTAACTTCTCTCCATACTCCAATACACCGTTAAGTCCGTTTAGCCATTTGAATGAATTTCTTTCGGCTAACTTTGCACCATGTTATTAGAAAAGGTCAAGGCCGTAGAAAGGGTATTCGACAAACTTGATGGGGAGATAGCAACGTTCCAATCGATGTCGGGATTACACTGTGGCTGGGGATGTGGCAAATGTTGTTTCAAACCGGATATTGAAGCGACTATTCTTGAGTTTCTTCCTTTTGCGCTTCATTTATACGGGCAGCACCAGGCTGAAGAATGGCTGGAAAAACTGAAAGATGATAGTAGTTCTTTGTGCCTCATTTTGAATCCTACCCAGGGAGGTGCGGGGATGTGTTCGGAATACAAGCACCGTGGACTCATCTGCAGGTTATTCGGGTATTCTGCACGAATTAACAAGTACGGTACGAAGGAGCTAATCACCTGCCAAATCATTAAGACCGACCAGCGTGAAAATTATGAAGCTGCGGGGAGAAAAATTTCCGGCGGCGAACAGCCTGTTCCGGTAATGAGCAATTATTACATGCAGTTACACGCTATCGACGAGAACCTCGGGAGAGAATTTTTTCCAATCAATGAGGCGATAAGAAGAGCAATTGAAGTTATATTGCACTACTATGCGTATCGGGAGTAGATATTGGGTGGGAGCGTCGGTTTTTGCGATGGTGATGAGCGCGCAAGCACTTCTTTTTGCGCAAGAGAAGGATTCTGTTTCAAGCACACCTTTTCAGCGCTATTGGACAAAACCGCGAATTGCTCCAAAGGTTGGTGTTGGGGCACAGGATAGGGCATTTGTTGAGCTTGGTGTTCAGTTCCACAGCATTTATAAGCACCCGCTTACCTTGTTATCAAAAGGCCCTTATTGTACGGTGGATGTCTTTATCGATGAAAGTAATATTCTGCTTGGACCGAAATTAGGATATGAGTTCACAGCGGGCCTCATCGGCGCGGCGGTTGATATGACCTATTATATTGACCATAATTATGATGGTGAAGGAAGCAATAGAAATGGCGTGGTGGTGACGCCCAAAATTGGCGTTTCAATTCTGGGGTTTGCAAACCTTTTTTATGGTTATGCTATTCCCATGACTGAAGAGACTATCGGCACGATCTCACGCAACCGGTTTTCACTTGTATTTAATCTCAATACCTATTACTTCGATCTGAAGGACGCACCCCGCAAGCGTTAGAACAACCGCAGCTTTAGCACAGACTTCCGGAACTCACCACTCAGATGAGTTGAAACCACATCTGATTTTTTTATGCCCAGCAGGGTATTGGTGTCAGAAAGGTTGATCCACAATGTTACCGCAACTATCAGCGCAACGATGATACCAATCACCAGGGTTAACTCTCTATGGGTAAATCTCAGGTTCACAACATTGCCTTTTACCAAAGACATGCCAGTAACGAAATCGCCATTTTTGGCGCGATTATGGCTTTTTGCCAGGGGAAGATGTTCACAAATGGACATAGCAAGGCAGTATTCGTACAATAACTACCTGCGATAGAGGGAGAGGTTACGACAACCGTCCACAAAATATTAAGGGAACAGGGGAACCTGTTTTCTTTTTAACTTTGTTTTAAAGTATTACCAGTGCTACATATTATGAAAGGACTTCTTTTTTCAGCTACAGGCCTCGTGCTTTTGATGGTGATCACCGGCCTGACGGCAGAAACACCGGAAAATATTGAAGAAGGCCCCGTCAAATGGATGTCGTTTGAGGAGGCCCTGAAGAAATCAAAAGCTGAAAAACGCCCCGTATTTATTGATGTGTACACCGACTGGTGCGGATGGTGTAAGGTGATGGACAAGAATACCTTTAGCGATCCGGCTGTGGCGAAGCTGCTGAATGAAAAATTCTATGCCGTTAAATTTAACGGCGAGCAAAAAGAAGATGTGATTTTTGATGGCAATACATTCAAGTTCGTGGCTAGCGGAAGAAACGGCTATCACCAGCTGGCAGCAGCACTTCTCAATAACCAGCTAAGCTACCCTACCGTTGTATTTCTCGATGAAGAATTCAAAATGATTCAGCCGTTGCCCGGCTATCGGAAGGCACCTGAATTTCATAAAATCGCCCAGTTTATCGGTGAAGGCTACTACAAAACCGTCAAATGGGATGACTTCCAAAATCAGTACAAGTCACCTTATAACCAATAGTTGCCTTGCGGTCCCCCGCGCCTTCGCGCCTCTGCGGTTTTTACCGCACCGTCCATTTCGCATAAAAAAACCCTGACGTTTATGCCAGGGCTTTAATATCGTATAACAAGAACTAACTCAATGCTTCTTCTTTTCCTCTTCCTTCCGCGTCTTCTTAAAATCCACAAAGCCTAACGCAGTAGCAAATCCCACGATCACCGCGACAATCGCGATAAAAACATTTGCTCCGTCTCCAATAAATTGCTGAAACATAAATAATCTCTATTTACTGACAAATGTATATTTTGGCCGGCTACGGTAAAAGGATTTTGAAGTAAAAATTAAATTTCGGCGGTAATCCCGGATGAATATGGCGCAATCGTTGTCGCATGCGCGAATAGTCAACTACATGAAACGGGACCACTAACAGGGATCAAAATCCCTGCCTTCCGGGATCTATTGCTTTGCCTTTGCAATTTCCTTCTTGACTTTCAACGATGTTTTCTTCTGGATATAATAGAAATTAAGGCCTCCCAGGATTCCCAACACTGATAAGATGATGAGGATAATAAACAACCGGCTGTTGCGAAGTTCCAGTTTGTCAATTTCGCTTTGCTGGCGCAGCATGTCAAATTCCTTTTCTTTCTCCTGGAAATCAATTACCATTTCCATTTGCGCGATGTTACGGCTGCTTTCTTCACCATACATCTTTTCACGTGCTGCATCGTATTTCAATTGTAGGTCGTAAGCCTCCTTCCACTTGTTCTCATTTCCTGCATTTTGTGCCATAGCCCTGTAAATCGGTGGCAGAAAGGAATAGGCCTGAAGTTCTTCACTTAACTTTGTTGCTTCCTCCAGGTATTGTTTGGCAGGGTTTGGTTGCTTCGCTTTCGCATAGGTGATTCCCAGGTTGGTAACAGCATTTAAAACACCTAACCGGTTATTCTTCTCACGCTCAATGGCCAGCGCCCTTTCATAAAATTCAACTGCCCGCTGGTAATTCTCCTGTTTGAAGTAGATGTTTCCAATATTGCTCAACGGATCCGCGAATTTTTCGCCCATCTGTTCACTCAGTTGTGCGGACTGTTCAAAGTTTTTCATGGCCTGATCGTAAAGCATCATGTCGTTATTCAAATTGCCAAGGTTATTCAACGATCCGATGATCTTCTTCTTATCATCTAATTCTACAAAAAGGTTGTAGGATTCTTCCAGATATTTTATCGCCTGACTGAAATCTTTTTTGAAAGCGTACAGGTTGGATATGTTGTTCTTGGTAGTCGCTATACCTTCCTTGTTCTGAAGGGTATCATAAATTTTCAACGAATTCATATAATACTCCAGTGCCTTTTCCAATGCACCCTGATTCCGGTAAATAATACCCAGGTTGTTGTACGAGGCGGCAATCCCTTTCTGATCGTTTATCTGAGTAGCCAGAGTTAGCGCTTCCCTCGCATAGGTCAACGCTGTCACAGGGTCCTTACTCAGGTTCGCCCGGAAGAGCTCGTTTAGCGTCTTAACCTTGCGGTCATTTTTTGCCGTGTCCAGCACAGCGGTCAGACTGTCTATCTTTTGACTTATTGAGGCGGTGGAAATCAGAATACAAAAAAGAAGGACAAGGGAGGTTCGTTGGCTCATGTGTGAAAGAATGAAACGGTTAAAATTAGCAACTATTCTCCATATTAGCATGGCTATTTCTCGTGACTTGCCGGCAAGTTCCATTCTATGGCTCCGCGGTTGGCTCGTCAACGGAACAAAATGATAAACTATGAGATGGATTACCATAATTGCCTTCCTGGTCTTTTCAACCACATTCCACGTTTCAGCTCAGAAAAATGCGGAGGATAAGGCCGCCGTTGAGCCCATCCGGATACTCTTCAAAGGGATGCTTCTCGGCGACAGCGCGATGGTGAGATCAGCATTTGCCAAAGAAGTCACGATGGCTTCCGTGTTCCGCGACAAACAAAACAACCCTACGATCACCCGTGAATCGTCCGTGGAAGGTTTTTTGAAAGCCGCAGGAACCCCACATGCCGATCAGTGGAACGAAGAAATCTGGAACATCGAAGTAAAGCGCGACGGCGATTTAGCACAAGTCTGGTGTTCATACGCGTTTTACCGCGGCCAAACCTTCAGCCACTGCGGCGTCGACGCGTTCCACTTATTCAAAGACAAAGACGGCTGGAAAATCTTCCACTTGGCGGATACGAGGAGGGGTGCCGAAGGATGTAGGGTTCCGGAGGATATTGAGCGAAAGTATCAGCGGTAGAGAAAGGTATAGGGTAGAGGTATAGGGGAATAGGGAATAAGGGAATAGGGAATAGGGATAAGGTATAGAGGTATAGGGAATAGGGGAATAGGGAATAGGGGAATAAGGGAGGGAATAGCGGAATAGGGTTCACAACAAAATCCACACTGCATCCAGAGCTCGAAGGCCAATACGACTAGGCTTTAAACGCAGCTCTTAATCTGAGAATGCCCCAGCTACAACTACTGGCGAAGGATCCGTCAAAACAAAGGAGACGCCTCAATCAATGACAAATGATTGCCTTGCTGTCCTTTGCGCCTGCCTGCCGGTAGGCAGGGTTAAATTCGCTTCACTTCCCTATGAAAATCTAACCTACATACTGCACGCACCAGGAATACGCAACAAGGAATCACCTTAAAAAACAATCACTAACCCTACCCCTATACCCAAGGCCTGCCCCTATACCTTCATACCTCTATACCTCACCCCCCGAACGCAAAAGCCCCTAAGTACCGCAAATTGTGCTATGAAGTTCTTTTAGAGATGATGAAAAAAAAATGGCTCATCAACGACGCCTTATCAGGAGGAGT
>JBGSQQ010000040.1:0-95577 GCA_041737945.1 Chryseolinea sp.
CCTTCTAAAAATAAAAACTATATAAAAATGGGAAGAAAGACATTGAATCCCAAACGGGATTCTACGCACTAAACTCTTTTTTCCTCCTCATCATCAATTACTTAACAAATTAGCCTGACGGCTATGGCCTACCGGCAGGCAGGCACACATGCCACTACCAGACCGAAGATTGGCCGAGGCCCTGCTGAAACATGCTGGAAGTTTGTGTGTGCATGTGAACGAGTATGGCTTGTACAACCATAGAAATATGCATTTCGCAGAAAAGTTTGATGAAGCAGGATTAGTGGTCCATGATAAATACTCGTACCGTCTACAGTCGGCCGGATGTTAGTAAATCATAGCCTGAAATCCGGTTTCTTTTACTTGTCTTTCAGCACCCACTTCAGTCCGCCTTGAAGGTGCTTTAGAAATTTTTCATCCTTGTAATATTCATCCTTGTGACCCAGGGCGGTGTAAAATTGCCTTCCGCCTTCGAACTCATGGCACCAGGCCAACGGAAAATAATTGCCAAATGTGGCTCCGGGGTATTCTACCTTCTTTTCATCATTAATAGTGGTAAGATCGCCTGCTAACAGCACATGAATATCCGGATTAAGATGATTGGTGAAATAAGGTTCATCTTCCCAGGTCCACGTATCACCCAGAAATTTTGTAGACGCATGCGTCTTGTCAATCACTTTTATCGTAAAGGGTTGGAGCACCGGATGACGTACGAACCTTCCGCCTAACATAGCGGCGAACCAGGGCCATTGCCGTTCTGAACCGGAAGCTGAATGGATGCCCATAAAACCGCCTCCATTGTGAATGTAGTCAACAAAGGCCTGTTTCTGAGCCTCTGTGTCAAATGCTTCGTTGTTGGTATTGGAAAAAATAATGCAGCTGAATTTCTTCAAATTGTCTCCTGTAAAAACCGCCGGATCATCTGAAGTCTCCGTTTTATAGCCGTTTTCTTCGCAGAGTTTTTTTAATGCCTCCACACTGGCTGGAATATTTTTATGCACATAACCTTTGCCGTTATGCGTGTAGATCAGGATGTTCTTAGGAGCAAACGTACCACTGAAAAGCGGCAGCGAGATAGCTATCAGAATAAGGAATTTTTTCATACCAGGAAATTTTTCGATTTGAAAATTTAACACGTTCGCGTCGATTTAACCAGAATAGGCGAATATATTATTTATCAAATGCAGGGTTCTAATGTATCCTTCAGAACTATAGAATTTCCCAATCCTCATTTAACCCCGGAATAGCCTGATGCGCCGTTAGATCAAACTGGCATGGAACGACAGATACATAATTATTGGCAATAGCCCACTCATCATTATCCTCACCTTTGTCAAAATTCACAAAGTTGCCTACCATCCAGAAGTAACGTCTTCCATTCGGATCTGTGCGTTGATCAAAATCTTCCACCCACTTCGCATTCGCCTGACGGCAGATCCGTATTCCCTTGATCGGTTCATTTCTTTTGGGTGGGAAATTTACATTCAGGGCAACTCCTTTCGGCAAACCTTTGTCCAGTACCTGTAGCGTTATTTTCCGGATATATTCTTCCGTATGTGAAAAGTCAGCATCGTGTCCGAAGTCCGCCAGGGAAAACCCGATCGCCGGGGTTCCTTCAATAGCACCTTCAATGGCGGCCGACATGGTGCCAGAATACAACACGCTTATCGATGTATTACTTCCATGATTAACACCACTCACTACCACATCGGGCTGTCGTCCGTCTTTCAATACAAAGTGACGGGCAATCTTAACACAATCAGCCGGAGTACCAGAACACTCAAATGCCTTTACACCCTCGAAGATAAAATTCTCTTCCAGTCGCAGCGTTTCGCCTACCGTAATAGCATGCCCCATGCCCGATTGAGGACCATCCGGCGCTACCACAATCACCTCTCCCAGGGTTTTCATGACATTGATTAATGTCAGAATTCCTTTTGACGTGATACCATCATCATTCGATACAAGTATTAGTGGTTTCATTGCGTATTGGGATCTGTGAGCTGGGTGATAGAGCGACCTGTTGAAGTAACTTTAGCTGAATCTAAATTGAATTGTAGTAGGCAACAATCCTGGCGAAATCATTTTTGTCATCAACTTTTAGCTTGTTTTCCTTCATGTATTTTTCAACGTCTTCCGATTTTCTTCCCATCATGTTCAGCAGATCCGCCTTGTTTCCGTCAAACTCCTGTATGTTTCCCTTTTCATTAAGGAAGAAATATTTATAGACGAGTATCTGCCGCGAATAGCCCCCCAGATAGTACGGCGAATTGTATGTTCTGGTTTCCACTGACTCCCGCGACAATAAGGTCAATTTTCCGTTCGCTAATAATTCAAAAAAAACAGGAGCCCTGTATCCGGTACTCGTTGTGAATGGCAATGCAAAAAATTGCCGGTATTCGCGAACCGTCTCGTCGAATATTTCGAAGAACATGATTTTCCGGGCACTAAATGCCTCGGTGCGTTTGTCCTCCAACGTGTATTGAACAAGATCCTGCTGAAGGTCGTATTTAATCAACCCTCTGAGGGTATCACCACTCATCAATACAATCTTACCCTGATGCCAAAGTTCAGAAGGCCAGGTTTGCGCCCAACCGTGGCGATTGATTGCCAATTGTAACACCAATAATAAGATAACACCATTGACAACCTTGAATTGTGCTCCAGAAGGTATCCTCAATTTCATTTTTGTTTTAATATAGTGTGACCAAGTTTGTCTCGTTTCGTCATTAGGTATTTTTCGTTGTGCGGGTTTGGGATAATCTCAATCGGTACATTGTCTACAATTTCCAGGCCATAGCCCATTAAGCCGACGCGCTTCTTTGGATTATTCGTAATCAGACGGATTTTGGTTATCCCTAAGTTGCGAATAATCTGAGCGCCAATCCCGTAATCGCGCTCATCCATATCGAATCCAAGACTCAGATTGGCCTCGACCGTATCAAGCCCTTGCTCCTGCAATTTATAGGCCTTGAGTTTATTCAACAATCCTATTCCTCTGCCCTCCTGTTTCATATAAAGCACCACTCCTTTCCCCTCGCGATCCACCATCTCCATGGCTTTGTGCAATTGTGATCCACAGTCGCAACGGCATGAGCCAAAAATATCACCAGTAACACAGGAAGAGTGCACGCGCACCAGAACAGGCTCGTCTTTTTCCCATGTACCTTTAGTCAACGCCAGATGCACATCGGTCGTATTCGTCTGGTCGAAAGCAATAAGGTTAAAATGACCAAAGCTGGTTGGCATGTCAACCTCCACAGCCCGCTTGATAAGTGATTCCTTTTTAATCCGGTACTCGATCAGGTCCTTAATAGATACAAGTTTCAAATTAAACCGTTCCGCAACCTTTATCAGGTCGGGGACCCGTGCCATTGACCCGTCTTCATTCATAATTTCAACCAGTACACCAGCAGGTTTGAATCCCGCTAACCGCGCAAAATCAATGGCGGCTTCTGTATGTCCGGTTCTTCGCAGAACACCTCCACGTTTTGCTTTTAAGGGAAAAATATGACCAGGTTTGCCGAGGTCCTCGGGTTTGGTTTCCGGATCTATAAGGGCCCGGATGGTCTTGAACCTGTCATGGGCGGAAATTCCAGTTGTACAGCCGTTGCCTATTAGATCCACGGATACGGTAAAAGGAGTTTCAAAGGCGGCGGTATTGCGTCCAACCATCAGCTCAAGACTAAGTTCTTCACAACGGTCCTCAATCAGCGGCGCGCATATTAGTCCACGACCATGGGTGGCCATAAAATTGACAATCTCGGGTGTTATACAATCTGCCGCGCAGACAAAATCGCCCTCATTTTCACGATCCTCATCATCCACGACGATGATTACTTTACCATTCTTGATATCTTCAATGGCTTCCTCTATTGTATTCAGTTTGACAAGACTCATAGTTTATTGCTCATTTCTTTGATCGGGTATACCCCTCCGGGTTTTACATCCCATGTTAAACAAAAATTTTCTTTGTCCTGTTCCTGAGCGTTACCCAGTAAGGTTGAAAGTGTGTAAATTTTCCTCATCTCCTATTTCGGCACTACTATTCCAAGTAATGTGGCCAGGTCCTTTTCTGCTCCTTTGAGCTGTTCATGAATAGTAAAGTATTTTTCGAAGTCATCTTCGTTAGAGACTTGCTTCAATTGCAGCAGGTTATCTTCGGTGAGTTTCTGAATTACCCGGAACTTCAGCCGCAAAACATTGGTATACGCCAGGTCATGCAGCACTTCCTTTTCGGTTGGAAAATGTATGTGATACTTGTCTCCCCAATGTTTGCTCGTTTCATAACGGAACGTTGTCAAATCCGCCACCGCCTGTTTAACGCCTTCCGATCCGTGTTCCATAAAGTACAGGGTATCCGTTATTTCTCCCTTAGCCGCTCCATCTTTAAAACCCTGGTAAATTTCCTTATAGACCGGATTTGTAAATTCCACGTCTTCCAGTTCCGCCAACATAAAATCCACCAGTCGCTGGTCATCATAGTGACTTTCAGCGTAATTCAACAGCAATCGCATCGACTCACGTTCCTGGCGTTGAACGACGGAGGACATGTCCGTTTTCGTAACCGCACTTATTTCTTCAATGATATCAGGTGCTGTTTTACCCTCTTCCCGTGTCCGATCCTGATCTTTTTTCCTTCGCTCGCCAATTACAATCTTATTAAGTTCGGTTACCAATACAGTTTCCGCCATCCGCAACAAATGGCTGGCTTCCTGTATATATACCGATCGTTTTATCGGATCTGGAATTAATGAGATGCTGGTAACAATGTCACGGATCGCTTCGGCTTTCTTAATGGGATCATTTGACGCCTCGCTGGAGTAGAGGCCGATTTTAAAGGAGATAAAATCCTGCGTGTGGTCCTTCAGATATTTCTTGAACTCTGAACTACCCATTTTCCTGGAAAAGCTGTCCGGATCTTCAGCATCCGGTAACAGCACTATCCGTACATTCAATCCGCCTTTTAGCACGAGATCAATACCCCGTAGGGCGGCCTTTATGCCGGCTGCATCACCGTCGAACAGAACCGTTACATTTTCTGTGAACCTGCGAATAAGTTTAATCTGTTCCTCAGTGAGCGCCGTTCCCGAAGAGGCTACAACGTTATCAACATCCGCCTGGTGTAAGGAGATTACATCGGTATACCCTTCTACGAGGTAACAAAAGTCCTCGCGGCGAATAGCATTCTTGCCCTGAAACATTCCGTAGAGCACATTGCTCTTGTGGTATATTTCGGTTTCAGGTGAGTTAATGTATTTCGGCTGGTCCTTTTCTTTGGTAAGAATACGGGCACCGAAGGCTATTACTTTTCCAGCCAGGTTGTGAACCGGAAAAATCACTCTACCACGGAAGCGATCATAAAATCTTCCTTCATCCTTCCTCACAATAAGCCCGGCTTTTTCCAACATCTCCTCACTATAGCCAGCGCTCAGCGCCTTCTTATTGAAATTGTCCCATTCATTCAGGCTGTAGCCAAGGTCAAACTTCTCAATGGTCCGATCGTTAAACCCGCGCTCCCGGAAATAGCTCAAACCAATGCTTTTTCCTTCGTCACTCTGGAAGAGAAGATCACGGTAATGATCCTTGGCATAATTCATTACGATGTACAGACTGTCGCGATCACTTTGCTGAACATATTGCTCTGCTGAAATCGCTTCCTCTTTAATCTCAACACCGTATTTCTTTGCCAGGTAACGGATCGCTTCCAGGTAACTCATACCTTCGTGCTCCATGACGAAGGTGATTCCATCGCCCCCCTTCCCGCTGCTGAAGTCTTTGAATATGCCCTTGGATGGAACAACGTAAAACGACGCGGTTTTTTCGTTCGTAAAAGGACTTAAGGCTTTATAGTTCTGTCCTGACCGCTTTATGGTAATAAAATCGCTGATCACATCGACGATATCAATGCGACTCTTTACTTCATCTATCGTATCCCGGGAAATCACTCGCTATTCAGAGAAGCTCAAAGGTTAAAACTTTGTGCCAAAGATACTGGTTAAGTGAATAAAACGATTATCGAATACCTTTTAACCATTAACACTTTAGGGCTAAATTGCGCTAAATCGCAAAACACCGCAAACAATGAGTTTTTCCCAAACCGATATACTAAAGGCACTGTCAACGGTTGAAGACCCGGATCTGAAGCGTGACCTGGTAAGCCTTAATATGATAAAAGATGTTGCTGTGGATGCCAGCAAGGTGAGTTTTACCGTCGTGCTGACTACTCCGGCATGTCCGCTAAAGGAAAAAATCAGGCAGGATTGCGAAGATGCCGTCAGAATGGTTGTTGGAAATGGCGTTGACGTTAAAATAAACATAACTTCATCCGTCACCACCCTTCGGGACAATGCGCCCCTTCTTCCCGGCGTAAAGAATATCGTGGCTATCGCCTCTGGCAAAGGCGGGGTAGGAAAGTCGACGGTCACTACGAATCTGGCTGTAGCCCTGGCGCAGGCTGGTGCGAAAGTCGGATTAATTGACGCCGATATCTATGGCCCCTCCATCCCAACTATGTTCAATTGCGAGTTTGAACAACCCACTGTAAAGCAGGTGAATGGGAAAAATATCATCCAACCGATTGAACAATATGGGGTAAAACTGATTTCGATCGGATTTCTCACCCCGACGGACAGCGCCATCGTTTGGCGGGGTCCGATGGCAAGTTCAGCCCTCAAGCAATTTTTCAGCGATACTAACTGGGGCGACCTGGATTATTTGTTGATCGATCTGCCTCCCGGCACCAGTGATATACACCTTACTATGGTACAAACGGTTCCCGTAACCGGTGCTGTGATTGTCACGACTCCTCAAAAGGTTGCTCTTGCGGATGCGAATAAGGCGATGGCAATGTTTAAACAAGCGCAAATCAATGTGCCAATTTTAGGCATCGTTGAAAACATGGCCTACTTCACGCCGGAAGAATTGCCGAACAACAAATATTACCTGTTCGGACAGGGTGGCGGTCAGAACTTATCCGAAAAATACAACGTTCCAATGCTAGGCCAGATACCCTTAGTACAAGGAATCCGCGAAAGTGGAGACAGCGGCCTCCCGGCAGTATTAAAGGATGGAATATCGGCAGATGTTTTCAAGGATCTCGCGGAGGCTCTGGCCAGGCAAATTGCCATAAGAAATGCTACCTTTACACAAACACAACGCGTAGAGCTTAGAGTATAATGAACTACACAACCGCTACTGAAGAAATATTAAAAAAAATCGAAGCTTCCCTCGATTCCATACGCCCCTACTTAAAGGCAGACGGAGGCGATGTAAAAGTTAATCACATCAGTGAGGACAATATTGTGAAACTTGAATTCGTTGGCGCTTGCGGAAATTGTACGATGTCGACCATGACCTTTAAGGCCGGTGTGGAAGCAGCTATTAAACGGGATGTTCCTGAAGTTAAGTCGATTGAGGTGGTGAATCTGGTACCGCTCTAGCAGATTTATACCTTTGACGTTTCGGCTGAAAGGATGATTGAGCCGCGTGGTCTTCAAACTTCTGCCAATCATCTACAAAACTAAGCCTGCCCTGGCGCATGTCGCGTCAAAATCGGTTACTCTTTCTATATTTGATTGATAAATTAGGTCCATTTGAACCTGGGATATTTGTGCGGTCGCTGAAAACATTTTTTCAAGGTCTTTTTTTAACCGTTTTGATCGCGATCGGGCCACATTTCGTTTTTTCACAGGACCGGTGCGGAACTGTAACGTATACCGAAGCACTTAAGGAAAGCAACAACCTGTTCGAGGATACCCCTCAGTTCGAAAAGTGGTTACAGCAAAAGCAGAAGGCACGCCGCAACGGTATCGGTGCTCAACGTACAAAATCCACCTACCAGATACCCGTCGTTTTTCACATCATCCATAATGGCGAGGCAACCGGGGTAAGTTCAAATATATCTGCGGCACAAATACAATCACAACTCGCCGTACTTAATAAAGATTTCAAGCGATTAAACACCGATGCGACCAATACGCCTGCTGAATTCCTTCCAGTAGCCGGCGCCTTTGATATCGAATTTGTTCTGGCAAAACAATCTCCCGAGGGATTGGTTACCGATGGAATCGTCAGGGTTCAGGGAACCAAGACAAGCTGGACAATGAACGATAACTATATACTGAAGTCGTTGAGTTATTGGCCGGCAGAGGACTATCTGAATATCTGGGTGGTGAATCTGTCTGACGTACTCGGCTATTCTCAATTTCCCGTATCAGGGTTACCGGGGCTTGAAAATTCATCCACTAACCGCCTGACAGATGGTGTGGTGATAAGCTATACGGTTGCCGGTTCTATTGATGACGGCGCCTTTAACCTTCAACCAAACTTTCGGAAAGGACGCACTGCAACCCACGAGGTAGGCCACTTCTTTGGTTTGCGCCATATCTGGGGAGACGACAGCGGCGGATGTACGGAATCGGATTATGTCGACGACACACCTAACCAGGGAGGAAGTACGAGCGGATGCCCTGCTCACCCCCGGACGACCTGTTCAGGGGTTACTTCCATGTTTCAAAACTTCCTGGACTATACCAACGACGACTGTATGAACATCTTCACCCAGGGCCAGGTGGAAAGGATGGTGACCGTAATTGAAAACAGTCCCAGACGGGCAAGCCTTACAACATCCCCCGGGCTGTCAGATCCTATTCCTGTGGCTAATGACTTAGGACTTAAAGAAATAGTTTCACCTCAGACGGGTGAATGTGCGACACCCTTCATACCTACCGTTGAAATACGGAATTATGGGAACAATAGTATCACCTCAGCACGGGTCAGGCTAAAGAAAGATGGCGTTATAACAGAAACAAAAAACTTCAATTTCAACCCGGCATTAAATATTCTTGAATCCACGACCATTACATTCACACCGATTTCCTTCGCAAGCGGGAACCACAATGTGACGTTTGAAATCCTGCAGACCAATGCAACAACGGATGGTATAGCTGCAAACAATATATTATCGCGGGATGTCCTTATACCGCAAAGCATAGCGGTTCCTTTTCTGGAAACCTTTTCCTCGGCACCTTCCACTTGGACGATAACAAATCCCGACCAGTTCATTACCTGGCAACTTGCTAATACACCTCCAAACGGCAACAAGGCAATCAAGATGGAGTTCTACAATTATGAGGATAGCCCTGGTGAAATTGATATGTTGATCACACCGGTCATCAACCTGACTTCGGCACCAGCGGCGTTGCTGAAATTTGATGTTGCCTACGCCCGATATTTATCAAGTGACGATGGACTTAAAGTTGTGTTGCTTGATGAATGTAATACCAACATCTCACAAGGTGTTGTGGTGTATGATAAATCCGGAGCCTCACTCGCCACCACTGCTTCAACCAGCGCCGATTTCACCCCATCAAATTCCACGGAATGGCGCAATGAGTCGATCGACCTCAGTGCCTACATCGGACAGAACAATCTCCAACTGGCGTTTATAGGTATCAATGATTATGGGAATAATCTTTACCTGGATAATATTTCCCTGACCACCTCTCCCATCTACGACATCGTTCTACGGGAGGTGCTTGCCCCATCCCCCGTTACCTGCTCCAACCAGGTACAACCTAAATTGCGAATTGAAAATGCCGGTACCCTGGTATCATCTTTAAAAGTCGTTTCAGTGATAAATGGTGCATTGTCAACACAGACTTTTACGGGACTGAATTTTCCTGGCAATTCAGTAATTGAAATTGAACTCACAACGAAGAGTCTAATTGATGGCGAAAATGAAATTTCATTCGAGGTAACAGAACCGGATAATGAAACCGATTTCAACCCTTTCAATAATGAACAGCAGATAAAAACCATTGTCAACAGATCAAATAACAAGATTCCGCTTAGAGAAAACTTCGAGGGAATTTTTGACGAACAATGGGTGAGAACAAATCCCAGGGACGGGATGAATTGGGAACCCACCGTGTTAGACGGTAATACGTCGGTATTTGTTGATGGCTTTTCAAATACTACATCAGGTGACCAATCCTGGCTGGTAAGCCCCGTGCTGGACTTCACCGATATAGAAGAGGCAAGCCTTACGTATGATGTTTCTTATGCCTACCGGGAAAATACTTCCGACATCTTCTACATACTGGCATCCACCGACTGCGGCACAAACTTCACGGATACGCTTTACACTGCCTCGGGATCATCACTAACTAATGGCCTTTACTCCAGTAATAGTTGGCAACCACAAGGCGAGGGAGACTGGACCAACAAGTCCCATATACTGGCTACCGTAGTTGGTAAACCCGATGTCAGGATTGCCTTTGTGTTTGTGAACGACCATGGCAACAATTTCTACGTTGACAATATTGAGTTTTACGTTTCCGATATCCCGGTGAAGATTACCGAAGTCTTCTCCGTGTATCCAAATCCGGCAGCGGACGGCAATGCGGTGGTGTCCTTTAACCTGCCGGAAAAAGGCACTGTTGTACTTGATATTATTGATCCGATGGGAAAAGTCCTGATAAGCGAAACCTTGCCCGACATTCTAAACCAGACATTTCCATTCAGTCTGAGTAACCGATCTTCCGGTGTCTACCTGGTACGGGTAAAAACAGGAGACAACGTGTACTTCAAAAGATTAATCGTGATGAAATGATTTTCACTTTTAAACCGGCTTTGAAAGGCCCAGGCCCTTTACCAACGTTCAGACACCCGACAGAATCCCGGTCCTACGAGCCGACGGATCTTTCGGAAGCGATAAACCATAGTTGGTTTTCATTATCTTGCACCGAGAAAATATTCCTTTAATGGCAAGAAAAAAGAAAGTAGCGATCTTATATGGAGGTCGGTCCGTGGAGCACGCAGTCTCTGTAAACTCAGCGCGCAACATTTATGAATACCTCAACAAGCAAAAGTTTGAGGCGATCCCAATCGGTATCAGCAAGCAGGGACAGTGGTTCCTGACATCCGGAGTGAGCAAAGCTATCACAAAAGGGAAGCCGCTGGGTTTGGTTTTAAATCCATCCAAACCTTCCCTTATTATTTTAGCCGGAGGCAAGCGAATAAAGGCAGACATAATTTTCCCTGTATTACATGGTACCGATGGTGAAGACGGAAGTATTCAGGGACTGATTAAGGCTATGGATTTACCCATGGTTGGCACTGGAGTACTAGGGTCTTCCCTTTCAATGAACAAGATCGTTGCAAAGCGTTTATTAAAAGAGGCAGGACTTCCCGTGACAAATTTTCTCACCTATCGTTACGATCAGAAAGAAAAAATAAAATTCAGCAGCATCGCCAGGCAACTGGGACTTCCCTTCATGATCAAGTCGGCGAGTCTGGGCTCGTCCGTGGGTGTTACCAAAGTGAGCACCCGAAAGGATTTTAAAGTGGCTATCGAAGAAGCTTTCCGTTACGATGACGAAATGCTCGCAGAAGAATTTATAACAGGACGCGAAATCGAGTGTGCCATCCTTGGAAATTATCCGGGGGAAGCGTCCTATCCAGGCGAAATAGTCCTGAGTAAAAAATATGAATTCTATACGTTTGATGCGAAGTACGTAGACCCGCACGCTGTTCGAATAGATGTTCCTGCAAAACTGCCGAAAGCTATAGCAGAAAAAATAAGAAAGGTGTCGGTACAGGCATACGAGGCATTACACTGCGAAGACTTTTCCCGAATCGACTTGTTCCTGGATAAGCGTGGAAATATCTACATTAATGAGATCAACACAATTCCTGGTTTTACCAACTCCAGTATGTATCCCATGATGTGGAAAGAGCGTGGTTTGGGTTTTTCCGACCTGATTACACGTCTACTCAACCTTGGACAGGAACGCTACAACCGGAGTAAACGAATCGAGCGCGATTTCCAATCTGCACTAAAATTCTGATCCTTGTATATTTACGTTTATTGGGAACTTTGCCTGGCCGTATGCGACACCTCAAAACAGGTGAATCACTGACTATTGGATAGCGTCGTTTCCATCAACTTTATTAATTATGAGATTTGACCTGACGAAATATAAGAATGATACCTTGGGTGGACTACTCATTCATATCATTTTAGCTTCCGGAATTCTTCTGATTTTACTCCTGCTGTATTTCTTTGCGTATCTGCCTGGCACCACCAATCATGGCGAGTCAATCACCGTACCCAGCATTGAGGGTATGGAAGTCAGTAAGCTGGAAGACTTTCTGATCAAAAGAAATCTCCGGTATGAAGTAAATGATTCATCTTATTCTTCGGAATATCCCCCGCTCACCGTGCTAAAACAATACCCTGAGGCGGGATCTAAAGTGAAAGAAGGAAGAAAGATTTTCATTTCATTAAACAGGGTGAGCCCGCCTACGGTTCCTGTGCCGGCATTGGTCGATGGTTCTGTGGTGAATGCGGATGCCGTACTTCGCAGCAATGAACTGAAGCGCGGCAGAATTGAACTTGTTGCCGGACCCTTCAACGTTGTTAAGGAAATGAAATTCCAGGGTAGAACTATAGAAGCCGGAGAAGCAGTTCCAAAAGGATCCACAATCGATCTGGTGGTGATGGATGGCGGCAGTACTACATTCGAAGCCCCTGACTACCTCGGCCTGAACCTGGAAGATGCGAAGGTTATTATCTTTGGATCTAACCTTAACATCGGAATTATTACGCTGGTTGGAGATACGCTGGGGACTAACGCGGTTATTTTGAAACAAAAGCCTGAGCCTAATGAAAATATTAAGGTAGGTGATGTCGTTGACCTGTGGATAGGCAAACCTGGTACATTGGTACCGGAAGAATTAGAGGATGACGGAATTAGCAATGGTCAATAGTTTTATGACTTCTAACCAGTAACCGGTGTATTCCAGAAAGCAATTTTTTCATGTTAGTTACTTTCTGCTTGTATTGGCAGTATTGCTTCTGTTTAACACCGGGGCATTGGCCCAGTTTACAAGATTTCCCCACCCGCATCAGCCGGTTAAGAAGAATTTTTCAACCAAACAGAAAGCACCCTCAGCCAGATCAAAGGAGATAGTTCCGAAAAGCCTTCCCTTTTGGGATGACTTTTCATTTACGACTGTAAATGATACCACCGACACCCTGTCCAATTATCCTGTCGATTCCCTATGGGTAAACAACGGTACGGTCTGGATAAATAACGGAATGGCTATCAATTCTCCCTCAGTAAATGTGGCAACATTCGACGGCCTGGATGTAAACTTTCTCCCCTATTCCGAACAAGTGTTGTCCAATGGGTTACGTGACAGCCTCGTTTCGCAGGCAATCAAACTGGGTACCGCAGAAGTGGCTATAGGTGAGCGCAATTCGGTTTACCTGAGTTTCTTTTATCAATGGCAAGGCAACGGTGAAGCGCCAGACCCGGCAGACTACCTTCAGGTAGAATTCAGGAACAATCTGGGTCAATGGGAAAAAGTTATGACCATCTATCCAAGGGCTTCGTTTAATCGTACGGAATTTTACGATACGCTTATCAAAGTAGATGGTGACCGGTTTTTTCATGATCTTTTTCAATTTCGATTTCAAAACTACGGCCGCTTGTCAGGGCCATATGATACGTGGAACATCGACTATGTATACCTTAACAAAAACAGGAATGTAAATGATACTGATTTCCCCGATCAGGCAATTTCATCACCCCTTACTGGTTTATTTGAAAGGTATCAGTCAATACCCTATTTGCATTTCCAAAATAGCAATGCACTCTCCCCTCCCAAGTTTGATGTTTATAATGTCCTTAATGAATTCACGGACTTATCCTATCTGACACAGGGTACGTTTCGAAATTATATCGGAGGCGTACTTTCAGAGAAATTTTATGCCAACCTGGGAGGAACCGATACGTCTGCCATCAATGATAATGGGAGTGGAATTATTTTTCCGCTAGAGAGAAGAACCGTCACACTGGAATACCTCCCCGACGCCAGTGACCCTGAACAGTTTAATCCCGCAGCCGACTCCGTATTCCTCACCCTGAAAGTGAAGTTGTTTACCGGAGATACCTTCGATCCGAAAACCGGTGATTTTGCTAATGACTATGATTTGAATTATGTCCCCATTGATTTCAGGGCGAATGACACCCTTTCTGCGAGCTATGTTCTCAATGACTATTATGCTTATGACGATGGTGTCGCAGAATATGCGGCCGGGTTGACCCAGCCTGGAAACCGCGCAGCAGTGTTGTTTGAAATGCTCACCACAGAAGCAGATACACTGGTAGGAATCGACATCTATGTCCCGGACTATGGGTTAAGCAGTAACCTGACAGCTGACTTTTATGTATATGCTGATGAAGACGAGAACCCGGGAACAATCCTTTACGCTATACCAAGCTTCTCTGTCCAACGCAAGGGACTCAATACGTTTCAACGAATAAAAATACCGGAACCGTTTCTCGTAGAAACGAAATTTTATATAGGATGGAAAGCGCCGGTAGGTGGTGTCTTAAAAGTCGGGTTAGACCTCAGCAACGATTCACAGGACAAAATCTTTGTAAACACGAACGGTTTATGGGTGCAGGATGCTGATGTTTCGGGAAGTCTGATGATCCGCCCTGTTTTTGGTAGTGGTGACATCGTTACCGGTGTCGAAGAAATGGAATCCGAAATTGTTATCTACCCGAATCCCAGTACAGGAGAATTTTTTATTCGTGGTAATTTTGATGATCTGCAGATTCTAAACGTAACCGGCCTGTCCATTCCATTCGAGATTTATGAATCCGGAGCGGACCAAAAGGTACGGCTTAAGGATGTTGCGGCGGGGCTCTATATTCTCCGGATCCGGCAGGATAATAAGATCCGAACAGAGAAGGTTATTGTTCGATAAATTTAAGAGACTTTCGCGTTGTTCCCATGTAAACCTCAGGCTAAAGTTCTGCGAATGCCTTCGCCGTTTATAAATTTTTTGAATTATTCTTTTCTATATTTATAAAAGTTCAGAATGTATTGAACGTAAACCTTTCTCTGATGAATCGTCCGCTAATACTGGCATCGAGCTCGCCACGCCGGCAGTATTTGATGAAAGAAGCAGGGTTCCGTTTTACGGTTGAAAAGCCGGATGTAGAGGAATCCTTTCCCGCAGAACTTCCTGTTGATCAGGTCGCGCGGTATCTCGCAGAAAAAAAGGCCGAATATTTCAGACTTACGATGAAGGACGAAGTTGTTTTAACAGCTGATACGGTAGTCATTATTCAGAACAAAATCATTAACAAGCCGGAAGACCGGACGGAAGCAATTAAAATGCTTTCAATGCTGTCGGGAAACAAACATCTTGTGATGACAGGTGTTTGTATCCTTTCACAAGAAAGGGAAGAATGTTTCGACGATACCACAGAAGTATATTTTCAGGAACTAAGCCAGAAGGAAATCGAATACTACGTTGATACGTACAAGCCATTTGATAAGGCCGGTGCCTACGGTGCACAGGATTGGATCGGAATGGTTGCCATTCAAAAAATCGTCGGCAGTTACTTTAATGTAATGGGCTTGCCCATCCACAAAGTTTATCAGCACCTGACAAACTGGTAAATGAAGACCATCTGGAAATACCTCTCGAATCACCTCCGTACCGATTTCCATACTTATCAATATCTTTTCATTCTTATTTTCCTGTGCATTTCGATTACTATCAACTACCACCTGGATTTCAGCGACCGGTACCTCGATCCATTAACGGGATTTCAGAGATTCTACGTCCGTTTTTTATTCTTTGCTTTTGCCTATTACGCAACGGCGAGTATAGTCGCATTAACAAAAAAGGAAAATAGTTTTTTTTCACAGCAGCAGTTCTGGATAAAGAGCCTGCTGGCCATTTCTCTTTTAAGTCTGGATAGCAGCATGCCCTTTCTTCGTGGCTGGATTGAGGGACTAATGAACCACCGGCTCCACCTATGGGCTTACAAAGTCGGCGTCAACCTCATCAGTTTGTTTACCATACTGCTTCCCCTCCTTGTCTTTTACAGATTCTACGAAGGGAATCAAAAGCACTGGTATGGGCTTCGCTGGCATAATTTTGATCCACGTCCTTACCTCCAAATGTTGTTGATTATGTTGCCACTTCTTACAGCGGCGTCTTTTAATGCGGCCTTTCAGCGCCAATACCCGATGTATAAGACGTCGGCTGCTCATATCTTTCTCGACGTGCCGGAATGGGTTACCGTTGTTGTCTATGAGATGGCCTATGGACTGGACTTTGTGACAGTGGAGATGCTATTCCGTGGGTTTATGGTCATTGGAATGATCACTGCAATGGGTCGCAGTGCGGTTTTACCCATGGTTGTTACCTATTGTTTTCTGCATTTTGGAAAACCGGCTGGAGAGGCCATCAGTTCGGTGGCAGGAGGTTATGTACTTGGTGTTGTGGCACTGGAGACCAAAAGTATCTGGGGTGGCATTATCGTGCACGTTGGCATTGCATGGACCATGGAGATGATCGCTTATTTACAGGAAGTAATAGCTGGCAATTCTCCCTGAGCCCTGAAAATGTACTATCCAATAATACGGTATTCAATTCTCTACTGCCGACCGATGGAATCCTTTTTAATACCGTAGGGTGTCCAGTTGGTCTTGTTCCTGTTTACTTCTTTGCGAATGGCAATGTTCTTCCTGACGGATTCTTCTGTTTTATAACCACGGTGATGGTCAAGGTGAATGACAATAGCCTGGTGCCGGATTTGTTTTCCGGCGATTCCTGCATTGCTTAAACGTTCGCCAATTTCCCGGTCAGCACCACCATACTGCATACGCTCATCGTACCCATTCACCGAGATGATGTCATCTCTCCAGGCAGAAGAATTGCAGTTATTAAAAGTAGGGCTGGCTGGTGTTACAAAATCAAGGAATTTTCCCCAATTCCCGCGTGCGGTAAGCTTGCGACGCTGAGAAGATCCGCGAAGTCCATTCTTAGAAAGCCAGGAGAAATCGAAAGATCGTTGCTGAAGGATATCATCTTTGGAAATCAATTTACTCAGGTTCATGGGAAGTTTACAGTACCCGCCAGACAAGAACCTTCCCTTCTCAGCATGTTCAATGTGAACGGAAAGAAAATCCTTTCTGGGAATACAATCTCCATCTGTAAATATCAGGTAAGGTGTAGCCGACTCCATAATTGCTTTGTTCAAAATCGTTTGGCGCCGATAACCTTCGTCCTCATGCCAGACATGACGGATTTCCAAACCTGTTAGCCGCCGGAGCTGATCGATTCGTTCGCGAATTTCTCCACCCGATCCATCATCTGCAATAAGGATCTCAAAGTCGCTATGTCTTTGAACAGAATACCCCCACAATACTTTCTCCAGCCATTCGGGTGAATTGTACGTACTGATAATGACCGATAATCTCATGGCAACTGTTTTATCTACTGGTCTTCCGGTAATCCTTTCCTGTGGTATTCATACAACCTCAGGTACTTGAAAAAATTCAGGGACGATGCTGCTGCACAAAATACAAACCCATAATAGCCATCTAAAAATCCCAATTGCAGAAAATACTTTTTAACAAATTTAAAAAGAGGGTTCAGGATAACGTGAACAATAAATACCGGCTTTTCTCCCTTGGCAAATTTCGCTCGTGCCGCAATTTCCCCAAACCTGTACATTTGCTTCAGGTGCTCGTCGACGGTCAGGTACGCGTAATGCAAAAGGTCACCTTTTAAACTTATAACACGTCTTCTGTCAATATGTACTTTGTCATGAGGATCTGTACCACCCCACTCCCCTTTTGTACGGTCCCAAAGTCTGATCTTTCTATCCGGATACCACCCGCAATGCCTGATCCATTTACCGCAATAGTTATTTAGCCGGTTAAACGCATATCCGTCACAGTCACCCCATTTTTTTTTAACCTCCCGTATAGAACGCTGTACTTGGTCAGAAAGTGCCTCGTCGGCATCGAGACTGAGAATATGATTATAGGTGGCTTGCTTTACAGCGAAGTTTTTCTGAGCTACATATCCTGGAAACGGATTCCTGATGAAACGTGCCCCATACCTAGCGCATATCGCCTCAGTTGCGTCCGTTGAAATAGAATCCACCACCACAATTTCATCTGCTATTCCCTGAACGGATTGAAGGCAACGTTCAACTTTCTTTTCTTCATTCAGGGTAATAATAGTGACGGAGATTTTTACCGAACGGTTCATTTCTTGCGAAATTCCTTTTTGTAAAGTTCAATGCTATCGTTGATAATTTCCATTGCTTTTTCCTTTGATTGAAACTCGTCCACCACAACTTTTTTGTTTTCCAGTGTCTTATAGTTTTCAAAAAAATGCTTCAACTCCTGAAGCAGGTAGTTTGGCACATTGGCCATGGATTCAATATGACTCACGCTTACATCCTGTTCTGCAACGGCAATAATCTTATCATCTGCTTCACCTCTGTCAATCATCCTCATCACACCAATAACTTTAGAGGGTATCAGACACCGGGGAACAACTGTTACCGAAGTTAATACAACTATATCGAGGGGGTCATGATCCTCACCGAGAGTTTGGGGAATAAATCCGTAGTTGAGGGGGTAATACATAGACGCGTAAAGTACCCTGTCCAACTTGATTAATCCGCTAGCCTTATCAATCTCATACTTGGCTCTGGAACCTTTCGGGATTTCTATTATTCCATTAACGTGCTCCGGAGGATTTTCTCCGGTAGATACCTCGTGCCACGGGTGTTGTACCATACTTCCTTTTCAACAATATTAGACAAAAAAGCCCTCAGATTGGTACCTGAGGGCTTTGCTTATTTGTAAAAACCGTTAGTCGTCTTTCTTTTCAGGTTCTTTCTTTTTCTCCATCTGCCGGATCTTTTCACCGTCCTTCAAACGTTTGGATACGGCCAGGAATGGACCTATTACCACTTCGGTACTATCGGATATGCCTGATAATATTTCAATATTATCGTAGTCGCTGATACCTGTAGTAACCTCGATCATTTTAGCAGTTCCCTGCTCATTGACAAAGATCACCGTCTTGTCTTCCTTCTTCTCCACCTTCTTGTCGCCTTGAGTGGCAACAGGCGTACGCGAGTCTTCACGTGGCTTATCTTCTGCATTCTGCTCATCGGGACTGCGTGTGGTTACGGAAGCCAATGGGACTGATAATGCATTTTGTTTTGTAGTCGTCATGATATCCACGCTCGCTGTCATTCCAGGGCGGAATGGAAATTTATTTCCCGCATTGATCAAGTCCTGATAAGAAGAGCTTAAGATCAGAATACGCACTTCGAACTCCGTAATCGCATCCGTAGAGACCTTGTCTTTTGCCGTATTGGCTATGAGCGTCACCACACCTTTAAACTCCTTGTTTTGACTGGCATAAGCATCAACATCAATCAGCGCCGTGTCTCCAACATGAACTCTGACAATATCGTTTTCATTCACGTCTACCCGCACTTCCATTTTGTGAAGATCTGCTATTCGCAACATTTCTGTACCCGTCATCGTGGCGGTACCAACAACACGTTCACCGTTCTTTACAATCAATTTAGAAACAACGCCGTCCATGGGAGCAACTACGGTTGTCTTTCTGAAATTTTCTCTTGCCTCACGTAGAGATGCCTCTGTGCTGCGAATTACGTAGCGGGATGCTTCTACCGATTGCTCGGCAGAGGACACATCATTTTGTGCAATCTGGTAGTTCTGCTTAGCCAATTGCCAATCGGCTTCCGAGATTACTTTTTCTTTCCACAGCGTTTCATTTCTCTTAAACTCACCCTCTGCTCTCAGCAAAGTTGCCTGCGTTCTCGAAAGATTTGCTTTGGATTGTTCGAGGTTTGCCTTTTGTTGACTTAGACCAGCTTCGGCTCTTTCCAACTGACTTTGCCAGGTGTCGGGCCGGATTTTTACGAGCGTCTCTCCGCGCTTGACGGAATCACCTTCTTCAATCAACAGTTCAATAATTTCACCGGAAACTTCGGGTGCGATTTTTACCTCTGTCACCGCCTGAACGGTCCCTGATGCACTAACCTTTTCCACAATAGTAACACGCTTTGCCTTGGCCAGCTCGACTTCGATTTCTTTCGGTTTACCAATCCATCCTGCGAATTTGCCAACGATGACAAAGACTAAAAGGAGTACAACGGCTCCGATGAGCCAGTAAATCAATTTGTTGGATTTTTGTTTTTGCTTTGCCATTACATTGCTTGTATTAATATTCCAGTGGTTTACCTTGATAAAAATCGAGTACTTTTTTCTTTAGTATAAAATCATATTTCGCACGCACCAGATCAGATTTCGCCTGAAAAAGGTCGTTCTCTGCAACCTGGTACTCCACGTACGGAACAGCACCAATGTCAAATCGCTGTTTCGTCATCCGATAGGCTTCTTCCCGTGCACTCACCTGCCGCAGTGATGAGTTATAGGTCTTCGAAGCTGCAAGCGCATCATTGTAGGCGGTCTCCACATTCTGACGCAACGTATTGTCTACTTCTTTTGCCGAAATGGTAGCCAGCTGACGATTAATCACCGAGCGTTGATAGGCGGCTTTCGATTGGTAGCCGTTGAATATGGGAATGGTCAATCCAAGGGTTAGTTGCCTGAAAATATTGTCTTGCAGTTGATCCGCCCGACCGTATCCATCAACGGTACTACCGGACGGCACCGAAACAGGATTAACGGAATATACAGCAGCACCAGTTCCTTCGACGACACCTACCTGAGGATAAACAACGGTTGGCTCACCACCGTCTGAAATAAAGCGCTCCCTGTCAGAGGCGCTGGAATAGTTACTGTTAACACCACCTGACAAACTCAGGCGGGGATATAGATTTCCTTTGGCCGCTTTAACAGCAAACTCAGCACTTTCTATCCTGAGTGCAGCACTCTTTATTTCAGGCATAGTAGCACGCGCAATATCATAGATCTCATTTCTGGTCTGATCCAAAACGAGGTCTTCCACCTCAAAATTCGGTGCTATGACATCAAATGGTGTGGAGGCCGGAAGCTGCAGGGCTTGTTTCAACTGCAACAAGGATAAATTGAGTGTGTTTTCTCTGGTGATGAGGTTTAATTCGTTTGTTGCCACCTGAGCATCGAGGTTCAGTTCATTCGACCTTGGTAAAGCACCAACTGCTACCTGTTTTTTGGTGCGCTCTAACTGCTGCTGACTGGAACTCAGTTGCAAGCGTGCATTCTCGTATTGTTCCTTGCTGAAAATGACATTGAGAAATAAGGATGCAATATTGAGAGAAACGTCATTTTTTGTTTTTTGAAGATCCTCAACCGAAGCGTGATAGTTTCTTGAGCCCTGTTTCAATACGCTTTGTAATCGTAGCCCGTTAAATAAGGTAACACTACTGGAGACACCTGGGCTTAAAGAATTAATTTCCTGTGTGGTGAACAGGTTTGTCACGGGGTTAACAGACCGACCCCAGTTATATCCGAAGTTAATACCGGCATTCAGGCTGGGAAGGAGCGCCATCTTGGACTGGCGGAAATCAACTTCGCTTGTCTCAACGTCGTAGCTACTGCGTTGTATAGAAAGGCTGTTGCTCAATGCGTAATCAATACATTGTTTGAGGGTCCAGCCATTTTTGTTTGCCAGCGTATCTTGCTGTGCTACTGCGATCAGGGAGAACTGCAGGAAAATAAAAAAAAGCAGTGATTTTGTTTTCATCATAGTTAACGATCAATATCCGGTATATAGGTTATCTGGTTCACCCAGCTAAGACTCTGCAGGTAGGACAATGTTACAGGTTTGATCCCTGAATCCATTTCAATTACCAGGCAAGCCATGTCATTTCTTCCTTTCCGGGAAACCGACATGGTGGCAATGTTACAATCATCATGAGCCAAAACACTGGCAATAAAGGCGATGCTACCCTTTGTGTCACTCGCGGTGATAATAATCGTATGGAGGTTAGCGCTAAAATCTGCTTTGAATCCATCTACCTCCGCGATATTAATCATACCTCCCCCCCGGCTTTCGCCTACCACCTCGATCACCTTGTCACCCTTCCGAAGACTCAGGCGAATGGTATTCGGATGAAGCGTTGATGCATTTCCGACTGACTTGAACCGATAAACCAATCCCTGTTTTTCCGCCAACGACAGCGCGTCCTTGATGCGAACATCATCGGTTTTAAAGTCGAGTAAACCGGCAATTATAGCACGATCGCTTCCGTGACCTTCATAGGTCCTGGCGAAGGAATTGTAAAAGGTTATTTCTGCCTCCTCGGGAATCCCACCCAGTAGTTTCAACGCCGCACGGGCAATTCTGACTACGCCGGCAGTGTGCGAACTGGAGGGTCCAATCATGACGGGCCCAATCATATCAAAAACACTGCTTTTTTCAGCCATACGGGATTGAATACGCAATCTGTCGACAAAAAGATGTAATAGTTACAAAAGAAATGTGCGATGATGGCAAATTTCATTGAAATGCCCTTGTATCCAATCCATGAGGATACATTTCAGACCGCAATGGGCGCCTTAATAGCCGGGTGAGACTGATAATCGAGGATCTCAAAATCTTCGAAGCGATAGTCAAAAATGGTCTCAGGTTTTCGCTTCAGACGTAGCTGAGGCAGTCGGTACGGTTCGCGCGTGAGTTGAAGGCTAGCCTGATCAACGTGGTTGTTATACAAGTGCACGTCGCCACCCGTCCACACAAAATCTCCTGGCAAAAGATCGCATTGCTGGGCAAACATATGCGTCAGGAGCGCATAGGATGCTATGTTAAAGGGAACTCCCAGAAAATAGTCGGCACTTCGTTGGTAAAGCTGACAGGACAACTTCCCGTCCGCAACATAGAATTGAAACAGGGCGTGACAGGGAGGCAAGGCCATCTTATCCACCTCGGATGGATTCCAGGCTGTGACAATATGCCGGCGTGAGTCAGGCTTGGTTCTAATCTGGTCGAGCACCTGGGAAATCTGATCGATATGGCGACCATCCTTCGCAGGCCAGCTTCTCCATTGGTGACCATAAACAGGACCGAGCTCTCCATTTTCATCTGCCCATTCGTCCCAGATGCTAACCCCGTTGTCTTTCAGATACTTAATATTCGTGTCGCCATTCAGGAACCAAAGTAATTCATAAATTATGGAGCGTAGATGAAGCTTTTTGGTAGTAACGAGGGGAAAGCCTTCTGACAAATCGAATCTTAACTGCCGGCCAAAAACAGACAATGTGCCCGTTCCCGTGCGGTCGCTTTTTTGAGTACCCGACTCCAGAATCTCCTTCATCAGGCTGAGGTATTGCTTCATCGTAGCGTATTTGGCTGCAAGTAAGCCATCAGCGATAAGAATCTCAAGGACGTGCCAAAATAATAAAGCCCCGCGTTTCGCGGGGCTTTATTATGGGGTTATCTCCAACGCGCTAATTAATTAACGTTCAGGTTTCTGGTCATACCATTTACCGTAATAATTACTGCCTTGTCACACGTTCCATCACCGTAATCAATTACAATTTCCTTTGTGCCATCAATGACATACTTTTTAATCCCTTCCACCGCTATTCCACAGAAGCGTTTGTACTTCAGCGCTTTCGACAACGACACTTCATAATTCCTTCCTCCTCTAGTTACGCCATTTGCCGTGCTGCTTTGGTCGATGACGAGGTAGTCGTCCGCTGGACTAGCGGCTCTAACCCATTGCCATGTTATGCTCGATTCGCGTTCTGCAAATGTGCCATCTGCCAGGAATGTTGCTTTACCATTCTCAAGAACGGCATTAAACTTAGGCGCTTCTTCCGTACTTCCTGTAACGTTTGTCAGCGTGCGGGTTCCTTCGATCAGGATTCCATTAATAGTATAATTGTCCGTCGTCGTCACCACTGTTGACCCGGGTTTGAAACGTCTTCCGTTATAGGTGAAAATCAATTTTCCCGTTCGTATGTTGCCTCTTAAGTCGGCACACCCGGTAGTACCAAAGTTGATAGTTAAAATACCCTGAGGCACGTCGACGGTTGAATTTGTACCTGGCTCTACCGTGATTACGATACCCGCGCAATTGAAGCGCTGATCTTCGATTGTGATTGTGGTAGCCACGCGTCCACCGCTCAATTGGGTGTCATTTGGTGAATTGATGGCAACTCCGGCCATGTCATCCATGTCCTGAAAATAGGATTCGGTAATCGCTTCTTCTGTGATATCCTGGGTATCTGAAAGTGTCAGCCGTTCTTCGTCGTTACAAGACGAAACGAAGAATACGGCTCCAATCAGGGTGAAGGCGGCGATTTTTTCAAAGAGATTATTCATTTTCATGCGTTATTATAGGTTTCTAATTTAAATTCGTCCCGTTAGACGGGCCATTACAACAAAGGTTTAATACAAAAGAAACGTTTTTTTGAGGTTGAGTAGTCAAATCCATGCCATGGTAACCACACACGTAAGATATTTACTGTACTTCGTCATTTTCGTCGGTAATCTGTGCGCCAGTGGGCAATCCTTAACCCGCATCGCCAAGCTTAAATACAATGGTGGAGGGGATTGGTATGCGAATAAAACCGCGCTCCCTAACCTTATTCGTTTCGCTGCTGCTGAAATAGGGACAAATCTGCATCCTGAAGAGGATATCGTAGAGGTTGGTAGTCGTGACCTGTTCCTGTATCCCTATATTTATATGACCGGGCACGGCAACGTTGTTTTCTCTGACGCCGAGGCTGCTAATCTTCGGAAGTACCTTATTGGCGGTGGGTTTCTTCACATCGATGATAATTACGGGCTTGATAAGTTTGTCCGCCTGGAGCTGAAAAAAGTCTTTCCGGAGTTGGAGCTGACGGAACTGCCATTTGTTCATCCTATCTATCACCAGAAATTTGACTTCCCGAACGGACTACCCAAAGTTCACGAACATGATAGCAAACCTTCCCAGGGATTTGGTCTCCTGTACGAAGGTCGTCTGATTGTTTTTTATTCTTTTGAATGCGACCTGGGAAACGGCTGGGAGGATCAACGCATTCACAATGATCCGGAAGCAAAACGGTTGGAGGCACTTCGCATGGGGGCCAATATCCTATCCTACTGTTTTACAAATTCTTTATAAATGCTTTTCAGCTAATGAAGTTGACTACTCTGTTCGTGCTGGTGGTTTTAGGGTGCCCATTTTTCCTTTCCTCTTGCCTCGACCAGAACAGTAAGGATGAACGCCTGGCCAAACAATATTGCGCGAGTTGTCATGTTTTTCCTGAGCCTGTTCTGCTGGATAGACATACCTGGGAAAACAGTGTGCTTCCTCAGATGTCCCTTCGAATGGGAATCGACTATTCCCAACTTTTTTCTATTGGTCAGGACGATCAACCCGAAGTGATGCGTACCCTTCCTCAATCACCCATGGTCAGCCTGGAGGATTGGGAATCCATAAAGCGGTATTATATCAATAATTCACCAGATACTATACATGTTCCAGTTGCTGCCATTTCCAGCCCGTTAAAGAACTTTAAGGTAGAAGCCTACCCCCTTCAAATCGCACCATTTATCACGTTTGTAAAATCAGATACTTCCAGTGGAAAAATATTTATTGGAACAAGGCATAGTAAACTGTATCGTCTGAATGAAAATCTTGTCCCTGAAGACTCATTTTTACTTACGAGTCCACCTTCGCATATTCTGATATCATCGTCAAATGAGGTTACCGTATCGTTGATGGGTATCATGGACCCAAACGACCAGGCTAAAGGACGGATTGTAAAGCTTGATTTGCAAAATCATACGCAGTCCACACGTATTGATTCACTGAAAAGACCCGTACATTTTGAGGTAGCTGATTTAGACCGCGATGGGTTGGATGACATAGTGGTCTCCTGCTTTGGCAATTATTCTGGCGCATTGGTTGCTTACCAGAACAAGGGAAACGGACATTTTGAAGAGCATATACTTCAGCCAATGCCCGGGGCAAGAAAAGTCGTCATCCGTGATTTTGACAACAATGGTACCGTTGATATTCTGGCGCTGATGTCGCAGGGAGATGAGAAAATAATTCTGCTATTGAACAAAGGTGATTTTCAGTTCCGTTTAAATACTATCCTGAACTTTCCTCCTGTTTATGGCTCCAGCTTTTTTGATATCGCAGATTTTAATAACGATGGCAAATTCGACATTCTCTATACAAATGGGGATAACGCAGACTACTCAATGATTCTGAAACCCTATCACGGTGTCAGGATTTTTCTAAATAATGGGAATAATGACTTCAAAGAGTCTTGGTTCTATAACATGCACGGAGCTTCTCAGGCCGTTGCCCGGGATTTCGACCTGGATGGAGACCTGGATATTGCGGCTATTTCCTTTTTTCCCGATTTTGAAAGCCCGCAACAAGGCTTCATATACTTTGAAAATGCAGAAGGGAATTACATCCCGCAAGTCAGTCCTTCAGCCGCACAGGGTCGTTGGCTAACCATGGAGGCATCTGATATTGATCATGATGGTGATAGTGACCTGATGCTCGGCGCGCTGAACTTTAGCGGAGGCGTCCCTGAACATTTACGTCAACGATGGCATGAAGAAAAGACGTCCATACTCCTGTTGAGAAACACTATTCGCGATCAGGCACGCTCCCATCCGTAGCTGGTTAAAAGCTGGCCCTGAATTCTTTTTCCAGGTGTGCATTCAGGCTTTTCAGCCCTCTTAACGTATTCACTTTTTCGGGAGCTTCGAAGGCGTTGTCATTTGTGTATAAGACTTCAACGAATATTCCACGGAGCATGTATACGTAAATTTTGCGACCGTCCTTCATGCGGGTCCCTAAGGAGACACCGTTTTTTTGAAGGTAGCTGACTTGTTTTACCATTGAGAGCTGGCGGAAGAAGAAATTGAGTAACATAGTGTTATTGGTTTTTCTTAAGTAGTTGCTAATAGTGCGCCAAGGGCAAAAAAGCCCTGAAATAAGCAGATAAGGCCCATCCTATTTCAAATCGTTCCCGATTTGAGAAAATATTTCCAGTTTAGAATTTCAATTCCCTTATTCTGCCACTATCAAAAAAGAAAAAGCTTTGAATTTTATAACTAATAAAATAGGTTTTATACCTAAATAGATAGTTGATGAAAGAACTAAAAGAACTCACCAAGGCAGAAGATCAGGTCATGCAAATTTTATGGAAGCTTCAACGCGGATTTGTGAAAGATGTAATTGAAGCCATGCCCGCGCCTAAACCGGCTTATAATACCGTATCCACTATTATCCGAATACTGGAGACCAAAGGATTCGTCGACCACAAGGCGTATGGAAAAACACACGAGTATTTTCCAACTATCACCAAAGAGAAGTATACGAAGTTCTACCTGAACAATCTGATCAAAGGCTACTTCAACGGATCATTTCAAAACCTGGTATCCTTTTTCGCCAAAGAAAACAAGATGAACGTGCAGGACCTCGAGAAACTGCTGGAAGAACTAAAGAATCAAAAGACATGAGCAACTGGTCGGCGTTTGTTTTACTTTAGCCAGTCCCGTAAATCATCATATGCAATCAAGACTTCTGTCGGACCAGAAGCATACGGCGCGATCTCATAGCTGTTATAATAAAACACAATGCCTTCCTTCGTGAATCCATAATTCCGGTTCAAGACAAATTTATCATCCGGAAACTCAAAATAATTCTCCATAAATGAAGCGGTGTCAGGAAGTTCGCGCACGGTACGGAACGACTTTTCTCCAAGGCTGGATAAAGTTGGTTCGTATCCTTGCCTGAGCAAATTCGACAAGGTGAAGTCTGCACCCGTACGAGGGTCTATGTTTATAAAGTAGGTTCCATAGCCTCCGTGAGCACCTCCTGTAAAATACTCTTCCTTCACCATAAGGCTCAACAAGGTGTCCGTCAGTACTTCGACCGTGATGTCAGCGGTATAGGACCAGCCTCCGGATATATCGGGAATTTCATTCCTGAAATCCTGATAATCGTTTATAAATCCTTCGCCAATTTCCCTCATGGACTGTCCATCAGCCTCAGGATTTCCCATCGACACAAAAGCGTCCATTTGTTTACTCAACCGCCGCATAGCGGCTGTGTCCAATCCACTAAACCTGGGATAATTAACTTCGAAGTACGCACAATCCATGGTATCGGACGTGCAGCCCGCTACTGATTCCAGTCTGAAATTTTCCATCTCATAGCTGATCGCGGTTTTATTACCATCAGTTGGTCTGACGCATGCAAAAACTATCAGCCAAAACGCTGCCAGATACAGTAGGTTCAATTTCATATTCACTTTTTAATAACGGGTATGACACGCAACGAAACCAGGAATCACGTATTTCCTGCAAGCTGACTTACTGCTTATTCAACACTTCCTCCAGCTTTCTATCCAGTGCCTGTCCCCGAAGATTCTTGGCAATGATTACACCGTTGGGGTCCAGCAAAACAGAGAACGGAATACCGGTAATATTGTAGGTCTTCGCGGCAGCGGACTGCCAGAATTTCAAATCGGAAACATGCGTCCAGGTAAGTCCGTCCTGTTTGATCGCCAGCATCCAGTCGCTTTTTGATCGGTCAAGAGAAACACCAAACACCGTAAAGCCCTTGTTTTTAAATTTATTGTAGGCCTTCACCACATTGGGGTTTTCCTGCCGGCATGGTCCGCACCACTTCGCCCAGAAGTCAACCAGCACATACTTGCCTTTCATGGAAGATAGTTTTACAACTTGTCCGGTAGTGTCCGGCAATGCTATCTCAGGCGCAGGCTGACCTATAGCAATCGCCTTCATGTTATCGACCATGGTAACAAAATTCTTGGCATGGTCATACGTTGGCCACTCCTTTCTTAGTTTATCGGCTACCGCCAGATAGGTGTCAAAATATCTGTCTTTGTCCAGCACGGAACCACTTTGCAAGAGATTAATCACACCCAGCGAAGGAGGTTCATTGCGGATCATCTCGGCAATTTTATCATGGTAACCATAGAGTTTATCCATATACTCCTGCTGGACCTGAGACATTTTTTCCTGATTCTGGGTCTGCGACGCCGTGGAATATTCCGAATTCAACCTCGCCATCTCCGGAGAATCCTCTGCTGCCCGCATGATTTGCTGAACCTTCCGAATGATTTCAATATCCGGAGAACCTTTCACTTCCGCGAAACCACCAGGGTCATTACCATCGGCGTTAACCTCGAGATTGGTTTTGTAAAGAATGACGTCGATAAACTGCCTGTTGTAGAAATTGATCCGATAATACCCGGGCTGCTTAAGGGGTATGACCTTGGAGTAGGTATAGTTGCTTTTTAATTTTACCGTGTCCTGCCACCCAACTGCACCATCTTTAATTTCCTGGATGATTATCTGTCCTTGTTGCGGGAAGCCCACCTTACCGTTTACGGTTACTGTCCAGTCGCCGCCATCAGCTTCATCCTTGCTAGAAAATGAACAGGAAAAACAAAAAGCAAAAACCAGAAAATACGTGGAAGCTTTTCTGTCGACTGATTTTAGCCAGCACTTTATTGTCCCCAGCCCATTCATAAACCTCTCTTGTATTCGATATTCGTTTCTCATACTTCCTCCAGCTTTTTAATAATTAATTCATTGGCCACCTTAGGATCAGCCTTACCTTTACTGCGCTTCATCACCTCGCCCATAAACATTCCCAGAATCCCCTTCTTTCCGTTTTTATACTCCTCCACTTTTAATGGATACTTCTTCAGTACTTCATCAATAATGGGAAGAATGGAATCCTGATTGCTGTCCTGAATAACATTCAACTTCTGGGCTACCTCCAATGCTGACTTTGACGGATTCTTCAACAACTCAGGAAAGACCCGCTGCGAAGCGACGGAGAAACTAACTTTATTTGTTTCCACCAGATTCATCAACTCTACTAATATCGCTGGTGACACCGGAAATTCATCTGCCGACAAATTGAGCTCGTTCAGGTAAGACTTTACAGGACCCATAATCCAGTTTGAGGCGGCCTTGTAATTCTTCGTGAGCTTGCACACCTCTTCGAAATAGAGCGCAATATCTTTTGTATCGGTAACCACATGGGCGTCGTACTCCGGTAAATGAAATTCATGGACATACTTTTCATACAGGTCACGCGGAAGGGCCGGAAGCGAAGCTTTTATCTCTGCCAGCCAGTTCTCAGATACCTCCAAGGGACTAAGGTCAGGATCCGGAAAATACCGGTAGTCATTTAACTCCTCTTTTGTTCGCATGCTGTACGTAAGGCCGTTCGAGGCATCGAAAGTCCTTGTTTCAGAAGGTATTTCGTTGCCTTTTTCCAGTTCCTCAATCTGCCGTTCAATTTCATGATCAATGGCATGTTGAACATTACGAATTGAGTTCATGTTTTTCACCTCAACCTTTTTACCAAATTCTTTGGCATCGTTAAGCATCACGGAAACATTCGCATCACACCGCAAGGATCCTTCTTCCATATTGCCATCGCAAATTTCCAGGTAACGAACCAGCTTGCGGATTTCTGTCAGGTAAGCGTACGCCTCATCCGAAGTTTTTATTTCCGGCTGGCTCACAATTTCTATCAGCGGAACTCCGGCGCGGTTAAAGTCAACCAACGTATCAGTCTCTTGCGCCAAATGCATCGACTTTCCGGCATCTTCTTCGATGTGGATCCGGTGTAAGGAAATTTGACGTGGTCCTTCCTTCGTGTCAATAGTGATATATCCCCCTTTGCAGATCGGCGTCCGGTCCTGCGTAATCTGATATCCTTTAGGCAGATCCGGATAGAAGTAATTCTTACGATCGAAGATGTTCAGTCTGGTGATCGCAGAGTGACAGGCTATTCCCATTTTGATGGCATACTCCACCACCCGTTTATTCAGAAGCGGAAGTGTACCGGGATGAGCCAATGTAACAACACCTACGTTGGTGTTGGGCATACTGCCATACTCCGTTGAATCTGTGTTGTAGATTTTACTTTTGGTAAGAAGCTGCGCATGAACTTCAAGGCCTATAACGGGTGTATATTTATCTCTGATTGATTTGTCCATAGTTCAAATTTAAACGTCTTTACCCGACTAAAAATTCATGCTTATCGTTTAAAGACTTCCTTTTCAAGGCGTAAAATCCTGTCATTGTTATCGCCAAGTTTCATAAGCGCCCTTGAATTCTCTGAGGAAATTAAGTTCAGCTTGACAATTTCACTCTCAACCTTACTAAGCCGCAAATCAACTGTGTGCGTGAGGTTATCAACCCGACTAGTAACATTATCGACATGGCTGGTAAGGTTGTCTACTCGGCCGGTAAGGTTGTCTACTCGGCCTGTTAACTTAATCACAGTCTCAGTAAGTACATCAAATTTGTGAAGCATCTCTGATAACAATTCAACGATTTTAGATTCATTTTCCATAACGGTATTTTTTAATGAATCAATTTACGCGCTTTTTCTATAACAGCATCCAGGCCATTCAAGTTCTTGCCTCCCGCCGTTGCAAAGAAAGGCTGCCCGCCGCCACCGCCATCAATTTCCTTTGCCAGCTCTTTTACCATCGTACCGGCATGGAACGTATTTGTCTGCGCCAGTTTTTCTCCGATCATCACCGCTACCTGTGGTTTGCCATCAACATCAGCTGCCAGCACGAGTAGCAAGTCATCAAAAGTATTCCGCAACCCATAAGCGATGTTCTTTAATACATCAGCATTCGGTACGGCAACTTTTTCAATGATAACACTGTGTCCGTTGCTCTTCTTCACCCGGGTGGCCAGTTGATCTTTCATCAGGTTGGCCTTCTCCTGCAAAAAAACTTCAAGCTGCTTTTCCAGTGTGTGCTTTTCCTCCAACAAGGTTTTCGTGGCAGTGATCAGATCCTTTGGATTCTTCAACAAGGTTTTCACCTGATCGAGCAGTCCCAGCGATTCATTGACGTATTGTTCAGCCTCCTCGGCCGTGATGGCTTCTATTCTTCTTACCCCTGCTGCAACGGAACTTTCGGATATTATTTTAAATAGCCCAATCTGACCGGTAGCCTGTACGTGAGTTCCTCCGCACAATTCAACAGAAAAAGCAGGATCAAAAGTAATGACACGCACAAAATCGCCGTATTTTTCTCCAAAGAGTGCCATCGCTCCGAATGATTTTGCCTTTTCAATCGGCACATTTCTTTTTTCATCAAGCAAAATATTCTTCCTGATTTTTTCATTAACAATCTCTTCCACCTTCTGAATTTCTTCCCCCGTCATGGCTGAAAAGTGAGAGAAATCAAAACGAAGAATTTTATCATTGACCAGTGAACCTTTCTGCTCCACATGTTTCCCCAGAACCTGCCGCAACGCAGCATGAAGTAAATGCGTGGCGGAGTGGTTATCCATACTCAACTGGCGTTTCCTGTCGTCAACCGTGGCGCTAAAGGTAGCCGTCAGCTTCGAGGGGAGTTTATCAGCGAAATGGACAATCAGTTCGTTCTCCTTTTTAGTATCCGTAATCTGAATTTTTTCGTCAGCATGCTGAATGCTACCGGTATCTCCTACCTGTCCTCCACTTTCCGCGTAAAATGGTGTGCGATCAAAAACCAGTTGAAACAACTCTTTGTTTTTCTGTTTGACCTTCCGGTACTTTACTATTTGTACCTCTGCCTCCAGGTGATCATAACCAATAAATTCTGTCTTCTCATCCTCACCTACCAGTATCCAGTCGCCGGTTTCCTTCGCGGCATCCACTTTAGACCGGGTCTTTTGTTTTTTCATTTCAACAGCAAAGCCATTTTCATCAACAGAGAGTCCCCGTTCGCGGGCAATCAATGAGGTAAGGTCAAATGGAAATCCAAATGTGTCGTAAAGCTCAAACGCCTGCTCCCCGCTTATGGTCCGATTGACAAGATCACCCTCCATCATCTCAATTCGTTTCAGTCCCTTTTCCAGCGTCCGCAGAAACGAAGTCTCCTCCTCAAATATCACTTTTGATACATAGTCCTGTTGGGAATCAAGCTCCGTAAAAACATCTTTGAATTGACCTGCCAATACGGGCACCAACTGGTACATGAATGGCTCTTTGAAATTCAAAAACGTATAGCCATAACGTACCGCCCTTCTCAGTATTCTGCGGATCACATAGCCCGCACCGGTGTTGGAAGGCAACTGACCATCCGTGATGGCAAAGGATACGGCACGAACGTGGTCTGCGATAACACGCATGGCAATATCTGTTCTTTCGTCTTGCTTGTAGACTACATTCGCCGCATTTCCAATAAAATCAAGTAGTGGCGAGAAAACATCGGTGTCATAGTTAGATGTCTTTTTTTGAATCGCCATACACAATCGCTCAAACCCCATTCCCGTATCAACATGTTGTGCTGGTAATTTCTCCAGGGAGCCATCCGATTTCCGGTTGAATTCCATAAATACCAGGTTCCATATTTCAATAACCTGGGGATGGCTCATGTTCACCAATTCCTTACCCGGGAGTTTTGCGACCTCTTCTTCCGATCGAAGGTCTATATGGATTTCAGAACACGGTCCGCAGGGACCAGTCTCACCCATTTCCCAGAAATTATCCTTCTTCACTCCATAAATAATACGGTCTTCGCTGATAAAACTCTTCCAGAAGTTAAACGCTTCTGTATCAATCGGCAGCTTGTCACCTGTATCACCTCCAAAAACAGTAACATATAACCGGTCTTTGGGAAGTTTGTACTCGACCGTGAGCAGTTCCCAGGCCCAGGCGATGGCATCCTTCTTAAAATAATCACCAAAAGACCAGTTCCCCAGCATTTCAAACATGGTATGGTGATAGGTGTCAATCCCTACCTCTTCCAGGTCATTATGTTTGCCACTTACCCGAAGGCATTTCTGAGTATCGGCAACGCGGGGACTTTTCGGCGTTGCATTGCCCAGAAAACAGTCCTTGAATTGGACCATCCCGGAGTTGGTAAAAAGCAGGGTAGGGTCGTTTTTGAGCACTAAAGGCGCAGATGCTACAATACTATGGCCTTTGCTGGCAAAAAAATCCAAAAACTTCCTTCTGATCGAGCCCGAATCCATTCCTTATGGGTTAATTAAATCTTGAACTTTGCAATTTTTGCTATATTACCCAGCTAAAAAACAAGGCAAGCCACAAAATTAAGCGCAGTTAACAGAGTATCAGCAGGTATGGAGAATTATTTTATGGCTTTGAACAATACTTTTCAATAGAATCTTCGACCTGAATGTCTGCTGTTAAATATCACTATAATCCAAAAACATTTCGTTATGAGCGTGCCCGGCTGAGCATTAAGGACTTACTGTGGTACATAGCCGGGCTATTGTTTACCGGCCTATTACTGGGTGGAGGAATGTTGGTTGCCCGTGATTCGTTGATGGAATCCGAAACAGAACGGTCACTCCGAATTGAAAACAGGCTGCTCGAAAAACACAAATCGATCATTGAGGAACAGCTCACCAAGGTAAACGCCAGTCTTGCAGGGTTAAAGCAAGAAGACAAGGTGTTGTATGCCAGTCTTTTTAACAGAAAGCCGCTGGAAACAAATCCTGTAAATACAACGATCTCGAGGGAACAAGCTTTACTTGCTGACCCTTCCGAATTCCGGGAGCTGCTCGGCACACTTGCTCTGAAATCCAACAAACTTTGGAAACAATCTATACAGTCCAATGTAACGTTTGGTAACCGTATCCGCCTAACTAGGGCACACCTGGATTTTGTGGCATCGATTCCATCTATTCAGCCGATAACAAATGCACAGCTGGATTTTCTTGTATCTGGTTTTGGTGAGCGGATCAATCCCTTTCATAAAGGAAAGTACAATCATCCCGGAGTAGATTTTGCCGCGCCGCGTGGAACCGAAGTGTTCGTAACGGCCCCGGGCAGGGTGATATCGGTCAAACGGACAAACCTGCAGGCTGGCTATGGGAATTACGTCGATGTTAACCATGGGAACGGCTTTATTACCCGTTATGCCCACCTGGATGAGATTCGGGTCAGCAACGGACAAAAACTTGAAAAGGGAAAGATGATCGGATATGTTGGAAGCAGCGGTGGCTCTATTGCCCCACACCTCCACTATGAAGTAATACGTGATGGTGAACCGGTAGATCCCGCGTATTACCTTCTCGAAGGTCTAACCAGTGAACAGCACAATACCCTGCTTAACCTGAGCAAAATCCAAAACCAATCATTGGATTAATGGGGAAGATTAAATACACATACAACCCAAAAACCTGCAAGTACGAACCCTGGTATTTGAGAGGGAAAGCATTACAGGACCAGGTAGCCATTTTTGTAGGGCTGTCCGTGTTGCTCGCGGCGGGTTTCTATTTCGCTTTTACCAATACATTTGATTCCCTGGATGAGCTCCTGTTGAAACAGGAAAATCTTACCCTGAAGGCGAAGTGGCAAATCCTGGAAGACCGCATGCATCAGTCTTTTTCTGAACTCAATGACCTCATAAAAAAAGATGATAACAACTACAGAGTGATTCTGGATGTCGAACCACTTTCAACGGAAATCAGAGAAGGTGGCGTGGGTGGTGCTGAACGATTCAACGAGGACGAATTAAGAGATTTGCCTGCTTTGCTTTACGACTACACAATCCTCGAAAATTTGAAACGCAGTCTGCATGTAGAACTACAATCGTATAGGGAACTTCAGGAATTACATGCCACACGGATTGACATGTGGGCTTCACGACCGGCGATACAGCCGATTCATAACAAACAATTGGACCGGTTGCACCTAAGCTATGGTTCGCGTATGCATCCCATCTTCAAAGTAGTAAAGGAACACAATGGCCTGGATTTCTCAGCGCCGAAAGGAACACCTGTCTATGCTACGGGCGATGGCAAAATTTCGATGGCTTATACTTCCAGTTCTTACGGCAACGTGATTTATGTCGACCACGGTCACGGCTACGAAACCCGTTATGCGCACTTGTCCACTTTTGCAGTTAAGCCTGGCGACCGCGTGAAACGTGGTCATATTATCGGACACGTTGGCAATTCCGGAACCTCTGTCTCGTCCCACCTTCATTATGAGGTTCTGTTCAAGGACCAGCACGTCAACCCGATCAGTTTTTTTCAGCGTGACTTAAGCAATAAAGAGTACGAGCGACTAATCGAGATCGGAAGTGCTCAGAACAAGGCATTAGATTAAGTTTAGTTCACCTCGGATTGGCAGGATTTTTTCTTGCACCTTCTTAAAATCTCTCTTTCTTTGCAGTCCGTTTACAAAACCTCCACCTTCATGCACTTAGCTCTACTAATTATGATTCCCTCGTTCTTTTTCGGAACACCAGGGATAGCCGCCGAGGTTACGGTAAACCTTGCAGAAGCCGGGCATTCTTTATCTAAAGACACCGTTACAATCGTTGGAGTGGGTGACATCATGATGGGTACCAATTATCCGGAAAATAAACTTCCACCGGAGAATGGCGCTTCCCTGATGAAGGAAGTAGAGCCTTTTCTGCAGGACGCCGATGTGACTTTTGGAAACCTGGAAGGTACGTTGCTGGACAGTGGAGGTACGCCGAAGACCTGCCGTGACCCAAAGGTTTGTTATGTTTTCAGAACGCCTGTTTCGTATGTGGAAAATCTTACCCGCGCCGGATTTGATTTGATGAGTCTGGCAAACAATCATGCGGGTGACTTTGGGGAAACAGGCCGGTCCAGTACAATGAAAACACTGGACAATGCGGGAATTTTACATGCCGGGCAGCTGGCTCAGAAATTTGTCGTGTTAGAAAAGGACAGTATTAAATACGGCCTGGTTGCTTTCGCTCCCAATTCAGGATGTGTAAGCCTGAATGATTTACCCGGTGCCCGACAGCTGGTTCAGCACCTGGATTCGATCTGCGACATTGTAATCGTATCATTTCACGGAGGGGCGGAAGGTGCTCAGTACCAAAATGTGCCACGGAAAACAGAACTTTTCCACGGGGAAAACCGTGGCGATGTTTACCAATTTTCCCATGAACTAATTGATGTGGGTGCCGATGTTATTTTCGGCCACGGTCCGCATGTAACCCGTGCCATAGAAGTCTATAAAGAGCGGTTCATTGCGTATAGCATGGGTAATTTTTGTACGCACCGCGGCATTAGTGTATCAGGAGTAAACGGGCTCGCCCCGATTATAAAGTTGTTCACGGATGAAAAGGGCAAATTTTTAAAGGGAAGAATAATTCCTACTTACCAAAGTTATGCAACTGGAGTAAGGGTCGATCCTCAAAATCAGGTAATTAAGAAGATGCAGGAACTCACAAAAAAAGATTTTCCTGAATCACTAATTCAGATTGCTGAGAATGGTTTAATTACTTACCTTGCTCAATAACATGGCGTATAAGGAAAAGGAAATCGAGAAACTTTACTACTCCATTGGAGAGGTTTCTGAAATATTTAGCGTGGCTCCATCATTGATCCGTTTTTGGGAATCGGAGTTCGACCTTATTAAGCCAAAGAAAAACAGAAAAGGTAATCGTCAGTTTACCAAAGAAGACATTGATCATGTCCGCACCATCTATCACCTGGTAAAAGAAAAGGGATTTACACTTCAGGGCGCTAAAGAGATGCTTCGGAATGATACTCAGGCTGTGCGCGATAAAATGGAATTAATGGATTCCCTGAAACGCGTCCGCGGCTTCCTGGTTGAACTTCGTGAGAAGCTGCACTAAGGATTTGAGTCAATAGAAATAACACCGTGTTGTGAGTAATTAATAAGAGTGGTTTACGGTGCCTCTGGTGGAATTTCCTCAATAATTTCATTATTCATGGATCAGAACAGGCTTTCGCTGTTGGCGCTTCATTTTGTGCCAGGTATTGGAGACTATATCATCAGACAATTGGTGAGTTATTGCGGATCGGCCGAAAAAGTATTCAAAACACCAAAAGGAAGGCTTCTTAAGATACCAGGAATCGGAGAAGTGACTGCCGATGTTATTCTTAAAGGGAACCCGTTCAAACTTGCAGAGCACACCGCAGAAACGGCGGCAAAGGAATCTGTTCATCTGGTATTTTTTACGGATAACGACTACCCCTCCAGGCTAAAACAACTCCCCGATGCTCCATCGCTGCTCTACACAAAGGGAAAAATCGACTTCGAAAACTCAAAGACAGTGGGTATTGTAGGAACACGCCGGTCAACCGACTACGGAAAAAATTGTGTGGAGGAACTAGTGGCCGCGTTGGTGGGGCATGGGGCCCTGATCATCAGCGGCCTGGCCTATGGAATCGACATTCAGGCCCATAAACAAGCCGTAAAAAATAATTTGCCAACGATCGGTGTGATGGGAAGCGGCATCGACATGATATATCCAGCTGCACACAAGGACACCGTTGAAAAGATGATTAAATCAGGGGGCATCGTCACTGAAAATCCATTTGGAACAAAACCGGATGCGCATAATTTTCCGGCCCGCAATAGAATAATCGCTGGCCTCTCTGATGCGCTGGTCGTTGTCGAGGCCGCTGAAACGGGCGGCGCGCTGATAACAGCTGACATCGCGAACAGCTACAATCGTGATGTATTTGCCTATCCAGGAAACGTCGGCAGAAGTTACTCTGAAGGCTGTAACAATTTAATTAAATCAAACAGGGCGAATCTTATCACCTCCGTCAAAGACCTGGAGTATTCCATGAACTGGACGGCCGGGAAAGATAACCGGATAGAAAAAAAAGATAATTCACTCAGCACCTATGAGCCTGAAGAGCAGCTTGTGTTATCGATTCTGATTGAAAATAGCGGAAGGCTGACTATTGACGAACTAAGCTGGAAATCTTCCATCGCCGTGAGTCAGCTTGCTTCCATATTACTAGGTCTTGAATTTAAAGGAGTCATTTCCTCATTACCCGGCAAAGTCTACAAACTAGCTGCTTCCTTCTGAGAGCAGCATGCTATTCTGACCCTTTCTGATTACACTTTTCTTTAATCATCTCGTAGGCTTTCACGTCACCAAGTTCGCCCGCTTTGCTTAAATCCAGGCACCCGTTTTTCATATCTCCAAATTCAATACGAAGCACGCCACGCATAAAATAAGCATCCACATTTTTCGGGTGGATCTGAATTATTTTGGTGCAATCATTAATGGCATCTTCATAGGCCTGAAGAAATTGTTTTGCTCTGCCACGGTTAAAATAGGCTTCAATGTTGTTTTCATTAATCGATATGCATGAAGTAAAGTCAGCAATAGCACCATAATAGTCCTGGAGTTTCATTTTTACATTACCCCTGGCAAAGTACGCATCCCCGAACTTTGGATTCTTCTCAATAGCTATATTGTAATCCTTCATCGCACCGTGGCGATCGTCAAAATTATCTTTAATGTTACCCCTCAGAAGGTAGGCGGGTGCATAGTTCGCATCAACTTCGAGCGCTTTGTTCAGGTTCAGAAGGGCTTCCATGAATTCGCTTTTTTCGTAAAGCTCTCTCCCCTTTTGGGTTAAATCTTTTGCCGATTGCGAATACATCGTCGTTGTATAAAAAAGTAGACAACCTATCAGAACGGTTCGGCTCATGGTGCTTCGTTTAAACAAAGTTAACGGATATTACTTTTGACTGCAATCCCCGCTATCTAATGCGCTGGAAAAATTTCCTCAGCCATTTTTTGTGCTTTTTGAAATTCAGAAAGATCGAGATTTGTGTTAATACCTTTTTCTTCCATGGTTTGGAGTATCGTCTCGGTCGCCAGATTACCGACAAGGTCATCTTTAGCCATGGGGCAACCGCCGTAACCTCCTATCGCACCGTCAAATCGTTTACACCCTGCCTTTAATGCAGCATTGATTTTATCCGCAGCGGTATCCGGTGAGGCATGGAGATGCACACCAATTTCTGCTGACGGGTAACGAACCGAAAGAGCGGTAAATAAGTCGTGAATGCCCGGAGCGGCAGAAACACCTATCGTATCTGCCAATGAAATAATATCCGATCCGAGAGTCAATAAAATTTCAACAAAGTTTACAACGACGGCAGTATCGTACGGGTCTCCATAGGGATTTCCAAAGCCCATACTAATGTAAGTCACCAGCTTTTTGTTTTCTTTTACGCACATATTCTTGATTTCTTCGAGCGTATTGAGTGCCTGTATGACAGACATATTGGTATTGCGTTGCTGAAAAGTTTCTGAAATTGAAAGTGGAAACCCCAGGTAGTTTATTGCGTCAAACCCGCATGCTTCCCGCGCACCCCGGGCGTTGGCAACGATTGCCAATAATTTTGTATTACTGTTCTGCCTGTCCAGAAGTGGCAGCACGTCGGCAGTATCCTGCATTTGAGGTATTACTTTCGGCGATACAAAGCTTCCAAAATCGATTGTATCGAAACCTACTTTTAACAATTGGTTGATGTATCTAACTTTGTCTGACGTGGGTATGAACGACTCTATACCTTGCATAGCATCACGCGGGCACTCAATAATCTTCATGGGATAAATCGGTTTAGACATCCGGTACGAATAACATGCGAAAATTGGTGAATCAAAGTGAAAGGAAAAATTGTAACAATTAACGGAGTCTAATGCATTTCGTCCCCATTTTGCATGATATATTGACTTTAGAACGATTAATTGACTTATTGAACCCCTTAATTTTATGCCATTACCCGAATTTAGCGGCACTCTGGGCCTAAAACGAGCCGCTCACCTTCTGAGAAGGGCAACTTTTGGAGCAACAAAGCAACAAATCGATGTTTTTGCCGCACTAACACCCGCACAAGCCATCACAGCTCTCTTTAGACAGTCCCTTCCAGATCCTATCCTTCCTATCGACCCTGAAACAGGCCAGGAGTGGGTTCTATCCGGGATAACGGATGCTAACAGTGATGGTGGCGATCTCGAGGGATACATAAAAGCCTGGCTCGTAGGTCAAATGATGAGCAGCGGCGTACCCCCAGCACTTTCGTTAGCGTATTCTGCCCGCGAAAAAGTGATCATGTTTTTACATACTCATTTTACAACAATTACTTCCAAAGTAGGAAACAGCAGGTCGTTGTATTTCCAAAATCAGCTTTTCAGGCTGTTTGCACTTGATGCCCTGAATCCTGATCCGTTAATAAATTTCAAACAACTGACTGTAAAAATCAGCGTTGATAATGCGATGTTAAGGCTTCTTGACGGCAACCTCAACGTTAAAGGAAGTGTCAATGAAAACTACGGCCGCGAATTACTTGAGCTATATAGTTTAGGACGAGGATTAGAAGGCACCTTACCCCCTGCGGCTGGTCCCGGTGATTATGTTTTATATACTGAACAGGACGTACAGGCAGCGGCGAGAGTTCTTTCCGGGTGGGACATCGACGATACATTTTTAACTTTAGATCCTGACACTAATCTCCCCCGGGGAACTGTAAAGGGTTCACTGACGAATGCTTCTGCTCATGACAACGAGCCAAAAGAATTCAGTGCCCGGTTTGGTAATTCTGTTATTCAGGCGGATCCACTATTGCTGAATGGTTCTAATCCTACCGAAGCCAGCGCGCTGGATGAGATTCAACAATTGATAGACCTCATCTACGCCAAACCTGAAACGGCGAAAAATATCTGCTGGAAAATTTATCGCTTCTTCGTGTATGCTCCACACACACCGGCTGAAAATCTCGCGATTGACGGACCCATCATCACGGAGATGATAAACACCTTTGAAAGCAATAATTATAAACTGCAGCCCGTCATCGAAAATCTCTTGCGCAGCCAGCATTTTTATGAAGCAGGTGCCGGCACGGTAACGGACGATAACTTTGGCGGAATAATCAAATCACCATTAGATCTGGTTGTACAAACACTTCGGTTTTTTGAAGTTCCTCTCCCCGACATGACAACAGCACCCGCTGAATATTATGAAGCTACGGGAGAATTAATAAGCACGGTTTACAGTCAGGCAATGAGCTTCTACGAACCCTATGACGTAGCCGGTTACGAAGCCTATCATCAATTCCCCATCTATCATCGTTTCTGGATTACGCCGAATACGCTGGCCAACCGGTATAATTTTATCCGGAGTGTCTTCACAGCCACGGAACCCGGAATGTTTAAAGTCAATGTACTTCAATGGGTTCAAAATAACATACCCAATGCCGTTGCTGCCGATGCCCGGCTACTGGTGATCATGTTGTCAAACTATCTTTTACCGGTTACCGATAACCTGACATACGATGATGCTGCTGATGACGTCTCGGGTCTTACAGCTAAACGAATTACCTATTTCAAAGAACGGTTTCTTCAGACCTTTGACGAAGCCTATTGGACAACCCGGTGGAATGAAGGAGCCGGTGATCTGGGCGATCAGCTGGAATTTCTATTTAATGCGATCATGCAGTCGCCGGAGTATCAACTTGCTTAATCAATAAGACATGAACAAATCAAGGAGAGATTTTTTGAAAAAGCTTCCGTTGGCGATGAGTATACCGTTCAGCTTAGGAGGAATTCCTATGCGTGTACTGGGTGAAAACAATACGTTGTCGCGTATGGCGGCGGCGAGCAATAACGATCGCGTGTTGATAATTCTGCAGATGCACGGTGGCAATGACGGGCTAAATTGCCTGATACCCGTAGAGAAATACGATGAGTATTATAGCCGCAGAGCCAACATTGCCATACCGGCTAAGAATAGTGTACGAAAGTATATTCCACTGGACAGCACCATTGCATCGGATGCGCAGGTCGGTCTGCACCCCGATATGCAGGCAATGAAAAGTCTGTATGATAAAGGTAGGCTAACGGTGGTGCAGGGAGTTTCCTATAAGAACAATAACGGATCACACTTTCGTGGCCGTGATATTTGGTTTATGGGAGGTTCCGCTGATGACTATCTTCAGTCGGGTTGGGTTGGTCGTTATTTGCAGGGTGAGTTCGCCCCACAACAATATCCGGAAGATTTTCCGAACAATGAGATGCCGGATCCCCTGGCTATCGAAATGGGTAACGATGTATCGCTCATCTTTCACCAGCAGGGAAATATTCCAACCTCTCTTTCTCTGAATGATCCGGAAAGTTTTGCAGAACTCGTTGGCGAACTGGAAGGCTTCATCGACGAACAGGTTGACCCCCGGGGTATCCCGCCGGAGTACCTGCAGGGATCTCCCTATTATAAGGAGTTGGATTGGATTCTGAGCCTTGAAGATAAATCGAAAGATTATGCTCAGCGGTTGTACGAAGTATATCTGGCCGGCGGACAAACACCAATTACATACCCTGAAACCTATCCTTTTAACGCACCGAAAAGCAGTTTGAGGAACCCGCTGTCTCCTCAGTTAAAACTAATCGCACGCCTCCTTGCAGGCGGATGTAAGTCAAAAGTATTTATGGTGAAGATCGGAGGCTTTGACACGCATGCCGATCAGGTCGAAAAATACGATCCGACAATGGGAGGACACGCTGCACTTATGTATCATATTTCTTCCGCGATGAATGCGTTTCAGGAAGATCTTCGCTACCGCGGCCTTGAAGAACGGGTTCTCAGTGTTACCACTTCGGAGTTCGGACGAAGAATTCAGTCTAATGGAAGTTATGGAACGGATCACGGAACAGGCGGACCACTGTTTATCTTTGGTCAGGGAGCCGAGCCCGGCGTTGTTGGCAAGGTACCGGATCTTTCTTTGGGTAATGTCGAAATGCAATTTGACTATCGCCTCATCTATGCGAACATCATGAAAGACTGGATGCTGGTCGACGACACGAGGCTTAATGAAATATTTCCCGGTCTCATGACGGCAGCGGGAACATCTGATGGCGTTACCTTTGAGCAACTACCGCTGGCGCAAAAAGTAATCACTGGAACAGAAGGTTTTATTGGAAATCGTTTCGCTCTAAAGGATTGTTACCCCAATCCGGCAAAAGAAAAAACGACCGTGAATTTTCTATTAAACAGCAACTACCATGTCACTGTCAATCTGATGAACAGTAGCGGCAACCAGGTGAAAGTAATGGTTGACGGCGTGTATGAACCCGGAGAACACAACGTTGAGGTAGATCTAAGCGGACTACCGGCAGGTAGCTATCTGTATCAGCTTAAAACGGGTTTCTATAAAGAGGCTAAAAAACTCATCATCCTAAAATAGCAATGCTCTTGTTTATGAAAAGACTCAACCTCCTAGTGATCTGCCTGCTGTTGGCCTTCGTTGCTTTCGGGCAGGAGAAAAAAAGAAAAACTTCCCCTTACACCAAACAGGTGAAAAATAAGGAGGATGAAAAGTTCCTGGAAAAACAATGGTGGCTGGGATTCAAAGCCGGAGCCAATCTTTCCAAAACCACCGTCGAGAAGACCTATTCCATCATTTCCCCAACAAACTACGAACCCAGCAGCATTGGGAAACAATACGACAACTTCAACCTGATAGGCTCACAGGCAACTATTGAAGTCTCCTTTTATTTCAAGCGCTTCCTGCTGAGCTTTCAGCCGACCTACCAACATAGTCGCTTCTCCTACTCCAATGCATTTGTATGGTCTTCCGATGAGGTCGCCACGAATCGTGTGGAGTTGAACTTTGAGCAGGAGCAAAAACTCGATCATGCCATACTTCCATTAATTGTCAAGTACGATGTATATGGCAACAAGCTGAGGCCTTATGTACAGCTGGGTATTTATTCTGCCATACTTATTAATGCTACCAAGGAGGTCACGTCATCCGGAATTGATTATGCTGCGGGTGGTGAGAACCAGTTTACCAACGAACCCATCAGCGTTGGTGCCAAAGATCTGTTTGCCAGCAGCTATTGGGGTCTGTTAGGAGGAATAGGTGTGAATTATAATTTAGGAAACAATGTCCGGCTCAATCTGGACATTCTGTATAAATATGGAATGAGTAATATAACGTCGACAGATAACCGGTATGGAAGTGACCGGCTGGCCGGTGTCGGCGATACCATGGATGATCTCACACTGGACAATGTCTCTGTATCCTTAGGGTGTCTCTTCCCCATGCGTTTCCTTTCCAGTGGCTTCAAAACATTAGATCAGTAATTGAAATTAATATGATCAAAAAAATATTTACTCTCCTGTGCCTTGCGCTGACGGTAATCCTGGCAGCTTCATGCTCTGAAGAATCGAATCCCGCATTCGATACACAAACCTTTACCACCATCTTTGACAACAATGACTTCGATGCTTCGTACTTTCCAATCGACATGCGTCAGACACCCGACGGAGGGTACATTGTTCTTGGTGGCCGGAAGCTGGCCGATTCAAACTTCACCGGCATCTACCTGATGAAAGCAGACAAGTTTGGAAACTTTGTAAAAGAGCTCGAAGTGGAGGAAACTTTTGTTAATCCGATCGCCAAGTTTGCTGAATTTCAAACAAAATATTATTTCTTCTGCATGGATCCGCTCACGCAGCAGGCTCAAATTGCCAACGTAGATGCCAATCTGGATGCGGTCACGGTGTCACCCGTACAAGGTGGGATTACCTACCCCGCTGCATCATCCTTTGTCGATAACAATTTTGTTCTCCTGAGCTATAATAACGAAGAAAAAATGTCGGTTATCTCGCTTCTCAACACGGATGGTGGCGTACTTGCATCAAAGGGATATAGTATTGGCACGGGTGAAGACATTGAGGAACCCATCATCAACCACTTTATCCGAACTGGAAAACAATACCCTTTTGAAGTCGGCAAGGTTGCCAGTGGTTTATATTTCTTCAACGGCTTTTTCAACTATACATTTTCCCTGGTCTTCACGAACATTAATTCAGACGACCCGACAGGCGTGGTGCAGGGACAGCAGGACGACGGAGGGTTTAGTGCCATTACACCACTGAGCGGAAGCAAGTTCGCATCATCGCGCTTCAATTTTGGTGACAACTTCCTGCTGCCCAACAAAGAACTTTCGACCACCGGAATTACTTCAAGCGTAGACCTGGGCGGCTATAGTCTACCAGAACTGGTTGACGACGCTCAAGTGCGGATCTTGAGAGCGACCGTTGATACCAAACCAGTACTTATCTATGGAAGTGATACCCGATCAAAACAAATTGGTTTGATATTTTATGAGGAGGCTTCCGGCACATTCATTAGCAGCCGGTATCTTGGGTTTTCGAATCCCTACGAGATAGCCAGCCTGGTTCAGACAGCTGATGAAGGTTTAGCCGTGTGCGGCACAACGTATCTTGCCGGCCGCTTCCCCCGAATCTGTATCCTTAAGCTTTCCAAGGACCAGCTTACCGAGCTTGTGAATCAGTAGTGGTATAAGCATAAATGAAAAAGGCCAGGCTTCTGTCCGCCCGCTTTCATTAATTATCCTGACAGGCATGATGATCATGGATGGATCATTTTCATACCTTGCGATGGAATTCTTTCAACACATGACGGTATCTCGAAACGTTGACCTTCAACCCTACAATACATTTGGCATTAAGGTCTCTGCAAAACATTTCACCATTGTTCATTCTGCCAGCGAAGCCTCCGAACTATTTGCCTCTTCTCTTTTCAAGAATGAACCTCATCTGTTTCTTGGTGGAGGAAGTAACCTGCTCTTCACGGGGAACTACGATGGGCTCGTTGTTAAAATTGCAATCAGCGGAAAAGAAATAGTATCGGAAGACGACGACAGCATTTCACTTAAAGTAGGTGCGGGCGAAAACTGGCATGCCCTGGTTATGTATTGCGTAGAACGGAATTTGGGTGGAATCGAGAACCTTTCCCTGATTCCAGGCTCTGTCGGCGCCGCGCCAATACAAAATATAGGGGCATATGGGGTGGAGATTAAAAAAATAATTTCGAGCGTGGAAGCCATTGAAATCAGCTCCGGTTTGCCAAAAGTATTTACCAATGAGGAATGTCAGTTTGGTTACCGCGAGAGCATTTTTAAACAAAGTGCAAAAGATAAATACCTCATCTCAAGTATTACTTTAACACTCACAAAAAAGAATCACCAATTGAATACAAGCTATGGTGCTATTGAAGAAGTTTTGAAACAACAAGGTGTAGATCAGTTGTCATTACGAAGTATTTCGGATGCTGTTGTCTATATCCGAAGCACAAAGTTACCTGATCCGGTTCGTATTGGTAACGCGGGGAGCTTCTTCAAAAATCCCTCCATACACGTTGATTTGCATGATTTTATCAAGAAAGAATATCCTTCACTACCATCATATCCTTCTGCTGAAGGGTTGATGAAGATCCCTGCCGCATGGTTAATCGAACAATGTGGATGGAAGGGAAAAACCTTCGGCAAAATTGGTGTTCATCCACTGCAACCACTTGTACTTGTCAACTACGGAGGAGGAGAAGGAGAAAAAATCTGGGAGCTTGCCATGCAAATTCGCGATAGTGTTAAAGCAAAATTCAACATCTCACTTCAACCCGAAGTAAATGTTGTGCAGTAAAATTTTGACTCAACATCGTCATATTCGCCATCAAATCTTACTTGTAAAAAAAACCTGACAACAAAAATTTTTCCCGAAAAATTTTTGTGGATAAAATATTTGTTATAACTTTTCATATCGTTTAACAAAAAATTAAAAACGCTATGGCAAAAACAGCGAAGAAAACAGCTAAAAAAGCAGCAAAGAAAACTGCTAAAAAAGCAGCAAAGAAAACTGCTAAGAAAGCTGCAAAGAAGAAGAAGTAATTAGGCAAGGCCTAAGGAAACTTTGCGAAGGGAAGTAAATCAGATTTACTTCCCTTTCGTTTTTTATTGGACATAGCATTACATCTTGCACCCATTCTATACCATACGCTTTCTAGCCTACAGCACTATCCTTACTGAAAGACAAATTGTGTATCCTTGAGAGTTTAGTGGATGCATGTACCTGGTTAAACTTTTGCTTTAGGTGGTTTAGGGCTACCTTCACTCGGTTGCGTAAATAATCTAATTTATACCCTTGTCTTCACGATTGATCCCCCGTATCTTTCTTCCGATTAATCACAAACCAACCTCACCATGGCAAAGACACCATCTAAAACTCCGGCGAAGACAGCCGCCAAGAAAGTCACAGCGGCCGCTAAAGCTCCAAAGTCAAAGCCAAGCGTACTCTCCATTGAAAAGGTCAGTGTGGATACCTGGAAGAAACTAGCTGAACTTGGACTGGATCCTCAATTACAAGCCGACCTCGAATGGTGCCTGGGCAGCTACAAAGCGGACAATAACCCCACAGGCCTTTATGAAATGGCTGAAAGATCTTTAAAAGTATTCGTCGTGGAGAAAGAGAAAAAGACCAAAGGGATAACTGCAAAAGTCATTAGTGATTTAGAGAAGGTAATCAAGAGCCGCTAAAAAGCTTTCACTCCCGGTCGTTCTGAGGGATATAACGTCCCTATCCTTGCGGTGTTTCACATTCGCATGCTATATCATATGGGTGACATTGGTCAGTAGCCCTTGATACCGATACACTTCGACTCCGAATTTCATTAGGAAGTCCACCCCTTCATCAGACGCTATGCCCTTGAATTCCGCGTAAGAGTTCAGGTAAATCACTTTCCTGATGCCCATTGAAAATATGATACGAGAGCACGCGAGGCACGGTGACAATGTTATATAAAGAGTCGCCCCATCTACGGAAGTCTTGTTCTTCACTGCATAAAGAATTGCATTTTGTTCCGCATGAATAGCCAATGAACATCCCCCTTTCGAATCACGTGGACAACCAGACTCCGGCCATTCCACATCGCAGTTATGTGTTCCGGATGGTGGCCCATTGTATCCAATGGAAATTATCCGGGTGTCCTTGGTTAACACGGCACCCACATGTCGCTTAATACAATGAGAACGTTTGGCCAGGTTTACAGCCAGCTCCATATAAATGTCATCAAATTCAGGACGTACCATGATACAAAAATAGGATTCAGAATTCAGAATCCTCATGGTTTACATAAAGTAACTCGATGTTGTAGGCTAAATTACTATCTTTAAAACGCTATGATCGGGAAAACGCTGGTGCTTTCTTTACTCCTGCTGATCACCTCACAGGAAAACTCCATTGCTCAGGACGCTGGTAGCAATCGGCCGAGTCCTGTAGCTATCGTTTCGATGCGCTACAAGGATGCTTATATTAAGATAACCTACTCGAGGCCATCCCGGCGGGGTCGTGAAATTTTCGGCAAGCTGGTTCCTTACGGAGAAGTATGGAGAACCGGAGCAAATGAAGCTACCGAGATCACTACCACGCACAACATCCAGATCCAGGGTACCCTGCTTAAGGCAGGAACATACTCGTTGTTTACCATACCCGAAAAAAACACGTGGACGGTAATAATCAACAAGGAGGTCGGATTGTGGGGATCCTACAACTATAATCCCAAATTGGATCAATTGAGAATTGTTGTGCCCGTGCAAGTCGTGACTGAAAAAGATATTGAACAGTTCAACATGCGCTTCGATCAACGAAATGAATTGGCTGACCTGATAGTGTCGTGGGAGAATGTTAGCATCTCGATCCCTATTAAGTTTATAAATTAAGTACTATGGCGAAATTGGTAGTCCCTGTTTTTCTAATCCTGTCCTTACGGTGTTTTAGTCAGGATATCTCTGAACTTGACAAGCGAAATGGTTTCAAGGATATCAAATTGGGATCTCCTATCGATTCAGTTACAGGATACAAACTTCAGAAGGAATTTAAAGAAAAAGATGAATTTCCCGCCAAGCTCTTCAGCGTCGACAATCACGCATATGAAAAAATAGGTGAAGTCAAAGTCAACAAAGTTGAACTAAAAACTTACAAAGATCTGATTTATGAAATCAAAGTAGTGGCTAACAAGGATTCCCGGTTGATGAAGGCGCTTGAATCACTGTATGGAAAAGCCGACTATGACCTGAAGAATGATACGTACTTCTGGAAAACTGAAAACCTAATCCTCAAGTTTCAGTCCGAAGGAAAGAACAAACTCATGCTTCTTTATGTATCCTACGGTTTACATCGTATGATGAAAGAAGACAAGGATAAAAAAGTAGACGACATTGCTAACGATTTTTAAACTCCTCACTATGATAAAGACCAAACTACTTCCTCTTCAACTGGCCCTGTGTCTGTTTGTTGCCAGCTATTCGGCCTCTGCCCAGGACAATTCGAAAAAAACGCCGGAATCAACTGAAATCTGGGAGCCACAGCCACGTATCATAACGCCGGGTGAAAAGCCCACTGATGCTCCCTCTGATGCGATGGTACTCTTCGATGGCAAAAACCTTGATCAATGGTTAGGGGAAGATGGCGCTGCTCCAAAATGGATTGTAAAGGACGGCGCTTTCACTGTCGCGGCGGGAACAAAAGCTATTAAAACAAAAAAAGAGTTTGGTGATTTCCAGCTCCATATTGAATGGAGGTCTCCATCTGAAGTAAACCCAAATCAGACCGGGCAAGGAAGAGGCAATAGCGGTGTCTTCCTGCAGGAAATTTATGAGGTACAGGTATTGGATAACTACAACAACAAGACCTACGCCAACGGACAAGCCAGTTCCATTTACAAGCAACACATCCCGTTGGTGAATGCCTGTAAAAAGCCTGGTGAATGGCAGGTCTATGACATTATATTTACGGCGCCCCGCTTTAACAAGGAAGGACGGGTAACGATCCCGGCGTATGTGACCGTCGTTCACAATGGTGCCTTAACACAAAACCATGTTGCCCTCTGGGGGCCTATGGAATTCATAGGGCTTCCGGTTTACAAACCCCGTGAATCCGGCGCTATCCTCCTGCAGGATCATGGAAATCCGGTAAGCTTCAGAAATATCTGGATCCGGGACATTTAAATTCATGCATCGATAACGTGAGGCATGGGTATACGCATGCCTCACGTTGTCTTATTACATATCTTCAGATGGGTGCCTTAAAGAGATCTACACGGTTTCGCTTCGACCAGCGCCGATAGATGATAAGTACTGCCACAAAAATCAGAAGGGCAATAAGCTGGGAATTAGAGAAGTAATTCTCCACGATAAATCCTCTTCCCTTGTCACCTCTGATATACTCCAAAACAAATCTCCCCATTGCGTACAACATCAGGTAGGTCAGGAATAACTGGCCATAAAACTTCTTAACGTCGCGAAGCAGGATCAACACGAACATAACCACCAAAATGTAGAGCGCTTCATACAGTTGCGTGGGGTGTAAGGAGGTTTGAAGCGGCGCCTGGCATACGTCACTGGTATATGTTACACCAAAAAAGGAATCTGTTGGTTTGCCATAACAGCAACCTGCCATAAAACATCCAATCCTGCCAAACATATGAACGAGGCAGGTGGTAACCGACATAACATCCAGCATGGCATAGGCAGGAAGTTTGTTCTTCCTGAAGAATAAAAACATGGCAGGGATAGCAAACAGGAATGACCCGTAAAAAACAAAACCGCGACCAGTCAACAGCTGTTTGGGTTCAGCGAGATACCGGGCAGGGTCTTCGAAAATCAGAAATATCTTGCCACCCAGATAAGCAGCCAGACAAATAAGGAGGAATAAGGAATTTGCCTGGTCAAACGTCAGCCCCACATCTTTCTTTCCCTGAATCGCCATATAGGCTACACCTGCCATGGCTCCCAGAGCAATCATAAATCCGTAACTGTAAAGAGAAATGCCGGCTACTTCAAAGAGTATGGGATACATATACCGACGTTATCACACATTATTGAAGTCCAAGTTTTTTCAGGATTGCCGTGTCAATTGATGCTTTAGGAATAACGAGGCATATGGTGTTAATAGCGAAATATGCCTCAGATACATTAATATAACCTTTAAACGGACCTCTTTCACCCCAGGAGTTCTTCACCATAAAAAACTTCTTTCCTCCCACAGAATTTCTTACACCTACGATGTGCATCAGGTGATCATCCTGTGTTGTCAGATTCTCATAGAGAGACTGTCGCAGGGCTTGATCATAATGGATTTCTTCTTCATCCGGATTAATCGCTGAGTAGGTAGAGCGTTGTTTCTTCCAGACCATAGCATATCCATCCTTCTGACGAAAGAAGTCATTGCTAACATCGGCGTCCCACATGATAGAATAACCATTTTCGACTGCACGCTCGGTAATGCTGATCATTTCGTCCATCGGGATGTTATACAATGCCTTGTTCTGAAAGTTGTCGGGCACCTCCAGAATGAAGGATGTATAAAAAGGGTGATGGGTAAAAGAAGTAATGCTGATATAATCAGCCTGGTTAAAGCGTAGAATTTCGCGGGCAAAGGATTTTGGCGTGTATACTTTTTCATTAAACGTAAAAGTCTCCGGAGGTTTTCCCAGGTAGTCATCCAGGATAGACGTGAAACCCTCCATCCAGTTGTTGGGTATCGGGCGCACGGTAAGCAAACTATCGAGAAAAAGTTTCAGCTTGGTATCCATAGAAGTATGATCGTGCCGTGTAACTCCCAGCACCAAACCCGAATAAACACTTTCGGGAACTGCGCCGTAATGCTCCATAGCATAAATCACATCATGACCCAGACCGCCGGGCCCAAACTGAGCTTTCCCCTGACGGAGAACATAATTTCTTGCCTTGTCGATGTAAATGTTTCTCACGGTAAACATCTCCGAAATATCAAACGATCCTAGCCCATTCTTTATCGATTGAGATTCGACCAATGATGTGACTGAGAAACTCCAGCAGGTGCCAGTGTTTGCCTGATCCTTGATAGGAGTATGAGGAATAGTCCGCGAAGCAGCAAAGCCTTCGGGAGCTGCACCGGGCTGAGCGCAAACCAATTCCGTCAGAAAAATAAAAACAAGCAGGTAACGCAAAGTCACAGAGAAGCTAAACATTTAGTTAACCTTTATATGAAATTCGATAAATCACATTTGCCTGATCATCAGAAACCAGAAGGGACCCATCCGGAAGTACCACCACATCAACGGGACGACCCCAGACCTTTTGTGTAGCATCGTCCAACCATCCGCTGGCAAAAAGCTGATGGCCGGCCGCTTTATTACCAACAATTTTAACCAGACTTACATTGTAACCGCTTTTTTTCGATCTGTTCCACGAACCATGCTCAGCAACAAACAGTTGGTTTTTGTATGCCTCCGGAAACATCGTGCCGGTGTAAAACTTGAGCCCGAGTGGAGCGACATGAGCACCCAACTTATCCGCTGGCGGTACAAAGTCGGCACAAGGCCTTTTGTTACCATACTCGGTATCCTTAACAGACCCTTCGTGACAATATGGGTAACCGAAATGCATACCAGCCCGTGGAGCATGATTAAGTTCACACGAAGGGACATCGTCGCCCATGGAGTCGCGGCCATTATCCGTAAACCACAATTCCTTTGTCTCCGGATGCCAGGTAAATCCAACGGTGTTCCGGATGCCTTTGGCAAAAACTTCGCGGCCCGAACCATCTTTATTAATCCTTGTTATGCTCGCATATACTTCGCCCTTAGGCTCACAGATGTTGCACGGCGCTCCTACCGGAACGTACAACTTCCCATCAGGTCCAAACGCAATGTATTTCCATCCATGATGGGTCTCCTTCGGATAATCACTTTTTACAACCGTGAGGGATGGCGGATTGTCCAGCCGTGATTCTATTCCCGACAACTTTGAAATGCGGCTTACTTCTGCGATGTAAAGGTCACCATCATGGAAGGCTACGCCGTTCGGCATATTTAATCCCGATGCCAGCGTCCATTTCTTATCAGCCTTAAAATCACCGTTCGTGTCCTTGACCGCATAGACCTTATCTTTGTCCTTATTGCCAACATATAAAACACCAGAGGGACTCAGTGCCATCGATCGCGCATCCGGCACTTCTGCATAGACTTCAATCCGGAATCCGGCAGGAAGCTTGATCGTGTTCAGCGGTAATGACTGCGCGTATTCTGTTAACGCAGGTTCGCTGTTGTCGGGACTGCCACTGTTATTTCCAGTATCGCCCGAGTTACTGCAGGCCAGTACGCCCAGCGAAACGATAAAACCAAATTTCAGACTGTTCATGGAGGTTTTTATTTTGCTTTATCCGTTACAAACTATTCTTATCAAACGACTGAGCAGATGGAAATATTCTATTGAAAATTAGACCTTTTTAAGCGCAAAAAACAGCGCGTTTCCACAAATGGTTAACGTTCCTACCGCTAAAAGTTTAAAAAAATAAACCACCTGTAATACTGCAAATACTGATTATTTTTGCGCAATGGTTTCAGTTTCCAACATATCCTACTTTATCGGCGGAAGGCCGCTTTACGAAAATGCCAGCATGTTCATCAAGCCAAAAGACAAAATTGGGCTTATTGGACTAAATGGGAGGGGTAAATCTACCCTATTAAAGATCATCGATGGCGAACTGAAGCTGGATTCAGGATCAATCAGCAAGAGTGGTGATTGTACGATTGGATTCCTCAATCAGGATCTGCTCTCCTATCAGACAGAAGATTCCATTCTAACCGTCGCCATGGGGGCCTTTAAGGAAGTTGTGGCGATTGAGCGCCAGATTGAGCATATCATCAAAAAGCTGGAATCCGAGTATTCAGATGATCTTGTGGAAAAGCTATCCAAACTTCAGGAAAAGTATGATCACCTGGACGGTTATACCATTCAATCGAAGGCGGAAGAGGTTTTGGAAGGTATTGGATTTGCAACGGCAGACCTTCATCGCCCGCTAAAGGAATTTTCGGGAGGCTGGAGGATGCGGGTAATGCTTGCCAAGCTGCTGTTGGAGAAACCATCGCTGCTCATGCTGGATGAGCCAACCAACCACCTGGACCTTCCCTCTATTGAATGGGTAGAAGACTATCTGCGGAATTACGATGGTGCAGTAATCATTGTGTCACACGACAGGACCTTCCTCGACAATGTGGCAACCAAAACCGTTGACGTTACCATGCAGCAACTCATTACCTATGAAGGCAACTATAGTTTTTATCTGAAGGAAAAAGAACTTCGCGAAGAAATTCAGCAGAATGCTTATGAGAATCAGCAACAAAAGATAAGGCAAACAGAAAGATTCATCGAACGATTCAGGGCCAAGGCAACCAAATCAAAACAAGTTCAGTCTCGTGTGAAGGCATTAGACCGTCTCGATCTGATTGAAGAAGTGGTAGATGATACGGCGGCGGTGAATTTTAAATTCAAGTTTAGCCAACAGCCAGGCAGGTTCATTATCACCCTGAAGAATGTTTCAAAATCATATGGACCACTGGAGTTGCTGAGGAATACTTCCATTTCAATTGAACGCGGCGATAAGATTGCCTTGATCGGGGCCAATGGAAAAGGGAAATCAACGCTGCTCAGAATAATCTCAAATACTGAACCCGTCGACGGTGAGCGGACGTTGGGATTCAATGTCATTCAGGCATTCTTTGCGCAGCATCAGTTAGAGTCTCTTCATGTAGAAAATGAAATTCTCGAGGAACTCAAACAGGCAGGCTCAGGAAAAACCGAGCAGGAGTTGAGGAACGTACTGGGATGTTTTCTTTTCTCCGATGAAGATGTGTTCAAAAAAATCAAGGTTTTATCGGGGGGAGAAAAATCACGGGTAGCATTGGCCAAGACCCTGATTTCAGAAGCAAACTTCCTGCTGCTGGATGAGCCAACCAACCACCTGGATTTTATTTCTGAGAATATCTTGATACAGGCATTGCAGCAATACAAAGGAAGTTTTGTGGTAGTATCTCACAATCGTCACTTTGTTACTCAGGTCGCCAACAAGATCTGGTACATCGAAGACAAACAAATAAAAGAGTATCCGGGTACGTTCGACGAGTATGAATATTGGAGGAAGAAGAATGCCGCCCTGGCCGTGCCGGAAACGCCAAAGCAGGCAAAAAAAGTGGTATCCGATGCTAATGCCAAAAAAACGCAGGAACCCAGCAACGACTCCCGGTTAAAATCCCTGGAAAAAGAACTGAGGAAAGCAGAGGAATTAATAAGTGAGCAAGAGGCGCTAAAGGCGAACTGTATGGACGAAATGGCAAAACCGGAAATCTTTTCGAGCCCTGAAAAATTAAAGGAAGTTCAGGCAAATTTCAATAACGTTGAAAGTGCGCTTACGGAAGCAAACAAGAAGTGGGAAGAAATCGCAACCCGTATTGACGAGCTCTCCGCATCCTAGAAAAATCTTTCCGTTAGTTATCCTGCAGACTTATTTTACTCAAGAGCTTAATATTCCTGGGATCGCTGTAGTCGTATTGGAAGATGCCGTCTGCTCCTATCATCAGCAGTACATCGCCGAGAGGTATCACATCGGTAGCATTAATATTCTTATAGTGAGCCAGCATATTCTGTGATATCTTACTTACATCCGCAGCATCAAAGGCCTTCAGGCCGTCATCTCCATCGCAGATAAACAAGGTCTCATTATCAATACCCAGACCGTGAGGGTTCGTCATTAAATATGTGTGGAGCAGTTTCGGTGCAGTCAGGTCCTCTATGTCAATTACTTCAAGTTGGTTTGTGAATCCCTGACAGGAAGTTCCGGAGCGCAGGGTTACGTAGGCATATTTATCATCCACTACCACTGGATCACAACTTTGAATATGCTGGTAGGTGCTTATCATGGCAGGTGCCTCCGGTGAAGAGATGTCCAGAATATGCATGCCGCTGCTGGTACCAATGAAAAGGTTCTCCTTATGAGGGAAAATTGTTTCAATATCCCATGCAATGTAGTCCTTACGGACAGCCACAGGGTTAGCGTCGTCCGTTACATTGACAGTTTGCAAGTGGCCTCCATCCAGCATGTAAAGGTGATCACCACTTAATGTAAATCTAGCCAAAGAACCGCCAACTCCAGGGCCAGAGCCGGTCCCCGGAGCAATGGCGGCCTTTGAACTAAATGCTGCATTCATATCGGACCTGACTGCAATGCCATTTTCAAACCACATACCGCCCCAGGGTTGTATGTAGACTTCACAATCAGATTGAGTTACCTGAACGTCTTTCTTCTCCTTCCATTCGGTGATCACGCAACAGTTTACATCCGCCGTAATGCCGAACGTACTATAGTTATTAAAAATGCCTTCCAAACGGGCAGTCTCTTTAATATCATTCAGGTTGGACAGATCGAAGGCAATCAAATCCACAAAACTATCGGCATACAAGGTGTTCCCCTTTATGGCCAGATCAAAGTTGCCGGGTATCTGTAGAAATTTCAGCGGCACAGGACTGGCCGGATCCTGATTGTTAATGATATGGATTCCCTCGCCCGGTTCATTCACAAACATGGTTTGGTCCTTGTAATATATTTTACCCACGGCCTTGATAGGCATCGGTTCAACCAGTGTGACACTTGCGCGAATTTCATCCATGGTTGTATAGACCGGCTCATAGTAGACGTATTCACTCGTGACCTCACATGAGTCGGTACAGCCTTCCAGCAGTACACTGATACCCAAAAGAACGGTCAGGAAAAGAAGGGCATATAAGGAAACATGTATCCTTTTCTGCAATCTGTTGTCAAGTGTATCCATATAACGGTGGTTTTAAACGTATAGACACAAACCCTTTTCCAAAGGTTGGAAGCCTACTGAAAAATGTATCGGAACCTAAGTCCAACATCAAAAGTCAGCGGTGTGGATTCAATTCCCACATCCGTCTTAAAAACTGAATCAAAAGGATAACGGAATCCGGGATTTAAAGCAACGCGGTAACGCTGACCAAACCGATACGTAAATTCAGTTCCCATCAGCCCGCTGAAATTAACAGAACGATAGGGTGAATCATCCCCTCTTCCCTGTGTTGTCTTATCTAAACTTCCGCCTTCCGGAGTTATTGTATTCTGAAGGAATAAATCTGTTGAAACCCCCGCATTCAGCTGAATGCCAAACTTCTTGTTTAACAAAAGGTACCCTGCCTGTACAGGAACGCTAAAAAATTGCACGTTATTATTAACCGAATACGGAAAAGTCGGTGCCAGCATATTTGCATTCGCGTCATTCACCTGTGGCGACGAACCAAGGTTACCGAGCGAATTGATTGACTCAGCTTTGAGAGACTGGAAGTCACCTCCTCCCACCACATTATTGGCCGTATAATCAGAGGATTGTATCAGGTAATTCACTCCACCCTGCAATACCCAACGTTTGGAAAGCCTGGTACCTACATTAAGGCCATACGAATAGGCAACGCCCGAAGCACTCGCCTGCTTACTGGCCACGGTGCTGTTGCTGCTGGTGAGGAACCGATTTGATGCCGTTGGCGAGACGCTGGAATTTACTGAACTAAATCCTCCTGCCGCAAAGCCAACCGATGTCCATAATCTTTCCGATTTTTTTTTCTCTTCACGACGATCCTCTTCGGCATAGCGCTTCTCCTCGTCGGCCAGTTTTGCCAGGAGAAGGGCACCCGGATCAGGTTCTTCTTTTGTAAACGTCAATCCGGGATTCATTGGACTATATAATAATGGAAGATCTCTTTTCTCTTCGCTATTCGTTATGCCGCTGAATGCCGGCTGCGGTAACATCATTCCTTCCTGCAGTGAGGTGGGTATTGATGTTTGATTTTTAGCCGTGAATTCATTCTGAATATCGGGGGGTAAGACGGACGTAATTTCTTTATCGTTTACATTTTTGGCTTCTCGGATGGATGGTTCGACGGCAGAATCTTTTTGTCTTCTTTCCTGAATTGCCGTTTGATCGCCTGCTTCCTCGTTTGATAATGCTGACAGATCAGAGGCTTCCGACGGATTAGCCAATTCTGTTCCGGATGCTTCCTGACTAGATGGCGATGCATGGGTTGAAAGAGTAGCGAGTTCTTGCTGAGCCTCATTCGTCTTCTGGCCCAGGTAGTAGGTGATCCCTGCTACACAAAGTGCAAAGGTGACCGACGCCGCTGCGAGCATTTTATAGAACAACAGCCGACGTCTGATCGTACTACCATCCGCTTTCTCCAGGTCGAGTTCAATATTCGTCCAAACACCATCGGTTGGACTCATCTCGGCTCCTTCAAAAGCATCCTTAAATAAATCTTCAAATTTTCGTCTCTCCATATCGGTCGTAATACGTTGATTCTGTTAATAATTTACTCTGGAGCAAACTTTTCGCCCTGGCAAATTGTGATTTTGATGTGCCCTCCGAAATGCCCAACAGTTCTGCTATTTCCTTATGACTATACCCCTCAATAGCAAACAAGTTGAAAACGATCTGACATCCCTGAGGCAGCGACTGAATCAGTTCCAGTAATTGAGTGAAGTGAATGCCAGACAAACTCATCTCCTGTTCCGGCAAGGTTATCTCTGTAACATCCACCATGGGATAGAGATACATTTTTTTTCGCTGGGCATTTAGTGCAGTGTTCACCATAATGCGGGTGATCCATGTTTCAAGCTTAGCCTCCTGACGAAAGTCCTTAATTCCCTGAAACACTTTTAGAAATCCTTCCTGTACAATATCCTCTGCTTCCGCGGTAGTTTTTGAATATCGAAGGCATACAACAAGCATCCTACGGCAATAGCGTTCATACAAAGCCTTTTGAAAAGCTCTGCTGCCACTGCAACATCCTTCAATAAGCTCTTTTTCGCTGAGCATGAATCCGATAATCGGGCCGTTTTGTTTCTTTGACACAGGCTTTAACGAAAAAGTTGGAAATGGTTTAACTTAGCCGCCTATGAAATATGTCTACCGTATACTGATTTGTATCGGACTGGTGTCTTGTGTACCTGTGGCCCAAAGTTCGTCTAATTCTGAAAGTAATCCTAAAGTGCTGATGATGATGGACTTTGCCTATGAGCCTGAGATTAAAACAATTCAACTGTCCCCGGTTGATGCCCCTCTCGGACCGGCGGTAACACCCCTTGGATTATGGAATCTTGTGTTGAGATTCGATGACCTGAGGCCTGAGCGCGATACCTACTACGCAAGAATTGTCCATTGTAACTTCGATTGGACAAAGTCTGATCTTCCGGACCTGGATTTCTTATCCACGTACAATGAATTTCCCCTTAACAACGCTGAATATTCGGTCGACACACACATTCCCTATGTCCATTACTGGTTTAACCTCCCGCCTGTGCGACTTCCGGGCAACTACGTGCTGGTGGTATACCGGGACACCGACCAGCAGGATATTGTGCTTACCAGACGGTTTATGGTATTTGAATCCATTGTGAGCTTCACAAAAGATGGAAACCTTATCGGACCTGGAAGCATTGCGAATATGAATCAGCAACTGAATTTTACTGTAAACTATAAAATGATCACGATTCCCAACCCGCTTCTTGACGTACATGTAAACATCCGTCAAAACCAACGATGGGATAACATGGCAACAAATGTAAGCCCCAGCTTTGTGCGGGAAATTGAAAAAGAACTGGAGTATCGTTTTTTTGATGAGTCGAAGATGTTCCGGGGCGGGAATGAATTCCGCTTTTTTGATCTCCGTTCCCTGAATAACCCGGGGCGAAATGTTGCCTACGTTGCCAAAATGGAAAAGCCATATGATGTGTTTATTGCCAAGGACAAGGGTCGAGGGGATGAAATGTACTCACAGTATGATGATCTGGATGGTGCATTTATGATTGATAATTATGATTACCGCGATCTTGGATTCACCAATTATGCCAACGTTACCTTTTCATTGGAATCTCCTCGCATAAACGGCGATGTCTATGTTACCGGTGGTTTTACTAACTGGAACCTGAATAAGGAAAACAAGATGGATTATGATTCTGCTCAGGGGCTTTATACCCGTAAAATGTTGCTGAAGCAAGGATGGTATGATTATCAATATCTGGTAAAATCACCTCAGGTACCTGCTACCTATTATGAAGGAAGTCATTTCCAAACTGAAAACTTTTATGAAATTTTTGTTTACAACAGACCGTTTCAGCCACGTGCTGATCTGTTGATTGGGTATATCAGGCTGGAGATGAATCCACGCCGTTAGGCATACGTCATGTCGTGCTGGGGTGCCCGGGGGATTGAATCGTTATTTGCTACATCCAGCATTCCGAATCCCTTGTGCGTGAAATACCCTAATCCATTTTCATAAATGAATTGCTGAACTTCTCTTGCTGCGTATAGGGTAAAAGGAAAGGTATATCCTCTCACTTCAAACTTCACATCATTGTCATAGAGGGGGTAGATGCGGGCGAATTTCTTGTGCGATGCCTGAATACGTTGAATGTAATCGTGGTCTGCAACGATCTGAAACTTATAAAACGAAGCGAGCTGGTCCGATGTATATTTTCCAGTGGCCTCCATACGGGATAAGGTAGAATCGTACAACAAGTCTGAGAACTCGTCACTTTCCGGGGAGACAAATTTCTTTCCTGTTTCATCATTGAAGGCTGCCGGAATTACCACGATGGGAGATATACAGAGAAACCTCGATTCATCGTTGATGGCAACAGGCTCTTCTTCTTCGAGGGCCTCCGGAACCAGGTGCATATTCCCCACGATCACCTCTTTTTGTTCAAATAACCGCGCTATGAAATAGTCCAGAAATGACTTATCCGAGCAGGCAAACACCAGCGTTACTTTAGCTGAAAAATAATGTAGGCCCTTGCGGCTCACTTTGGTCTGACCTTTTAATCCGGAAAAGTTATATTGATTAAAATCCAGGTACGATTTCTCCGGACCAAAAATCAGCAAACCTTTTATGACCTGAGCCAGTAAATATTGATGATGAAATGGAACGTAAGCTCCCCTATTCTTCAGTGAAAAAATGATCCTGGTTCTCAAACCACAAAAAATTTAATTGAGGTCAAAAAGTTACCGACGCAAAAAACCTGCTTAATACTGACTGTGAGCAGTTTATAAAACTAAGAAAAAAAAGGTAAGGTTCCAGCGATTTTGATCGATTCTTTAGACGTTAAATCGAAAATGCATGATGTCACCATCCTGAACGATGTATTCTTTTCCTTCGACAGACATTTTACCCGCTTCCTTACAACCTTGCTCGGTCTTAAACTGCTGATAATCAGCTAATTTAATGACCTCTGCCCGAATAAACCCCTTTTCAAAGTCGGTGTGAATTACTCCTGCAGCCTGGGGTGCTTTCCATCCTTTCCGGATTGTCCAGGCCCTCACTTCTTTCTCGCCGGCGGTAAAATAGGTGATCAGGTCCAGCAAGTGGTATGATGCGTGGAGAAGCTTGTTTAGTCCTGATTCGGTAAGACCATACTCCTGAAGAAAAACCTCCCTGTCCTCCGTACTTTCCAATTCGGCGATCTGGGCCTCAATTGCTGCACTGATTACAACAACCTCGGCGGATTCATCCTTGATATGATTCTTGAGCGCATCAACGTGTTTGTTACCGGTATGTATTGACCCTTCATCTACGTTTGCAACATAAATAACCGGTTTGGCAGTCAACAATTGTAAATCTGCGACGGCTGCCTTATCCTCTTCGGCAACCTGCACCGTTCTGGCATTCTTTCCGGCAAGGAGGGCATCGCGGTATTGTTGTAGTACCGAAAGCTCCTTTTTCATTTTGACATCACCACTTTTGGCAGCGCGTTCAACGCGGGAAATTTTCTTGTCTACAGACTCAAGGTCTTTTAACTGAAGCTCGGTATCAATAATTTCCTTATCCGAAACCGGGTTCACTCTTCCATCCACGTGAACAATGTTTTCATCTTCAAAACAGCGGACTACATGGACGATTGCATCTACTTCACGGATGTTAGCCAGAAACTGGTTACCCAGCCCTTCACCTTTACTGGCCCCTTTTACAAGACCTGCGATATCGACAAACTCAATAGCCGTCGGTAGAACCCTTTGTGGTTTAACGAGCTCTTCAAGAATTTTCAACCGAGGATCCGGGACGCTTATGACACCCACATTGGGCTCGATAGTACAAAAAGGGAAATTGGCGGCTTCAGCCTTGTTGTTCGATATAGCGTTAAAGAGCGTAGACTTTCCAACATTAGGTAATCCAACAATTCCGCACTGCAGTCCCATAACAAGTAATTAATTCAGGGCGCAAATATAAAAAAAGAACGCGGATGACAAGGTCAGTACGTGGGTATGCAGGCGCCACTCGTTTGAATTACCAACGAATCCATGCCTTCACGACTCCATACTTGTCACCCTGGAACAGAAAATAAGAACAAAAAAAGGCCTTTGATACTTCAAAGGCCTTCCATGTCAGGTCACGAGGATATTCACTCCCACTTAAGCTCCGTATCTACACCCGTAGATTTATCTGCCTCGGCAGGCTCTTCAGCCACTTCCACCCGTTCATGCACGTGATCGAATTGGGTAAAATCCACCTCTGGCATCAGCTCTTGTTTTACGTGATTTACGGTATTTGTAAGCGCCTCCATGAACTTGTTGAAGTCCTCCTTATACAGGAAAATCTTATGCTTCTCATACGTAAATCCATCTTCTTTGAAGCGCTTTTTACTTTCTGTGATAGTCAGATAGTAGTCATTGGAGCGGGTCGCCTTCACATCAAAAAAGTACGTTCTTTTTCCGGCCTTTACTTTCTCGGAGTAAATTTCATCCCTGCCGTTTGTCTTGTTGTCTTCCACAATCCTTGAAATTTTAGGTTAGATTTAAAGTTTGGTTCAGACTAAGGTAGTATTTTGAGAAATGATTGCAAACAACCCAAATAATATTTTAGTTGCTGAATATGCGTTTAGCCAATTAATTAAACTGCCCGGAGCACCATTTTGATTAAAATTTGAAAATCAGCCAGCACGATATACTTCAGGGTGCCAGTTTGGAATTACTTGCGCATCAACTAGTTGAGGGCTTTATCACGGGCCTCCACAAATCCCCTTATCATGGCTTTTCCGTAGAATTTGCTGAACATCGATTATACAATGAGGGGGAAAGTACGCGCCATCTGGATTGGAAAGTATATGCGCGAACCGACAAACTTTTTGCCAAGCGCTATGAAGAAGAGACGAACCTGAGATGCCTTATTGCCATTGATGTCTCGCCCTCGATGTTTTATCCTGTACGAAACAAGGCAAAGATCAAGTTTGCAAAATATGCTGCTGCTGCCCTGAGCTACCTGCTTCACCGGCAACGTGATGCTGTGGGTCTCTGCCTTTTTTCGGATCAGGTTCATATGCTCACACCCGTAAAATCATCTGCTACACACCTCGACAAGATCCTGCGGTTGCTCAATGATATTGACAGGGAAAAAGAAAAGGGGCTTCAAAAGACCAATGTCGCCCAGGTCCTGGATGAATTAGCCGAGAAGATTCACCGGCGCTCACTCGTCGTAATCTTTAGCGATATGTTTGATAGTGCTGAGGAAGCTGGCAGGCTCTTTAAGGCTTTACAACACCTGAAGCACAATAAGCATGAGGTAATTGTATTCCATGTAATGGATAATCAAACGGAGGTACGATTCGAATTTGAAGACCGGCCTATGGAATTTATAGACCTTGAGAGCGGTGAAAGATTAAAACTCAATCCCGGAGAGGTCAAAGAAAATTACAAAACCGAGTCTGACCGCTTCTACAAGTCATTGAAGATGCGATGTAATCAATATAAAATTGATTTTATTGAAGCTGATGTAGAAAGCGATTTCAATCTTATTCTACAGACCTATCTGATCAAACGAGGTAAAATGAGGTAAGCCGAGCCAGGTGAATTACTCCTGTTCAACTTCCTGGTGAAGCCATGCTTTCTTGGCCAGTAGCTCTTCCTTTGTTTCTACCATGTCCGGATCGGGAACACAGCAGTCTACAGGACAAACAGCTGCACATTGAGGCTCTTCATGAAATCCGGAACATTCTGTACACTTGCCGGATACTATATAATAGAACTCGTTCGATACCGGTACCTGTGCGGACTTGGCATCTACTTCTGATCCATCTTCTAACTCAACTCGTTCCAATTTCGTGCCCCCAGCCCAGTTCCATTCCTGACCTCCTTCATAGATAGCGGTGTTGGGGCATTCCGGCTCACACGCACCGCAGTTGATGCATTCATCCGTAATTATTATTGCCATGCTTTTTCTATTTTTGACGCTATTTTCCGCGCTTACCAGTACAAAAGTACATAAACATATTTAAAACGGGCATTCCGTCCAAAAGTTTAGTGATGATGACCGCAACAGAAAGGATTTATACATTCGAAGTACTTGGAAGGCTCCTGGAGGACTTAACCCGTGAGGAATTTCAATCGTTAGCGGAAAATGTTCGCAATGAAAACCCGTGGTTTACAGAAGAGAATGTTCGTTTAGCGATAGCCGGGGTCAGGAAGCTATTGCTCCCGGATGATCTCAGACGCTGGGCCTCAAATTATCACCTGGACACAAAACCGAAGAAAGTCGCCGTAGTCCTTGCCGGCAATATTCCGATGGTGGGATTCCACGATCTATTGTGCGTATTAATCGGCGGCCATTCAATCCTTATTAAAGCCAGTTCGAAGGACGCTGTACTAATGAAATTCATAACAAATAGTCTGATCCATATTGAGCCCAGGTTTCGCGACAAGATTGAATTCTCCGAACAATTAAAGGGGTTTGACGCCATCATTGCCACCGGAAGTGACAACGCTTCCCGCTATTTTGAGTATTACTTCGGCAAGTATCCGGGTATCATCCGGAAGAATAGAACTTCCGTGGCAATACTTCATGGAGATGAAAGTATTGAAGACATTCGGGCACTGGGAACTGACGTTTTCAGTTACTTTGGATTGGGGTGCCGGAATGTCTCAAAAATATTTCTTCCTGCCGGATACAAAATTGAGAAGTTGTTTGAGCCGTGGGAATCCTTCCGGGATATTATTCATCATCACAAGTATTGTAACAATTATGACTATCAAAAGTCAATCCTGTTAGTCACCTCCACTCCATTTCTTGACAATGGACTTGTTATGTTGCAGGAAACTGAACGGCTGGTATCTCCCATATCCGTCGTCTACTATGAATACTACAAAAACAGAAAAGCACTGAATGATTCGCTGAACGGAATGGCCTCAAAAATTCAATGTATAGTGGAGAACACACCTGAATCGAATATCAAATTCGGTCAGACACAGTCTCCTTCGTTAGGCGACTATGCTGACCAGATTGATACCCTGAAATTTCTGACAGAATTAAATTAAGGTTTGTTTCCTCTGAGGATTTCTACCCAACCTTCAAACGTTCCACCACCGTCTACTTTCAGGCGGTAATAATAAATACCATCCGATGTGCCTGCTGCATTCCAGAACGTACCCTCACGATAGTCGCTTGATGTAAATACTTCATTGCCCCAGCGGTTACTGATAATCAGCTGGTGCTTGCCCGTTAACGGCAGGTTAAGCACTTCAAATTGATCGTTGACGGAATCATCATTTGGTGTGAAGATGTTCGGTACAAAAATCTGAGGATCAAGTCCGATTTCTACATCCAGGGTCTTCTCACAACCAGCAGCATCCCTTACCCTTATCCGGTACACACCGGCTGGAAGGTAATCAAAGATCTTATTAAAGTTGTTTTGAGGATTCATAGTTACCTCTGTCCAGTCAACAACCACAATGTCATTGTCGGCATCGTAGAGGGAAACTTCATAATAGAGCTCATTTGTTTGCGACACAAAGCGGGTTCCTCCCTTGATATCCTTAAGTTCAATAGTTCCGGTACGCTTCGGCTGAGGGAAAGAAGGCAATGTGGGCTCAACCTCAAGGCTAAGCGCCTGCCTGATCGTATAAATCACCGTATCTGAAACCAGCGTGCAAGTACCTGCACCGGTAGTCTGGTTTTGAACCATTACGAAGCGGTACGTTCCCGGGTCAACCAGGAAACTGTGTTGCAGAGGCGGTGAATAAATAAAGGAGATCGACTTCGACAACGGGATACTGGAGGCTGTCACACTGTCAATCTTAAAAAACTTGTCTTCATTCGTAAAGACGCGGATAACAAACGGAGCATCCTGCTGGCCGCTGATATTGTTGATGGTAATATTTACATTATCACAGTTCGACAGCACATCAAATTCGCCGACAGCCTGAACCCCGCCAATCGCTATGGCATCGGTGCGGGTAGGACACGTGGTGGTGCTTGACTTGAAATACAGATAGTAAGCACCGCGAATAAGATTGTTAAAAGTTATGCTTGGCAGACTCGGTACACTGTATGCAACAAACTGGCTGGCGGGAGGAACATTCAGCTGATCCTGACTTATAGCCACCTCGTAATTACCCGGGTCGCTGATGATGACCTGAATGGCGCCGCTTGCACCTTCATTTGAGCAAGTTGCATCAGTGGGTATAATCGTCACAGAACTCAATGGTACTTGTCCCGGTGCCTGCACATTAATGGCTTTGCTCTGGATACAATCGAGTTGGTCCCTGACATCGACTATGTAATTCCCCTGGGCTAAGGCAAGATATGACTTTGCGCCGCCAACCACATCTTCAAAATCAACCAGAACAATATAACCCGATGGATCCGTGCTGAATGACACCGCCTTCTTCAGTCTTATTTGTAACGCACTCGTGCCCGAGTCACCTCCGCCGATGGCCGTCACCTGTATTCCGCCATCCGTACCGTTACACGTAGTCACCTCCGTAGATGCCACAGCAAAGTCTATCCTCGGGAAGAGATGCCTTATGCGCACCATCACCGTATCCGGGCAGGTAAAGGCAAAATTGTCATCTACCTTAATAATAATAAAGTCATTATCATCAGCGGGTAGCCCTCCCGGAAGCGGTGCACCCGGTGTAAACGTCTGTCCACCTGATTCTATTCCATCGACAACGTAACGGTACCAGTATTCACCCGTGGTGCTTCCATCGGCTGAAAGTATAACATTGCCATCAGTTCCTCCAAAACACGTCACGTTGGAGGTAACCTGTTTTGTCAGGATTTGAACTTCCGTTTTAAGATCCAGGAAGAAATCTACCGGACCGCAGGATTTTCCGTTCCCTTCGTCAATCACGGTGTATTGATACAAGCCGGAGCTCAGGTCATCGAAAGAAACCGTGTTCGAGGTAAACTTCGTTTGATTGGTTCCATTGAAAGACCAGATCACACGGAATGTCGTTGGTGTACCATCGGTCCGGGCGATTGAAAATAATACCTCACCGGCATCCAGATCGTTGCATCCCGGCTGAGTCACAATAGACGGTTGAATAGCGCTGAAGTTGGTACAATCTGTACCTCCTCCACCGCAGGCAGGGTCGCCTAAAGGTCTTATGCTTACGGTTGCCGTTGCCGTTAGCTGAGCGGAGCACGTTGCGCCCGTGGCAAGCACATTGAATATTGTATTCACCGCCAGATTACCGGTAGGAAGCAATATGTTTCCACCTGTACCGGCGACAGGAACACCAATAAGAACATTACCGGCATTATTTCTTAACTGATAGGTGACACCTACTTCAGATCCCGCAACAATTATATTTGATGACGCTCCGGGGCAAATTAACGGCGATGCCGGAGTGACGGCCAGGTTTAGTGAAGGAGAAGGACTTATCGTTATCGTTTCCAGATCTGTTAATTCAACGGAACACGTTGCATTGCCCGCCACAACATTTATGGTTGTGGTAACTAACAAATTGCCAGTTGGCAGATTTAGTGTTGCGCCAGTGCCGGCAATTGGCGCACCGATAAGGGCATCGTCGAGATCATTGCGCAGCTGGTAATTTACGCCAACCTCAGAATTTGCCACTTGAATAAATGTCGATGTACCTGCACAAATCGGATTAGCGGAAGAGGTGACAGCCAATGTGGCATCGATGCTTCCGGCAACATTGACTGTCGCCAGCGTTGTCAACTCTACAGCAGGACATACGCCTCCACTAGTTGCCAGCACATTAAATACTGTCGTTGCGTTCAGGACACCCGTTGACAAGCTGATGGTGGCTCCTGTGCCGGCTACAGCTGGCCCTATTGGTACATCTCCGACATCATTTCGTAACTGATAGGTCACGCCAATCTGTGAAAGTGCAACCGTAACAGCGCTTGTGCCTCCGATACAAAGCGGATCCAAAGAAACTCCGACAGCGAGAGAAACAATGGGCGCTACATCGACGGTTACTGTTTCTGTATCTGTTAATTCAATAGAGCATGTGGCATTTGAAGCCAAAACGTTAAATGTCGTTGTCACGGCCAGGTTGCCGGTTGGTATTACAATAGCTGCACCCGTGCCTGCTACGGCAGGTCCAACAAGCGCATCCGTCGCATCGTCGCGTAATTGATAATTAACACCAACTTCCGAGTTTGCGACTTGAATAGTGGTGGCGCTTCCTTCGCATATCGGACTGGCTGCAGCGGTAAGTGCAAAGCCGGCATTTATTGCACCGGACACAGTCACCGAGGCGAGTGTTGTTAATTCAATGGCAGGGCAGCCAACTCCCGTGGCCAGAATATTAAAGGTTGTTGTGGCATTCAGAATGCCAGTTGGCAACACGATTGTTCCTCCTGTACCCACAACAGCACTTCCTACCGGAACATCACCGGCATCATTTCTCAATTGATAGCTTATCCCCACTTGCGAAAGGGCTACTGTTACCGTAGTTGAACCACCTACGCAAAGCGGTGTAAGTGTGACCGCAACGGCCAATGAAGGATCCGGTGAAGGGCTTACAGTTATGGTTTCAATATCGGTTAGTTCAATAGAACACGTACCATTGCTGGCGAGTACGTTAAAAGTTGTTGTTGCTCCCAGGACTCCCGTAGGCAAGTCTATCAGACCGCCATTACCCGCAACAGCCGGACCAATCGGACTGTCATTCAGATCGTTTCTTAATTGGTACAACACACCGTTCTCGGAAACTGCAACTTGAATATTCGTAGAATTTCCGGCACACAATGGGTTGACGACGGCGCTGACGGATAAGCCGGCATTAATAGCCCCAGCAACATTGACCGTTGCCAGATTCGTGAGTTCAACCGGAGGACATCCCGTTGCTGTGGCAAGTACATTAAATGTTGTTGTTGCTGCCAGAACGCCTGTTGATAAACTTATGATGCCCCCTGTACCAATAACCGGTGAGCCAATCAAACTGTCGTCTGCATCATTTCTTAACTGGTAACTAACCCCTGCTTGTGAAGCGCTTACTGTCACATCACTTACACCTCCGGCACACAATGGATCAAGCGTGACACCAACCGCCAGGTTAGTTTGTGGACTAACGTTAACAGTAACTATGGCGCTGCCGTTTACAATTCCAGGACAGCTGGTTGCATCCGATACGGAAACAATGGTATACGTAGTAGTGCTTGAAGGACTAACTGGAAAATTAAGAGAGCTGAATGGCCATGGTATCGGCGGAGAAACAACTGTGCCATCGAAAATTGTGAACGTCCAAGGTCCGGTGCCTGTGAAGTTGATGTTGACACTGGTTAAGGAACCACTGCAAATAGTGGTACTACCTGAAATAGTTGCCGTAGGACTTGGCGTAACGGTAATTGTTGCGCTGCCACTGCCGGCAACGGTGCAACCACTGGCATCCGATACATTTCCTACAATACTATAAATCGTTGTAACTCCCGGGCTAACCGGGATGGGCGTACCACTTACGTAGTTATTGATTGTCCCAATGCCATTATTTATGGTTAGCGTATAGGGGCTCACACCACCCGTAATAGTTACGATCAAATCTGTACTCGTGCCGGAGCAAATAGTTGCAGCACCGCTCAGGACTGCACTGGTCGGTGATGGGTTAACAGTTACCAGCGCGTTACCGCTGCCCGCAACAGAACACCCGCTTGCATCCGTTACGCTGCCCACTATGGCATACGTCGTAGTCGCGCCTGGGCTCACCGGTATGGGTGTGCCACTTATATAATTGTTGATCGTCCCTACCCCATTATCGATAGTTACTGAATAGGGGCTCGCCCCTCCGGTGATTGTTACAATCAAATTGGTACTGCTTCCTAAACATATCGTTGCCGCGCCACTCAGCACTGCGCTGGTAGGCCCTGGGTTCACTGTTACCGTTGCACTGCCACTGCCTGCTACACTACAGCCATTGGCATCCACTACGTTGCCCACCATATTGTAGGTTGTTGTTGCTACCGGACTAACCGGTATTGGCGTGCCGCTTACATAGTTGTTAATCGTTCCAATGCCATTATCGAGTGTGATGGAGAATGGACCCGTACCGCTGGTGATCGTTACAATAAGATTCGTGCTGCTGCCCAGACAGATCGTGGCCGTGCCACTCAGGACTGCGCTCGTCGGTGAAGGATTTACTGTCACCAGCGCGCCGCCGCTGCCTGCAACAGAACATCCATTTGCATCCGTTACGTTGCCTACAATGGCATACGTCGTAGTCGCGCCAGGGCTTACCGGGATCGGTGTGCCGCTTACGTAGTTGTTGATCGTCCCTACCCCATTATCGATAGTGACTGAATAGGGGCTCACGCCGCCGATGATTGTTACAATCAAATTGGTACTGCTTCCTAAACATATTGTTGCTGCCCCACTCAACACGGCACTAGTAGGCCCCGTATTCACCGTGACAGTAGCACTGCCACTACCCGCTACACTACAGCCATTGGCATCTACTACATTGCCCACCATGTTGTAGGTCGTCGTAGCTACCGGACTAACCGGTATTGGCGTGCCGCTTACATAGTTGTTAATCGTTCCGACGCCGTTATCAAGCGTTATAGAAAAAGGACCCGTACCGCTGGTGATATTGACAACCAGATTCGTGCTGCTGCCCAGACAGATCGTGGCCGTGCCACTCAGGACTGCACTGGTTGGTGATGGGTTTACTGTTACCAGCGCGCCGCCGCTGCCTATGACAGAACATCCATTGGCATCTGCAACATTACCGACGATCGCATAATTCGTAGTAGCGACAGGGCTAACCGGTATCGGCGTGCCACTTACATAATTGTTGATGGTCCCGACGCCGTTATTGATCGTCACCGTATACGGGCTCGTGCCGCCGGTGATTGTCACAATTAAATTCGTGCTACTTCCTAAACATATAGTTGCTGCGCCACTCAGCACCGCGCTGGTGGGCCCTGTATTTACTGTTACAGTAGCACTGCCACTGCCTGCTACACTACAACCATTGGCATCCACTACGTTGCCCACCATATTGTAGGTTGTTGTCGCTACCGGACTAACCGGTATCGGTGTGCCGCTTACATAGTTGTTAATCGTTCCAATGCCATTATCGAGTGTGATGGAGAATGGACCCGTACCACTGGTGATCGTTACAATAAGGTTCGTGCTGCTGCCAAGACAGATCGTAGCCGTCCCACTCAGGACTGCGCTCGTCGGTGAAGGATTTACTGTCACCAGCGCGTTGCCGCTTCCTGCAACAGAACATCCATTGGCATCTGTTACACTGCCTACTATGGCATACGTTGTAGTCGCCCCTGGGCTCACCGGTATAGGAGTACCACTTATATAGTTGTTGATCGTGCCAACTCCATTATCGATAGTTACCGAATAGGGACTCGCCCCTCCGGTAATGGTCACAATTAAATTGGTACTGCTTCCTAAACATATCGTCGCCGCGCCGCTTAGCACCGCACTGGTAGGCGGTGTATTCACTGTGATAGTAGCACTACCACTACCCGCTACGCTACAGCCATTGGCATCCACTACATTGCCCACCATATTGTAGGTTGTTGTCGCTACCGGACTAACTGGTATGGGCGTGCCGCTTACATAGTTGTTAATCGTTCCGACGCCGTTATCAAGTGTTATCGAAAAAGGACCCGTACCGCTGGTGACATTGACAACCAGATTCGTGCTGCTACCCAGACAGATCGTGGCCGTCCCACTCAGGACTGCGCTCGTCGGTGATGGGTTTACCGTTACCAGAGCGCTACCGCTGCCTGCAACAGAACATCCGTTGGCATCTGTTACGCTGCCTACTATCGCATACGTCGTAGTCGCGCCAGGGCTCACCGGGATGGGAGTGCCACTTATATAGTTGTTGATCGTGCCAACTCCATTATCGATAGTTACCGAATAGGGACTCGCCCCTCCGGTAATGGTCACAATTAAATTCGTGCTGCTACCTAAACATATTGTTGCTGCGCCACTCAGCACCGCGCTGGTAGGCGGTGTATTCACCGTGACAGTAGCGCTACCGCTGCCTGCTACACTACAACCATTGGCATCCACTACATTGCCCACCATATTGTAGGTTGTTGTCGCTACCGGACTAACTGGTATGGGCGTGCCGCTTACATAGTTGTTAATCGTTCCGACGCCGTTATCAAGTGTTATCGAAAAAGGACCCGTGCCGCTGGTGATAGTAACGATCAGATTCGTGCTGCTGCCCAAACAAAGTGCCGCAGTTCCACTCAGAATTGCACTAGTTGGTGAGGGATTGACGATGACCTGAACTGATCCGCCTAAATTGGTAGCGACACAACCATTATCATCACTTAACGCGGTAACGCTGTAGGTTCCTGCTGCCGGTGCCGGGTTAAGCGTGAAAGTGTTTGTCGGATGGTTATTAACAACCACCGGAGTAACGCCATCGGTATAGGTAAAATCAAAAGGTGCTGTGCCCGTAAACGTGAAAGTTACCGATGGCAAAGGTGAACCGGAACAGATGGTACCACCTCCGCTTGTAACTGCTGTTGGCAAAGGCAATACAGTAACATCAACTATTCCGTTCATGGAAGCTGGGGTGCAAAATCCATTGGTTGCGCGGACGGTAAATACGTCTCCGCTCGCGAACGTACCTGAAGGCACGGTAAAAACTAAGGGACCACCTGAACCTGGAAGGCTTATTCCGGTAGGAGTGATGGCATTTCTGATGACCTCATAAATAACACCGGGCGGCTCGGATCCTCCCAAAACGAAAATCAAATCACTTCCAATACAAACATTTTTTATTAATGGAGGATTAATAGAAAAAACTGTTGGCGAAGGATCATTTATCAGGATAGGTGTTAACGTCCGGGTACAATTTGTTCCATTATCAGAAACAGTCAGATTGTAGTTGCCGCCGGGTAAGCCCGTTAAGTCCTCTGTTGTTGATGTGAACGAATTGGGACCAGTCCATGCATATGTGTAATTACCAGACCCACCCGTGACTGTTACTGAAATCTGACCATTGGGAGTGACGCAACTTGGATTGTCAACCGGAAACCCCGGATCTATAGAGACGTTTAATGGTGTAGCAACGTTATTTATCGTAAAGAAAGAAGAGAAATTGATCGCTGGGTCACCATCTGCAACCTGAAGAAAATATAAGTCGGGTCTTAAGTTTGAGACTGTTACCGGAACCCCAACGTCCAAGTTTCCTGATTCAATTTGAGAGAATCCTGTTCCAATAATAAAATAGGACAAATTCTCTACTCCACTGGTTACCGTAATTCGAACTGAACCGTTAAATAAGCCATCGCAAGCATCCTTTACCTGATCTACGGTTACAACAGCCTGAGCTAAACCAGAGGAATAAGCAGAAAAAAATATAAAAAATGCTAAAAAGTATTTCCGTATTGAAAACAGCATGTATCGGTATATTTATAAAATCACTTCAATATCACTGTCAATTCCCTAATGCATCCTTTCTTGCTTTTGTCCAGAATTAAAATATCAAAGAAACCAGTTTTTAGTCCTTCAATCTTACCGCCTTTTACTTCTGTTTTATCTGTTTTTCCTGCCCCTGAGTTCACCCAGAAAATCTTGTAATTATCCAGCTCCTTATCGAAAATAAGTTCAATGCTTCCGTTAGCCGTTCCACCAACCGGGCTGTTAGTCTTAACTTCCACTTTTATATCATCACAATCAGGTACTGATTTTTGGGCATAAATTTCTGTGCCTGCGAGAAGTGCAAACAAATAGCTAAAAAAAAGAAGTTTTGGGTTTCTCATTTAAAGAAAGTGTTCAAAAAAAATCATGCAATACTATATAGCCTTTAAAAAATCATTGTAACCAGTATATCAAAAAATAAAGATCAGCGTTACAATCGTCAGATCAAAAAATTCAGTTCATCTAAAAAATAAGGCACATCAGCTATGTACCTTTACTTGAGAAAGTCAAAATTTTCGTTTGAGTATTTCGCTCATCACAACAGCTTTCCTGATACTCGCCGGGTCACCAAAGTCTTTTAGATACTCTGCTGCCAGGTTCACCTCAGCCGCCCGCTCAAACTCCTTGAACTTCCCAAAACTTACAACGGTATCTCCAACTTTCATCGTTTCCTCTAACGAAGGCCTGAAAAAAGCCTGTTTCTTGGCTTCTTCGTAGGTCTCATAAACCTTGTTATCCTTGCGGTAGTCGTAATTTACCTCCTCAAGGTCTTTTTCTTCTTCCTCCAGGTCATCATCATAATCAACCACCGGCTCCTCCTTAGGTTGTTTCGACGCCGTAATTTCCCTCAGCAATTCTTCAAACGTCAGCGTCTTTTGTGGCGCGTTTCCAGTCTGGGGGGCAGTCCTTCCACGTTCGTTTTGCTGTTCGGGCTCCGGAAGTTCTTCAGGTTGTCCACCTGACTTCTTTCGCATCCTGCTGATGAGATAAACAGCCCCTATAATCACATACAGCCAAAACTGAAAACTGTCCATTAAAAACAAATTTAGAAAAAAAAATGAAAAAGTCGATTATCGTCGTTTAAACCGCTGTTCCATACCGAATTTCCGCCGAAGGAACGATCCATTTAGGTTGTCCAAAGAATACCCATTTTCCACGATTTTTTCTACGCCTGAAAATGGGAAAATCAGTGATTTAAGAGGAAAAAGTGGCTTTTCGGGCCCGCCCGGTGAACCTAAATTTTTATTTTGAATTGGCGGAATGAGTGCGTTATCTTTGCCCTCCCTTTGAACAGAAGGCAGTAGGCTAAAGGCTCTTTAATTAATCCCTACCCCTGATCACATACGGTGAACTGTTGACTTTCAACTGCGGACTTTTTTTACCATAACAACCACTAAAGAGCATGCAATTAGCGAAACTGGAGATTAAAGGCTTCAAGAGTTTTGCCGACAAAATCGTTATCAATTTTGATGAAGGGATTACGGGGATTGTTGGACCAAATGGATGTGGAAAATCAAATGTTGTTGATTCCATACGTTGGGTGTTAGGAGAACAGAAAACCAGTGCATTGCGCTCGGAGAAGATGGAAAACGTCATCTTCAATGGCACGAGCCAGCGGGGTGCCCAGCAAATGGCAGAGGTTTCTCTGACTATTAACAACACAAAAAATATTCTCCCCACTGAATACTCCCAGATAACTATCACCAGAAGGCTGTATCGTTCGGGGGAAAGCGAATACCTGCTGAATGGTGTGCCCTGCAGGCTGAAAGACATTACGAACCTTTTTCTCGATACCGGGATAGCCTCCAACAGCTATTCAATCATCGAGTTGGGAATGGTAGATGATCTGTTAAATGATAAAGACAACAGCCGGAGAATGCTGTTTGAAGAAGCAGCCGGAATATCAAAGTTTAAAAAGCGCAAAAAAGAAACGCTGAAAAAGCTTGAAGATACCGACACTGACCTGGAACGGGTGGAAGACCTCTTGTTTGAAATTGAAAAGAACATGAAGAGCCTGGAGAAACAGGCACGTCAGACAGAGACTTACTATAAGGTAAAAGAAGAATACAAGGATAAGAGTATCCACCTGGCGAAGGTCGTGGTGAATAAGCAAAAAGAAAAATTCACCGTTATTCAAAAACAGATCGAGGAAGAGAACGACCGGAAGATTGCCCTGGCCTCATCCATTGCTGAAAAAGAAGCCGCCATTGAAATGGCGAAGTCCGATCTTATCCTAAAAGAGAAAACACTTTCGTCACGTCAAAAAGCTATCAACGAGTTTGTTGCCAAAATACGGCATCAGGAAAGCGAAAAGCAGATAAAGAATGAACGCCTCAAATACCTGAACGACCGTGCCGCCGGACTCCGAGACCAAATCGACCAGGATAAGAAGAGTAATGAACGGGCGCGTTTCAGTATTCAAAGTCTTGAATCCGAAAAGGCTGTGGCAGAGCAGATTTTTCTGGAGATAACGGAAAAACTCGAACACCTCAGGTTGGATTATGAAGCTCAGAAAGGAATTACCCTTGAGCTACAAACACAATCCGATTCCGTTCGCCGGGTTCAGCGCGACAAACAGGAAGAAAGCTTTCAGATAAATAAGGGTGTTGAAATCAGGGAAATTCAAGTCTCTTCCCTGAAGCAGGAGTTGGAAAAGACAGCTTCTGATTCGACTCAGCAAAATGCCAGTCTTGTTGAATTTGAAAATAAGTTACAGATTCTCCAGGGAGAGTTGGCAGAAAAAAATACGATCCAAGAGGGTCTGAAAAAGGACGAAGAAGACGTTCAGGAACGTATCATCGGCGTGGAGAAAACCATCGAGATGATTCGCGAGGAACTTAATGTTACAGGCCGAAAACTGGATGCCCGTCAGAACGAGTACAACCTCACCAAATCACTGGTTGAAAACCTCGAGGGATTTCCGGAAGCCATTAAATTCCTGAAGAAGAAAGTAGGTAAGAATGCTCCGCTCCTCTCCGACATCCTTACCACATCGGAAGAATACCGGGTTGCCATTGAGAATTACCTGGAGCCCTTCCTCAACTATTACATTGTTGAGCATGAAGCCGAGGCATATGAAGCTATTAATATCCTGAGTGATGCAGCAAAGGGTAAAGCTCATTTTTTCATTCTTGATGCTTTTGAGAAGTTTGAATCTACAACAGGTCGTATATACGACAACGCATTTCCGGCTACGGAAATAATTGAATACGATCAGAAGTATAAAAAACTGATGTCGTATATCCTGGATAAGGTTTACATATTTGAAGGGGACATAAAGAACGTTGAAGCGAGTGATGAGAACACGTTCATCACCAAGAGCGGAAAACTCACGAAACGCAAGTACAGTATATCCGGCGGCTCCGTGGGTCTGTTTGAAGGCAAGAAGATCGGTCGTGCCAAGAACATGGAAAAGCTCGAGAAGGAAATCAAAGAGCACACGTCAAAACTAAACGATATCCGTGCGAGCCTGCTGGAGAAACAAGGAGACCTTGAAAAACTGAGGAATAACCGCATCCGGCAGCAAATAGAAGAAGTGCAGAATTCCATTCGCCAGGTGAATGACGAATATGTTTCCATACGTACCAAGCGTGAACAATTCTCTCAGATGCTTAATAGCGCAGACTTGCGTCGTGAAGACATCCTCGAGAAAATTGATACATTACTCAGAGAGCTTGATGACCTGAAGCCCAAAGCGCAGCAAGCCCAACATGATCTGGAAGAACACGAGCAGAAGCTTTCTGTTCTTACGGAGAATCTGGCGGCCAACAGCGAGTTTTTAAGTCAGAAGTCGGCGGCATACAATGAGCAGAACATTTTCTTCCATCAGCAGGAAAACCGGGTAAAAAGTATTGAACAGGAAACCCGCTTTAAGCAGGAGTCGATGGACCAGAGCAGTCAGCGTATTGAACTGAATGCCGAGGAACTTCAGAAAAACGAAGACGAGGTTACCCGAATTAAGGAAACCGCTTTATCCAACGACGATGAACTTCTCGGCATGTATGCAGAGAAAGAGGAGATGGAAAAAGGATTAAGCGAAGTTGAAAAAGAATATTACGAATCGCGCGGAAATATTGATCTGGTTGAAAAGCAGCTGCGGGAAATTCAGCATCAGCGGCAACAAATCGATACCATTCTGATGGAGCTTCAAAATCAGCTCAATGATAGTAAGATGCAGTTGAATTCCGTGAAAGAACGTCTTTCGGTGGAGTTTAATATAGACCTCGATTCCGTTTTGGGTGAGCCAACTGCTGAAGAGGCATCTGCTCTGGCGCTTGCCGATGAAGACAAAATCCGTCAGGATGTGCAGAAGATGCGTGACCGGCTTGATAACATGGGACCTATCAATCCCATGGCTATGGAAGCGTATACAGAAATTAAAGAGCGCAACGATTTTATTATCGCGCAAAAAGAAGATTTGCTGAAAGCCAAGGAATCATTGTTCAATACGATCAGTGAAATTGAGGCTGTGGCCAGCCAGACTTTTATGGAGGCCTTTAACAAAATTAAGGACCACTTTATTCGGGTGTTCAGGTCACTGTTTACAGAGGGTGATGAGTGCGATCTGAGACTTGTTGATCCGAACAATCCCCTGGAATCAGATATCGACATCATTGCCAAGCCAAAGGGAAAACGGCCGCTGACTATCAATCAACTTTCCGGTGGTGAAAAGACGCTTACAGCGACGGCACTCCTCTTTTCGATGTACCTGTTGAAGCCTGCGCCGTTTTGTATTTTCGATGAGGTTGATGCACCCCTCGACGATGCCAACATCGATAAGTTCAACAACATCATTCGTAACTTCAGTAAAGACTCCCAGTTTGTGATTGTGACCCACAACAAGCGCACGATGATATCCACGGATGTTATCTATGGTATTACGATGGTGGAGAAAGGAATATCCCGGGTAGTACCTGTGGATCTCCGCGAATTAGCGTAACGAAGGTTATAAAAAAACAGATAGGCCCTTGATCAGTCAAGGGCCTTTTTTATGACATGGCAGGCTTATTCACAATATTCGTTAAGTGGGTCTTTTAGCGATTCATCGTGCCCGTATGTGGCTGCTTATCTGGCCGCGGTGATTTGTAAATCCTGCATTTTCAGGAAGAATATTGACGTTAGCTGAAACTATTTAAACCGATTTTACGATTGTTTACATTCAACTTTTATATTTGCACTTCCTTTAAATAAGGGCTGATTCTCACTGGAGAGGTGGGTGAGTGGCTGAAACCAATAGTTTGCTAAACTGTCGTACGGGTTATTCTGTACCGGGGGTTCGAATCCCCCCCTCTCCGCAACGATCGCAGGATTTCTCTGAATGGAGGAGATGTGATTCACACACTTATGTTTGATTTCGAAAAATTGGAGGTTTATCAGATTGCGAAGGGGGTTGTAACCGATTCTTTGAAGATCATCTACTCAAACACGAGTCTTGACCCCTACATCAAGGATCAGTGGAAGAAGGCCAGCATGGATATTCTCCTTAACCTGGCAGAGGGAACGGGCAGGATGACCAGCGTGGACAAAAAGCACTACATCACCATTTCGAGGAGTTCGGTTTTTGAGTGCGTCGCGATCCTTCAGATTTTGGGTGAGACAGGCGCGCTTCCGTTGTCGGAGGCACAGAACCTGTACGACCGATATGAGAAGGTTTCGAAGATGCTTTTGGGGATGTATCGGAGTCATGAGTGACGTAAATCGTTATCCTTTAATTGTATATCAAAAGAAATTGGTCCGGTAGCTCAATTGGATAGAGCATCAGATTTCTAATCTGACGGTTCGGGGTTCGATTCCCTGCCGGATCACTGAAACACTTTTAAAAAACCACAAAAAAAGCATTCAGTTTTATACTGAATGCTTTTTTTCTATTGTCGGGGCGGCCAGATTCGAACTGACGACCTTGGCGCCGCGGCGCCACGCGATACCATAATTATTTAATAAAAATGAATCCAAGGTCAGCCAAAAATCTTTCGGCTCCCCGTGACTTTATCCTCTTTTCCAAGGCAATTGCTTCTGACCGAGTTTCTAGCTGCTTTTCCCATACGAGAACCAGCGGAATGCACGCCCTGATGGAAGGGGTTTCTCCAGCATTATGCTCGTTTAAGCGATTATTAAAATCTTGCGTTTGACCCGTGTAAAACCGTTTACAGGATTTGCTGTAGAGGACGTAGACTGTGTAATGCATAACGGAAAAGAGACTGCCTTGTTCAGACAGTCTCTTTTGTCGGGGCGGCCAGATTCGAACTGACGACCTCCTGGTCCCAAACCAGGCGCGATACCGGGCTACGCTACGCCCCGAAAAACTAAAAAACCTTCTCACAACATGAGGCAAGTTCAACCGGACGACCTTGGCGCCGAGGCGCCACGCGATACCGGGCTACGCTACGCCCCCACCCGTTTTACGGAGGGCAAAGATACATTTAATCTTTTCACCTCCTATACTAGGTCCCTCGATTTTTAAATTAAATCCGCTGATCCTATATCTGGGGTTTTCTACCCAATTCATAATCGGTACATTAGAAATCGCAGCGTCCCCTGCGGGAGACGCTGCGGCGACGGGGGCCGACAAAAAATAAACAACACAACACAGACTACTTTTTTTAACTCTCATCAATTTAGTTTAGTACTAAAGGAAGGCCATTCCCAATGTATTAAATCATCACTCCATGCCAATCCTATTGAAGCATTTTTATCAAAATCACCCTGTTCTTCGGTAAGCGGGCCGGACCCATGAAAAAACATCAGGTATTTATTTAATGTTTTGTTTTTTCTCAAATCTATAACTACACCGGCTGTAATGCGGCCCCTGGCCCAAGCCCAATCATCCTGACCAAGCGTGATTAATTGCCCTTGCGATTCCCAATTAATTATGTCCCTCGAACGCTTTATTCCAATTCCGTTTTTAGGAGAGTGGAACATTATATAATCCCTCTTTTGTTTCAATACACAAACATTCTCCCCGGCATCGGCTTTACCAAAATATTTCCAGTTTACAAAGTCGTTTGTATAAGACATGCTAACACCATTTTGCTTATAAAAGCACCACCACTTACCTCTTTCGTTGATATCTTCTAATAAATAAGGGTCAATCATTCTACCCATTTGATCTTCCGATACTTCAGGGCCTTTTACCTTTATTATTTCGGGTAGACTCCAGTCTTTCAAATTTTTACTCCGCATGATATAAAGCCTTGCATCTCCGGATCCAAAACGAGGCATTTGTTCTACTTTATAATCCGGCCGCGGATATGTTTGCAAACACAAAATCCATTCATTGTTAAATCGAATGACGTTCCCCGGGCTGGAGAAGTCCAGGTTTTGATCTCTGGGTGTTAATATTTTTACAGAATCCCAGTTCACTAAATCATTCGTGCCACTCATTGCCGTGTACGAATAAACTTTTCCATCAGGCTCACTTTTTACCAAGGTAAAAAACAGGTAAAATCGTCCTTTATGAAACAATACCGCCGGATCTCTATACGCAGTTTTATCATCCCCTTTAAAAATAACAGGGGATGTTAGCTTGGATAATAAACCTTGTCCGTTAAGATTGATTGAAAATATAAAAGCAGAACACAGGATAACCAGGCAGATACGAACCGACATAAAATAAATTTATTTTTAATTTGATTGGTATTGTGTAGTTCTAAGCCTCAAATCCAATAGCCCCATTGGTACCTAGTAGTTTTTCAATTCTTTTCCTTTTTACATTTCTAAAAATAAATACCGGCCCCACACCATTTGCTTTTTAATACTAACCCTCTTTAAGAATAATTTGTCCACTTCATCAAATACTAAAGCAGGCCTTGAGTATATCAAGTCGCCGCAGTGTCTCCCGTCTCGGGGACTCTGCGACTCTTTTGTACAACAATGTTACTAGTATGCTACTTACTTAACCCACTAGTTCTTTACATCGCCGCAGTGTCTTCCGCCTAGGGGACTCTGCGAGTTTTTTGCACAACAATATTTCAGGTACTAGTGTGCTACTTACTTAACCCGCTAGTCCTCACCCCAACCGCCTGCAAAGAAGGTAAACCATGCGCTGGCTTATCCAGATAAAAATAGGCCGTTGCCGACACATCATCCTGCCGGTAAAAGTTTACCCAGCCTTCCGGGAACGTGGCGTCCTCCAACGATAATGGTTTTGGATTCTCCAGAAGTTTAACAAACGTATCATCTCCTGCAACCGAAACCGGAATAAGCGGCGCTCCGTTCTTTTTATATTCCCTCACCTTTGCCAGCACATCACCACCCATGAGTTGAATCGTGACACGGCAGTCTTTCTGAAAATACACCGCATCCGGAATATGGTATCTGTATAATGCCCACGCTCCGGCTACTGTATCGGCGACCAGGCATCCCTGAAAATCATGGGCGTATACACCCTGCCCCCAGCCTGTGCCAATGTAGTCTTCTGTACCTGTCCCGTTCAATGTGGGAAGGTTAGTGTCTCCGTCCAGATAGATCTTGACTTCCCCCTCACCCCACCAACTCTTCTGATAGACCGGGTTGGTGATTACTCCCATGTTCATTCCCAAATACCTGCCCCTCCCGCTTACCTTAGGCAAAATCGCGAAGTCCTTTCCAAGTTCGGGTTTCAACTCACGGCTCCAGAACGTGTGAAAATAAAGCACCTCCTTCGCGTGCGATTTCACTTTCTGGAAATTAATATCATAAAACAACATCAGGGTGTTCTTGCTTTCATTGACGAGAATGATCCGGGCACCGGTACGAACGGGCATCGGAATAAAACAATTGAATGAACGTCCTTCCGGATCAGCAAACAGGGCATTCTCAAACGCAGTTTTACGTCCCAGGCCTATGCCGAAAAAATCACCTAACGGTGCCGATACTGCAGGAGTCGCTGACCCATCCCAATACATCTCCAGCCGAAGGGAACGAAGGGTAACGGGTGAACGGTCGCGAACAGTAAGCCAAATGCGCTGGATGATTCCTGCGCCCGTTACATCCATGAGTACTTTTGTTTCACCCGGGGCCATGAACTCAAACGCATGCCCTTTTGCAGTCTTGTTTTCAGAACCACCCTTGCCCTTCGCTGCGCCGCTGTTTTCAAAACTTGACCATCGGGTCTCCAACCCTTCAGGCATCGTATAAAGATCCTGAGCATAACCCTGGTAAATTCCCAGAACAGTTAACATCACGAATAAAGAGGTCTGGATTGAATACTTGTTTTTCATAAACTCTATTTCAAATTCAATGTCATTTTACATTCATCTTTATAGATGTCTGGTAGTCGGTGTAGTGGACGTACTTCTCCACATTCATCCACAATACGGATGGAGAATCCTGAGCGCCATGGTTGCGGATAACAAAGGGACGAACATTGTCGGATGTTGAATTGCTTGTCACTGCTTCAATGTTCCAGTCGTTACCCTTATTCTCTGTCGTCCATTTTTCTATTTCAAAAATTCCCTTGCGTGTAACTGACAGGTAAACAATAGAAGGATCATTATGGTCAAGAACGATTCCTCCAGAGTAATTGGGTTCGCGCTCAACTTTGCCTGCAGGCGTCTCCGGGAACCAATGGCCTGAATTGATCAGCTCATGATGATTCCATTTATTGTCTGCCCAGACACTATAATAATATACGTGTAAGCTGTCCGTTGGAAAACGGGAGTACACCAGTACCGGATCACCTTCCTTATTTTCAGCAATATCCCAGATCCACGCTTTTTCATTTGTTAATTTTGCATCGTAAGCGATATCCGTTTGCGGAGGCGACAAGGGCAACTGACTCCAGTCAGCTATTTTTTCTCCATTCGCTTTATAAAAGCTACCCTTCTGATACTTTACATAATAAATCGAGTTGGTGGGCTCCCGGTTCGGATGCCCGTCGGTGAAGGCTAAATGTATAACATCCTTGTTGTTCGAGGCGATTTTCATGTAAGGTCGCCTGTCCTTGTATATCCGCTCCGGAAGGATCAGAATCTTTCCGGCTTCCCAATTCTTACCATTGTCCATCGAAACCGAAACATTGGGTTTATAATCTGCTCCTCGCCAAAAAAGATAGAGTTTATTATTTTCATCTGACAACTGACAAATGTTGGTGTAAGTATACGTGTTGGAAAGACCTTGATAGGCGATGCTATCGTTTAATTTTAATTCATCAATTTCCTCCCACTGGGAAATGTCTTCTGCCTTTGTCGTTCTGAGTAAATAGATTGGTTCCTTGCGGCCGTGCTTAGAGTAGAAAACCAACAATTTCCCTTCGCTGTCAATAAATAAACTGGGATTGTCATGGTCATCCACTTCAAGGTTCTCATGCAATACCCTTGTTTCAATGTACCTGGTTTTGTGGTCATAATACCCGACAATGATATTACCCAGACTATCGACCCAGCCCGCATAGGTTCGTCCTTTGTAAAAGATGGCTCTTGGATCCGAAAACCAACACCAGGCGCCATTGTCTGTGAAGGATAAATGGGACTCCCCCGAAACAAGGTTATCCTTCGGTTCTTTGCTGCATCCAACCAAAGCCAATGCGGCGAAAATAAATGGGATGAAAGAATGGTATTTATGCATAAGGTTGTTCGTTATCATTCTAAAAATCCTGTAGGGTCATCTTTCCAACTATAACTGTTTGCCCATCTAATATCACTTTTTAAACATAACTAACATGGTTTGGAAAAGCTTAAACGTTTCTTTGTTAAGTGAGGAACACCAACAAAGGCAGAACACCCATAAAGGTAGTGGAAAACGAACTACCATCGGGTGTAGCAATAACATAAGAATGCCCAGGCATTTTGTTATAAATTGTATTACACATTTACAAGTTGCTGATAGGCTAGCCATGCCATTAAACCGGCACCTAATGGAAGTGCCTCTTCATCGATTTTGAAGGTTGGGGTATGCAATCCGGAGGTAATTCCCTTCGCTTCATTTCTGATTCCTAATAAGTAAAATACAGATGGAACCTGATGTGAATAATAGGCAAAATCTTCTGCCGCCATCCACGCGTCTTCATCAACAACATTTTCTTCACCTACATATTCGATGATCGATTTTTTGAGTTCTGCCGCCAGACTCTCATTATTGTGCAGGTATGGATAACCTCTTGTAAGTTCAACTGTACATTGGCCACCCATCGATTCAGCTATTTCGCTAACGAGTCTTTTCATTTTTAAAAGCGCCTGCTCCCGCCATTCCTGGTCCATTGTTCGAAAGGTACCTTCCAGGGTGACTTCGTCGGGAATTACATTATAGGATCCCAATGCCATGACCTTACCAATAGATAGTACGGATGGTATTCTCGGATTTCCATTTCTACTCACCAGCTGTTGAAGTGCGACAATAATATGACCGGTTATTACCACCGGATCAATAAGGTTCTCCGGCATCGCGGCATGACCACCTCTTCCCCGAACCGTCAACAGAAAGTTGTCGGAACTCGCCATAAATTTCCCGGACCTGATTCCCACTTTTCCGACGGGCATGCGGGGCATTACGTGCTGGCCGATCGCTTTATCCACTTGCGGATTTCCCAATACACCTGCTGCGATCATCTTCACCGCTCCTCCGGGTGGGATTTCTTCTGCGGGTTGAAATAAAATCCTGACAGCGCCTGTGAATTCTGAACGCAGACCCATCAGAATTTTTGCAGCAGATAACAACATCGCCGTGTGCGCATCATGACCGCAAGCATGCATAACTCCGGAGGCAGTGGATTGAAAAGGTAAGCCTGTATTTTCTTGAATAGGCAACGCATCGATATCTGCCCGAAGCAGTATCGTTTTTCCTTCGCCGTTTCCTTTAATCGTGGCCACTACTCCCGTATCACCGATAATTGAAACATCCGTTAACCCAAGAGCTAATAGCGTCTTTCGGACATAAGAAGACGTTTCCACCTCCTGGAAAGACAATTCCGGATGCGCATGTAGATGTCTTCGCGCAGAGATACAAAATTCCCTATCCGCTTCAGCCAATTGTTTAATGCGTTCAATGATGGTCACGGCATGGGATTTAAATGATCAACAGTAGGTTAAATATATGATTTCCATGCACCAGAAATAGATTTTTGATTCAACTTAATTAAAGGTATAGGGTATAAAGGTATAGGGGTATAGGGAATAAGGGAATAAGGGAATAAGGGAATAAGGAAAGGTGGTTGGTAGGAATAATATTACAATTTAACAATTACCGTTAACAAAGAATCACTTACTTACTCTACAACTATTTCAGTACCTTACAGCCCCTATATTGTCACCCATAACCCATAACCCATAACCCATAACTCATAACTCATAACTCATAACTCATAACCTATACCCTATTCGTCATTCTCTAACCCTACTCATCGTAATGAAACATCTGCTATCCCTGCTCCTTCTGCTGCCAATTCTCTGCAACGCTCAGAACCCGCAAAACCCGGTTATAAAATCTACGGGGACTATTCATGATATTCCCCATGCCACCGTAAAACCGGATCCGGGTATGGAGTACAATATCGTTATCGATGTGGCCACAGGACCGGATAGCCCGGATCAACTCAATCCTTCACTGGATAATGTGGCGCGACTTATCAACCTGCATGTTGTCGGAGGTGTACCGCTAGAGAAACTACATATTGTCCTGGCTGTCCATAACGCCTCAGCTGTAGCCTTGTTGAATAATGAAGCGTATCAAAAGAAATTCAAAACGAACAACCCCAATCTCACACTGATCAAAGAGTTAAAAGATGCCGGAGTTAAGATTGCAGTTTGTGGACAGTCGCTGGTCCGTAGAGAAATTGACCCAAAACAACTGGCGCCCGGAGTTGAGGTGGCAGTCTCTATGCTAACAACCTATAGCACATACCAGTTGAAAGGATATGCAGCCATGAAGTTTTGACTTGCCCTCCTGATCCTGTTTATACTTATTCATCCGAAGCAGGAAAACGCTTCAGTAGCAGAAACTACACCGGGTTTACCAGTTTATTTCTTCGGGGATTTAATTTCCTCATAATCCACAGAATCGGTATGAGTCTCAGGTTGCTTTGTGGAAGGAACAGCGCAACCCGCTGAACCACAGCACCCGGTATTGGTGATCACCTGAAATAGAAAAAAAGCCGCAATCATACCCGCAAGCGGGTCATGAAGTTCGATTGCCTGCATCCCAATAAATATGGCAAGCCCCAGGCGGAGCCATCTCATAAAATCCCAGTTTGTTAATAAATTCTCTGTTATTGCTTTCATCTTTCTGTAGGCTCAACTTTATTCACTATCTTCTTATATCCTGCCACCACCAAGTTACCGATCAACAACAACCAGGGCAATCCATGGAAAAATGTATCAAACCAATCCATGAGTTGCATTCCAACAGCCCCACCTGCTACCCATTTTAGCTTTCCCCAAATATGTGGTTCCGGATAGAACGGAGCCAACCCCAGGGTCAGGCATGCTAATAAAAGTAATTTCCAATTGGTAAAAATTCTCATTTCCGGATAGGCTGATTAGTCAAATGTGGTATTAGTTGTTACAAAGATCTTGACCTATTATTGGAATGTATGTGACGTTAGTCACAATAGACCAAAAGACCTCCATTAGATCCATTGCAACGTTATCGCCCGCTCCCGGCTTGCAGAAAGCCGACTATCTAGAAGACGATTGTGAAATGGTGCATGGACTCACCGTAATAGTAACTCAGATGGTAACCCTTAACCTCACAAATCTTCTTTACAATTGAAAGTCCAAGCCCATTACCGATTTCGCTTCTGGACTCACGGTGAAAGCGTTCAAAAACCTTTTCAGGATCTTTCAACGGCTCACCGGAATTACCAACGTGAATGAAATCCTTGTTTCCCTCCAAAATTATGGTACCGCCCCCGGTCGAATAGCGAACGGCATTTGTAATCAGGTTGCTAATCAATACATCAAACAAAATAGCATTTGCCTGTATTGTGGCGTGTTCGTCAACGGAAGATTTTATGTTTAGTCGTCTGTCCTGTATCTGGCTTTGGTATGAATCAAGATATTTGTTCACTACGGATACCAATACAATTTTTTCGATTTCCAAATATTGTCGATTCTCGATCCTGGAGAGCAGCAGGAGATTTTTATTAAGCCGCGAGATTCGCTCCATCCCATGAAATAAACTGCCCACAAGTTCAGCCTGCTGTTCACTAAGCTCTTTTGTCTGCGCCAGCAACTCGAGTTTCGTCCTGCAGATCGCCAGCGGCGTTTGCAGTTCGTGGGATGCGTTCTCTGTAAACTCCTTTTGATTTTGAAAAGCCTGGCGATTTCTGTCCACCAATTGGGTTATCGCGGCACTCAAATCACGAAACTCGGCAGTAGTAGAACGAGGCAATTCTATGGTCGTGTCCTTATCAATCTGATATTTCTTCAGGCGACCAAGAATCACATAAAAGGGTCCCCACACCGTTTTTGACAAACTGCGGTTAATCAGCACAAAACCGGCCAACAGGAATGAAATTAATATAACCTGAATGCCTACAATTGCCAAAATCAGGTCTTTCGTACTTACTAAAGATTCGCGAATCTGTAACTGATAGGGTTTTCCGAGAATTTCAACACGTGTAAGCAGAATGCGGAAATCATGCATATCGTCTATCTTCTCATCGTAGAGCGTTGCCGAAAAAATAGAATCCTCCCGGGAATATTGTTGACTCTCTTTGAGCATAAGCTCGTCGTTCATCAATCTGAAAAATTCAAAATCACTTTCAGTTTTTAACAACGGGATTACCTGATAAAATTCTGCCTTGTGAGAGACCAATTCCTTGTCCAGTTCATGAACAAATAACCGTTGTACAGAAAAATAGAATACCGGAGTGCTAATGATCAGCAAGAGAGCTGAAAAAAGAACGTAATTCTGAACGGTGCGCGTCAGGAGCTTCATGCCTCAAATTTATAACCAAGTCCGTACACGGTTTTAATGTAGTCCGGACAATTCACTTCCATGAGCTTCTTTTTCAGATTTTTCATATGCGCATAGATGAAGTCGAAGTTATCAAAAGCATCTGCATCATCACCGGAAAGGTGTTCGGCTATGGCATTTTTTGTCACGACCCTGTTTTTATTTGAAACAACAAACAACAATAGGTCGTATTCCTTTCGGGTAAGGTCGACCACTTTTCCGCCGACCGAAACGGTCTTTCCCAATAAGTCGACTGTAATTTCATGAAAGGTGATCGTATTGTTACCCTCAAAACGTTTTCTGCGGATAACTGCCGACACCCGTGCTCCCAGCTCTGCCAGGTGAAACGGTTTAGGCAGGTAATCATCCGCCCCCAGGTTGAGTCCTTTGATTTTATCGTCAATGGAATTTTTTGCTGAGATAATGATCACACCTTCCAGCTTTCGTGCTTTCTTCAGCTTCTCCAGAATGGCGAGCCCATTGCCGTCCGGAAGCGTGATATCCAGGAGAATGCAGTCGTAGTCGTGAATCAATAACTTTTCTTCAGCATCCGAAGCCGTGTAGGCTACTTCACAGATATAACTTTCATGTCGCAGGTATTGAACAATACTTTTCACCAGCTCACGCTCATCCTCTACTATTAGTATCTTCATACAATTGACTTTAATTGTTCCAAAACAGTTCCCCCGGACTAATTACAACCACACCCACCTCCGGTTTTGCCACCGTTGGCACCGGATGCCCCTTCGCGATAGAGTTGAAAGCTCATCTCAAATTTCTGCGTCTTCCGGGTTGCCAGTTCCATTTCGGAATCATTGAGATGCATTTTCTGATATTCTTTTACCGGCGAGCAACCCCCTGAGAAAATAGTCAGGACTACTACAGCGCCGATTACGAATCTATACATATTCACGAACAAATGGATGCGCTTCAGCAACGTAACCATATGTTGTTTTCTATTGTTTTTGTAAAGTTTCATTGGTCAGGTAGTAAGGTTAATGTTTTTGGATGTGTAAATCGTATTGTTGTCATCGATGACTATACACGCAATGTCTCTCAGTTGATCGATAAGGTTTATTCCCGCTTTTATGCCCATTACCATAACGGGTGTCGCCATGGCATCAGCAATTTCCGCATTGTTACAAATTATCGTGACGCTCTTGATTCCACGTACCGGGTAGCCGGACCTTGGGTCTATGGTATGTGAATACTTCTTTCCATCAATTACCACACACTTCTCATAATTGCCGGATGTTGCCACCGATGTCTCCGTCAACTTCAGGGACGCAAACGGAAGGCTCTTCTGGTCAGGGTCGGCAATCCCTATAGTCCAGGCTTCACCGTCGGGCTGGCGGCCCCATACCGTCAGGTCGCCGGCCGCATTTACAATACCACTTTCAACGCCCGAAGTCCGCATCAATACCTTTGCACGCTCTGCCGCATATCCTTTACCAATTCCGCCGAAGCCAATACGCATTCCCTTCTCCTTGAGAAAAACAGTACTGTGTTCCTTGTCCAGCAGAACATTGCGGAAGTTAATGAGACGTACGGAAGCTTTTACTGTTCTTTCATCCGGTAGCGACGTCATTTCTTTATCAAAATTCCACAGACTCTTGTCAATTGAACCATAGGTGATATCAAAGGCCCCTTGTGTTAAGGCAGAAATACGAAGTGACCTTTCAATCAACTCCCATACTTCGCGATCCACCTTTACCGGACAGATACCCGCCATGGCATTGATCCGGTTGGTCTCACTGTTATCTCCGTATGTAGTTAACAGTTTCTCAATTCGCTGAACTTCGGCTATTGCCTCTTGCACCCGTTGCGCCGCCCACTCCTGATCCTGAGCTACAACCACAAATTCAAACTGGTTGCCCATCAGTCTGATGTTTTTTCTGTACACAGGAGTCATCACGGCTACCATCCTATTTTGGTGTAATGGCTTTTTCGAGCTCAGCTAAAAACTTATCCTGGCTGCCAAATACGTAACCATCCCACTCCCGGATAACCTTGCCGTTTGCGTCCAGCAGCAGCGTAAATGGAAACTTCCCATCCGGATTGTACTTTTCAGCAAGTGCTTCATTGTGTTTGGTTTGGTCCGGGGATAATTGATTCTTTTTTGACCGTGGAAAGTCGGCACGAACCAATACCAATTGTTTATCCGATTTCGAAAAGAACGTTTCACTTTCGAAAACTTCTTTCTTCATCTTTATACACGGAGCACACCAATCCGATCCGGAGAAGTTCAGCAGGATGAGCTTGTTGTCCTCTTTTGCTTTTTCTTTCGCTGCATCAAAATTGGTAAGCCATTCATTGGGTACCATGCCCATCATCAGAAATAAAACAAGTACTAGTTTCATGCAGTTATCATTTAAATTTCAGGAAAAGTGTCATTATATCTGAAGTGAGGCCTGTCGAGCGCATGTAGTGTCCGTACCGTAACTCCAGGGCATTAAATTTGGATATGCCCATTATTCCACCAGGGGGAGCAATGCGTATACCCATACCCGCCATCTGGCTCGACAACGTTGAGAGGTCGTAATCGCTGGTGTAGAATTCCTCGCTCAGGTCATGCCCCTCATACGGTGCGAAGTATTTCACGCCTTGCTGTTTGTAATACCGGTAAAAAGGACTCACAGAAAAGAAGGGCGTAATTTTTATGGGTGTCTCCAGCTCTACGGTATGTGCAGTCAATCCCCAGCTATCGGTGTAGTACCTGTAGAACGTTCGGAAAATAAAGTGGTCGCCGGCGAAGTAGTTTAACCTTATCCCTATGGGAACCTTCCAACGGTTGTCCGGTAAATTTTCAACCCGGTGTGATCCGTCGTTAAAATACGTCCGGTGATAAAGTGTAGCCAGCTGCCCATCCTGATAGGCAACGTCAGCCAGTAACAATACCTGCAGACGTTTGGTCATCACCTGGCTAAGCGTAAACGAAGTGCTGTAGGAATTTCTGGGCTCTTTGCCGCTGTTGCTGTCAAAACTTCTCAGCTCGACCGGCAGGATGACCGACCAGGTATCCAGGAAAATCTGAGCCTTTGCACTGAACTCCCGGTTTTTATCCTTTGAAAGTTTTGAGATTCCCACACCGAGCCCTGTCGATAAGTAGTCATACTCAGAAGAAACTGATCCTGCTATACTAACCGTTGAGCCCTTCTCTTCATTTGTCCGGCTATAGGTGATGGACGGGTAAACCCGTACATCCTGTGAAGATGCTGAAGAAATTGTGTTCGGATCAATCTGGTCGGATGACGCTGATGTATAAACATCAACACCTACTTCAACAGAAAGCGAATGCTTGCGGTGTCGATAGTCATAACGGGAAAGCTTTACATCCAGGGTTGTGGCGAAGTCGGTCAGCTTTTCTGATCCTATTCCACCGGTGACGGCTGAATTATTACCATCCTGCTTGTAGTAGCCGGAAACAAAGTTCACTTCTTCCAGCTTAATCTTTCTTACTTGATAAGAAGAATCCTGAACAGGTTGGGAAAAGCCGGCGAGCGTAAGTAGAAAAATGCCCGCTGCCGCAAGTGTAATCCGAAGCATAGTGAAAGTTTACCCTTCAAAGGGAATAAAGAAATCTGTAGGAATTCTGAATTGTGATCTGGCCAAGATGCTACTCAGCAAGTTCTTTCCCTCGTGTTCTTTTCACCCACTTAAGACTTTCGAACCAGACAACGGAGATAAACCCTACAACGGCACTAACCAATAGCTGGAGTCCGTTCAACTTTTCAAATTCAAAAAAACGAGTGAAAGGAGGGATAAAAATGAGTGAGAATGTCAAGGCGAGGGTTATCGCTATAATAACTGCTACCAGGTTATTTTTGTATTTCAGGGTGGTCAGCACCGAATAGTAAAACGAGCGATTAACCAGCGTCAGAAAGATATTTGCCGATATTAAGGTAATAAAAATCATTGTTCGGGTAATAGCTTCCGAATAATCATAGTGGACGCTATAGCGGTAAATGAATAATGTTCCGCAGGTAATCATTAATCCCTGAAGAATGCTGGTGCTAAGTTCCTTCCAGTTGAAAAAAGTGGTGGTGAAAGGACGCGGTTTTTGATTCATAGCATTGCTCTCCATCGGCTCGTTCTCGTAAATAATGGAGCAGGTGGGGCCCATGATCAACTCCAGAAAAATAACGTGCACCGGTGAAAAAATGCTGGGATACACCCATCCCAATACCAACGGAATAAAGACCGTCAGAATAATGGGAATATGGATGGAGATAATATATTGGATAGCCTTTTTCAGGTTCGTGTAGATCTTTCTTCCCATCGCCACAGCATCCAGCATTTTTGCCAGGTCGTCGTCAGTAATCACTAGCGAAGAAACTTCCTTAGCAATTTCAGAACCTTTCCTGCCCATGGCGATGCCGATATGAGCTGCTTTTAATGCCGGCCCATCGTTTACACCGTCACCGGTCATGGCAACGATCTGGCCATTCGCTTTCAGTGCGTTCAGTATTTTCAGTTTTGCATCCGGAAACATACGCGTGAAAATATTCACATCCATAACTTTCTGATTGACCTCTGTTTCGCTCATGTTCAGCAGCTCCTCCCCGTTCATTGTTTTTTCCGCACCCCGGAAGTTGATTTGTTTGGCAATGGTGGAGGTGGTGGCTGCGTTATCTCCCGTGATGATTTTTACCGCGATACCTGCCGTATAAAATGCTTCGAATACTTCGCTGATATTCTTCTTCGGTGGATCATAAAAGGCTACTAACCCTTTAAAAGCAAATTTCAGCTCCTGCTGGCTGGGGGGAAACGTATCACCGGCAAAGGATGAAACACCAACACCCAGAACCCGAAAGCCATCTTTCGTTAACGTCTGCAACGCATCATCAACATTTTTCTTTTCTTCCTCAGAAAGGTCTGACACCTGTATCATCGCTTCCGGAGCACCTTTTGCCGCAATGATGCGGGTGCCGCTTGTATTCCGGAATACATGTGTCATCATGGGCGGTCTTCCGCTCAGCGGATACTCGTGAACCATTTCATACAACGACCTCTCATCGGTAGACACAAACTTTTTGTAGGCATCGTGCAGGGCAACCTCCATCGGGTCGAAGGGAATAGGTTCACTGGCCCACATGGCGAGCGTAATCAAATCCTTTTCAGCGTCACCGATACTTTCTGTGTTTGAAATTGTTTTGGAAGACAACGCAAATACCCTTGCCAGGCTCATTCTGTTCTCTGTGATAGTTCCCGTCTTATCGGTACAAATCACGGTGGCACTTCCCAGTGTTTCCACCGTCTTTGTTTGTTTAACGATGATACCGAGTTTCATCAGTCTCCAGGCACCTAATGCCATAAAAGTGGTAAACGCAACAGGGATTTCTTCCGGGAGGATACTCATGGCCAGTGTGAGTGCCTTGAGCAAACTTGTTAATACTTCCCCTGACCTAATAAAATTGATTCCCCATACCAACAGAAATACAGCGGTGCCGATAAGCGCCATCTTCTTCACAAAATTGCTGATCTGCTTCTGGAGTGGGGTTTCTTCTTCCTCAATAGATTCCAGGCTTTTACCGATTTTACCCAACGCAGTGGCTACCCCAATAGATTCCACTTTACAGATCGCCAGACCGCCCACCACGGATGTCCCTTGAAATACCAAAGGGTTCTCATCTGCTTTACTCTTGCTTACGGGTAATGATTCACCTGTCAGTATCGACTCATTCACGCTGAAGTCGTTAGATTGAATGATGACTCCGTCTGCAGGAATGGAAGTCCCTTCCTCGACTATCATATAATCACCCACAACAATATCCTCACGTTTGATTTCAATCCTTTCCCCGTCGCGGATTATTGCACACGTGGGCTGTGTCAACGACTTCAGCGCAGCCAGTGCGTTGCGGCTTCGGGATTCCTGGTAAAGCGAAATACCTGTAACCAGAACGATCGCGGCAGCCATAAATATTCCATCACCTGTTTTACCGGTAAGGAAATATATGAGGGCGGCCACCAGCAATAGGAGAAACATGGGTTCTTTGACGACGTCCTTCAGGGATTTCAGGAAGGAATTCCCTGCTTTCTCCACTTCGTTTCTGCCGTATTTAGCCCGGGCTTCCAGGACTTGTGCTGCTGTTAGCCCATACGATTTATATTCTGTTGACAAGGTTTATCGATCTATTGTTCTATGTAATAATATTAGTCCTACTTTTTCAACTTACCATATAAGCTGAAATATTCCGTATCTTAATTTTTATAGAACTACTTGTATGAAGTCGTCCGGATCGTATTCATCGCCCCCTCCCGGGCCGAACAAATGTCGCGCGCTACACATGTTGTACCCTCCGGGGTAGAAAGACAATAGCATTATGATGCAATTACCCCTTGCGCATTGAGAATTGAACATTGGGTATTGACAATTATGTCGATAGATCCTTTTGCGGTCCGTTGCGTCTTAGCGCCTTTGCAGTGAACACACCCACACCCACACCCACTCACACACCCAACCAAATCAGTACGGATCGTTACGCGCCACTTACGCATGGGGGATCTTATGTCTTTTTCCTGGCGCGTGTTCATCCCTGTCAAAATCGCCGCAACATGTTGCGGCGCTACACATGTTGAATCCCGTCGGGGTAGGAATACAACAGCATTATGTTGCAGTTACCCCTTGAACATTGAGAATTGAACATTGGGTATTGAACATTTTTTTCAATGGGGTCCGTTGCGTCTTAGCGCCTTTGCAGTGAACACACCCACACCCACTCACACACCCAACCAAATCAGTACGGATCGTTACGCGC
>JBGSQQ010000046.1:0-2201 GCA_041737945.1 Chryseolinea sp.
GCAGCTTCCAATGAAGCTGCCAACAATAAAATCATTTACAATGCCTTTATTAACGGCGATATGCATAAATGGGAAACTTTGATTCATACCATGGAAACTTCCAACGATTTAAGTAGTGTGGGCGTGAAACTGGACCTGATAAACTACTATTACGGGGATATAGGTTACATGTTAGGAATTAAACAGTATGATCGTGCCGAAACGCTTATTGAGAAAGGGGAAAAGCTGATTAATGAGGTATTGCGCCAGTCGCCTGATAATGCCACAGCTTATTCTTTTAAAGGTTCCTATCTTGGATTTCGTATCGGGTTAAATCATTACAAAGCCATCTTCCTGGAATCGGACAGCAAGGCATATGTCAATAAGGCACTGAAACTGGATGCCCGGAATGTGCAGGCACTGATTGATAAAGGGAATATGCTGTATTATGCGCCGCGATTGTTGGGTGGTGACAAGGTGAAAGCACTTGATTATTTTCTGAAAGCTGCTTTCATTATGGAAAAGAATAACGAAACATACCAGAACTGGGTATATTTAAACCTACTTACCATCATTGCCAGTGCTTACGACAAAACAGAAAATATGAAACAAGCGAAACTCACTTATGAAAAGATCTTACGCATCGAACCCAATATCATCTGGGTACGTGATGATTTGTATCCTAAATTTTTGGCGAGGCTGAAAGGGTGAATCTTAATATCAATTACCTCCACATTCATGTGGAGGTAATTGATATTATTGCCCTACCGGAATATCCACAGCTTCTTCCGCCGGCACATCAATGGAATCTGTGGCAGTGGTATCGCGTGGCATAATAGTGTGACAACCATAGTTTCTGGAAATAGGTTCTTTTGGCTTGGTCAGGAATTTTCCCCGGTATTCTTTCAGGCTTTCGTCCTTCAATAATTTTTCCATAAACAATCCGAAAATAGGTAAAGCCGTGCGACTTCCTTCTCCCAATTGTCCCGTGCGGAAGTGAACACTACGCTGCTCCCCTCCTACCCATGCACCACCAATCAATTTGGGTGTTACTCCAACAAACCATGCGTCAGAGTGATTGGACGATGTTCCGGTCTTTCCACCGAAATCGGTTCCATAGCGGAATAAATCCCATTCCCACAAAGCTTGTGTAGTAGCACCGGGTTCGGTCATGCCGCCCTTTAATAATTCGGTCATCAACCAGGCTGCTTCGTAAGGAATAACACGTGTTTGAGTCAGTTTTGGCTGAAACACCACCATTCCATCTTTATTCTCGATGCGGGTAACCAGAACGGGATCGTGATAAACTCCTTCGTTTACCACCGTACCGTATGAGTTGACCAGTTCAAGCAATGACACATCCGACGAACCGAGACTAAGCGAAGGTTGTACTTCGAGTGGTGTACGGATACCGAGCAAATGTGCGTATTTAATAACATTCGGAATGCCGACTTCCTCTGCCAGTTGTACGGCAATGGAATTGATGGAACGTCCAAAGGCATACTTCAGGCTAACTGTACTTCCCGAAAACTGACCGCTTGCATTGCGAGGACTCCACGATTTTTCTTCACCCTTATCCATATAATTCCAGGTAACGGGTTTATCGGTCATTACATCGCAGGGTGATTTTCCGTGCATCATGGCTGCCGTATAGACGAACAGCTTGAATGTGGAACCCGGTTGACGCTTAGACTGAGCAACCTTGTCGTATTGCCAATATTTGAAATCGATATCTCCAACCCAAGCACGAACATTTCCTGTATTGGGTTCCAGGGCCACAAAACTGCTGTGCATAAAACGATTCATGTAAGCGATGGAATCCATCACGCTGAGCATCATTTCCTTTTCCCCTTTGTCGTAATCAAATACTTTAGTCAAATGAGGCAGGTTCAGGTACTTTGTAATGGAATCGGGATTGTTGTCAAACCGGCTTTTGAGTCTCGCGTAGCTTTTCGTCTTTTTAGAAATATCTTCGACAAAGTTAACGATGTCCTGATGTTTTTCATCCTGCCAGGGATTTTGCCCCTGCCAGTGATCGTCAAACTTGCGCTGCACATTACGCATCTGCCTGTTAAGCGCTTCCTCCGCATATTTTTGCATGCGAGAGTCAATCGTGACATAAATTTTCAAACCATCAGAATTAATATCATATCCATTTTCATCTGCCCAGTCCTTCAGGTACTTCTCCAGGTAAGCACGGAAGTGAAGAGCATTACCATCAA
>JBGSQQ010000051.1:0-46844 GCA_041737945.1 Chryseolinea sp.
TCACAGCCCCAGAGTGAGTGTCAGTGTGAGAGCGAATGATTCACACTGTCCGTTTCTTCGCTCTCACTCTCACTCTCACCCTCACTTCACAGCCCCAGAGTGAGTGTCAGTGTGAGAGCGAATGATTCACACTGTCCTTTTCTTCGCTCTCACTCCCACTCTCACCCTCACCTCACAGCCCCAGAGTGAGTGTCAGTGTGAGAGCGAGGATTTACACTGTCCTTTTCTTCAACCCCCGCACCCTTGCCTTTCACACCTACTATTCACCCCGCCAGCCACAAACCATTTTTGCTTCTACAAGCCTGCCTTTTGTTATATTTACACGGTTTTTTTAATAAAAAAGCTCCGGACAGCTCGAGCAAACACAGACATTTACCCATTAGCTGATCATACCATGAATAAAAACGATAAAATCTACGTAGCTGGCCACCGTGGAATGGTGGGCTCCTCTATCTACCGGAAACTGCGCCAGGAAGGGTATTCAAACATTTGCGTAGCAACTTCCAGTGAACTGGATCTAAGAGACAAGGTGGAGGTCGACCATTTTTTCAATACCGAGAAACCCGCCTACGTATTTCTTGCGGCCGCGAAAGTTGGTGGTATCATGGCAAATAATACCTATCCCGTGGAGTTCCTGTATGACAACATGATGATTCAGAACAACGTCATCGATGCGTCTTACCGTCACGGGGTGAAAAAACTTTTATTCCTCGGATCAGCGTGTATCTATCCGAAATTTGCGCCGCAGCCTATCCACGAGGACAGCCTCTTAAGCGGCTTCCTCGAACCTACTAATGAAGGTTATGCCATCGCAAAAATTGCCGGTATCAAATTATGTCAGTCGTACTTCAGACAATACGGTGCTCACTTTATATCGGCCATGCCTACCAACCTGTACGGCATTGGCGATAACTACCACCCACAAAACTCGCACGTGTTACCGGGACTACTTCGCCGCTTTCATGAAGCTAAAGAAGCGGGCAAAGATGAAGTCATTATCTGGGGTACCGGTACACCCTTACGCGAATTTATGTTTGCCGACGATGTTGGCGATGCCTGTCTTTTCCTGATGCAGCAGTACGATAATCCGGAAATAGTGAACATCGGTACCGGTGAAGAAATTACCATCCTGGACCTGGCACACCTGATTGCAGAGACGGTAGGCTTTACAGGTAAAATCGGCTTCGATAAATCAAAACCCGATGGAACACCCCGGAAGCTCCTGGATTTGACGCGTCTTCATGGGCTGGGATTCCGACATCGGACCACCTTGAAAGAGGGTATCAAGTTGGCCTACGAGGATTTTCTGAACAAGGTGGCGGTTGTGGAATTGCGGATGTAGCCGTGAGCTTCAAAAGGCAGTGCTGAAGTAATTCTTTCTTACGGCCTGTTGGCAGTCCGCTTTTCGTTGTACAACTTCCTTGAGTGAAATCGATTGAAGACTCTGCAAAGCCCCTTTTTTAAGGGGAGGTCTGAGTTCCGAAGACACTTTGGGCCTTGATTAAAGGTCAAACAGCCCGTCATATCAGTCTCAAAAACGCCTTTACAGGCGGTTATTTCGCGATGACTAAGATCATCGACACTTCAAACCGGGGTCATTGGTGGGTGCATTTGAATCGCGTTTACTTTGTAGCCTTTAAACACCGGCAAACAACGATTTAAGTGTGATCGACCCATTAAAAAATAGATTAAACGAATGTTCAGGGGCAGGTTACTTTTTTATCGGTAGCGATATAAGTAGTATATTGAGCAGCCAATTCGCTGTCAGCAGGTCACAGACACAAAGAATTTTTTAGCGCAATACATTAAACCATCATTATTCTCCGTCCCAAATTGTTTACCCTCTCTACATGTTATGAAAAAAGATAGTCTTCAAATTCTGGGTATTGATTTTTTTAACGGTCAGGTAAAGGATGTTGTACAAAAACTAAAATCCGGCGGACTCATGGTCGTGCCGGCGGCTCCTGCACTGATCACCATTAAAACCGATACCGCGTATTACAAGTCGTTGCTGGATTCCGATGTGGTCATTGCCGACAGCGGGTATATGGTGTTGATCTGGAACCTTATGAACAGAGAAAAGATCAACCGGATTTCAGGTCTGACGTTTCTCGTGGATTTTTTTGCCGATGCCGAAGTGAAGGCCGCTTCCAGTATGGTATTGGTTGACCCTACCCCTAAGGACTCAGAAGCAAATATTACTTACCTGAACAGCATCGGATTTAACTTAACCAAAGACGTTTGTTATCAGGCTCCGATGTACGATAAATCAAACATCGTTGATCCGGAGTTGGTAGCGTTTATTGAAAAGAGGAAGCCTGCCTATGTGGTGGTCAACCTTGGTGGTGGTACACAGGAAAAGCTCGGAGCATATCTCAAGAAAAATTTGAGTTATAAGCCCGCTATCATCTGCACTGGTGCCGCGATTGCGTTTCTTACCGGTCGTCAGGCGGCTATCCCTACCTGGGCAGATAAGTCATTCCTCGGCTGGCTGTTCCGTTGTATTGAAAAACCAAAATTATATGTGCCCAGGTACTTGAAAGCATTCAAGCTTGTGGTGTTAATGATCCAATACGGTAAAAAAGCTCCCGTTGAATTCAAGGCGGATAAAGTTCTTACCCCTCAGACTATAAATTAAACATTACATACAAAACTGAACACTATGAAAAAAAAGGCACTTGTTTGTGGAGCTGGCGGATTTATCGGGGGACATCTGGTAAACCGTTTAAAAAGTGAAGGCTATTGGGTAAGAGGAGTTGATTTGAAGGAGAACGAATACGGTAATATGAATGCCGACGAATTTGTAGTCGGTGACCTTTGCGATCCCCGGGTTGCAGAGAAAGTTGTTGCAGGAGGAATTGAGGAAGTTTATCAGCTGGCCGCCGACATGGGTGGTGCCGGATATATTTTTACAGGCGAGAACGATGCATCGGTGATGCACAATTCAGCCCTTTGTAATTTACACGTGTTGCATGCCAGTCACCTGGCAGGCGTGAAGAAGATATTTTATTCTTCCTCAGCGTGTATGTATCCCGAATACAACCAGTTAGATCCCGATAACCCGAAATGTTCCGAAGCTTCTGCGTATCCCGCAGCGCCCGACAGTGAATACGGATGGGAAAAACTGTTCAGCGAACGGTTATACCTTTCGTATTACAGAAACCACAAAATGGAAGTGCGGATAGCCCGTTTCCACAACATCTTTGGTGTACAGGGAACGTGGAGAGGTGGCAAGGAAAAAGCTCCTGCTGCCATGTGCCGCAAGGTAGCCGAAGCACAGGATGGTGGTGTTATCGAAGTATGGGGCGATGGAAAACAAACCCGTTCATTCCTGTATGTAGACGAGTGTGTGGAAGCCATCCGCAGGTTAATGGAATCTGATTTCACCGGACCGGTTAACGTTGGTTCCGAAGAAATGATCTCCATCAATGATTTCGCAAAAATGGTGATTGATATTTCAGGTAAGAAGATCAGCATCAAGAATATCACGGGTCCGACCGGTGTAAGAGGCAGAAACTCCGACAATCATTTGATCAAGGAAAAACTGAACTGGCAACCATCCCTTCCGTTACGTGCAGGTATGGAAAAGACATACGCCTGGATCAGCAAACAATTGAAAGAGCACAAAGAGCTGGCCCACGCCGAATAAATAATTTCATTCGCTCTAAAAGCGGATCATGAATGTTCGTTTTGTAAACAATTGAAGGAAATTGATTTCGATCAGTTTCCTTCTTTGTTGTTTTGGTGGGGTGTAGGCCTCATCCCAAACCCTTCTCCGAAGGAGAAGGGCTTTAAAGGCTTAGAGTTGAAAAGTCGGATAAACATTTAAAGCGCACACACTCCCGCACCCACGACAAGGAATTGGTTGAGGGCCTCATCCCTGCCTGTCCGGCAGGCAGTCCAAACCCTTCTCCGAAGGAGAAGGGCTTTAAAGGCTTAAATTTTTAACCATTGACCATTGACCATCGACTATCGACCATTGACTATCGACCATCGACCATTGACCATTGACTATCGATGAACATAGAAAAATTCTTCCTCATCAACCTCCTTCGGATAACTACCGCTGGAACGGCATTAATTCTCGTCACCGACATCCTCTATGCGGAAGACTCGCTGTCCATCACCATCGATGCCGTTATCTTTTCAGCCTGTCTGGTTGCATTTATTGTGCGAAAGTGGAGTGCCAATGCGGCGATATTGATCGTTACCAACATCACCCTGGCAGCCATGATCTACCAATGGATGAAGGGCGTAAACGTCGTGACCTCTATAGCCGTTTTATTGATCATTGGTTTTATCTTTTCCATCCTTCTTCGGGGAAGGTTAATGTTGTTCATGCACGGGCTGGCGGCGATCGCAGTCTTTGTAGCGATCTATTCCCAGAAATACATTGTATCAAACACGCATCCAACCATTAGCGAGGTGATCACGGCGAGCATCACGTATTTTGTTTTGTACTTCATTATCAGTTATTCCACCGCGATTTTAAAGCTGCGGTACGATGAAATAAATCTGGCGCTGCGAAAGGCCAACGAGGACCTTATCGGCAAGGCCAAAGAAATTGAGGCGCAACACGAAGAATTATTGGTGAGCCATGAGCACGTGAATGAGATGAACAAGAACCTCGAGAAAATTGTGATGGAGCGGACGGCAAAGGTTCATGCACAAAACGAGATGTTGTTAAAATACACCTTCACCAATGCCCATCAGCTCCGTGGACCAGTAGCCCGGTTGTTGGGCTTAATTTCCATCCACAAGCTCGACACCAATCCCGACCACAACTTCTACCTCACCACCATCGAAGACCAGGCCAACGAAATCGACAACGTCGTAAAGCAGATCAATGCCGAGTTGGAGAAGGAATAAAGAACGTCCTGAAAAGTCCGTCCTTGCGAGCTGACGCGTTGGCATGCGGGCAGAGCGAAGCAATCCCCATCCTACGAAGTACACACCTCCTGGCCTGACATTTACCGGTCTACACAGTTCAATTAACACAAAGGCGCAAAGCCGCAAAGGACCGCAAAAGTACTATCCATTCATCTTTGCGAACCAAATTACCCGTCTTTGCGAACTGACGCGTTGGCTTGCGTGCTGGCGTGAAGCAATCCCCTCCCTTCGAAGTGCGCACGCTGTAGTACGGGGATTGCTTCAGTCGTACTCCTCTCTTCGCTCGGAGACTCCATCGCAATGACGTAAAATTTGCGCCTCCGCAGTTAACACACCACCACCCAAGCCCCAACCCAAAAAAAAATAGTACCGTAATCCAGAGTGGTGAAAGTGCTGCTGGCCGTGCGCGAACGAAGGATCCGCCCAACGAAGCAGGACTCTGCAAAAGATGGCCAATTGTTTCGACAGATCCTTCGCTCCGCACTTTCTTCCCTCAAACCCTCGCTCTGGATTTCGGTAAAAAGGGGATATTTTTGTACATTTAACACATCCAAAAAAATATCATGAGCACTTCAGAGATAAGAAAGAAACTATTCGAATACATACGTGTAGCAGATGACAAAAAGGTTAAGGCTATTTACACGATCGTAGAGAATGAGATTCAACGAGATGCTGATATCTGGACAGATGAATTCCTTCAGGAATTGAATAAAAGAAGCGCTGATTTTGAAAGTAAAAAAGTAACGGGCTACACCTGGAAGGAAGTTAAGGCCCGGGCTAAAGAGTTTGCGAAAAAATAAAAACATGCAGTGGCATTCCAGGTTTTATTCCATCCCCTTGCAGATAAAGAATTTAGTGAAGCCTATCGGTGGTATGAGGAACGTCTGGATGGATTAGGCGACCGCTTTGCGGCAGCAATTGAAGAGCGATTAAGCCAGATTGCCATTAGACCCTTATTATACCGGACGAAAAAGGAAAACTACAGGGAAGCTAAAGCAGACACATTTCCTTATGTAATTATTTACAAGGTTTACGAAAAGAAAAAAATCATATTCATTTCTGCTATTTACCACACGAGCCGGAACCCTCGTAAAAAGTACAGAAAATAGCAGCAAGAAGATGGACCGAAATCAACAGTGGTGACATGAAGCAAAGCCAAGCACACGTCGTTGCGAACTGAAGCGTTGGCCTGTGAGCCGGCGTGAAGCAATCCCCAGACCACAAAGTGCGCACGCTGTAGTAAGGGGATTGCTTCAGTCGTACTCCTCTCTTCGCTCGGAGACTCCATCGCAATGACGTAAAAGCTGCGCCTCCGCAGCTAGTCCCCATAGACTCTCCAGCTTTATTTACTATCTTCAAATTACCGTTACCACAAAAAAAATGAACACCATCACCGACATCAATCAGCTTGATCCTTCCAAACATTATACTTACGCCGACTACCTGACATGGAAATTTCAGGAGCGGGTTGAATTAATTTTGGGTAAAGTCTTCCGGATGTCGCCGGCTCCGACAAGCAGTCATCAATATGTCGTATCGGTTTTGCATGGCACGCTTTTTCAGTTCCTGAAAGGAAAACCCAAAAAAGTTTTTCCCGCGCCGTTTGATGTAATTTTGCCGATGGATCCGGGAGTTCTGAATACAGTTGTTCAGCCTGACATTACTGTAGTATGTAATCCATTAAAAATTACCGAGAGAGGTTGTGAAGGAACGCCTGATCTTATCGTTGAAGTCGTCTCCAGGTCATCGGTAGCCAGGGACCTTCACGAAAAATACAGTGTATACGAACAGGTCGGTGTTCCCGAGTATTGGGTTGTTCATCCGTATGATCGTACCCTGGTAATTTTCTCTCTCCTTCAGGCAGGAACCTATCGGCCTTCAAAGCCCCTGACGAAAGGCGACATCGCCACAAGCAACATCCTTCCGGGATTTACCCTTCACCTCGACGAACTCTTCGCAGACGTCGTTCACGAACCCGAAGAAGATTATGTAGAGATGAGAAGGATCTGAAAGCGTCATAGGTGTACGTCCTTGCAGCCTGCCCCGACGTTGCCTGGGAACCCCAATTCCCTTATTCCCTATACCCTATACCTCTATACCCTATACCTCTATACCCATCAACCATTTCCCCAATTCCCAATTCCCCTATTCCCTTATTCCCTATACCTCACCCAATTGTCACAAAGTTATTTTCAATTTTTACATTAAAATTTATCTCCGCTTTTAATGCTTTAAAAACTTTAATTAACGTGTCAATTGTCGCACTGTTTGTACTGCTTTCAAGTTTAGATATCTGTGCTTTTTGAACTCCGACAAGTTTTCCCAGCTCTTCCTGGGTCAAGTTGCGTTCTTGTCTTACTGCTTTAATCATCTTTCCCAAAACATCCATACGAAGTTCATATTCGTAGTCATCCCTTTTCTTTGTCCCAACTTTGCCGATGTACTTATCTTTCATCTCGGCAAGTGTGTACGCCTTCATTCCTTTTGCCATAATGATTTACTTTTTTGTTTCATGACGAGGTCACCCATTAACCATTACCCATTAATCATTCACCATTGACCCTATTAAAGTATTTTCTTAACGGTCTTTGTTTTTAATGCGGCTATGAACTTGTCCGCTTCTTCTAAAAATCTCGTATCGAAATGTCTCATTGACCATAACTTTCACGAGCCAAAGATAAGAAAAGTTTCCAATTATAGAAACTCTATTTTTACGCGGCAGGCTCAACCCTATACCCTAATTCCTCTATTCCCTATTCCCAATTCCCTATTCCCCATCGCTGCTGCCTTTGCGCGAACTACGGATCCGCCAAACAAAGCGCACAAAACCGAGGCAGAACCCGCCCACCATTTCGACAGATCTTTCGCTCCCGATACGCCACCCACCACCCTCACTCTGGATTTCGGCGTAAAAGGGGGTTAAAGGTTGCCATTAACCATTGCCCATTAATCATTAATCATTAATCATTTCCCATTTGCCTATTCCCAATTCCCTTATTCCCTTATTCCCTTTTCCCTATACCTCTTCTATGTTAAAGTGCAAGGAAGAGGTTGTTTTTTTATAAATGTCATTTTTACAGCGTTGGCATTTGCTGGTTTGTTTTACCATCTAATTCTTTCAATCGAGTCTTCTATAAGCAGACTACCAACAGAGTTGGAAGCTGCAGTCCTGTGTTGTTATGAAAAGAGGGGAGGTCGCAGGCTATTACAAAGCAGACCGGAGATCCGCCTGAAGCGGATTCAGAGGCTGCAAGAGGTATAAAGCGATCACTCCCCCACATTATAAAGATTAGAAAAAATTTCAATGATATAGTCTATTGTTGGTACCATCCATCAAACTGTTGATGCTGCGGGCTTTTGATATTTGGTAAAATTACCCACCTGCAGCCTGGTTCGATTATCAAATACGTTGAACCATGTCCAACCCGACCAATTGCGGTCAAGGAAAGTAGTAAACTTAATTAAGTCGTTGAGCCGGTACTTGACAAATTTTTGCGGACCGGTCTTTACGATACAGGTATATTTTTTCGATTTCTTTTTCATATCAGGCAGCAAGTCTTAGTTGATACTGAGTGTGATTAAGTAATACGAATCGCATTCTTGCTACCAATTTGCGTGCAATGCGAATAATGGCCTCCTGACCTTTCATCCGGGTGCAGAGTTTATGATAGGTCTGCATTAAAGCAGGATCCTTACCGACAGCCGTCCAGGCGCTTTCAATCAGCAGGCTCATGATATGAGTGTTTTTTCGTGGCGTGAGACTTCCAACGTGTAGCGTTTCTCCTGAGCCATGAAGGGTAGGGACCAAGCCGATATAGTTACACAATTGATCCACACGATTGAAACGTGAGGTGTCGCCTACTTCGGTCAAAAAGGTCATTGCCGTGATCAAGCCTACACCAGGAATGCTATAAAGTAATTTGATTTGTTGGGAATACCTTTCCTCCTTTATTAAACTCCGTAATTGGGTGCCAAGTCCCTTCTTAAGATCGCAGATATGCTCAAGTTCTCCAATCAGGATGCGCAAGGCAAACGTTCCACTCGGGGTGTTGAACTCCAATTCTTTCAACCAGTTTATATACGCCTTCGACCAACCCGAAGAAGGCGCATTTATACCATAGAAATTGAGCATTCCCTTAATGCGACACTTACTCCTTCTTATATCACGAACTAGTTTGGCCCTCAAGCGGACCAGTTCACGATCTTCTAGTTGAACACGATCTGGAACAAAGATGCCTTTCAGATCTCCGTTACGTAATCCTCTACAGAGTTTGCGGCAATCCACCTTATCGGACTTATTCTTCTTTTCTTTATCCATTCCCGGAACATCCGCTGGATTAACCACAATGTTATTAATGCCCTCTTTGAGCGAGTCCCGGTGAGGCCAGAATCCACAAAAACCCGCTTCATACACACTGTAATATCTTGCGCCGGGAAAATTACTTCGCAGGTATTGGGCTAAATCAGCAGCTCGGGGCGGTTGTGCAAATCCTTTATGCTCTTTAAGCTTGCTCATGATAAACACGTTCCATTGTTTTTTGTGAACGTCGATTCCCACATAAATCTCCTGTCCCAGGAAATTCAGTTTTTCATTAACTTGTTGATCTTTCATGGCCTTGAGGTTTTAGTTTAGTTTTTTACGTCACTACTAAATTAGATACCTCAGGCCTTTTTCACTTTAAACATACAGGCTATACCTTATTCCCCATTCCCTACACCTCTACAACCATTTATCATTAACCATTAATCATTAACCATTAATTCCCTATACCTTTATACCCTATACCGCTCTGTATCCCCTCTACACCCCATTAACAATTAACCATTAATCATTAACCATTATTTCCCTATATTTACGCCCTTTGAATGGTAAAGACCCTTGAGAATGACCCGGATTTGGCTGTTTTTTGCCGTAAGTATACTAATCTTCAGTTCCTGCGTTCCCGCTAAGAAATTGGTGTATTTACAAAAGGAAGATCTCAAGAAGCGGAAAGATATTCCGAAGGATACAGTACTCCGTACCCATACCTTGAATATTATTGAAAACCGGATTCAGCCCCTTGATCTCCTAAGTATAACCTTTGAAACCTTGGGTGATGATAATGATGCCTTTGATTTCTTATCTAAAATATCACCCCAAAACAACCAGGGGGGTAATGTAGCTAACGTTTTATTAAACGGTATTCTGGTAAACAAGGAGGGAGAAATTGAATACGCGGTGTTGGGAAAAATAAAAGTGGCCGGATTAACCTTGTTCGAAGCAGAGGATACGATTCAGGCAGTTGTCTCCAAGTATATTGCAGATGTCGTGGTCAGGGTTCGTATGCTTAATTTTCGTTTCACGGTGTTGGGTGAAGTGAATGGAGAAAAAACCGTTGTGTCAACGAATACCCGGATTACCATGATGGAGGCCATTGGTCTCGCCGGAGGGCTTGCCGAATTGGCCGATAGGAGTACCATCAAGGTAGTTCGCCAAAATGGCGATTTAACAGAGATTTATTACCTTGATTTGCTAAAGGAGGAATTTCTGGAATCGCCCTATTATTATGTGCAACAGAATGATGTCATCATCGTACCGCCGTTAAAACAACGTACTTTCCGGAAATACTGGGTAGCCAACATAGGCATTATTACGGCAACGTTGTCATTTGGTGCACTCATTATCGCCGCATTTAAATAGCATTGAACACAAACATTCCCATACCGGATTCTGCTGATGGAGCCATAGGTAAGCAAGCACCTGGCTTTCAAATCAATTCCAAAAGGGTCTTTGACCGAATTATACGGTATTGGTATATAATCGCTCTTTCGCTAGCTGTTGCTTTATCTATTGCCTTCCTGATCAACCGTTACAGTACCCGGATCTACCCGGTCACAGCTTCTATTATTATCACGGAGAATGAACAGAATGCGGGTGCAAAATTTTTGTACAACAATGAACTGATCAACCCGTTTCGGAATTTCCTCAACGAGATTTATATCATGAAATCTTACCCATTGCTCCAGCAGGTCGTTGAGGATCTTGGGTTTGAGGTTTCTTTCCATCGTGAGGGAGAGATTATGACCACGGAGTATTATGATTCGAATTTTCCCGTAAAATTCCGGATCCTCCCCCGTAGCAGCAGTCCCTACGGTACTTTTTTGTACTTCAAGATTATCAATGAAAATTTATTTTCCTTGCAATATCTGGCCGAAGAGGATGATGAGGCAGGGAAGGAGTTTCCTGAGTTGCCTTTTAATGATACCGTTCAGGTAAATGGTTTTCGCTTACTGGTAACAAAATCAAAAACAGTGGAAAGCCTGATTGGAAAATTGTTCATTGTTAAGTTTAATAATCCTGCTGCATTGGCAAAGTCGTATGCGAGCAGGCTTGAGGCAAACTGGGCGGCAGTTGGGGCGTCAGTAGTAAACCTTAGCCTGGAAGGCCCTGTTGCTCAGAAGGAAGTGGATTTCCTAGACAAATTTATCGAAAAATACCAATTTTATGACGTTGAGAAAAAGAACAAAGTTGCCACTATGGCGATGGGTTTTTTGGAGGAACAACTGGTTTTTATTGGCGATTCACTAAAGTTGTTCGAAGATCAGGTGGAAAATTTCAAGCGGCGGAATGTAATCACCGGAATAAGTGAGGAGGCCAACCGGTTGTACATGAGAGTACAGGAATATGAGGAACAGAAATTCCAGTACCGGCTGAACGAAAATTATTACGACTATGTCACCAAGCTGTTAAAGAACGACCAGTACGACGGGATCTTTACTCCAACCAGTGTGGGGATTACCGATAATATGGTTGCCAGCTTGATTTCAGAGGTGATTTCTCTTCAAACCCAGGTCAATGTGTACAAGAGTAACAAAACGCTGGAGCGTTCACAGGAGAACCCTTTGTTAACCAATACACTTCAACGAATTGCTTTCCTAAAAAATGATATTCTGAAAACCATCGAGAACAACCGGAGAACCGAGCAAATTAATCTGGAGTTTATCTCGAAACAGATCAAAGTCGTCGAGAATCAGCTGGCCAAATTGCCCGGTACGGAGCGAGAATTGATATCTATTCAACGAAATTATTCCTTAAAGGAGAGTCTCTATATTTTTTTATTGCAGAAGAGAACGGAGGCAGGCCTTTCCAAGGCTTCTACAACATCGGATATCGTCGTCGTTAACCCGCCCCAGGCCGGCAGAGCGACGAGTCCTAAAGTAGCAAACAACTATGGTATTGCGGCAGGTCTTGGCTTGATATTGCCTATTCTTATTTTTGTGGCCCTCGAAATGGCTAATACCCGGATACAATCCAAGGAAGATATTGATAAATTGACCAGCGTTCCTATAATAGGGGGAATTGGGCATAACGCGTCGGATGATCCCTTAATCGTTTTTACAAAGCCTAGGTCGGCTATGGCAGAATCTTTTCGGGCCTTGCGGTCAAACCTTAATTATTTTACTTCCAGCAAAGAACGGCTGGTATTCATGGTAACTTCCTCCATCCCCGGCGAAGGGAAATCTTTTACGACCCTTAATCTCGCATCGGTCCTTGCGATGGCTGGCAAAAAAACACTGGTCCTGGGGGCTGACCTGCGACGCCCCAAATTATACGATGATCTGGAACTGAAGAATGAGGTCGGATTAAGTCAATATTTGTCCGGAATGGTTAGCTGGAGAGAGATCATTCAAACGAGCAAGGTTGAAAACCTGTTCATGATATCCGGTGGGCCGATGCCGCCGAATCCAAGTGAGTTGCTTATCCGCCCGGCGATGGAGCAATTGATGATTGAGTTGCGAAAGGAATTTGACTATGTCGTAATCGATACGCCACCACTGTCGTTTGTGGCGGATGCGTTTGAGCTCTCGCGTTATGCTGACCATAGTCTTTATGTTGTTCGTCAGGATTTTACGCCGAGGATGGTGCTGCAATCACTGGATGAGTTTTATCTCGCAGGTAAACTCAGCAATATCAGCATTTTGTTTAATGATCTGCGGAAATCGGGACCTGGTTATGGTTACGGATATGGTTATGGTTACGGATATGGTTACGGGTATGGCTACGGTGGAGCACGCGGTGCAAATGAATCCGGGTATTATGGGGAATAGGGTTACACAAGCTTAGTTAGATTTTAATAAATGATTTCATCCAGATCTATACTGATTACAGGAGGCACAGGTTCGCTGGGAAAGGCGTTGACGCATCATATATTGACAATGTGGCCGTCGGTTAAGCGGCTCGTTATTTTTTCGAGAGATGAGCAAAAGCAGTATCAAATGGCCCAGGATTATCCGGTCGAAAAGTTTCCTCAGGTTCGTTTCTTTATTGGAGATGTACGGGATTTTGACCGGCTTCGAAGGGCCCTTAAGGGAATTGACTATGTAATTCATGCAGCAGCCATGAAACATGTGCCCATCGCGGAATACAATCCCATGGAATGTGTAAAGACCAATATCCTGGGAGCGGAGAATGTAATCAACGCGTGTTTGGAAGCCGAAGTAAAGAGTGTGGTTGCCCTTTCAACGGATAAAGCGGCGGCACCGATCAACTTATATGGTGCTACCAAGCTGGCTTCCGATAAATTGTTTGTAGCAGCTAACAATATCAAGGGTTGGAATCCGATTAAGTTTTCAGTGGTTCGCTACGGAAATGTGATGGGTTCCAATGGTTCGGTGATTCCCTTTTTTATCCAAAAAAAGAAAAGCGGCGTATTGCCAATTACCGATAGTACGATGACGCGTTTTAATATCACCCTGCAGGAAGGTGTTGATATGGTGCTGCATGCGCTGGAGCACGCATGGGGAGGTGAAATTTTTGTTCCCAAGATTCCTTCCTATAAAATCGTTGATGTGGCAGAGGCAATCGGCCCCGAGTGTGTTAAACAAGAGGTGGGTATCCGGCCTGGTGAAAAGATTCATGAAGAGATGATCACCACATCCGACTCGTACTACACGTATGACCTGGGGAAATATTATGCTATTATCCCTTCGTCACCCCGGTGGAAAACGGATGAATTTATTGCGCATTTTAAGGCAAAGAAAGTGACCCCCGGTTTTCATTATAATTCGGGTGAAAATACCGAATGGGTAAGCATACCGGAACTTAGACGACTGATTAAGGAACATGTTGATCCAACGTTTAACGTATCGTAATGAAGTCAATACCGTATGGCAAACAGTGGATAACCCAGGAAGATATCGATGAGGTTGTCGCTGTTCTAAAATCCGATTATCTCACCCAAGGCCCGCGGATAAAGGAGTTTGAGGATGCATTTGCAAGCTACGTGGGTGCCCGGTACGCAGTTGCAGTAGCCAATGGAACAGCCGCGTTACATTTATGTACACTGGCATTACACGTGCGACCTGGTGACAAAGTGATCACTACTCCCATTACATTTGCAGCGACAGCAAACTGCGTGCGGTATTGCGGTGGAGATGTGGTGTTTGCGGATATTGACCCTGAGACCTTCTTGCTCGACATTGCCAAGGTTCAGCAGCTATTGGAAATTGCGCCCAGAGGAACCTACAAAGGAATAATTCCGGTTGACTTTGCCGGGAAGGCCGTGAACTTGCAGGCGTTTCGCAAATTGGCGGATGCGCACGGTTTGTGGATTATTGAGGATGCCTGCCATGCTCCCGGAGGTTTTTTCATGGACAGTAGTGGCACGGGACAATATTGTGGCAATGGGCAATTTGCCGAGTTGGCCATCTTTTCATTTCACCCGGTAAAACATATTGCTACCGGTGAAGGTGGAATGATCACGACCAATAGTAAGGAACTGTATGAAAAGCTGTTGATATTACGTACTCACGGTATCACACGCGATGCTGCGCTTTTTAAAAATGAACTTTCATTTGCAGCGGCATCGGATACCGCGACGGGAAATTACCCTGGCTGGTACATGGAAATGCAAACGCTTGGATTCAATTATCGCATTTCTGATTTTCAGGCTGCGCTGGGAACCAGTCAGTTGAAACGGGCGTCTCAGGGAATTGAAAAGAGAAGGATGATTGCCAGGCGATATGATCAGGCGTTTGCCAATCATCCCTCCATAACGTCACAGTTAAATGAGCTGAAGACAACACCTTCGGGTCATGCTTATCATTTGTACGTGATTCAGGCACGCCGGAGACTTGAGTTATATAATTTCCTTCGCGAGCGGGGTATTTATACCCAGGTGCATTACATACCTGCACATCTGATGCCTTACTACAAGTCATTTGGATGGAAGGAAGGAGATATGCCGTTTGCCGAAGAGTATTACAGAGGCTGCCTGAGTTTACCCATTTTCCCCTCGCTTTCAGCGGAGGATCAGCAATTTGTGATTGATAGCATCGATGATTTCTATTGTGCATCATGAGAGCCCCGGTATTGCATTCCGCGCGACTTGTATTTAAACCATTGTCAGTGGCGCATCTCAGTGAGCAATACGTTGCATGGATGAATGATAAGGAAGTGATTCGTTACCTTGAAAGTGGTGGAGACTATACACTGGATAAGCTCAGGAGTTTCCTGCAGGATGTGGAAAAAAAAGAGATTCTATTCTGGGCCATTCATCTGAAAGACTCAGATAAACATATTGGTAATATTAAGGTAGATCCTCTTAGTTTAAAAAACGGACTGGGTGAATACGGCATTATGATGGGAGACAGGGAGGAGTGGGGCAAAGGTTATGCACGAGAAGCTTCCGGGAGAATCGTTCGTTTTTGTTTTGATGAAATAGGCTTGCGAAAAATTACACTGGGTGTGGTGGAGAATAATGAGCAGGCCGTTAAACTCTATAAGAACATGGGTTTTGAGATTGAAGGTGTTTACAGGAAACATGGATTTTATGAAGGGACCTTGTGCAACGTATTGAGAATGGCCTTGTTCAATGCATCAAAATAGAATGACTTCTGAGAAGATGATATTGGGCACGGTGCAGTTTGGTATTGACTATGGCATCAATAATCAGGCGGGTAAACCCACACCGGAGCAGGTGTTTGAAATTCTGAAATATGCATGGGATGCAGGGGTGAACACACTGGATACGGCCGATGCGTATGGTAATGCGTCAGAATTAATCGGTGAATTTCATGATACTGTGCCGTACCGTTTTCGCATCAATACGAAGTTTAGGATAGGAAGTGAGTCAGGAACAATTCACGATCAATTGGAGCGCTCGCTGCAGGTATTGAAGGTGAATGGCATTGAAGTGTATTTTTATCACAGCTTTCAGGACTTTGTAAAATTTCCGCAGGTACTTACTGAACTGCGAGATTTGAAGAATACCGGGAAAATCGAAAAAATTGGTGTATCGGTATATGAAAATGATGAGTTTAAGATTGCCATTGAGACGGGCGGCGTGGATGTGATACAGATTCCATTCAATGTATTGGATAACACCAGCCAGCGTGGAGAATTATTGCGCATGGCCAAGGTGAAAGGCAAACAGATACAGGCGCGGTCTTTGTTTTTGCAAGGTCTTTTGTTTAAACATCCGGATGCATTTCCCGCCCGGCTAGCACCTTTAAAGAGATATATGGGTCAATTTCTTGATATCACCAGTATAAGCGGAAAGACAGTAGAAGAAGTGTGTTTGGCTTATGCTCTCGGTCATGTTGAGATTGACCAGGTAATTATTGGTGTAGATTCAAAAGATCAACTTTTGAAAAATATCAACTTCGCTCATTTCCTACTTTCACCTATGGAAAGACTGGGAATTGATGCTATTTATGTTAAAGAAGAGGAACTACTTTATCCAAAGAATTGGTGATGAATGTACTTTTGATTACCCAAGCCAGATTAGGTAGCACAAGGCTGCCGGGAAAGGTTTTGAAGAAAATCGGTGGACGTTCTTTGTTACAAATACATCTGGAGCGCCTCTACAAAGCGAAACAGGTAGATAAAATTGTCATTGCAACCACGAATAAAGAAGAGGACAAGGCAATAAATGATATAGCCAAGGAACTGGGATTCGCTGTCTATAGGGGATCAGAGAATGATGTATTAGACCGGTATTATCAAGCAGCCAAAGAGTTAAGTCCATTATGGATTGTAAGAGTGACAGCGGATTGTCCGTTGATAGACCCCGAACTAGTTGACGTAGTAATTGAATATGCAAAGGAGAATGATGCGGATTATTGTAGCAACAATTTAGATGAGCGATTTCCGGATGGCCAGGATGTAGAGGTTTTTAAATTCAAATGTCTTGAGCGGGCCTGGCGGGAAGCCTCAATGAATTCGGAACGTGAGCATGTTACACCCTATATCAGAAAGAATTTTAACTGCTTGAATTATCCCCTTGTTGAAAATTTTTCTAATGTTCGAATGACTGTTGATGAGCCGGCCGATTTTGAACTTATAAAGAAATTAGTAGAGGGTTTAGGTACTGATAAATCGTGGCGGGAGTATGTGAATTATATTATCTTTAATCAACTGGGCGAATTAAATTCATCAATCAAAAGAAATGAAGGATACATAAAATCCTTAAGAAAGGATGATGAAACTATATAAAGCTATTCAGCAAGACATTATACGAAGACTATTATATAATTAAGAGATTAATCAATTTAAGGAATTATAAATGATCACCAATTTCAAAAATTCTGACAATTACCGTTCAAAAATTCATAATCTCATACCTGGTGGTGCTCACACCTATTCGAAGGGTGACGATCAGTTTCCATTACTTTCTCCTGCGGCTATCAGCCATGGCAAAGGCGCTTACGTGTGGGATATTGACGGTAATAAATTTCTGGATTGTTCCATGGGCCTTTCTTCGGTAAGCCTGGGGCATGCTTTTGATCCCATCAACGATCGGGTAAAACAGGAGATTGATAGAGGTGTGAATTTTCAGCGACCTTCTTATATAGAAATGGAAGCTGCAGAAAGTTTTCTGAGCCTGGTACCCGCACATGACATGATCAAGTTTGCGAAGAACGGATCATTAGTCACCACGGCAGCCGTGAAATTAGCCCGCGCTTTTACGGGCCGAAAACTCGTGGCCTTTCCAGGCGATCACCCTTTTTATTCGTATGATGATTGGTTTATTGGCAAAACCGCCTGTAACCGAGGTGTGCCTGAGGAAATATCCAACCTGTCGTTAACATTTAAGTCTTGTAATTTAGAATCGCTGCAAGCTTTGTTTGATCAATTTCCCAATCAGATTGCCTGCGTCATTACGGAGCCGGAAAAAAACATGTGCGGGGCAGACTGCAATTGCAGCCGTACGCCGGCAGAATTTTTACGAGAGGCCATTGACCTCTGCCACCGGCACGGTGCGTTGTTTATTATGGACGAAATGATCACCGGCTTTAAAACCGATTTGCCGGGTTGTATTTCAAAGTATGATCTGAAGCCCGACATGGCGACCTGGGGCAAAGGTATCGCCAATGGTTTTTCCTTTTGCGCCCTCACCGGAAAAAAGGAGATCATGGAGCTCGGGGGCATCAGGCGAAATGGTGAAGAGAAAGTATTCCTGGTATCCACCACACACGGAGCCGAAACTTCCGCGCTGGCGGCTGCCATCGCCACCATCGACTACTTTCAACAAAACAATGTGGTGGCCCATAATCAAGCCATTGGAGATTTATTAATAGCCGGTATACGAAGCGAGGTGGCAAAGGCCGCGCTGCAATCGTATATCCAGGTCAGCAGCAGTAACTGGATGCCTATTTGGATTTTCCGAAACAGAGAGGGCGAAGCGGACGCTAACTTGAGAACACTCATGATGCAGGAAATGATCAGGCGGGGTATATTATTCCAGGGAGCTTTTATTCCCTGTTTTAGCCATACCGAATTGGATATTGAATTCCTCGTTAAATCATTTGCCAACTGCCTTAATATGTATGCCCTGGCTCTTGAAAAAGGTACTGAAGGACTTTTAGTGGGTGAACCTGCTAAGCCAGTGTTTCGAAAGTACTTATGATTAAACCAAGAAAAATGTGACTATTAGCAAAGGGTAAATTTGTTGGTTATTGATATTTTTAAAATGAATCTTACTTTAATCGGTGACTAAATGACAAAAATCGTTGAAAAAAATAAATTTGGCTTCTACTCCGTAATAGATAAACCTAGTATCAAAGAGTTAGAAGAGTATTATAATAAAAAGTATTATCAGAATGCTCGAGGTAGTTACGAGCTAAGTTATTCAAATGAAGAAATAAGTTACTTTTTGAATAAAATAAATGAGAAAGTTCACGTTATTTCAAAATTCAAGGAGATAAAGAAAGAGATATCTGTTATCGACATTGGATGTGGAGAAGGATGGGTACTTCGCTACTTTAATCAATTAGGTATAAAAGCGACCGGTCTTGACTACAGCTCATTTGGGGTTGAGAAATTTAATTCAGATTATCTAGATTTGGTTCTAGTAGGCGATGTTTATAAGAATATTGAGAACCTTCTAATCGAAAATAAGCGATTTGATATAGTGTGGCTTGATAATGTTCTTGAGCACGTGTTGGATCCATTGGACCTACTTTGGAAGTGCAAGAGGATAATGAAAAATGGTGGGATTTTGATGGTTGAAGTTCCTAATGATTTTTCTGTTCTGCAAAACTATCTTCTTGAAAACGGTCACATAGATAACGAATATTGGGTCGCGTATCCTGACCATCTTTCGTATTTTAATAAAGAAGGGCTTTTGGCCTTAGCAAATGAGGCCAAACTCAAGCCTGTTTTTGTAATGGGCGATTTTCCAATAGACATCAACCTATTAAATCAAAATACTAATTACAATAGGGATAAAACCAAAGGAAAATCTTGTTATCAATCGAGGTTGAGATTTGAGAATTTGGCGCATTCAATTTCTGTTGAGGGTGCCGTTAATCTTTATAAAGCTTTAATGGATTTGGGATTTGGTCGATCCTTAACAGCGTTTTTTGTTAACTAGAAAGGATATTTCAATGAGCTATCCGATATTAAAAAGAAAGGAGTTCAAGCAAGGAAATTATAAAATTGTTCCTATCCGGGATCAGGATAAGTTTGAAATTATGCAATGGCGTAATGATCAAATTGATGTGCTTCGCCAAAATATGCCGTTAACGAGAGATATGCAAACGCGTTACTTTAAAGAGGTTGTGATGAAAGAACTTAAAATGGATAAACCTAATCAGATACTGGTTAGCTATTTGTTTAATGATATATTAATCGGATATGGCGGATTGGTTCATATTAGTTGGATTGATAAACGGGGTGAGGTTTCCTTTTTACTCGAAACGGATAGAAATAGAAACATTGGAGTGCTTAAAAAAGAGTACGCTGTTTTTCTATCATTAATTAAGATTCTTGCATTTGATGAATTGCTCTTCAATAAAATTACAACTGAGGCTTTTGATATACGACCACATATTATCAATGTTTTGGAGGAAAATGGATTTGTGTTAGAGGGAAGATTGAGAGATCAGTATTTAATTAATGGTAGGTTTGTTGATTCTTTGTTGCATGGATGTTTTTCGAAAAGATCATAATGTGTTAATCGCTATTCTTTCTGATATTCATGGCAACAGTACTGCATTAAAAGGTGTACTTGAGGAGGCAAAGGGTCTTGAGGTTGATCATTTATGGATTTTGGGTGATCAGATTGGCTATTATTATGACGCAGTTGGTGTGTATGCCTTATTGAATCAATGGAGTAAAGACATTATCCGAGGTAATCATGAAGATATGCTCGAAGCGTTGATGGATCACTCCTTGAGTGAGGATGTTGTTAAAAAGAAGTATGGTAGTGCGTTGGGTATTGCAATGCGAACTCTTTCTCTGGATACGTTAGCGCTAATAAAAAATCAAAAACGATCAATGAGACTACTTGTTGATGGAGTTAATGTATTACTGGCACATGGTTCTCCATGGAGCACAGATCAATACATTTATCCTGATGCAAGTAAGGAATTGATCGAGCAGTGTGATTCGAATGAGCTCGATTACGTATTTCTGGGTCACACGCATTATCCCTTTATCTGCCAGGCGCAACATGCATTGATTATTAATCCGGGGTCCGTTGGTCAATCTAGGGTTTGCGGTGGTATTGCTGATTGGGGTATATTAAATACAAGTAATAATGTGTATACGCCAAAGCACACACCCTATAGTGTAAAGCAACTTTCGGAGTTGGTTGAGAAGACAGATCCTGATCTTCCTTATTTGAGAGAGATACTATATAGAAACGGAAACAAATGAGATCGTACAATATTTTGGTAACGGGTTGTGGTGGTGATATCGCTCAAAGTATGGGTAAAATCTTGATTGGCTATTCTAAAGCGAGTAAGATTATAGGTTGTGATATTCACGATGATCATGCTGGGCATTTTATTTTCCATAAATGTTTTGTTGTTGATAAGGTGTCTTCGCCTTCATATAGTGCTAGTATAGTAGCTTTAGTGCATCAGCAGAATATTGATATTCTAATACCAGCTACAGAGTATGAGTTGGAGTATTTATTGAGAAATGACTTTATCGGAATTGACAAATGCATCATTATTAAACCAAATAATCTGGCCATTGAGGTTGGATTGGATAAGTATAAAACTGCTAAATTTTTGGAAAGCAATAATCTTCCTTTTCCAAAAACGTTTTTGCTTGAGGAGTTGAGAGTACCTATGTTGCCCTGCATCCTAAAGGCCAGACGCGGATCGGGGAGCAAGGCGGTTTATATTGTAAAGGATAGTGATACGTTTTCGTTGGTTGCAAAAGTATTAAAAGAGGCGGTCTGCCAGGAGTATCTTGATTCGGTCGATGAAGAATTTACCTGCGCAATTTACCGTAGTAGGTTGGGAATAGTAAGGACAATACAATTCAGGAGAAAACTAACCGGCGGGTACTCTAGTTTTGGAGTTATCGAGAAAAATGTGGCCATTGAATCGATTCTGGAGAAGTTGGCTTCATTGCTGAATTTGGTTGGAAGCATTAATGTGCAACTTAGAGTCCAGCAGGGAGTTCCAAAGATTTTTGAGATCAATGCGCGATTTTCCAGCACGGTACTATTTCGTCATATGTTTGGATTTGAGGACTTGCTATGGTCTATTGAAGACGCCTTGGGTCTTCAGATAGGTTCATACATTGAGCCCCCAATGGGCAGTAAATTTTATAAAGGTTTTCTGGAATATATTGTTAAAGCAAATAGAGTATGAAGAAAGATATTGATATTGGAAATTTTGTAATCAGCGATCGCAGTAAGGTATTTATTATAGCAGAATTATCGGCCAATCATAACGGAAGCATTGATACGGCTATTGAAACCATCAAAGCAGCGAAGCGCGCAGGCGCTGATTGTATTAAACTTCAGACGTATACAGCGGATACGATTACCATTGATTCCAGAAATCCTGATTTTTTGATCAAGGGAACTATTTGGGATGGGAAGAATCTCCATGATCTTTATAAAGAGGCTTATACTCCATGGGAATGGCATGAAACTTTATTTAAATTGGCAAAAGATGAAGGGCTGATTTGTTTCTCTTCTCCTTTTGATCCTACGGCTGTTGATTTTCTTGAAGACTTACACACCCCTGCCTATAAAATCGCGAGTTTTGAAATTACAGACATTCCTTTGATAGAATATGTGGCCTCAAAAGGAAAGCCGGTGATAATTTCTACCGGAATTGCAACCGATGAAGATATTCAACTGGCTATCGATGCGTGCAAGCGTACAGGCAATGATCAGGTTGCGTTACTGAAATGCACCTCCAGTTATCCAGCCCCTATTGCTGAAGCCAATTTGGTAATGGTAAAAGATATGGCAGAACGATTTGGAGTCATTACAGGTCTTTCAGATCATACCATGGGAAATACAGCACCGGTTGTTGCCACTTGTTTTGGAGCAAAAATTATCGAGAAGCATTTTATATTAGATCGGTCCATTGGCGGGCCAGATTCTTCCTTCTCCATGACAGAAGAAGAGTTTTGCCAAATGGTAAGATCTGTAAGAGAAGCAGAGATGGCGATTGGTGAGATTGACTATACGTTAACGGATAAACAAGTAAAAGGCAGAGAATTTAGTAGGTCTTTGTATGTGGTTAAAGATATAAGTAACGGTGAGACGTTAACGGAACAAAATGTGAGATCCATCCGTCCAGGTTATGGCCTGCATCCCAGGTTTTTGAAAGATGTGTTAGGAAAGCGAGTGAATAAAGATGTGAGGCGCGGCGTTCCATTATCTAATGATCTGATAGATTATTAACAATGCGTGCTAATAATATGAAATGGACCCGGAGAGAAACCGTGAAACTCATTCTTGACATGGAACAGGAGCTTAATACGGATAACTGGAAAACGGACGGTATTTATTACTGGCCTTGGTTTCGGATGCAACTATTTTCTTTTCTGGTTCGCAATCTTGAATTAGCTGAAGTTGAAGGTGTTAAAACCGAGACTCCGAATACATTGGCACAACGTTTCATCGATTCGATACGCCAGTTGGCAAAGTTTATTAGGATAGGTCGTGCAGATATTCTTTTTGTAGGGGCGCAGTCGCATCGCGGAGTGTGGCAGGGTAAATCGTATAATAAATTCTTTGACCCGATTCGGTTATCGGCCGAGTTTATCAATCTTTCGGCCCTGGCGGAGTATTCAGGTTCAACAAAAGAATCCGCAGGTGGCGCCCGAATATTCTCCTTTACAGATATCCTTTTCTTACTTCGTTTTTTCGTTGCAAAGAAAAAAATGTCACCAGACTTTGCAGTCTACAGGGACCAGGTGATTCTATACCTTCAAAGACGACTTCCTGATACAAACACCAAGGCTCTGGTTAAATCAGTTAATACATATTGGCCATTACTCATTCGAAATATAAGAGCCTGGAAGATTGTTCTCGGAACATTAAGACCAAAAAAGATCATTACGCTTTGCTATTATAGTCAGAAAGTATATGCGTTAAATGCGGCAGCCGCCGAGAAGGGTATACCGGTATTTGAAATGCAGCATGGCCCGATTAATCCATTACACTTAGCGTATGGCAAATATGAGACACTTCCTCAATCCAATAGTTCCACATTGCTTCCTGCCAGTTTTTTAGTATGGGATAAGTCAACTCAACAAACTCTTAATGAATCATTTCCGCAAAAAACAGCCGTCATTGTAGGACAACCCTGGATTAGTTTTCTGGAATCGCAGGTGCCACCAATGTCCAAGAAGAAAAAGATTATCACTTATGCCATGCAGCCTCGTATTGCAGGTGAATTTTTTCCCTCATATCTGTTGAAATGGATACAGGAATCTTCGCACGAATATACTTGGTGGTTTCGGTTGCATCCACGGCAAATTGATGATTATGACCAGATATTGGCGCAGGCGCAGAGGTATTTGGATGCCGGGTCATGGGAGATGGACCAGGCGACCAAGTTACCATTGCCGATAGTGTTAAAAAATACTGATTTGGTGTTCACTTTCGTCTCAGGTGTGGCCATCGAAGCAGCCATGATGGGGATTCCGGTTGTTGCCAACCATGAAGTCGCACCAGAATATTTTAAGCAGCAAAACAAAGAGAATTTAGTTTACATTTGTTCGCGTACCGATGAGGAGCTTTCATGGAGTGAGTTATTAGATAAAGTAAATAATTTCTTTGTGGCTAATAAATCCGTGCGGGTCAATAGCTATGAGGTGATGAAATCGATATTGCATTAATTCTCTGTTGTTTTAGTGGAAAGGGTATTAAGTTTTATTTGCGGCAGTGTGCAAGTGATAATCATTATTATAAATTGTTACTTAAAAGATTTAACCTACATAAGACTTTTTAGATTTAATGATTCAGATATGCGGAAAGAGCGAAATTGAAATAGGCGAAAATACCGATTCCGTAGCAATCGAATAATCCAATCAGCTCTGGCTATTCATTTAAGACTGAAAGAGACCGCGTATTATTCATAATGTGAGAATGAATACAACATCCTCTGAATCTGATCAGGATTTTAATAATTTTCGACCTTAAAAAGAAAGGTGACGGATGTAATCATAGTTGATGCGGTATGGATTGATGTTAACGTCTTTGTTAATCCGGGTGATGACATTGGTGATAATACAATTCTTAGCGTCAATAGTATAATTGCAGAAGTTGTTCCTTCGTTTTCAATTGTAGGCAGTGTGCAGGCATCAGTAATACGAATAAGAAAAATCGATGCTTAAAAAACTTTTCACGAACACAGCTATCTACGGTTTATCACCTTACATTCCAAGGGTCGCAAGCCTGTTTACACTTCCTATCGTTACCGCACACCTTACTGCGATGGATTACGGTGTGGCAGGTATTATTGCGGCTTACAGTGGAGCCATCGGTGTATTAAACACCTTGGGCCTGCGTACCGTGCTGGTGAATTCGTTTTATAAATCTCCTTGCCAGTATAAGTGGCTATGGCGCCAGCTTTACGGTTTTTTAACACTCTGGCTGTTTGTGTATGCTGCGCTTTTCGCATCGCTACTTTACTTAATCATGCCTGCGGAAGCAGGTGATCAAACCGGGTTAATCATTCTTTTAAACATTGGCCCCTACATACTTTTTGGCCCTGCGCAGGTGTTGGGGTCCACGTACTATCAGGTCAATGAAAAACCCATACAGGTGGCTACACGCACGGTCATTTTTGGATTAGCCACCGTGCTATTAAATCTCTACACCATTGCGTATCTACAAATGGGATTTATGGGTTGGTTCTGGTCTGAGTTTATTGTCGTAGCTCTTTACAATTTATCATACTGGGTTTCATTGAATTTTTTTCTACCGCTGCGCCCCATTTTTAATTTCAAATGGCGTACCATACGAAGTTCATTAAAGATATCGTTGCCTACGGTTCCTCATTTCTATTCTATCTATTTGCTCAACTCCTCGGACAGGGGTATTATGGACTTATTAAAAGTGCCGACTGCCTCAATTGGTAAGTATAACCTGGCCTCGAATTTTAGTAACTACTTTAGCGCATTTGCTTCGGCATCCAATGTGGCTGTGGGACCAATGCTTAACAGGTTGTTCAAAAAAAATGAAGATTTGGTGGCCAGGTCAATCATCTTTACGCTTCAAGTCATCTTTTTGGGAGCCACATTTGGCTTTTCTATCTGGTCACGCGAAATATTTACTGTACTGATCAAGAATGATGACCTCCAGCAGGGATATCCATTGGCGATTATTTTGGTTATGAGTATTAATTATCGCCCAATGTATATAGGTGCCAATGCTAAAGTTATGTTTGAAGGAAGGACCTCTGTACTTTGGCGTGTTTCTGCAGTGGGCGGACTGATCAGTGTGCTTCTTAATTTCTTGTTAATACCGCACTATGGAATTATGGCAGCAGCCGTGGTTACCTTTGTAGCCTATATGTATATGGGTTATTCGGGTTTCTTTTTTGCTGTATTTAAACGGTATAACTCCATAAATTACTACCCGGTATTCTGGTTAGTGATTACTATTTTCCTAACGGTACTCGCTTATTTGGCAGTGAATTGGTCCTTGCCGATAAAAGTGTCGCTATCATTGGTACTATTTGCTGTGCTTGGCTTTGTATATAAGCGGTATAGGAGGTTCATAAAAATCCAAGTATGAGTCTTGGGGCAGTTGGATTCATTCTGACAAAGTTTGCTCTGGGGATGAGGGCCCAAGCATGCGCAGATCATAAAATGCTCCAAATTATCGACGGTTACAAATTTGTATTTTTACCTGTATGGCAAAGTACTAATGATACTGGCGGGTGATTTAATTGGGTGTGCAGATTTACGGACCTTTTTACTTTGTAGTGATATTCAATCTAATTTTAGGCTGTTGATAAATGTTTTTATTTGGAGATTTTTATAAGAAATTAGTAAAGTGCGGGATTTTTAGTTAATTGGGATTATTTAATGGGGTTGATTTTTGATTAACTTTATTTAGATAACCAGTAGGAATATCAATTATAGTTGCTAAAAGAACGAAGATGAATAATTGGGCCGGGTTTAAAAACAAGCTGCTTTCACATTTTATAAACATAATAGAACAACATAATTTTCTAAACCTGTCAAGTAGCTCGAGTATACACTCATCTGTAATTTTGAAAGGGGTTAGGATAAGTGGAACAGTAAATATTGGTGAGGGCTGCAAAATTACTAATGGGGTTAAGATTAATGCGGGTTCAAATGTTTCATTGGGGCGCTACACGTCACTTAATGGACCTAACATGGATATCACTTGCAAAATCAACCCAGTAACAGTTGGCTCGTTTTGTAGCATAGCACGTAATGTGAGTATACAAGAATTTAACCATCGATTTGATGGGGTAACTACGTATCATATTCATAAGAATATCCTGATGGAGGGTCGAATGAAGGACATCTATTCCAATGGCGCGGTAGAGATCGGTAATGATGTTTGGATAGGTACCCAATGTGTTATAACCAGCGGGGCAAAAATAGGAAATGGTGCAGTTATTGCGGCAAATAGTGTTGTGACCGATGAAATACCTCCTTATGCTATAGCGGCTGGAAGCCCGGCTAGAGTTATCAAATTTAGATTTTCGGACGCGCGAATGAAAGAAATTGAGGAGATGAAATGGTGGGACTGGGATTTGAATGCGATTCGATTAAACAGAGAATATTTTAATTGATTCATGGTTTCAATAATAATCCCCACTTACAATCGGGCACACCTGCTTCCGAGGGCAATTAATAGTGTAATAAATCAGATCGTTTCTGATTGGGAACTCATTATAATAGATGACGGATCAACAGATAATACCCAAGAAACAGTGGAGAAATTTCTTGTCGACTTGCGAATTAGATACTTTAAAAAAGAGAATACGGGTGCTGCTCACTCTAGAAATATAGGAGTGGATTATTCTAGGTATGAATGGATTACTTTTTTAGATAGCGACGATGAGGCTGATGTTACATGGTTAAGTAAAATTGTAGATCTTATAGATAATAATAATCCTGGTGTTGTTAGTTGCGGTTTTGAAAGGTATGACAGCAGCCATCAGTTTATTGAGCGAGGCTTTCCAATTGATTTAGCACCAATGTTTAGTTCAATTAAAGGCAGATTCACTAATGGAGGAGTGTATTTTGTTAAGAAAAGTATATTCAATGCAGTTGGAGGTTTTGATGCGGAACTAATGGCGGGCCAACATACTGAGTTGTCATATCGCCTTGTGCCGTATTTACTACTTAATAGCATCAAAATAGTGAACACAGATGACGCATTAATTAAGATAAATATTCATGAAGGTCAGAGGATACGGACAAATTACAATGCTATATTTCAGGGGGCATCAAGAATATTAATGAAACATCGGCAACTTTTACTTAGGGATAAGTTGAAATACATTGACTATTTACGTGTTGCTGCAGTGGCAGCAATGCGAATAAAGAAATACAAAGAGGCTCAATATTTTTTTTCCCGTCTAGTTGCCGAGAATCCCGTTAGCATAAAGAATGTCGTAAGTTTGATAGTAAGTTATATACCTTTTGCAAGAAACTATATGTGGTCCGCAAAGTAATTATGTTTTCACCATTTATCGATAAAGGGAGATATACATCTAAGGAATCACTTATTTCTTTAGTGGTTGTTTTTCTTAACCAACCTGGATTTCGATTTATGTGCTTATATAGAATATGTAATTCTTATAGTCGATTCCATCCGTTTGGCATTGTGGGTCGAATTTGGTTTAAGTCTTTACAAAGAAGATTTGGCTACCAAATTCCCCATAAATGTAGGATTGGTAATGGTTTTTTCTTGGGTCACTTCGGTAATATAGTAATTAATCAAAATGTGGTAATAGGTAATAATTGTAATGTTGCGCAAGGGGTTACTTTAGGTTATGTAAGCAGAGGAGTGAAAAGAGGGACTCCAATAATAGGTAATAGAGTCTGGGTTGGAGCAAATGCTGTAGTTGTAGGTAATATAAAAATTGGTGATGATGTGTTAATTGCTCCCCTTGCATATGTTAATTTTGATGTTCCAGATAATGGGGTGGTAGTGGGCAACCCTGCGAAATTAATCAATTACAATGGGAGTGGTGGGTACATTAAAAATTTGATTAATTGATTTAAGTAATGGGTGAATTAATAGTATTAACATATCATAAAATTCGAAATATTTCTAATTTTGAGAGGCAAATTGAATACTTAAGTAAGAATTATAATGTTCTTTCAATCGATCAATTTAGAGGGCGGTTTGTCGATAATAGCGGACAACATGAAGATGTTTTGATAACATTTGATGATGGTGATTATTCGATACTAACGAATGGGCTTCCTGTACTTAGGAAATATAACTGCCCGGCAATACTTTTTGTGATAACTGAACTTATAGATACGTCTTTTCCATTCTGGTGGGATGAGATAATTGATCATACTACTGATCCTGAGCAGTTACGAAGAAGTAAAATTTTGTCAAATCACCAACGATTGGATTTGTTAAATGTTTTACGCAGCAAGCATGGTCGGCAATCCTACAAGCAGTTGACGATAGCGGAATTGATGGAACTTGAAAGGAGTAATGTTCATATTGCAAATCACTCGCATACTCATCCTATGTTTGACCAATGTACTGAAGACGAAATAAAAAGTGAGTTGCGGGCGTCTAGAGAATTCTTTAAAAAACATGGTTTAAAGGGCGGGCAAACCTTTGCTTATCCCAATGGTAGCTATACTTACAGTACCCAAAGAATATTGAAGGAAGAAGGTGTCGAATATGTTTTCCTGTTTGACCATAAGCTTAATCAGTATCCTTTTGATCCGAAGAGAATTTCCAGGGTTAGCGTAAATGATGACACACCACTTTGGAAATTTAAGATGATCCTTAGCGGTTGGCATTCACGTATAGTGCCGCTAAGCAGGCGAATACATAAATTATTTCATGAGCCAGAAGCCTCTTAAGATCCGATTTGCAACGCGGCTTCGAAAAAACCGGTTATGGTCTGGGCTAACCTACGTTACCGGCCATGAACTAAAGGGGAAATCATGGATATTTATTATTGGTTGTTACAATTCCGGAACGACGTTACTTGAGAAGATTCTGGCCAGCCACCCAGCCTTAGGAAGTTTGTCGGAAGAGGGAGTGATGCTGACAGACGCACTTCCCCGGCCGGAAGATTTCGGATGGCGTCGGATGTGGCATCGGTGTGAAGCAGAAATGGCAATAACAGCTTCCAAAGAAGCCAGTGTGGCGAACCATATAAAGCGGCACTGGTCAAACTATTATGATAAAAAGAGTTTCCTTATTGAGAAATCAATTTCAAATACACCCAGAATTTTATTTTTTGAGCGCAACTTTAGGCCCGCTTACGTTATTCATCTCATTCGAAACGGATATGCAGTATCCGAGGGGATCATGAGAAAGGCTGCAGTGATGACGGGGAATGAATTTGCAAAGCATGGACATTACCCCATCGAAGTCTGTGCGCAACAATGGAAGCGGAGCCTGGAAGTAGTTGAAGAAGCAAAGTCGAAGCTGACCCATTTTATAGAAATCCGTTATGAGGACTTAACCGAAAGGCCTGACGAAGTCGCAAAGCAGATAAGTCTGTTTTTGGATATTGAACCGTTTCAACGTGAGTTGTTTTCTAAATCCTTTACCGTACACCGGACAACTGCAGCGATTGTCAATATGAATGGAGGAAGTATAGACAGATTGTCGAGGGAGGAGTGGGAGAAGATTAATGTGGTTGCCGGCCGCTACTTGAAGAAGTTTGGATATTTTCAGCCAGGGAAATGATGACGACGGGACTATAGTTTTATGAAAATTCTCTATGTGCTGGATTCATTGGGTACTGGTGGAGCTGAACGTTCAACAGCCGATTTATGGTATTTTTTAAGGGATAATCAGGTTATTGTTGAAATTGTCGTGCTGGGGCATCGTAAGGAGGGCATAGAAAAGGAGATTCTTGAAGGTGGTTTTTCGGTACATTTTGTAAAAGGCCGGAATTTCCTGACCCAATGCATAGAAATTTCCGGTCTTATAAAGGTAATGGGTCCCGACCTGGTGCACTCCGTACTTTTTAAATCAAATCTAAGAACCCGACTGGCAAGATTGGTAATCGGTTTTAGTCATATAGAAAGCCTTGTAAATTGCACCTATGATCCGATCCGGTTTAAGGACCCAAGGGTAAGTCACCTGGCACTGCGGTTTTACAAAGCTGTGGACAGGATAACCCACCGTTTTACAGATCACTTTATTGCCATTACAGAAATCGTCAAGCAACATTACCAGGAAGTGTTAAAGATTCCAGCTGGAAAGATAAGTGTAATTTACAGAGGAAGAAATGCCAATCAGTATGCCGATGAGCGTGACACATTGCGAAAAAAATATTGTTTTGATTTTTCAATTCCACAGGATTCAATAATAGTAATTCATGTGGGCCGTCAGGAATATCAAAAGGGACATGTGGTCTTGTTGAAGGCCTTAAAAGCCATGGGTTCAGGGAACGAAAAGACCATTGTCTTTTTCCTTGGGCGAGAGGGAAACAGCTCACCGGATATACAGGCATTTATCAGGAATAACACTTTGCCCTTTCAAGTCTTTTGGTTGGGGCACCGGTATGACGTGGCGCAGCTGTTAGCGGCGGCCGATATTTTTGTTTTCCCATCCCTGTACGAAGGTCTTGGGGGCTCATTGATTGAGGCGCAGGCCGCGGGTCTACCCATTATATGTTCTGACATTCCTGTGTTTAGGGAGGTAGTGATTGATGGAAAAAATGCGTTGACGTTTGAAAAAGGCAATTCGGAAACATTGGCCGTCAAGTTAGCCATGCTCTTGCGTTCCAGGGAATTGCGTGCCACACTTGGGGCAGAAAGTCTGGCGAACTTCAAACGGCAATTTATATTGGAGCGTGTGAATAATAAGATGCTCAGCTTTTACAGAGAATTAGTACAATGAAAATCCTGCAACTGATTCAGAAAGCGCAATTGCGGGGGGCAGAAATTTTCGCCGCACAACTGAGCGAGCATCTTCTCACCTTGCAGCAGGAATGTAAAATGGTAATACTACTGAAAGGTGATGCAGTATTACCTTTTAGTGGCCAGATCATAGAACTGAATAGGCCGCTGAACAAGCGGTTTTGGGATTGGGCCGGATGGAAGCAGTTTGCGGATATTATTAGCAGCGAAAAGCCGGATATTATCCAGGCGAATGCCGGTGACACTTTAAAGTTTGCCGTACTATCCAAACTTCTTTTTGGATGGAAGGCTCCAATCGTTTTTAGAAATGCTAGCATGATCAGTTCTTATATAAGATTTCCCTGGGTTGAATGGTTCAATCGATTCCTCTTTAGGAATGTCTCATCAGTGTTATCAGTCAGTCAATTTACCGCGAAAGACTTTGTTTTTTTATTTCCTTTCATGAAAAATAAGGTAAGCGTAATTCCCGTCGGTATTGAACTCACCGAAAATGCCTCTGCTCAAACTGTATCGGGCTACCTGCTTCATGTTGGAGGATTTACCTTTGAAAAGAATCATGAGGGTTTGTTGAGAATAATGAAGAATCTGGCGCGACAAAACCCCACTTTGGAACTCTGGTTAGTAGGGGATGGGCCGTTGCGTCCGCGGGTAGAGAAACGTGTAAAAGAATTGGGTTTAAATGATAAGGTCCGCTTCCTGGGTTATCAAAATAGTGTGTGGTCGTACATGAAATCCGCAAAGGCTCTGTTATTGCCCAGCATCATTGAAGGTTTGCCTGGTGTGATTCTCGAAGCCATGTTTTGTCGGACCCCGGTAGTAGCCTACGCGGTAGGGGGTGTTTCGGAGGTTATCACGCAAGGTGAAACGGGTTGGCTGGTGAAGGCAGCAGATGAAGAAGGGTTTACTGCCGCAACCCAAGAAGTATTACAGGCCTCTAGTTTGGACACACTAAAAAATCATGCTTATAATTTAGTTGTGAATGACTATGACAATCGGAAGATTGCGAAGAGATTTCTGGAGTCGTATCAGAAAATAGTCTCTGGCTCATTGTAATGGGACATTATGTTATTGGCCTTATTATTTGGGATTTGTGAAGTCTAAGAAGTGTTCAATTAAATGTCTGTTAAATTTCTCAACTCCTTTTTGTGTCAGGTGGTTGCTATCATAAAAATCTTTTCTGGAGTCAAACCGTACAGTTGCCGGGTAGTTATAATCAATATAACGAATTCCAGCTTTTCCGGCTACTTCACTTATTAGACGAAAAAAATCGTCGTAATTTTTGAACTGGTTAAGGAATTCTTGAGTTACCGGAGCAGCGACCAGTGTTACAATGATATTCTTGTCCTTTGCGATTTCAATAATTTTCTTCAACGCATGTACCTGTTCAGGACGGATACTTATTTTCCTTTTTTTCGATATGGTTGAGAGCTTTCGGTTTATGCTATCGGGTAACGTTTTTTCGATATAACCTCCGGAAATATAACTGTCAAATGGGAGATTGTGTTCGCTGATATCAGGCAATGGTTGAAAGACCCGGTTTATCAAAATAAAGGAAAGTGTATTTAGCGTTTTGAGGTTAGGCTTTGAAAGGGCCATGGATAAATTGTGTGAATCAATTTCCGAGTTGCTTACAATATCAATAGCGGACTCAACGCCATCATTGCCAAAGACGAAAAAGAATACCTCAAAGATCAGTTGTTTCGGTTTTACGAAATTAATATACTTCGTAAATAAAAACTGTGAGTTAATAGGCGTCTGAGCGCTAGAACCTAAATTGAAACTGGAGAACCCATATTGTTTAAAAATCCTAGGGTCAAATTCGCGGCATGCATGGGAGGAGCCAAGAAAGAGAAAATCGACATTCTTGTAGTTCGGAAGTTCCCTCAATCTTGATAATAGAAAACCATCATTTTTGGTTTTATCAAGGACGTTAGGAATGTATTTCGCCGTACCGGAGTGGTAAATTGCTACCAGAATGATAAAGTAAAGCGGAATAAGGGTTATAAGAAAGATCAGCCCCAGCCGTAAAAAGGATTTCATAAATGTTCAGAATTGAAAGTAGATAAATTCCTGTTGGCTTCCTGCGTAGAAAATAATTATGAAAACCAAGCCATAATAAATGGTCCATTTGACTATTCGTGGAAAACGTGGACTTTCAAGCTGTAACGCATGTTGTTTGTCTCTTTGAAGCCATTCCATAGCTACAAGCAGGATGATAAATGGAACAAAAATAATTTGTTTCTTCTCTAGCTCCGGGATCGTTAAAATAGAGCCAGAAAAAATCTTCCCAATATATTTAAAGGCGTCATAAATATTCGGTGATCGGAAAAAGACCCAGGCTAAAGTTGTCAATAAAAATGTTGATGCAATCTGAGCAAGTTCTTTTAGGGATGGAAGCGATTTGCCATCAGCCACTGTGTTGGTGTTAACCCGGTTTTTTTTGAATATCAGGAGTGGTATAAAGTATAGTGCATGAATAAATCCCCAGGCGATAAAGGTCCAGTTCGCTCCATGCCAGAATCCACTTAAAAGAAAAATGATAACGGTGTTTCGCACCTTCATCCAGGTTCCTCCCTGGCTGCCACCTAGAGGGATGTAAACGTAGTCACGAAACCAGGTGGATAAGGAAATATGCCATCTGCGCCAGAATTCAGCGATGTCGCGCGAGAAATAAGGATACGCAAAATTGCGCATTAAAGAGAATCCAAATAACCGTGCCGTGCCAATGGCGATATCGGAATACCCGGAAAAGTCACCATAGATTTGAAATGCGAAAAGGATTGCACCAAGGAAGAGCGTGCTGCCGGAGTACTCGACGGAGTTGTCAAAAATCTGGTTGACAATTGTGGCACAATTATCAGCGATCACCATTTTTTTGAAAAGTCCCCAAAGTATTTGTCGTAAGCCATCAATCGCTTTTGCATATTCAAATGTCCTTAGGGTGTAGAAATGTGGGAGCAAATGCGTAGCTCGTTCAATGGGGCCTGCAACGAGCTGGGGGAAGAAGCTGATAAAGGCAAAGTAGGCAATTAAATCTTTGGTAGGTTCAAGCTGTCTCCGGTAAACATCAATGGAATAACTCAAAGCCTGGAAAGTGTAAAAACTGATACCAACGGGTAACACAATTTTCAAAGAGCTTTTGGCTAATTCGCGCCCCATGAATGTAAATGCATCCGCAAAGCTTTCGACAAAAAAGTTATAATATTTAAAAAAGCCCAAAAGCCCGAGATTGACGGAGACGCTGACTAGCAGAAGCAGTTTTCTTTTCTTTAACTGTTGTTGTTTCGCCAAGCCTAATCCTACAACGTAATCTACACTGGCACTAAAAACGAGCAGAAAAAGAAAACGCCAGTCCCACCACCCGTAGAAAATGAAACTGGAGATTACTATGAGAAGGTTTTGAAATTTTAGTTTGTGAGCCGTAACGAACCAATACACGACAAAAACAACAGGAAGGAAGAGGGCGAATTCAATAGAGTTGAAAAGCATTCATTAAAAATTGGTAGTAACTGTATAGGTACAAAAATGCTTAGATTTAATAAACCTTTGAACACAGATTCATTTTGTTATGAATCCTAGACGGATTTTAGAACTTATAAAACATATTTGCAAGTCCACGTCCTTTATTTTCTGCGCTTGAATTAAAAGTAAAACCATGGCAAAAATGAAATAGACGTCGAAGGGTTGAAAATGATCATCACAATCGTATAATTGCATTCAGGCCGTGGCAAATCGGCGTTGATTTCAATTTGACTGCATATATAAGACCTTTCTATAAATGAATGTTCGTAAAATTGGGATATTAAGAAAAAATGCGGTTCTGGGAAAGTTCCTTAGGCTTCCGTTTAGACTAATCCCTGGGAAAGCCATACTTCAGATTATTTCTGGCCCTTTAAGGGGCCAACGGTGGATAAAAGGATCACACAACCTGAGCGTAATTCTTGGAACATATGAACGTGTGCAGAGCCGTGAATTTATGCGGTCCACAGAAAATGTTGGTGTGTTTTGGGATTTAGGTGCCCACGTAGGATATTATTCGTTGCTGTTCCGCGCTGGTAACCCTTTAGGTGAAATAGTGGCTTTTGAGCCGGCAGAGAAAAACGCTAAGCTTTTTTGCCAACATATGGATCTGAATAACGTCACAGAATTTGCACAGTACACAGTGGCTGTATCTGATCAGCCGGGAATGCTTTCCTTTTCGAAAGGTAAGACATCAGTTGCTGGTCGTCTGAAAGAAAATGGTGATTATCAGGTTGAAGTCATACGCCTCTCTGATTGGTTGGCACAAAATAAAATCAAAGCACCTCAGCTGATCAAGATGGATATTGAAGGAGAAGAATACAAAGTATTGGAGGATATCAAGTCAATCTTAAAAGATCATAAACCCAGGATTTTTTTATCAACTCATGGCCGTGAAGTCCATCGGGCATGTATCAATTTGTTAAAGGAACTCAATTATTCATTTAAGCCATTGGATGCTATTGATCTGGATAGCTGCGGTGAAGTGTTAGTTTTTTAATGCTGTGCTTATACGTGTAAGAATATCGCTATGGTGTTGGCAAAAGTTAGAATCTTGCACCTCATTAAGTCCCTGGGCAGGGGTGGAGCAGAAATGCTTCTGCCTGAAACGCTGAAGCTTCACAATCAATCAGCATTTGAATTCCACTATGCTTACTTTCTTCCCTGGAAAAATCAAATGGTAGAAAGTCTGGGAGTAAATGGTGGTAGAGTCATCTGCTTCAATGCCAGCAATAACGTAGCACTTATGATGAAGGTGCGCGAGGTTGTGCGGTATGTCCGGGAGCATGATATTCAATTGATCCATGCCCATCTTCCATGGGCTGGAATTCTGGCCCGTTTAGTAGGAAAGATATGCGGAATCCCTGTTCTCTATACGGAACATAACAAACAAGAGCGTTATCATTTTGGTACACGCATGATGAACCTGATCACGATGGATTATCTGACGATGGTGATCGCTGTTTCAAAGGATGTAGCGGAGTCTGTCCAAAAACATAAGCCTCACCTGCGCATACCGATTCGTACTATTCTTAACGGTGTGAGTACCGGGCATTTCAAAAAACAGAATTTTGTTGAGAACGAGGTCAGGAAGAAATTCAATATTCCGCCTGATGCACCGGTCATTGGCACGGTTGCCGTGTTCCGGTTTCAAAAGAGGTTGGATTTGTGGATGAAACTGGCCGGAAAAATTCTTCAGCAGGTTGAGGGTGCACATTTTATTGTTGTCGGCGACGGACCTTTGAAGAATGAGTTACTAAAAAAGCGGGATGCGCTGGGCCTTACCAACAGGATACATATGCCCGGACTGGAGACAGAAGTCAGACCTTACCTGGCCGCTTTTGATGTGTATATGATGAGCTCTGTATTTGAGGGACTACCCGTTGCGTTGTTGGAAGCTATGGCTATGGAGTGTCCTATAGTTTCTACAGAGGCTGGCGGAATCAAGGAAGTGGTTCTTCACGGGCAGGAAGGTTTCCTGTGTGGTGTGGATGAGCCGGAGAAATTGGTGGGGTATGCGTGTACGTTATTACAGGATGCGGACCTGAGATCGAAAATGGGTAAGAAGGCGAGGGTACGGGTGATGGAGGCTTTTAGTATGGAGAAGATGGTGGGGGAGTTGGAGGGGGTTTATAGGGAGGTATTGGGGGCGAGTGAATGACCGTTGCTAACGATTACGCAACGAATGATCCGTAGCTTCGTTTGGCGGATCCTTCGTTCCCTCAGGCCTGCGCGCATCATCACCACTCAGGATTACGGATCAATTTTTTAATATTTTGCCCTGGTCCTGAATGAAGGTCAGCCCGCCATCACCACGCCCGATGTGATAATTCTTTTGGTATATTTACTCTTTAGTTGGTGCCTAATAAACTAACCATGGAGGTTCGGGAAGCGACGGAAGAGGATATTCCTGCAATTGTAAATCTGCTCAAGCTGAGCCTCGGCGAATCCCGGATGCCAAAGTCGGAGAAGTATTGGCGATGGAAACATCTTGAAAACCCGTTTGGACCTTCTCCCGTGTTGGTTTGCCACGAAGGGCATACACTGGTCGGTGTTCGTGCCTTTATGCGTTGGGAGTGGATGCACAAGGGTCAGCTTTATCGGGCGGTAAGGGCCGTAGATACCGCGACACATCCGGATTTTCAGGGAAAGGGGATATTCAAAAACCTAACGCTCTCATTGGTTGATTCCTGTACAAAAGCGGGCGACCAGTTTGTGTTTAATACGCCCAATAAAAAAAGCGAACCCGGCTACGTGAAAATGGGTTGGGTAGGAGCGGGAAGATTGCCGGTTCGCATGCTGGTAAGGAGGCCCTTTTCAATTGTCACGACTCAGTTTAACGGTATACGGAATGTGTCAGATTTTAAGGACCCGGGGTTGGCCTATTGGCTTCACCATGCGGACCTGGAATCATTTTCAAAGGATTATCTCGAACAGCAAAATGCAGTGACCACCCACGTCTCGGTCGCGTACCTGAATTGGCGCTACCAGGCAGTACCTGTCGCGAATTATGCAGCGGTCGGCACGGAACTGGGTTCAGGAATAACCGGATTGGTTATTGGAAGGATTAAGAATACCAGACTGGGCAGAGAGTTCAGAATTACCGATTATTTTTGGAAGGAGAATAACAACATTAAGGAGTTGAAGCAGAAGCTGAACACGTGTATGAAGGAACGTAACATTGATTACGTCACGGTATCGGGCGCCTTAACGGGCTCAGCGAAGAAAGTGTTTGGGGGATTCATGCTGCCTTCTCTTGCCGGCCCTATGGTTACCGTTAGGGCCCTGGCCATGTCTGACTTAACCAATTTAAAGAACTTTAACCTATGGTCACCGTCACTCGGTGATCTGGAATTATTCTGATGCTAGGTGGAATTATCATATTGATCATTACAGGCCTGCTCGCGTTTTACATGATTGGTGAATTGAAACGGCAGTACCCCTTCATCAACCAATCGTTGTTGAAGAAGCTGTTTTTCTTCCATTTGCTGCTGGCATTTGTGTATTACTTATATGCGTTGTTTAACCCATCCGATTCAATCGGTTATTACTATAAGATCGTTGGCAACTACAGAGGCGAAACGTGGCTTTCCTTTTATGGAACCAGTACCACATTTATCGAATTTGTTGGGTATCCATTAATTAAATTTTTGGGTTTCAGTTATGAAGCCTGTATGGCTTTGTTCGCGTTCTTTGGATTTGTCGGATTTCTATATTTTTACGTTTTCTTCAGAGAACAAATAAAATTTAAGCACACGCTTTTTGGCGTGGATTTACTCACACTAATCTTTTTCCTGCCTAACCTTCACTTCTGGTCCTCATCCTTTGGAAAGGGGTCTATAATTTTGATGGGCATCGGCTTGTTCTTCTTCGGCATAAGTAGCATACGTACCCGTTGGGTGGCGATTCTGATAGGGGGTTTGATCATTTATCATGTGAGACCCCATGTTATGCTTGTTATTCTTGTCTCCTCGGCCATTGGCTTTATGTTTACAACAAAGGGCGTCGCGCTGCCCGTGCGTGTTCTATTCCTCGCAGGCGTTGCCGTAGCGTTTTATTTCATTTACGGGGATGTACTTTCCCTTGTCGGTATTGATGAGGATGAATTTATTTCGCAAGGCCTGGACCTAACGCACCGGGCAACCGAATTAACCAAAGCTACTTCCGGTGTCGACATCACAAGTTATAGTCTTCCTGTGCAGGTTTTTACTTTTTTATACCGCCCCTTGTTCTTTGATGCGCCTGGAGCGCTGGGCTTGATCGTCTCTTTTGAGAACGTTTTTTACCTTTTAATCACGTTAAGGATGTTTAACCTGAAAGGCATTAACTTCCTGATCACCTCAAATTTCCTCGTCAAGACCGCATTTTTTAGTTTCCTTACGGTAAGTATAGCCCTTGCCCAAATTTCCGGAAATCTCGGCCTGGCTATCCGCCAGAAAAGTCAGGTAATGATCCTGTTTCTTTTTGTGATCATTTCATTTCTCGATAAACAGAAACTCGCCGCCTACCAGCAAGCTATGCGACAGCGTCTACGCAAGGCAAGGGCTGCCGAGCTGCAGAAAGAAAAAGCTGTTCAATAGTGAATCAGGGCACCTTCACCATTCCCTCTATTTCGGAGCAATACGTCCTTGCGAACTGAAGCGTAAGCATGTGTGATGGCGTGAAGCAATCCCCAGACTACGAAGTGCGCACGTTGTAGGGAGGGGATTGCTTCGGTCGTACTCCGATCCTGATGGATCGGAGACTTCCTCGCAAGGACGTACTTGTCGGTTAGTGCGCGGGGCTGTCGTATGGCTTGTTCGCATCGGCCTTCGAGCGCTGGATGCAGTATGGGTCCAGTGCGGTGGTAGTGAGCGGCATTTGCGCGCGATCTGCCGGAACAATACCGCAGTCATTCGAGGATTAGGCTTTTTTTTTTGTTATTCCCTATTCCCCTATACCCTAACCTCGTGCATTAACAATTACCTATTAATCCGTCGATAGTCAATGGTCAATGGTTGATTGTTAAGCTCCATGGACCATCGACTATGGACTATGGACCTTTTTTTCAACTCATAACTATATTCTTACACTCTCATAAATTAATGGGTAATAATTAATGGTCAATAGTACCCATTAACCATTAACCATTAACCCTTCTTCTTCTCCCGCTCTCCCTTGCTGCTCCCAAAGTAGTATCCGTAGATATCTTTTGCGATGGCACCTGCCATACCGGTGAGGTTACCGACAATAAAGCTTTCCTCTGAATTCATGGTTCCTAATCCATGCGATATGATATAGCCCGTTATCGCAAAGAATGCTGCAATGGCGGCGTAAGCCAGCACGTTTTGGGTGAGATTATGCGATCCCGATTTTATGGCATCCACTTCGCGTTGCCGGGCTGATTTCCGGTCGTCCACTTCCGCCTGAATCAACACCTGCTCATGTTGCTGGATCAATTCCGTGAAACGGATTTCCAGCTCCGCTTTTTCTTCTTTTGTGGTGACAATTTCGTCGATGATTTCTTTTATTTTCTCTAACAGCTTCCCGCCGCTGAGAATAGTTTTGATTAATCCTGTCATAATAGTAAACGGTTTATAGGTACTTGATTTTTTTAGATGGTTGGGCAATTTTTTCTGCCGCGATTTACTCCAGACACCAGTGGGCCACGTACATTTCCATACACAACACACCCGCCCCTGGAAATAGATTTTTTTTAGAAAGCTTCTCCATCCGTCGATGGAGAAGACTTTCAGCAATCAGCCGGAAAGTTTTTAGATCACTTTTTCAGCCGTAGTCACGTTGCCAGCCTTGTCGCGGGCGGTGACAGCGATTTTCGATCCGCTTGTGGCGGCATTTGCCACGGTGGCGGTGTAGCGCCATTCATCAACCGTCTCCGGAGTGAGTATCGCGTCGCCGAACTCCAGCAAGGCACCATCGGGACCAATCACGGAGACCTGGACCATGATAACCTTGAAGTCGTCCGTAGCCCGGATCACGATGGTATCACCTACGGCACCGTTGTAACGGGACGTATCCACCTCGTGTACGACAGGTGCTTTGAGATAGTCAGTCACTGCCACGACATAGGCCGTAAACTTTTTCTCCGTAATACCAGCCTCATACTCCGCCCTGGCCAATGGACTTTCCATTTGTTTCTTGGCGTACAAGACTGCACGTTGAAACTTTGCCCGGGTAGTAACCTGCTGTTCGGTAAGGTTGGTACTTGGTTTTGGGCGGTTGGACATGACCATCTTCCCGCGAACCTCACGGAAGACAACCACATCGCCCAGCATTCCGCTCGCTCCCTTTAGTAAGGGATTGTTTTGAATTTTACTCATTTGATTTGTTTTTACGTTTCACACCGGCCCGGCAGGATTAGTAAACCGGTTTACTTCCGACCCGCGGTGCTTGAGGCAAAACAACGTGACGGATATGACCTGCATTCCCGTTCTTTCTCGATCGGGGCCGATCGTGTACGACTATACTCGATTATGCACGATTTGCCAGATCGTTTGCGTTGAACTCATGTTTGAAAAAAGATCAACCAAGGCAGTCTTGGGGAGTCTTAGAGCAGTCTTAGAGAAGACTGGACGAAGAAAATTGGCTGGCACGATACAAAAGACGAAGCGCCAGGCGTATGTGATTCGCAAGAATTTCTGAACAACCTTCAATAGTATTTGCGATCATTTTGATAGTCGAATGAATGTATCGCATACGTTGATTCATTCAGAATGCTATTAATTGAACTGGTTGACGCTGTCTGGTTTTCCAGACAAGGGTTGGTTCTGTTTCTGGTAAATTGTTTCAGAAAGCAAAAAATATTACACATACTTAAAAAATATATGTCGATGTTGTAAATTCGGTATAAACGTTGTTTGCATCTTATGAATCAGGAAAAAGAATTCGTTATACATCCCTATACGCACAAGGAGCTGGCGTGTTTATACAATGTGTCCAGGAGGACATTTTTAAAATGGCTGAAACCTTTTGCCAGTGACCTCGGTCCACGGATTGGAAACTTTTATACCACGCGGCAGGTGGTAATCATTTTTGATAAGTTGGGACTCCCTTCTATTGCGGTCTAGCAAACCTGTTTCTTTGTGTCGCGGCTGGTAACCTTGTATACTCTCTTCAATTTCATTGGTCAGTTCCTCAAAATTCTTTTTACCGCAAAGGCACGAAGACGCTAAGGACCGCTAAGATTAATCGTAGGACCCTTGCGAAACTCAGCGCCTTAGTGCCTTCGCGGTTAACACACCCACCCCCTCATCCAAATAATCAATACCGCTGCATAAAAATTCAATGCAAATGTTATCTCCAATAATTGTACATGATTGAGCCTCCTCGTGCGCAATCGCACCGGATCGTGCAAAACTGAGAACCTGTAATGGTTCCGTGTTTCATCTTTCGGTCATGGAAACACAACTGAATCAAAGTAACGGGTGGGGCAATTGGATTGCCTTCCTGTTTGGTGCCGTATTTAATATACTGGCGAACCTGCAATCAAGTAACGTCCTTAACTATGCCGTACATGCCATAGTAGGCGGGATCATCTGTCTGTTCTTTAAAATGCTGGGCGATTTTTTTACACCGTTATTTCTCAGAATGGGTAAACGGTTTACAAAATGGGTCGGACGATGAAAAAGGTAGTCCGCAGACATAATTTAAGTTATTTCAACCACACATTAATTCATTCACTATGACAAGGCAGGAATATATTTTGGAGTACACGCCATTTGTATTGTACTCGACCGTGGGAACAGGTTTGTTTCCTTCGGTTATGATGGCACAGGCAATTCTCGAGAGTTCGGATAAGAATGGTGTACCCGGAAACAGTACGCTGGCAAGGATTTATAACAATCACTTTGGTATTAAAGCTGACAAAAGCTGGCTGGGCAGGAAGGTAAACCTGAAAACACGCGAAGTCTTAAACGGAAAAACGGTGGTGACCGGAGATTATTTCCGGGTGTATGACCATGAATTGCAATCCTTTAACGACAGAGTTCAATTTCTTTTACGGAACAAACGCTACGCCAGTGCCGGAGTTTTTCGGGCCAAGACACCAGACCAACAGGCTACCTGTTTACAATTGGCAGGATATGCTACTGATCCGGAATATGCCGCGAAGGTAATTTCCATTGTGGTGAAGTATGGGCTGGAGGAGTTGGATACGTAGGATAATGGTTAATGGTTAATTATTAATGGTTAATTATTAATGGGAATAACGGATAGGGTATGTCTAAAAATGGTTAATGATTAATGGTTAATGAATAATGGTTACTGAATAATGGTTAATGATTAATGTGACCGATAGGGTATCTTAAATTATTGATGTTTAATGGAATTCAATGTTTTTAAGTTAAGAGGAATATTCCCTCGCACACCCTGTATCCCTAAAGTAGCCAGCGCGCAGGGGTTCTCCCTTTAGGGAGTAAGAGGGTGTGGGGTGCGGATCCGTTATCAGTACGTCCTTGCGAACTGAAGCGTAAGCATGTGCGATGGCGTGAAGCAATCCCCAGGCTACGAAGTGCGCACGTTGTAGGGAGGGGATTGCTTCGGGCGTACTCCGATCCCGGGATCTGAGACTCCCTCGCAAAGACGTACTTGTCGGTTAGTGCGCGGGGCTGTGGTATGGCTTGTTCGCATCGGCCTTCGAGCTCTGGATGTCCAGAGCGGTGGTGGTGAACGGCATGTGCCTCCTGGTTAAGGATTAATTGTTAATGATTAATGATTAATGTGGTAAAAGTGTTCACATTAACCATTAACCATTAATCATTAATCATTAATCATTAACCCTTAACCATTCCCTTCCTATTCGTAGATTGCAGTCAAATGAACGGAATCTTCACCATATCCCTCGACTTCGAGCTCCACTGGGGCGGCTTTGAAAAGTGGCCGCTGGAAGACTACAAAGAATATTTCCTCAACACCCGCCAGGTTATTCCCGAAATGCTCCGCCTCTTTCAGGAACATGAAATACACGTGACCTGGGCAGGAGTGGGCATGTTGTTTCATACTACCCGGGAATCGCTGATGGAGAAAATGCCGGATCAGAAACCTTCGTATGCCGTGGCTGAATTATCGGCGTATAATTTTATAAACGCAAAAGGAATTGGCGCCTCGGAAGAAGAAGACCCCTTCCATTTTGGAGGAAGCATCGTGAAGAAAATTATAGACACACCGTTTCAGGAGTTGGCGTCCCATACGTTTGCCCATTACTATTGTAACGAACCCGGCCAGACCCTGGAACAATTCCGCGCCGACCTCAAAGCTGCCCAGGCATCGGCTGCTATCTATGGTAAAAAACTTCGATCCCTGGTATTCCCGCGCAACCAGTTCAATGAGGATTACTTAAAGGTGTGTTTTGAAGAAGGGTTCGTGGCTGTCCGCGATAATCCCCGGGACTGGTTCTGGAATATCCAAAGCACGCAGCAGGAGTCCAGCTGGAAACGCCTCAACCGCGGCGTGGATGCCTACTGGCCCGTTGGTAAAAAGAATACGTATTCATTAGAAAGTATTATCCACCGCCCGGGGCTTCCGTTGTGTATTCCCGCAAGCCGGTTGCTACGACCGTACCGCCCGACAGAGCTTTTTCTTAACAAAATGAAAATAGCCCGTATCAAGGATGAGATGAATCGTGCAGCGAAGAAAAATGAAGTCTACCATCTTTGGTGGCACCCGCATAATTTTGGGCGGTTTCCACAGGAAAGTCTGGAAGGATTGCGGTGGATTTTGAATAATTTTGTAAGAAGTCGTAAACAGTTCGGTATGCAAAGTCTGACAATGGGCGAGACGGCTGATTTGATTATGACGAGGTGAGTGCCGAGAACCGTCATTGCGAGCCTGCCTTCCGGCAGGCAGGGAATCGTCCCGACGAAGTCGGACATGATGACGAAGCAATCCCCAGACTACGGAGTGCGCACGTTGTAGGGAGGGGGTGGCGTCGGTCGTACTCCTCTCTTCGGTCGGAGACTTCCTCGCAAGGACGTAGTTGCCGATTAGCGTATAGCGAATAAGTTGGGCAATGCGTTATTGCGAACTGTAGGGTAAGCATGTGAGGTGGAGTGAAGCCTGCCTGCCGGCAGGCAAACCCAGACTACGGAGTGCGCACGCTGTAGGATGGGGATTGCTTCGCGCCACCCACTAACCTACCCGTCGGCTCGCAAAGACGTCACACCCACACACCAACTCATAACCCATAACCCATAACTCATAACTCATAACTCATAACTTTTATCCGTGAGACTGCTAAGAGTAACCACCGTCCCCATCTCCCTGCACCTGCTCCTTACGGGGCAGTTCCGGTACATGATGGACAAGGGTTATGAGGTAATTACCATCAGCGCAGATGGCCCGGAGGTTGGAGAGGTGTTGAAAGAGGGAGTGAAACATATTGTCGTGCCCTTTACCCGAAAAATCACACCCATACATGATTTTCATTGCCTGATTGCGCTGATCCGCATCATAAAAAAAATTAAACCTGACATTATCCATACCCATACCCCTAAAGCGGGATTACTCGGTATGATGGCGGGACGGATGTGTGGGGTTCCGGTGCGTATGCATACCGTTGCTGGTTTGCCCATGATGGAGGCAAGAGGCATGAAGCGGAAAATACTCGAAGCCGCTGAAAAAGTTACCTATGCCTGTGCCCAGAAAGTTTATCCCAACTCAAGAGGCTTGGAGAATTTTATGACGCAGGAACTGAAGGTGAGTCCTGCCAAAATAAAAATTATCGGAAAGGGCAGCAGCAACGGTATCGATGTGGATTTTTTTCGCCGTACCGAAGAACTGGAAAATCAAGCCATCACCATACGCAAACAGATTGGTGCCGGGCCGGAGGATGTGGTCTTTTCGTTTGTGGGAAGAATCGTAAGAGACAAGGGGATCGTTGAACTGGTTAAAGCTTTTAAGTCAGTAACGGACCAGCTGAGGGACAAGGTACTACCTGACGGCAGCGTAAAACGTGCTTTTCTTCTTTTGGTAGGTCCGTTTGAACAGGCGCTGGATCCGCTACCAAAGGATGTGGTGGAGTTCTTGCAGAACGATAAACGAGTGACACTGGCCGGCTTTCAGCGGGATGTTCGTCCATGGATGATGGCCTCTGATATTTTTGTTTTCCCCAGCTACCGGGAAGGTTTTCCGAATGTGGTGATGCAGGCTTGCTTGTTACGGGTTCCGGTGATTGTTTCGGATATTAATGGATGTAATGAAATTATCCGGCATGATTTCTCCGGAATTATTGTGCCTGCCAAAGACGTTAAGCCCCTGCAGCAGGCTATGTCCACATTGGCAGAGGATGAATCCAGGCGCCGCTTATTTTCTGAATCCGCCCACGCTTTTGTATCTACAAACTTTCGGCGGGAATATGTGTGGGAGGAGATTAGGAAAGAATACGTTAAGATGTTGAGGGGCAATAATGGTTAAGCACTCCAAAAAATTTAACCGTAATCCAGAGCATCGGCTTTAGCGTTGCATGTGCGTGCGAAGGATCTGTCAAAACAACAAAAAAAGCTTACCGAAATCCAGAGCAGGAATGAGTGTTGCCCGTGCGTGCGAAGGATCTGTTAAAACAGTTGTTTTATTTTTGAAGTGTGTACCATGCTTCCGTTGCTTCGTTTGACGGATCCTTCGTTCCCTCCAGCCA
>JBGSQQ010000045.1:0-120894 GCA_041737945.1 Chryseolinea sp.
TATATTAACAAAACCCCAAAAATTGATATGTTTGTTACTAGACGTAGCTAGGATAGCTCTTACCCAGTTTAAACTAGAAGAAAGGGATTGTAAGACTTCGCATCATAAAGCACTTCAAGTCTTAGCCTGACGGCTATGGCCGATAGGCAGGGATGAGGCTGGTATAACAACCCGTTTTTAGAGGTGCCCTATTGTATCATGTTGGAGGGTTGTGTGTGAGTCTTGTTTTAGCGGATCCTTCGCCAGTTGTTAGGGCTTGTTCATTGTCAGATTAAACGAAGTCTCTAGGCTTAGTCGTATTGGCCTTCGAGCTCTGGATTCAGGTAACCATTTTTTTTATTATCAACCGTAATCCGGAGTAGTAGTGGGTGCACGGGTATACGCAAGCGAAAGGTCTGTTGGAACAATACTGTTTGCAAAAATAGTCACGCAATGGCGCAATGGCGCGAAGGAAGGCGCAGTTCTGTAGAGTTTACGCACTGATGAGCACAAATGTCCCGATCAAAATTCCCCAACGTAATAACTACAAGATGCCAGGAAGAACTTGAGTTTAAGGAACCGTCTATATTCCGGCCTTCACGTACTGGAATGAGACTGTGTACGACATTACGATCGCTGGGGATAGACCAGGACTTTCATGGCATCAAAATGGAATATCTATTCGGAGTAGACAATCCGGGAAATGAAAATCATCATCATGCTGGTATTGGCACTGACGACTACTTTTGCCAGTGCAAATCCAATAAAAAATAAAGCGAAAAAGGAAGCGCGAAAGGAACAACGGGAAACCCGGAAGAAATTTGATAATCGAAGCAGAGAACAAAAAGCTACCGATCTGAAGATACTCTCTGCCATTGCACTCCTGGGTTTTGTTGTTTTTCAGGAAATGGGTAGCTCGCGGTAGAACACTTCTGAAATTCTCGTTTGTAAACAGCTAGTCCTGAAATGACCAGACTAGTTCACATATCGCAACGGGTATAGATATATAGAAACCCTATTGGCTTGTTGCCTGAGTGAAAGTAAATCGAAACGGACCTGGTCAGCGGACTTTCGTACGATGAAACAGAACATTTCCCGGTCTTCTGAAAGTATTTTCAACTCAGCAGCCGTGTGATTGCAATGAGAGATATTTGGTGACATGGTCTAGCGCAAACAAGAATCATACCCACTGAACCCGTTGTGAAAAAACGTTCCCTTTTCAGTAGATTTTAAGAAAATTCAGACACCACAAAAAAGTGCCAGAATCGATAATTGCCTGTAATGTGCCTATGTTATAGTGGAGCTAACCGCACTGCCCGAGTATTACCCATATTATTCCGAAAACGAGTATGGTGCCAAGGCAACCACCTCCCAGCTTTTTAGCGCCATAGCCAGCAATCAATGCTTTGAATATGTTGTTCATTTATTTAAAGTTTAAGCTTCCGCATATCATTGAATCCCAAAAGGCATTCTTTCTGAAATATTCATCTTAACATCGACCACACACCCTCTTACTCCCTAAAAGGGAGAACCACTGCGCGCGGGTCCTTTTAGGGATACAGGGTGTGCGTGGGGAATATTTCCACTTTAAATTAATGCCGTTGATTATACATTGATCAATTTATCCCGCACTTGCCTGATTTTATTGCGGTCGTTGTTGATTAACTCAAGTTGGCTATGTAGCATGGTTCTGTGCTGGGTCGTTATATCTTCCGGACTTGTCTTTAAAACTTTATCATAACCATCCACGGCAATATCCTCGCTATCTAAACAGGAGTCCAGAACTCCTTTATGGTCCTGTCGGGTAAGCGCAGACTTTATATCCGTCCAGACACTGAAAAGCATACCACCCGTTGTGCTTCCCGCAACTGGCGTACCCCCTAATTTAAGCACTTCGTTTCTAAGTTGGGTTTTGCATTCCTCGCTGGTTTGAATGAGCTGCGAAAACAACGTTTTTAAATCATCCTCTTCAGTTTCTCTCAAAGCGGTATCGTACCCCTCGATCCTGTCATTGTTAATTTCTATTAGTCCGTTTAATAGCTTGATTGACTTCTCGTTCACCATCATTGTTGTTTTTTAGTGTATATCGTTTTTTTAATTCCGCGTTGTGCTCAAAAAAAGTGAATTCCATTCCTTATGATCGTAAAAAATACCGGCCGCCTGAAGCGACCGGTATTTATTCTAAATTTTAGTAAACTCTAATTCTTCCCCCAGACCTCTACTATAGACTTCTTGTCTGAGCTATTCTTGGTGTCATACCAGAAAGTCACTTTTTCAATCTTTCTGTTGCTGCCTTTGAGGTCCATCACACGTCCATCGTTTGTTTTATTCACTTCTTCCGAAAACGCAATGTCTTTGGTGTCTCCATCAGTAAAATGGACCGTACATTTATGCATATTCAATGTTCCGTTTTTAACGGTAAATTTTAATGCCGTGATAGGTTCCGTGCTTTCATCCAGGTCTATTACGTCGCGATCGATGGTATAGTCTACCGTTCGGGTACCCAGAAGCTTCCAGCCTGCGAGAGAATCTATCTGAGCCATGGATATCTGTGAAATCAACATGGCAGCCAATGTTAGCAAATAGAAATTTTTAATTTTCATTGTAGATATTATTTAGTTGCTTATCAGTTAGTGCAAGGGAGGTTATGCTACGCATTCCCTTTATTATTACCGTCCTCTTGCCATTCGAACCCGTCTTTTATTCTTTCATTCTCATCCGGTCCTTCTGTTTCTTTCTCCTCTTCCGGAATGCTCTCTTCATTTTCCACCTCGGTGTTCGTCTTTCTAGTATCTTCGTTCAAATCAGTCATCCTGCGTGGTATAGGAAATCCAAGATTCTTACGAGTAAACTGAAGAGTTCCCCTTTCTGCACTGAGTATTTGGGTTTTCATAATTTGAATTGCTTTATATAAGTGTACCTACGTCGTGATAAGAAATTTGCATACCACAACCAATATGGCCAAAACGACCTGGCTATGCCCCTAATGCTCGTTACCTCTGTGGAAGTAGATACGCATTCTGGAATTGTTTTGCCACAGTCGGTGAGCTCGCCTATGATCAATGGGTGTAGAAAAAATTCCACACGTCACCCGGCGTTATTTACTCACATGCCGATTTAAGGCAATAGAATCCATATTTCTCAGCGAATTTTAATGGTAGGGTTTTTATGTACTATTACACCGGCCGCAGTACCAACCTTCCCGCATAATAAAACCCTTGGCAAAAGAGTGGCAGGCAGAAGGCCCGCTAACATTCTTTCCTCCACCTTGACGTGTTGTGGATTAGGGAGTATGACGTTGGCGGCAACAAAAAAATTTCATTATTTCAAACAGACGATGAAGGTAAATACAACAGAAATTGATCAGTTACTGGTACCGCTGACTTCTTACTTTAAGAAGGATAGTTTCACACGAAAAGAGGTAAACGCGAATCCACCTCTACGCTCTGAGCTATACAGCAAAGAGCAGATGGATCAGCACGCACAACATCTGGCGTTGAGCCATACGATAAGTGTTAAAGATTCTCCCGAGCTTCTGCTGAAAGACTTATCGGACAACGAAGGGATACTGTTCCGGGTAAATGACCTGCTCAAGAACAGCGTAAAAGAAAAAAAATCGATCAGCCCGGCAGCTGAATGGCTTCTCGACAATTTCTACCTGATTGAGGAACAAATCATAATCGGAAAAAGATACCTACCCAAAGGTTATAGCAAAGGATTACCCAAGCTAACGAATGGATTACCCCGGGTATATGACCTTGCCATCGAGATCATCTCGCATAGCGACGGACATATCGACATTCAAAGCTTAAGCAATTTTATTAGTTCCTATCAAAAAGAAAGCGATCTGACCCTCGGTGAGTTGTGGGCTATTCCAATTATGCTCCGGCTTGCCTTACTAGAGAACCTCAGTCGGGTAGCTGCACGAATTGCTGTTGATCGTAAAGATTCAGCTCTGGCAAACAAGTGGGCCCGACAACTCATTGATACCGCTGTAAAAAACCCCAAGGATCTGGTATTGATCATTGCGGATATGGCTCGTTCGAACCCGCCAATGGTTAGCGCTTTTGTGGCAGAGTTTGCCCGTAAGCTTCAATGGAAAGGCCCGGAACTTACATTGCCACTCAATTGGGTGGAGCAACATCTTTCAGGAACGGAGGACACGATCAATTCAATGGTCCTCAGCGAAAATCAGAAGCAAGCTGCCGATCAGGTTTCTGTAAGCAATAGCATCAACAGTCTGCGATTTCTGGCCAAAATGGACTGGCGGGAATTCGTTGAGACGATGAGTGTAGTCGAACAAATTCTCAGACATGATATCGACGGAGTTTATGGTAAAATGGATTTTTACACCCGCGATCAGTATCGGCATAAAATCGAGGAGATAGCAAAAAACAGCCGACAGCCGGAACGCCAAATTGCACAGACCGCTATTGACCTGGCTCAGCGCCATTTTACGGAAAACAATAACGATAAACGCAAAGCTCACGTTGGCTATTACCTCATAAAATCTGGCGTTAAGCAGACTGAAAAAGCAGCAAGCGTTAAACTCTCGGGCTTTCAATTAATTCGCAAGGCGCTGGACGATCATGCCGGCCTGCTATACTCCGGAACAGCAATTTTATTGACATTAGTTCTGGAGGTGGGGTTGTACGTAATCACACAACCAAAGAACGTCGCTCCAGGTTGGTATGTTGCCATGGGTCTGCTTTCTTTGCTTTGCAGCAGTCATCTGGCCTTCGCGCTAACCAACTGGTGGGCTAGTTTACGGGTAAACCCCAGGCCTTTACCAAAGCTTGACTATTCCACTGGCATTCCCAATAGCTCCAGAACATTAGTCGTAGTACCTACCCTGTTGAGTAGTCCCTCACAGATAGAGAAACTAGTTGAAGACCTTGAAGTGAGATTTCTCGCCAACAGAGACCCGAACCTTCTGTTTGCCTTATTAACTGACTTCCGTGATGCTCCTTCCGCCACAATGCCCGACGATGAGATGTTGACCCAGTGTGCTCAAAAAAGTATTGAAGGCCTGAATAAAAAATATGGCAGGTTACTGAATGATACGTTTTTCCTATTCCATAGACCACGTATGTGGAATGCAGTAGGAAGAGTTTGGATGGGATATGAGCGCAAGCGTGGAAAACTTTCGCAACTTAACCGATTGCTCAGAGGCAAGGAAAAGGATCGGTTTGCGCTTATTATTGGTGATGAGCAAATCTATAGGTCCGCAAAGTATATAATAACCCTTGACACAGACACGCAGCTACCGAGAGATGCTGCCTGGAAACTAGTTGGCCTTATGGCACATCCCCTGAATAAGGCGGACTATGATGAGAAAAAAAGGAGGGTAACAGATGGGTACGGAATCATACAACCCCGTATCGCCATTAGTCTGCACGGAGCAACCCGATCGGGTTATTCACGTCTGAACGAAAATGATTCAGGCATTGATCCTTACACCCGGGTAACATCAGATGTCTATCAGGATGTATTTGGCGAAAGCTCCTTTATTGGAAAAGGTATTTACGAGATCGATTCCTTTGAAAAAGCACTTAACAATCGTTTTCCCGAAAACAGAATACTAAGTCATGATTTACTGGAAGGCTCCTACGCCCGATGCGGCTTTGCCAGTGATGTTCAGTTTTATGAGGAATATCCTTCACGCTACAGCATTGACGCCAGCAGAAGGCACCGGTGGATACGAGGCGACTGGCAAATTGGAAATTGGTTTCTGCCTTTTGTACCTGCCGCTGATAAAGGATTTAAAAAGAATTCCATTTCGGCCTTATCCCGGTGGAAAATATTTGACAACCTGCGGCGTAGTTTAGTGCCCATTGCGCTTCTGCTTTTACTCCTTGCCGGGTGGACTGTCCTGTCGTCCCCGTGGTTGTGGACGTTAGTAGTTTTGTCCGTTTTTTTTATTCCAACGCTGGTTTCATCTGCCTGGAACATCACCTGGAAGCCAAAAGAGGTAACCGTAACACAACATATCAACAATGCCTCTATCCTTACTTCCAAAAGTATACTTCAGGCCGCATTCTCGCTGATGGTCTTACCCTACGAGGCATGGTACAGCCTCGATGCAATTATCCGAACGTTATGGCGCATCAATTTAAGCGGCAAGAATCTATTGGAGTGGAATCCATCGGGATTCGTTAGTCAAAAAGAAGAGAACCTGATTTCCACCTTCCGAACGATGTGGATCTCACCTTTTCTTTCCATACTGGCAATCACCTATCTCCTCATTGAATCGTATGACACTACATTCTTTATTGCCATGCCCTTCCTGATAATATGGATATTGTCTCCGGTTATAGTAAGCGAGCTTAGCACACCTTCCAGTACGTCGAAATCAAAGCTCAAAGAAAATCAAAAGCAGTACCTGCGCAATCTGGCGAGAAAGACCTGGGCATTTTTCGAGGACCTTGTGGGCGCTGAAGATAATTGGTTACCGCCAGACAACCTGCAGGAGTATCCCTCGCCTGTAATTGCTCACCGGACGTCGCCTACCAACATTGGTCTCTCCCTGCTGGCTAATCTTGCAGCCTATGATTTCGGATATTCTACAACAACGGAACTGATTAACAGGACTGAGAATACATTTTCAACGCTGCTGAAGCTTGATCGCTTTGAAGGTCATTTTTACAACTGGTATGATACCCGCAACTTGAATGTATTAAGTCCGCATTATGTTTCAACGGTAGACAGCGGAAACCTGGCAGGGCACCTGCTCACGCTTCGTCAGGGCTTCCTGCAAATTCCCAATCAACCCATAATCCGTCCGGAGAATTTCAGCGGACTGGCGGATACACTCCGCGTAACTATCGATGCCATTCCTGCGGATGAAGCAGAACTTCGCGAATCACTTCGATCGCTCATTGACGCCATCGGCACCGATGACTTTCGGATACATGCCTTAAAAGAACATATAACCACATTACTTGCGCTGTATCGGAAACACATTTCTTCAGCAGTGAATAAATCCATTTACACTGACATAGGCTGGATTCAAAAGTTTGAGAAGCAGCTTGAATCCCTTCACCAGGAGATTAGTCAGGCGACACCATGGATAAACCGTTCGCCGATTCCGGCGAAATTTCAAAGCTGGTCTGTACTTCATGAAACTCCGACGCTGGCAGAGCTGGCAAACATGGATCGGAAAATAGAACCGGAATTATCAAGGCTTCAAGGCATACAAAATTCAGAAGAAGAAAGTCAGTGGCTTGGTTATTTCCAGGAATCCATTAATCAAGCCAGCAAGTATGCGCGTCAACGCAAATCTACCCTGGCATCGCTGGTTTCACAATGTTATGATTTTGCTGACATGGAATATGGCTTTTTATACGACAAGTCACAACATCTCCTTTCCATTGGATATACCGCAGAGGAACATCACCGTGATGTCGGCTACTACGATCTGCTCGCTTCCGAAGCACGGCTTGGGTTATTTGTAGCGATTGCACAAGGCAAATTGCCTCAGGAGAGTTGGTTTGCACTAGGCAGAAGGTTGACCACGGCAGGCACCACGCCCGTTCTGCTTTCATGGAGTGGTTCGATGTTCGAATACCTGATGCCCGGACTTATCATGCCAACCTACGAAAATACGTTACTTGATGAGATGTGTACGGGCACTGTAAAAAGTCAGATTGATTATGGTGAATTACACGGTGTACCCTGGGGGATCTCCGAATCATGCTACAATTTGGTCGACGCGCACCTTACCTATCAATATAAAGCCTTTGGTATTCCCGGGCTTGGTTTTAAACGTGGGCTTGCTCAGGACCTGGTCATAGCACCGTATGCAACTGTTCTTGCACTAATGGTAGATCCACAAGCTGCATGCACCAACCTGGAGGCGATGAACGAGAAGGGCTACGAGGGAAAATATGGCTTTTATGAAGCTATCGACTTCACCCCCGTCCGTTTATCACGCGGGCAAACAAGCGCGTTAATACAAACTTTTATGGCCCATCATCAGGGAATGAGCCTGCTATCACTAACCTCGCTCTTACTGAACCAGCCCATGCAAAAAAGGTTTGAGGCAGACACGCAGTTCCAAACGGCGCTTTTATTGCTGCAGGAACGTGTGCCGAAATCCACAGGTTTCTACTCCGGCTCTTCCGACAATGAAAACTTAACAACGTCGTCAACAACTCCTGAAATTCGCGTTATAAGGACGCCACATACTCCTGTTCCGGAAGTACAGCTTCTATCCAATGGAAATTATTTTGTCATGCTTTCGAATTCCGGTGGCGGATACAGCCGATGGCGGGAAACCGCCGTAACACGCTGGCGGGCAGATACGACGTGCGATAATTGGGGTACCTTCTGTTATATCAAGGATCTGGACAGTGGCGCATTCTGGTCGACCGCTCACCAGCCAACATTAAAAGAAGCAGACCATTATGAAGCTATCTTCTCACAAGGTCGCGGGGAATTTCGCAGACGTGATGAAGATATTGAAACGTATACCGTTGTAATCGTTTCACCGGAAGATGATATTGAAGTCAGGCGAACACAACTAACCAATCAGTCCAGAACTAAACGAAGTTTATCTGTTACCAGTTACGGTGAAGTCGTGCTGGCCTCATCATCGGCAGATGATACACATCCGGCATTTAGTAATCTTTTCGTTCAGACAGAAATCAACGAACATCAAAACGCCATTATTTGCACACGTCGTTCGCGTTCCAAGGAAGAAAATCCACCGTGGATGTTTCACCTCGTAAAGGTAAATGGTGTGGATGCCGATCAGGTTTCCTATGAAACGAATAGAAATAATTTTATTGGCCGGGGATATTCAATCAGTCATCCCCAGGTTATGGAAAGCGGAAAATCTCTGTCAGGATCACAAGGCTCTGTTTTAGATCCTGTCGTTTCCATACAATACACGCTGACCTTACGACCTGGCGAAACAGCCATAATTGATATCATCACCGGTATCGCTGATACGCAGGTGTCTAATCAGAATCTGATTGACAAATACCAGGACAGGCATTTCCGAGACCGTGCGTTTGAACTTTCATGGACGCATAGCCAGGTGGTACTCAGACAAATCGGCGCTACTGAGGCTGATGCTGAGCTGTATGGAAAGATCGCGAGTTCAATTCTATATCTGAATCCTGCCCTGCGGGCGCAAGCGAGTACGATTCTGAAGAACCATCGTGGCCAATCTTCTTTATGGAGCTATTCTATTTCCGGGGATCTACCTATCGTGCTCCTGGAAATATCCGGATCTGAAAATATTACACTCGTCAAGCAGTTCATGAAGGCGCAAGCCTATTGGCATATGAAAGGTCTTGCTGTCGATATCGTAATCCTCAATGAAGACCCCAGTGGATACAGACAAATTTTACAGGATCAGATTCAGGGAATTATTGCAGCAGGAATTGATACGGCTACGGCTGAAAAAAAAGGGCGGATCTTTGTCAGGCCGATTGACCAGGTTTCTACGGAAGACCTCATTCTCCTTCAGGCCGTTGCCCGGGTGATCTTTTCCGATGCCAAAGGCACCTTGGAGGATCAGGTCAATAAACGCTTGATTGCAAAACCATCCGTACCGAAATTAATTCCTGCTAAATTCTTTGCAGCGACGAATCAGAAAATCGCGTTACCCGGAGGTCTTCAATTTTTTAATGGAACCGGCGGATTCTCCAAAGATGGAAACGAGTATGTGATAATTACAGAGGAAAGGAAACGAACCCCATTGCCCTGGATAAACGTAATTGCCAATCCAGCCTTTGGCACGATCATTTCTGAAAGCGGATCGTCCTACACCTGGTTTGAAAACGCACATGCCTACAGGCTCACGCCGTGGAAAAATGATCCTGTTCTCGACGGAAGTGGTGAGTGTTTCTACGTTCGCGATGAGGAAAGCGGTCAATACTGGTCTCCCATGGGATCCCCCGCATTTGGTCAGGGTCCTTATTTGACCAGCCACGGATTTGGTTACACAACTTTTGAACATATACAGGATGGAATCCAAACCGATACCCGCGTTTTTATAGATCTCGATTCGCCAGTAAAGTTTGTAGTACTGAAAGTTAGTAATCAATCCGATCGAAAGCGCAGACTATCCGCAACCGGATATGTTGAATGGATATTAGGTGAGTTGCGTGCAAAATCCGTCATGCATGTAATTACAGAATTAGATTCTTCCTGCGGTGCTCTTGTGGCCCGAAACTCCTTTAACACAGATTTTTCAAATCATGTCGCCTTCTTTGATGTAGACAGCCCAGGCTTTTATTATACAACAGACCGTACAGAGTTTATAGGACGTAACGGCACTCTGGAGAATCCGGAGGCGATGAGCCGTCAACAACTTTCGGGAAAATCAGGCGCAAACATGGATGCCTGTGCGGCGATTCAGGTTCCTTTTGAACTGGAGCCAGGCAGAGAGCGTACCATCATTTTTAAACTGGGTGCCGGTAAAGACCTGAAAGAGGTAGTGGCAACGGTGCAGCGTTTCCGTGGCAACGCAGAAGCTTCCCAGTCCTTTGACAGAGTGAAGCAATTCTGGAATGCTACCTTAAAAAAGGTGCAGATAGAAACGCCAGATCCCTCCATTAATATTCTGGCTAACGGTTGGTTATTGTATCAGGTAATTGCCTGCCGGCTTTGGGGACGAAGCGGATTGTATCAGTCAGGCGGGGCATTCGGCTTCCGGGATCAACTCCAGGATGTAATGGCGTTGATGCATACAAAACCTCAGCTGACACGACAACAGATCTTGCTGTGTGCTTCGCGTCAATTTAAGGAAGGTGATGTGCAACACTGGTGGCATCCTCCTGCTGGCAGGGGCGTTCGAACGCGGTGTTCAGATGATTTTATCTGGCTTCCCTTTGTGACTAGCAGGTATACTTCTACTACGGGTGATCTGGAAGTGCTGGATGAACTCATTCCGTTTATGCAGGGAAGGCCTCTTAATGTGAACGAAGAATCTTATTATGACCTTCCGATACCGTCCGACAGCGCCACATTATACGACCATTGTAAGCAATCGCTGATCCATGCAGCGCGCTTTGGCAAACATGGCCTACCATTGATGGGTTCTGGCGACTGGAATGACGGAATGAATATGGTCGGCATTCATGGCAGAGGTGAAAGCATTTGGCTTGCGTTTTTTCTTTATGACACACTGATCCGATTTTCGGAAATCGCGAAGCTCCGGCAGGATGATGTCTTCGTTTCGACATGTGAAAATCACGCCAGCCTGCTGAAGCAAAATATCAAACTTCATGGCTGGGATGGAGCATGGTATTTACGTGCCTACTTCGATGATGGTTCTCCGTTAGGCTCAGCAAAAAATACCGAGTGTAAAATTGATGCGATTTCTCAAAGCTGGTCTGTCTTATCGGGTGCCGGAGATTCTGCACGATCACTTACTGCCATGCAATCGGTAAATAAATTTCTGATTAATCGGGACAAAGGGCTGATCCAACTGCTGGAGCCACCCTTCAACGTATCGGATATGGATCCTGGATATATAAAAGGTTACGTACCCGGCGTACGCGAAAATGGAGGGCAATATACCCACGCTGCCATCTGGATGGTGATGGCTTTTGCCAAACTGGGTGATCAGGAAAAAACGGATGAGCTAATCCGACTTATCAATCCAATTCACCATGGTACAACACCTGAGGGAATTGCCACCTATAAAGTTGAGCCCTATGTTATGGCCGCTGATGTCTATGGAGTAGATCCGCATACTGGCCGGGGTGGATGGACGTGGTATACCGGCTCAGCCGGATGGATGTATCAACTTATCCTGGAGTCATTCCTGGGATTAACACGCAAAGGCAATACCATTACGTTTAAGCCATGTGTCCCCAAAGACTGGAAATCATTTCAGATCACCTACCGGTATGACGAAGCCGTTTATCATATCAAGGTTGAGCAGACAACAGAAACTGCCGTTTCAAGGACGACGATGGATGGAGTTGAGCAGCCAGAAAATAAATTTGAATTGGTGAATGATCAAAAGGAGCATTTTGTGGTGATAATAACCAATGGGGCCACTGAATATGAATCTAACCTTAAAGGAATTGTTACCAATACGCAATAGGTTAGTCAGTACGCGGAATGATAGTCTGGTGAGTCGTCAGACGCTCATAGACTGGTCTGACGGCCTGGCTATGGGCTACCAAAAATTCTTTTGCCTATCAATTCAATTCCTCTCCTGAACAGCCTGTTGCAACTCATGGGTTAAGTTGTACGGGAATGCCCGTATACCCACAAGTTTAAACAACGATTGTATTTTAGTTAACACAACTGTAACTATTCTTAAAACATCCAACTCTGATTTAAACTGACCTTCTCCATTGAGTTGATCTTCACGAAACATTTTCTCGACGAGTTCATCCAAATGACCAACTTCTTCCGTAACCTCATAATACCACCCAGACGTAAATATAGGGTGAAGTGAAGCTGGCGTCTTTTCGATTATCTCCAACGCTTGTTCAGTGGTATAGCCAGCTCGTAGCTTGGAGAACATGTTTCTCATAATCCCCATGATACCGGGTACTGACAAACCCGACAGTTCGTTTTTAACTTCTTGAAAAAATACTGACATCTGTTCTTCGGAGATTTGGTTCATTGTCGTCATTGAAATGATTTAATGCCAATTAATAAGAGAAATTGGTGCCACGTTCCATACACGCAATAGGTGCTTAAAGAGGCCTTTGACCCCTGGTGTCGGGAAAATATTCCTGAACAATCGCATAAATAATACCCAGAATTTGATCTTCAATAGCTGAGTCCTTCTCCAAATTTCAGAGCAACCACGCCTTCAAACCTATGGTTGTCAGTTGAATGATCTAACCTGTGGCTTGAAAACCTGACTGGTTCCAAACAAGTTGGGTAGTGTCGTTGAAAACTTTACTTCCCAGGCTGCACCATAGAGCTGGCTTTTGCCGAAGTATCCCAGTTCTACGGTAAATGAAGGAAGTACCAGGTTTTCATTCAGCACGCGCGCCCCGCCACGGATGGCATAAAACTGTGATTTTTTGTCGAACAACCCACCGTTGTAAGTGAGCAGGATTAAATCAACACGGTAGAACATAGCAAACTGGAACCCATAAAAGTACCAAGGCATGAAGTAAACGGATTCCAGCCCAACGGTAATTTTCTTATTTCCCAGGGGTGACAAATTATTTTCGTCGCGCCACTTGCCCGGCAAACTAACCGTCCGGTCCAGGACACGGTTGTAACCCCTGGTGTAGGTAACGTACACGAACTGCCGCAATTGTATTTTTCTTATCTTAATCAAGTCACTAAAGTAATTTCCGGTAACCGCCAGAACACCATCTTCCGACTTACCACGCTTAAAAAAGCTTCCAGCGGCTAAAGAGAGATTAACGTATCCGATACGGGTAAAATAGTTTCCGTACGTTCCGCCAACCTCAAAATATGATCGGTCTGTAAACTCGTTAATTTCGGTTCCCATCAATATACTCGCCGCGCCTCCCGTGGGGATATCTTCCGTTCTGCCGAATCCCCGGATTCTAAGACTCTTTAAGAAATTTCTTTTAGTAAGCCATACACTTCCCAATACGAAGTTCCGATCGTAGAAAAAGGAATTGGAGTCACTGGAGACAAAGGGCTTCCTGGCAAAATCATGCATATCCAGCCGTGCCGTGAAGATCATGTTAAACCTCTTTCTGAATTCGAATGATCGGCCACCCCAGAAATCGATGTTATTCTCGGTATACGGAATTTCCAGGGTATCGTAATCTTCAAAGTAAAACTTCTCGCGTGTTTGATAAACCTCAATCCCTCCCGCATATTTTATGTTTGGCGCGAAAAAGTCTCTGTCTGCAGAAAACCGGATACGTTGCCGAAGGTAATTATCGGTATACTGAAGCTCTGCCTGTGTAAAAGAATTAAGCAAGTTTGGCTCACGCAACGTTATTTCATACCCATTTTGAGGTGTGTAGGAAGAACTCCTGAAATACGAAAGCTGTAGTTGTTTAGCATAGCCAAGAATATTGATATCAAAAACATCTATCCTGAACTTCTTTAGTGAGCTATAGTCGCCAGAAACTCCAATAGAAGAAACATCCTGCGTTACTACAACCACATCTGCGATGTTGGGATTTCCCTTACTTTGCGAAACATAAATCCGCGCATCCCGAAGGGTTTTGAATTGGCGCAATATTCGTTCATTATCTGCAAGCTCAAACGGATCGAGCACATCGCCAACCTCAAATAAAAGATTGTTTCTTATAATAGCCGGCCTGGTGTCTTTGTGAACCTTGTTGATGAATTTCCCGAATTTAGTTGAAGCCTTCTCCAGGGTGTCAATTACAGAACCTTCCAACAGGTCGACTGTCTTTATGGTAATCGAACCAATAATAAAACCCTCATAGGGCTGAAATATCTCTTCGCTTTTGACGATCAAACTAACCAGTTTCTCTTTACGCTTTTTCTTTTTGATCACCAGGTCATAAATTTCTTTAGTCATTTTGTTTGACGAAGCTCTGTCTCCCAAACTATCATAAAACAAAACTGACTTTGCAAAAGGGTCGTCCCGGATGCGGATATTCTTAACGTCATTGTCATCCAGAATAAAAGTTGTATCCTTCCGTGTGATGAAGGATGTGTCCTGCAAAATAACCTGTTGTCCTTTTTCCACAGTCACCTTTCGTGTCTTAACCTGACCACTCGCAGGACTCGCAAACATCCATGCGAGTACCACCATAAAAAGTATTACCCACCTCATAAAACCGAATTTGTACGGATAATCAGGATTCATGTGACTACAGGAAAATTACTATATATGAATGTTTGTGCTAAAACTCCCTGATCTGCCCTTCCCGAAGACAGTGATAAATTTCTACTGATTGCTGGCGTTTCGTTCCTTACGCCGGGCTTTGCGCTCCTCTTTTCTGCTCTCATTCGGCTTCAGACTTTCTGGTGTTACAAACTCAACCGAGTTTTCAGTATTCAATTCAAATGCTTTGACAAATGCATTTTTGAAAATATTGAGTACAGAGGGCCACAAGGCAGCTTCCATATTGTTTACATTTCCCTCTATAGGGACTTTGGTGGCAAACTGGTCCTGCTTTTGATTTTCAAATGCCTCTGCTAATACCGAGATGATCGATTGCCAGATCAAATTAAGCGGATTCTTTTTATCGTTCTCCCAGTTTACAACCCTTATATGGCGGGCAATCGGTTTTAAATATCCGTTAATATTACCGCTATCGATGGTGACTTCAGAATACAGACTGAACGAACCCGACTCTATATCGACTTTGCTGTAAGCAAGAAAAAAGTCATTCAATGCAGGCATATTGACTTCTTCAAATTTCAGATCCATGTCCAGATCGGGTATCTTCTTTAGCACATTTATGTCCATCTCGACTCCCAATTTTCCACCCCCAATGGAAGTAGCGGTAGCGCTGACGGTAGAGGGCAGTGGGTCTGAAATTTCCTCGGAATTGTTAAGGTTAGTAGCAAGGATATTCAGGCTGTCCAAAAACAGCGTGACCTTTGGTTTTGTTGTGAAGTCATAAAAAAAGACAGTTCCCTGGGCAATCTCCATCCGGTTGATTTTCAAGGGGACCAACTTTTTAACAAACGCGACCCAATCTACCTCTGCACCCGTTTGATTTCCGCCTGACATTCCAGTTTCACCATCACCGCCAATAAAGTTCAGTTTTGGTTTTTTAATTACCACCTCGCCTACTACCGCACCATTGAGAAGCGCGCCCCATTGAACCGACAAGTCTGTAACCGGAAAATCGATAAAGGGCACTACATTATTGCCTTCAATCTTGTAGATCTTCAGATCATTAATACTATAAGCCCCCCTGATCAGATAAATATCTACCCCAGATATTGACCCACTATAACCCTTTAAGTCAGCCAATACTTTATTTACATATCGAGTAACAAAATACGGCAGCATGAGGCGCACAATAATCAGCAATAGTAAAACACTTCCAATCATTATCCATTTCCTTTTAATTCGTTTTCCTTTCATATTGCTATTTTTAAACATTTACAGGGCTATACTGATTTCAATTTTTTTCCTTGTCATTTGAAAGGTCAACCTCATTCGTAATGGTTCGGCTTTCCTCGAATTCTATCAGCCGGACTCTAACCGCGGTGCTATAGGGTTCAATTCTGCTACCGGACGCTATCGTGTATACAGCGGTGAGTTCTGCCCCGAAAAGAAATATGGTAGTTGAGTAATAAATCCATACCAAAATAATAACCAGCGATCCGGCCGCACCGTAGGCAGTATTGAATGAACTGTTTCCGAGGTAAAAACCGATTAGAAACTTACCAATAGTGAACAACAGCATGGTTACTACGGCACCGACCCAGACATCTTTCCATTTTATCCGGGCATCGGGAAGAACTTTGAACAACAATCCAAACAATACCGTAATGAACCCCAGCGAGATTACTATATTAATAATGTTCAAAATATAGAGAGTTGTACCTTCGAGCACGTGCGAAAGCATTTCCTGAAAAAGCATAAGCGCAGCATCCACTACCAGTGAAACCAGCAAGACAAATCCTATGCTGGCTACCATGGCCAATGAAAGCAGTCTATTCAATGTAAACTTGATAAAACCATTCTTTGGCTTGGGTTTAATCCCCCAAATCTTATTCAGACTTGATTGAAGTGAAATGAATACCGTGGTGGCACTGAAAATTAATGTAATTACACCTGCGATTTTCGCTACCGTGTTCGTTTTGTCCATTGCCGCATTCGACAAAATAAGTTCAATTTCTTTTGCGCTTTCACGACCGACCAACCGGCCGACCTGATTAAGAAGCTCGTCCTGAACGAGATTCCGTTCATAAAAGGCTGAACCTATTGACAGGGCGATGATAAGAATCGCGGGCATGGAAAATATCGTATAAAAAGCTATGGACGATGCCTCCGACATAGTGTCATTGTCATAAAAATTGACGAATGTTTTCTTTAGGATTTTCCACGGGGAGGAGAGAAAGTTCTTCATAGACTACAAAGCACGATGTTGCCTCAGAAGCTAAACAATAAACGTTCCTACCTATCAAATCTGTTCCTGAAGAGAATGCATCGCCATTGTAGAACAACACGCATTCAACTGTAGAAATAAATCCACAGTTTTTCATTTCGAAGTCTACATAAATACCCATTTAACAGGTTTTATTCTGGCACGGTAATTCATCTACCCTCCCAGAACTACTTCATGAATGGACACTAGCCAGAATCAACAGACGCCATTTTATCAACGTCTAAGCCTTATACTGCTTTCGCTGGGAATTTTGTGCGTGGGCTTCTATTTTGGAAAGGAAATTATCCTGCCGATTCTCTTTGCCATTCTGCTATCGACATTGCTGCTGCCATTCACGAACTACCTGGCCAGAAAAGGATTCCACAAAGTGCTTTCTATTGCCATACCGGTGTTACTCACGCTTATCATCTTTGGCGGTGTGCTTTTTCTTCTTTCCCTACAAGTGATACACTTCCTGGACGATACAGCTGTCTTGAAAGAAAAAGTTGGTGAAGTAAGCGATTCTTTTCAGAAATGGGTAAGGCAAAATCTGAACATCACTGTTCGCAAGCAAAACGAATATCTTAAGAATACGGTTGAAGACTTCAAGGATAACAACAGTACCAAAATTATTGGATTAACATTCGGTTCACTGACCGGTATTTTGACTTATATGGTTCTGCTTCCGTTGTACACTTTTCTTATTCTATATTCCCGAACAACAATCAAGCATTTTTTGATTGGCGTTTTCAAAAATGGATCAGAAACGAGAGTAAGAGAAATCCTGACGGAATCGAGCTCGATTGCCCAGCACTACATCACCGGGTTATTGATAGAAACATCACTGGTATTCGGGCTAAACATGGTAGGCTTTCTGGTGCTCGGAATAAAGTACCCGATCTTCCTCGCCTTGCTGGCTGCATTACTGAATCTAATTCCCTATGTAGGCATTTTTGTTGCAAACATCTTTTGCATGTTCGTTACGCTGGTGAGCGGTGACAACCTGACGGATGTACTATGGGTGGGAATAATCCTGGGCGTAGTCCAGTTTATTGACAACAATTTCGGCATGCCCTTAATTGTAGGTAACAAGGTGAGGATAAATGCGCTGGTTACTATCATTGGCGTTTTAATTGGCGGCGCACTATGCGGAGTCCTGGGAATGTTTCTGGCCATACCTGCACTTGCTGTGATCAAAGTAATTTGCGACAAAGTTCCAGACCTGAATCCATGGGGACTCCTACTGGGGGATGAATCTCCTGAAGAAACAACAGCAACCAAAAAGGCACGGGCCCTGCTTAAAGCGCGCGTGAAATCTAATGAAGTCACTAGTAAACCATAAAATCATGAAAACAACAACAAAAGTAATATTGGGGATCACTGTTGCCGCTGCGGCTGGTGCTGCCATTGGCATGTTCCTGGCTCCGGAAAAAGGAAAAGATATTCAAAAGAAAATTGCAGACGGCGCAAAAGAATGGGCAGCTGAATTTGCTTCTCTGCTGGCATTGGGAAAAGAAGTTGCTACAGAAGTAGGAAAACAGAAGCAAATTTATTTTTCCAAAAACCTTACCGAGTTGAACAAAATCAAAGAAAATACTTAGTCATGGAAGACAATAACACGGAAAAAGATAACCTGATTGATGGCCTGAGTGACCTGGTAGAAACGTATCGCAACCTCGTTACGGTACGGATCGTTGAGCACACTTCCATCGCGGCCTCCATTAGTATATTAGGAACGGTTTCACTTTTTGTCGCCGTCTTTATTTTGCTCTTTACCGGGTTGGGCGCAGCGTGGTGGATAGGTGACAGCATGAACAACATGAAAGCCGGCTTTTTCATTGTAGGCGGGTTCTACTCTATACTCCTGCTGATCATCCTCCTTACAGCGAACACTTTTCTGATACCGACACTTAGAAATCTGATAATCAAAAAGACCTATGAGCAGGATTAATAATTATGAGGAATTAATGGCGGAAAGGAAAAATCTGGAGGCCACTTTACGCGTCCAGAAAGCAAGCCTGAACAAAAAACTCGATACACTAAAGGAAAGCTTTGAGCCGCTCACAAAAATGATTTCATTTTTTAGCGGACTTAATAAAACTCCCGGAAGTTCTTTGCTTAAGGTCGGCACGAACCTGGCCATTGCAACGTTGGTCCGAGGTAAGCTGGCAAAAGCCGGCTGGCTGACAAAACTTATTCTGCCGTTTATTCTAAAATACACAGCCGCAAAAACAATTGACAGCGTTCAGGAAAAGATGACGACGGAAAACCCTGGTTGATTCTTCAGTCGAAGTTTAAAACGGAATCCCTGCTCTTTTGAGAAGGGATTCCGTTTTTTCAGTCTTGTCATTGCTGAACTGATGCAACACTATATTTGATTACGTTATTTTCAATCGGTTTAACACTTTGAAGATACGTAAAGATCGCAGCCAGATCTTCCTCCTTCATTTGGCTATACATGGTCCAGGGCATAATCGTATTGAACTCTCCGGGACTAACGCCTGGCAGCACATAAGAAGAATCTGCAAAAGCTTTAAACCTGGCAAGGAATTGTTCCTTAGTCCAACTGCCGATTCCGGTTTTCTCATCTGTTGTGATATTGGCTGACCGGACAACAGATCCATCCGGAAATTTAAATTCACGACCTCCACTGAAGGCCACCTGTGGTATTATCTGTCCCTTGTCTACCTGGGTATGGCATTCTATACATCCTGAAGCATTGACCATGTAGGCGCCATATGCCAGCTCATCTGATGGATCAGGCCGCTTTTGAAGACTGGCTTTTTTCGGCAGGGTATTAATAATAAAATTCATGGGAAAATCGGGGACTGATTCCGGAACCTCATTCTTTACGGGCTCGAGTGTTCTTATATACGCGATGATAGAATAAATATCTTCCTGATCCATCTTGCCATAGTACAAGAAGGGCATCAGCGGAAACATCGCTCTTCCTTCCTTCGTCACGCCTGTCGTGATTACTCGAAAGAGTTCGCCATCCGTATACCGGGATATACCTTCGGGAGTAATATTGCGGGCGTAAAAAACACCGGGCATTCCTATACTCTGATCAAACCGGTCACCTCCCTGGCCCAACGTACCTTCAGTCAATGGACCAGAAAATTTAGACCAGTCTCTGACCGAGTGGCAATCCATACATACGGTTACTGAATTGGCCAGATATCGTCCCCGTTCAATCCGTTCATTCGTTAAGTCAACCTTGATATCTTCTGCCTCACCTACATCCGGGAGTGCGGTTTTAACATAGGTCAGTAGTGCACCTGCCAGGACAACAATCAGGAGCAGCAAATACCCCAGAATTCTGAGTAGTTTTTTCATATGGTTAAGGTTTAGATGGTTTCGTATGGAATAAAAATCAGCCAGTTGAAATAATCAAAAACCTCCTCAACCTGTTTTTCTGGCAGTCGATGATAACAGTTGTTATTTAAAAATCAAAATGTAATGCTGATATCCTGGCCGTTGGTATTGCTTTTTTGACGGGGAGTGCTTTGAAATAAACCTTTACCTAACAGGTCGGCGGGATAGGGGCATGATAGTGTTCAGATACTGATTATCAGAAGAACCGTTCGAAATAAACAACTGGTACCGGATAGGACTATGCAGTAGTGAACCACTTGATAAGCCTTCCTAACCAGGTTTTGGGACCTTCCTCAAGCTCTTTGGCTGACATTTGCATTACGGGCTCATCAACCAGTCTTACTGCTTTTGTAGGTGGAGACATCTTTACCTTTTTGTGATAGTTCCGCGTCTTTCTTTCCTTTTCGCGTTCGGCTTGTTCTTCTCTTTTCTGTTGTGCTTCCAATGCCTCACGCTCGCGCTGGATGGCGATAGGATTCTTTCGGGCACGCTGTTCACGGTTTCCTTTGCGTTGGATGTTTTGAGTCCTTGGCAATAGTGTCCTTTCTACGGGTTGTACTTGTGGCACCTCAGTTAACAATTCCGGCTGTTCCTCCTTTTTCTTCTTTTCCGGGAGGTCAATTTTTCCCAAAACCTTTAGTCCGGTAAGGGCAACTTTAGGTGCCTTGATTACCTCAGCCGTTTCCTTTGCCATGTCGGGTTCAACCTCTGGCTGCTCCACGGGACTTGCCTCCGATGCCTGACTAATTGACTCAGCCAAAACAACGGGCTCCAGGGTTTCGGGTTCTTGTTTATCAACCGTCTCACCGATAACCTCTTTAATTAGGTTCGGATTAAACTTCCTCAGTACCATCGCAACCAGATCATCCTCCAGACGGGTATTCGCACCCTCCTCAATCTGTATGCTGTTGTGCGCCAGAAATGTTACAATTTCGGCCGGACGTAATTCCAATTTTCTTGCTAATTGACCAAGCCTCATAAGAAGTCGTTTTCAAATTTTCAATGGCGCAAATATACTTTCTGTCCGCAGAATGACTCTACTGCCCGCTTAAAATTGTTGGGTACCCGCGGTAGAAGCAACATTGAACCAACCCCTAACGAAAAATAAGATACAGCAGAAACATCACTACCAGCAACATTGCGGCCCAACGGACCCGGGCTCCCGAACTGGTAAACTCATAAGCACAAATAGGGCATTTCTTACTGCTTTCAGCAACTTGCATGGCACAGGAGGGGCACTCTTTAGTTTTCATCTGCAAAAGATTGAGGACTTGATTACTACTGCTTGAACCACAATTTCAGCCGGCTGGGTAACCTTCATTGCTTGTTCTTTTAAAATCAATACTAAACTTCTTACTATTAGTGACCACAACCAACACACAATGAAAAATGCAATCAGCTGGTTTGAGATCCCAACCACCAATCTGGGCAGGGCTCAGCAATTTTATGAAACAATATTCGGGATCAAACTAATTGACCTCGATTTACCGAACATTAAAATGCGCATGTTTCCCCTCGAGGATCAGGATGGCGTCGGGGGATCCCTTTGCGACAGCGGCGGGTTCCATAAACCTTCTGCCACTGAGGGCCCACTGCTTTACCTCAATGCGAATCCGGATGTACAAACCATTCTAAACCGCGTTGAAAATGCCGGCGGCAAAATTCTGGTACCCAAAACGGAGATAAATGAATTTGGGCATATGGCGGTAATCCTCGACTGCGAAGGGAATCGTATCGCATTGCATTCGGTTCCTCCGGCGTGATGCGCAACACAATGAAATGATGCGGCGCGACCCCGCTATGGACGACTATTTTTGGGTTAGACTTTCCTTCAGGTTCGTAAATGACACAAAAGGTCCTTCGGCAATAGCCATATTCACCAACCAGGATGGAACTGAGCCCCCAGGATCTATAGTGAGTGTATAGACAATTTTAAGGGTCGAGTTGTCAAGTATGGCGGCATCCCATACGCCAACTGAAAAAGGAACTCTCACCAGATCCTCGTTATCGGGAAATTCATAATCCACATTGCGGGTAATGATCTTCAGCGTTTTTCCACTACGGTCATAATCGGATTCAATTTCTGTAAACAACTCGCGGTTAGAAAGAGGCCATGGCGCTTCCACAACCGTTCGGTAAATCATGGACGTGCTGCTTTTTTTCTTTAGAATAGAAGTTTCAATTGTGTTGTATTGCCAGTTCACATAGTTCTCCACATCCCATAAAAATTCGTACAACCTGTCAAGCGTAACGCCTTCAAGGATCAATTCGGCTTTGATCGTGTTGAGATTAGCATTTTTTGAAGGGCAGGAAAAGACCTTAAGATTTCCTTTTTCTTTTTTCAGTACGCAGTCGAGTTGTCCCGCTGCAAGCTGAGCCCGCAGCAAGACCAGAATTGTAAAGGTACTGTATTGAAGAAAGCGGTTCATAATTTCTTGTTCCCCAGCAATAATTGTAAATGTTAAAAAAAATCGTGAGATTATATCGGCGGGCAGGTTTTACGGTCATGAGCAAATTCCTTTTCACTTTCCTTTTTGTTTTATCTTTTGTTTTTGGGAAATGTCAAATGCTCCTGATTCCTATGGATGAAGGTCAGAAAAACCATCTTAAGGCCTACGGAATTGCTTTTTTTGCCCTTACCGAAGCCATTGAAGTTGATTGGCTTTTGAATTTCAGGGGCGGAAGTTTTATGACCCCGTATTCAGCCAAGCTTGAATATGAATGTGTTTTGCGGGGTGTTTCCGTTGAACGATTGACGGAAGTAAAGAGAACCTCCATTCTAATGGAAATTTCAAATCCTGCCGTTAACATGAACATCGTACGATTGGAAAAGGCACCGAAAATCGGAGTCTATTCAATAAAAAATGAATTCGTACAGGACGAAACCGACGCGGTAATTGCGGTTCTTGATTACGCGGAAATACCCTATACCATTATTTACGATGATGAGGTTCTGCGTGATGAACTTGTTTTATATGACTGGCTTCATCTTCATCACGAAGATTTCACTGGGCAACACTGGAGGTTTCAATGGAGACCGTCAGCAATATTGGAAGCAAAAATGCAGCAGGCTACAGCTACCCGGCTCGGTTATTCCAGTGTGTCGGAAATGAAATTTGCCGTGACACAAAAAATAAAGGGTTTTTGTTCCGCCGGTGGATATCTGTTTGCCATGTGCTCAGGAGCCGAAACATTTGATATAGCGCTTGCCGCTGATGGAAAGGTTTTTACCGGAGGTATCGAAGATGACGAGGCCCCCGAATCTCAATCAGGAATGGATTTCAGCAAAACATTGGCTTTTGAAAATTTTTCGCTCGACTTCAGCAACAGCAGAAGGTTTTCAGACATCAACACAGGACGGCCGGATTTTTATGAAAGAAATGCCAGTTTTTTCAAACTTTTTAATTTTTCCGCGAAGTGGGATATCGTTCCTACTATGCTCACGCAGGATCATGAGCATACTATCAAGGAGTTTACCGGTCAAACCACGGCATTCAATAAAGTCTTAGTTAAACCGGAGGCTCTCGTATTGGGTGAAAATAGTCGCGCTAACAATGTACGATACATATATGGTGAGTTAGGACGAGGTCACTGGACGTATTACAGCGGCCATGATCCGGAGGGATCTCCCGGTCGCTGGAGAGAACCCACTGACCTAAGCTTACACCCAAATTCTCCTGGATACAGGTTGATTCTAAATAATGTATTGTTTCCTTCTGCGAAAAAGAAAAAGCAGAAAACTTAAAACGTCTCGCGCGGTATTGAAATTCTTGCCTGACGACCCACAAAAGGTCGTATTATAAACTAGTTGAACGTGATGCACCGTCGGAACTAAATGTGGAACTCAGGGATATATTGTCTCGTGTTAACAAGCTCAGTTCCTTTTGGACTTGCATGATATCATCAAGCGCCAGACGAAGTTCCTTGTGGTATATTTTGTAGATAAATTGCCATTCTACTCTATCCATAAAACCGTCAGAGTTAGCCAATACGCACATCCAGGCAATACTCCGTATCTGTTGCTCAGGTTTTAATGTCTTCAAATCGCGCAAGCATTCCTTGTAAATGACTGCACTGTCCATTCCCTTTAAAATTTCCATTTGAGCGTTGAACTCAGATTCAGCGATTCCTTCAGCCTGAATCATTTTCAGGCCTAATGAAATTTCTCCATGGTTCACTTTGCCGTCGGAATTAATCAACAGAAAGTAGAGGCGGGTGATTACTGACTTGAAGCTCATATTTTTATGTAATATATTCATCTACTTACAAAAGTATGCCAAGTCATTAAACCTTCTAAACAGCCAAATCTACTAGTTTTTATTATTGGGTAATACCAAAATGGGAATAAATTTCAGTTTTTAAGAAAATTTCTCACGTAATAAATACTATGAATATGCCAGATTATGGCATTCTCGATGACTAACCAGTCTGGATGAAGTGTAAGAAGGCGTGCGCGGTTAGTCCTGCCGGATTTCTATTTCTATCCGGTCGTTTAACCTGGCGCTGGTGCTGGTTTCAGGGACCAGCATGCTCAAAGCGCCCCAGGCGAACACTTCGCTTCTGTCTGTGGCAATTCCGTTGTCGCTCAGGTAAGTTTGAACAGCTTCAGCTCTCAACTTTGAAAGTTCTTTTGCTGTGCCATTGCGTTCATCGGACCCCTGTATAGCGAAGTAATTTTTTGTTGGACCAAGGGCAATGATTCTCCGAGAGTTGTTTCCATTGCAATGACCGTGGATCTTTATTTTATAGTTCGGATTGTCCTTCATCATGCTTACAAGTTCATCCAATTCTTCCTTTGACTGGGGCAACATGACCACGGCATCCTTATAGAAGGATACATGGTACATCACAGACACATCCCCCCTTTTCAGTCGTTCCAGTTCAAATTGAACCACCCAGGCATCCCTGGTATCTTTTGTAATACTTTCATCCGCAGCGGGCTCATCATAGTTTACAAACTTAACTGATTCCTTATAGCCGAAGATTCCACAAACCATCGACATCGGATTATTACTTCTGGAAGGACGTGGCATGTCAATGTATTCATCCGTCTTATACGACGCAACATCGCGTCCACGATTGTAATCAACATGATGAACTGATCCCTGAATAGGTTTCCCGTCCGTTGTCTGAATGACAAACTTAAACAACTTGCCTTTTACAACTCTTTCGGGCGTGGTTTCATTGGCGGTTGTATTTGGCAATACAGCGGAAGTTGCTGTATCTGGCTGAGCACTTTCCACAGCCTCCTCCTTTATAGGTTCCTGTACAACGGGCGTAACTTCCGGTTGCGCTATTACCTCTCCGGAACCCAGGCTTCCAAAAAAAAGCCAGGCATCTTTAAATTCGCTTTCCTGCTGCAATTCACTGACTTGTGAAATGCCAGTTTCCCGCTGGGTTGTTCTCAGAACATAAACATAATAGTAATTCTTTGTCTTGTTCAGTTCATAGGTAGCAGCATAACGAAGGCTCCGCACATATCCGCTAAACTTTTCGGCATTACTCTCCTTAGCGAAAGCTCCGACAACGACATAAAATTGTTGTGCTTGTACACGTGAAGCCAAAAGCGCCAGGGGAAGTAAAAGCAGGCAACAGAATGCTGTTTTTTTCATAATAAAAGATGATGATCCAAAATACACAATATCCCTGACAGCCGATACGGTCTGTAGTAGCGAAAATTACCGCGGGTTGTTGAAGCTGAATACGTGTTCATGTTGCCGACAACTACTTTCATTCCGGTTTTTGCCGCCACTTTTTCTTTTCTGATAGCTTCTTTTTAATCTGAATACGTTCCCGGACAGAACCTTTGGTTGGCTTCGTCGCTTTCCTCACCTTTCTTTTTTCAAACGCCCTTGCCAGAAGAGTTTCTAACTTTAGTATAACGGCTTCTTTGTTCTTCACCTGAGAGCGACTTTCCTGGGCTGTCAAAACTAATACACCATCTTTCGTCAGCTTTGAAGCCAACCTCCTGGTGATGGTCTCCTTCTCTTCATCGCTCAATGCAGCCGAGTGCAGCACGTCAAACTTCACTGTGATTTTTGAATTCACCTTGTTGACATTTTGTCCTCCAGGTCCATCACTCCGGGAAGCAGTGAAAATCAATTCCCTTCCCAGTGACTCTGCTGTTATTGTTTTCACTGTTGCCATTGTTTTTAACTAACCATCGAAAGATGGGGATAATCCCAAAGGTAAGCCTATGTTGGGGAAAGGCTAATAAGTCAAATTGCCAAACCCAGCCAAATTTTCCTGAGCTCCTTACCACTATATAATCAACTATTGAATAACCTCCCTGCTAATGATACTCGTCCATATACTGGAATTTGGAAGGATTATTAAATAGCTTAGACCTGTTCAAAGTACGCAACAAGAAAATGAATCAACATCTTAACAGACGCGAATTTCTTAAAAAAGGTGGAATCGGTGCCTTAGGGGTAAGCCTTTTGCCCTCCCTACTTTTGAAGGCGGCCCCCAGCGACCGGCTGCGAATTGCGCATATTGGTCTGGGTGGAATGGGCAACCAGCATCTCAAATGGTTTGCGGCATTACCAGACGTGGAAATCGTAGCATTATGCGATGTGGATCAGGATCATTTGAACAGCACACTCAAGACCCTGAAAGAACTACAGCCCGGCAACCTTGCCACGGGGTACGGAGACTTCCGACATATTCTCGACCGCCAGGACATTGATGCGGTTACGATAGCCACACCCGATCACTGGCATGCACAGATTGCGGCCCTGGCTTTTCAGGCAGGCAAAGATGTGTATGGCGAAAAACCTTTATCGTATGATGTAAAGGAAGGGCAAATGCTGCTTAAGGGTTTAAAAAAACACAAGCGCATTTTTCAGCTGGGCACCCAGATTCATGCCGGTGATAACTACCATCGCGTGGTGGAAATTATTCAGTCTGGTGCCATTGGAAAAGTCCATACAGTTCGGTTATGGAAGACCGGGTTTTCGCCGGGAATGGGTCACCCCACCGTTCAAACACCTCCAAAATCCCTCAACTGGGATATGTGGCTTGGGCCAGCTCCTTATGCTGATTATGTTCCGGAAAGGTGTCATTTGAACTATCGTTATTTTCTGGATTATTCCGGAGGCGTATTTGCCGACTTCTGGTGTCATATTGCTGATGTAGTGTGGTGGGCCATTCAGCCGAAAGGTCTAAAATCGGTGATTGCCAGAGGTGAAAAAACTGATGGAATTGCCGATGCACCCAAATGGCTGGATGCAGATTATGAGTTTGAAAATTTAAAACTATTCTGGACCACCCAACCACCTAATGTGCCAGGCGCTGCCGATCGGGGAATAGGTGCGTATTTTGAAGGGGAAAAGGGTACTCTTATCTGCGACTATGGGACCATGTCTATTACGGTTAATGGAGAAACGGTCAACGATATCCCGGAAATACCTCAAACACTGGTCCGGTCGCCCGGACATCAGCAAAATTTCGTTAACGCAGTGAAATCCCGGTTACATCCGGAATCCAATCTGGAGTACGTAAGGGAAATGACATTGCCGATGCACTTAGCCATCATTTCATGGCGCCTTGGACGCAAACTGAACTGGAATCCGGATAAGGAAAAGTTCATTGGCGATAAAGAGGCTGACGAATTCTTGTCGAGGAAATACAGAAAAGCCTGGGATCTTTTATAAGAACCTATGCGGCTACCTGGACATGAGCGTTGAGCGGAGTGTTTCGTAGGGAATATCAACCTCCAGATATACCGGGGCATCATTTATGCTTTGGTAGTTCAGTTCCACAATTGTTTTAACCCGGCTTTGAGGGCTTGGAAATACCCTCCCAATGTTGGCGACATTAATCAATTCAGTTTTCGTTTCAGCGTCTTCTGAAATGGTAAGCTCAATGAATTTTGTCATATCGGATTCCGGTTTATCAGGGCTACAAATTACTATACTTTCGACTGGTAATCATGCAGCCTCTGAAATACATTTCTCCGGGTTCCGACACCAACAAGCCAGACAACCGCTTGTCAGAACCTTGTAAGCTGAATGATAATAAAAGAATATATTTGTTTGTACGGCAATCTATACAACATAGACTATTGCCTTAACCAGAACCGAAATGAAACACAATAACAACAGCAAAATCAGCCTGCCCCTGACAGGATTACTATTTCTCCTTTTTATTGGACAGATGCTACCTCTCAACGCCCAGGTGGGTGTCGGCGCGAAGAAGGTTAAAGGCGCTGAACTTTTTTTAGATGGGAGTCGTGAAATGCTGGATGCAAAATGGACATATTGGAAAGGCCCCAGATTAGCGGCCACGTTGCCATTGAAATGGACAATCGTAAAAGATCCTGTGGATAATGGTACCGTTGTAAATGCCAATGACCCCGCCGCGGCCGGTGGCAAATATGGATCTGCAGATATCGTTACCAAAAAAGAGTTCCGTGATTTTCGTGCCCACGTGGAATTTCTCATCGTGAACCCCGGTGGAAACAGCGGCGTATACTTACAAAATCGGTATGAAATCCAGATACTTGATGGAGACTCTACAAAACACGGACTGGGTGCTGTCATCAATGAGACCGAATCCCCATACTATGCCTACAATGGCGTAGGAAAGTGGAACGCTTATGACATTGTTTTTCGCGCTGCCAGATTCAAGGATGGTAAACTTACCGAGAAGGCAATGGTGACTTTGTATTTCAATGGAAAAAAAGTGCACACCAACCAGATCATTAACCAGGTTTGGGGAGGACCTAATTCTGGTATTGATGGTGGAAATGATGGAGGCAAAGGAATTACAGATATTCCCGGTGGCCTTAAATTACAAGCCGAAGGACATGACGTGTTCTACCGGAATATCTGGATTAAAGACCTTGACCTAAAAAAGGCCGACACCGACTTTTGATGTTAGGTGAACGAACTGTGAAATTGCTAGTCTGAGTAGCCGGCAACGACTCTAATAGAGCTGAAGTTCTGCAAATATCAGTTCGAGCTCTGATTTTGTTTTACCCAGCTTGGCCTCTAGTCGCTTAAGCATACCTTCCCGGTTTCCATCGGCATATATAAAATCTTCCTCTGAAAGGATTGGAAATCTTCTTTGGAGCATAATTTTTTGTTCTCTCCAGCTTCTTAATATGTTCATAGGATTCAAGTTAGGTGAAAGTTGGGAAGTATCCACGCATTAAACACGTATATTCCATATTTAGTTGCTTTGCCTGGGCCTCTCTCAGGAATTCCTTCGTTTGACCAACCAAGAAAGATTCAGCGCCTAAATCGGCGAACTGGCTCCGAATTTCGCCTTTCAAAAGCCTAATGTACTATTTCAACTGAGTCTGCTTTCTTTTTTTCAGCCTGAATCCGGAAATTTGGATTTTAAACTCTAAACCTGGGTCTGTATGCGGAAGTTGGGGAGTGTCGTTTTGTTGTTGAGTTCAGTACTCATTCAGGTGTCAGTTTCAGGTGCCCCGATGCGGGTTTCCCCAGATCCGGCACATAACAATGTCGGATTAGATCCATCCCCAATGGAGGATTCTCTGCAGCATCTTTACAGTGCTATCGGCCTTGAAAAATATGATCTACCCTATGATGTTTTCAAATATGGAATGATCGGCTATTTTTCACTTCGTCAGACTGGTAAGCTTAGTGACAAAAGGCTGCTTTCCATCATCGATTTTTCCAAGTCAAGCACAAAAAAAAGATTCTATACCATTGACCTGGATACTTATCAGGTCATCTATCACACGTATGTAAGTCATGGGAGGAATACAGGTGAAGATTTAGCCAAGACATTTTCCAATACCATTCATTCAAACCAAAGCAGCCTTGGCTTTTACATCACTGCCGAAACCTATGTGGGGAGTAAAGGGTACAGTCTAAAACTGGACGGTGTGGAGAAAGGATATAATGACAACCTGCGCGAACGGGCCGTGGTTATGCATTCTGCTGAATATGTCAGCGAAGGCTGGATAAAGAAATATGGAAGATTAGGGCGAAGTCAAGGTTGCCCCGCTCTTCCAACCGCAATTGCCAGGAAAGTAATCGACACCATCAAGGATCATACGGTTATCTTCGCCTACTACAATGACAACACATATCTAAACGAGTCGTCATACCTTAACTGGAACATGTTGTCCAATACAAATCTCGCATCCGCGAAGCCCACGGAATAAATCGTTTTATATTTTTAAAGCAGTTGAAGAATTTTTTCAACGGGCCGCAGCTGGTTAAGCTGCATCTGATCGTGTCCATAGATGTCCTCTCTGAAATTTACCAGACCATCATCGTCCACCCATGCTGTCCGGTATTCGATATGCACAACATATTTCTTTTTCAATTGTACTGAACCGGGGCTGGTTTTATTCATTGCCTGGTCGATTCTTTCCGAATTCCATTCCCGCTGGTCCCGCAACAGGTACTTAGCAAACCTTGCAGGTTCATCAAGTCGGATACATCCATGACTTAAGGCTCTGTAATCTCTATTGAATAAACGATGGTTCGGCGTGTCGTGCAGGTAGATATTCATCGTATTCTGCATCACAAATTTTACCAACCCCAGTGAGTTCCCGTAACCTGGGCGCTGAACAACCCTATATTGGTAGGGGTTCGCTCCTACGGCATTCCACGTTTCAAACGCAGGATCTATTTCGACACCATTTTTGAAAAAGTCATAATTCTTATTTGAATAGTAGGCCGGGTTCGCCTGCAAATGCGGAATGATCTCTTCTCGGATAATACTGACCGGAACCGTCCAGGTAGGACTGAAAACTACACTTCTCAAAACATCACTAAAAACCGGAGTTGGTTTGTTTGTCGCTCCCACAATTACATCCATTTCCAGTTCGATCTCCCGATTCTCATACACCCTCAGCCTGTATTCAGGAATATTTACGGATATGTAATTTTCACCGTAGCCTTCAGGAAGCCACCGCATCCGCTCCATGTTAAGAGCAATGATATCAGCCTTTTCCCTGAACGTTTGATTTAAGAACTTTAGTGTCTTTTCACCGATTATTCCGTCCGGCTCTAATCCATGCCGTAGCTGGAAGAATTTAACGGCATCCACCAGATTCCTGTCATACCGTAATGAATCCACAGAACCTGACAATGAATCAATTGTCATCGGATACAACGTAATGCCTGTCCGGGATAATTTTTTTCTGATTAGTACGATAACCGAATTTCTTTCCTCGGGCTTGATACTTCCAGTTGTAGCGATACGCTCATATGGCAATACTTCCTCCAGCCTACGATAATAGTCTAAGGCAACCTGCAACCTGGTGTACTGTTCGCTTTCAGGCTGTAGCTTATTAATGGCGTCCAGAAGTTGATCGGAGGTTTTCGCTTCTAATAACATGGAAACATCAATCATCGGATGCTCCCCTACAGGCCGTCTCCAGATATTATTACCGTATCCAACATTTCTCACCTTTCCCTCCAGGAGGTGAGTGGTGAAAAGAAAAAACATTTCAGAGATGCGTATGTCAAGCTCAATTACTTCTACCAATGATACCGGATTACCCGTATAAACCAGGTTCAGCCGCTCTGTAATACTCTTGACATCATATTCGGCTGGTATCAACCCATAGTGAGAGGCATTACTGAGCACATCGACCACCGTATAACAAATGCTGTCCTGCTCAAGATTTCGCAGCCACCGGGTTTGGAAGGAATTGCCTTCATAGAATCGTTGCACTTTTTCCTGAACCCTTTGTTTAAAATAAAGGTGCGGAATAGTTGGAGCAAGTCGGCTATTGCCAAACGTAAGTTTGTCTATGGTGATGTATTCAGCTCTTTTGCGTGGCGGGAGCATTAAAGCAGCTGACTCGGGACTGGTTTGCTCCGAATTGTAATTTGCAGATGGCGAAAGTTCTGCAACTTTCCTGCTACAGGAACTGATTACGACTATGCCAATACACCAAAGTAGAAAAATGAACAACTTTTGTATCAGTCCTTCCATACATATGATTCTATACTCAGTACAATAAGAAAGAATCGTACCACGTTTCTGCTTACCCTTTCAGTCACTATTCTTCAATCATACATGGACAAGAGTGTAGAAATTATTCCCATTACTATTTATTTTTTCCCAACGGCGGATTGTTGGGGAAATTGAAAAGACCTAATACAAACGTTGTACCAACCACAAGATCACTAATTGCACATTTTACGCCCTATTCTTCTGCTTTTCCGGTTTTTCAGCCGGCTTTTTTTCGCAAACGATTTTTATTTTATTCCATACGGTTTCCTTACAACATTCAGCCTCGTAGCATACACCCCCCGTATATTTGCATCATAAACAAACACAAAACACATAGTATGAAAACAAAATCAATTTTCTTTGCGGCATTGTTAGTAACAGTTGCTGCAATGTCAGCTACTGCGAAAAACGAACCTGGTAACGCAGGTATGGCTGTTGTCGCGACGAAAGGTTCAGAAGTAGTAAAGGTTATTTACAGAGGTGAAGCTGCCGGAAGAGTAAAAATAACCATCTTTAATGCTTCCACAGAGATAGTATTCTCTGAAACCAGAAATTCTGTTGATGGTTTTATCCTTCCTTTGAATTTCTCAGGTCTTCAGTCTGGTGAATACACGATCGAGTTGACCGATGCAAGCGGGACAAAATCAGAGAAAATCAACTATCAGCCAATCAAGGTTTCTAACATCCACGTTAGCAAACTGAATGACGAAGGCAGATTTCTGTTGTCGGTAGTAAAGGATGCTGACGAAGATATCACTGTAAGAATCTACGATGCACATAACAATCTGGTACACAATTCTACCAAGAAAGTATCTGGTGATTTAGCTGAACTTTATTCCATACAGGAATATAGCGGAGCATGTACTTTTGAAATATCCGACAACGTTACAACGCGGGTTTTCAATTTCTAAGTTAGAACACCAATAGCTTAAAAGCCCTTGCGCATGCAAGGGCTTTTTTTTCGTTCAGTATCCTTTGTTAAAAATCAGAGGGCAACAACTTTTCCCGAGCGAACCGACTCATCGCAGGCAAAGGCAATTCTCAGGCTATTTACTGCATCGTTAACATGATCGGTGAGGTCAATGTTTTCTTGAATGGCTTTAAGGAAATAACGTTGCTCCCGGTTACAAAGCTCCTGATGATCGGGTTCATCACTCAGGTTTATCCAGGTATCCGGCTGCACAAACTGATCATTCTTATCGAGGTCGGCATGATGAAACCGAAGCGACTCGGTCTTTGTATGGGACTCTACCGAATCAGATTTGCCCGAACCTCCGGCATCCTTCGCCACTATGGATACCGAGCCCTTTGGTCCAATAACATCTTTTACAAAAAATGCGGTCTCACTGACCATTGGGCCCCAACCCGCTTCATACCATCCTACAGATCCATCTTCAAAACGAATCTGCAACTGCCCATAGTTATAATTTCCTGCCGGAATTTCCTCTGTAAGTCGTGCACCTATAGCGCTTACGTGCGTAGGTTTTGACCGGGTCATCTGGCACATCACATCAATATAATGCACCCCACAATCCACAATCGGGCTGAGGCTTGCCATCAGATTCTTATGAACATTCCACATGTAACCATGGCTTTGCTGATTGAGATTCATCCGCATCACCAGTGGCTTGCCCAGTTGGTGAGATAGTTCGACAAACTTTTCCCAGGAAGGATGGTGCCTGAGTATGTACCCTACCACCAGTTTTTTGTTTGCCTTTTTTGCCGCTTCCGCGACGCGTTCTGCACCTTTCACCGAATCGGCTAATGGCTTTTCAATAAACACATGACACCCACTTTCCAACGCGGTGATGGCGAAATTTTCGTGGGTATCTGGATACGTTGCGATACATACGGCATCCGGTTTTGACCTGGTTAATGCCTCGTGGAAATCATTATACAACGTTAGGCCGCCACCAAGTTTTGCATTTAAAACTTCCTTGCTCTTTCCCGTAGAAACAAGGCCGCAAATCTCTACGCCGTCTAATAGTTGATAGGCAGTAGCGTGAGAAGCACCCATGTTGCCACAACCAACGACCAAAACGCGCAACACTTTATCGTTAACTGACATATGAATAGTTTAAGTAAGATTATATAATAGATACGGATCTGAAGTTATAAGCGTATTTACGATTCACAATTTCACAACTCGCTGAATGAAACCATATTCGCACCCTTAGAATTAATCATTTTTTTCCATAAAACTCCTTTACCCCATTTAATTTTTCCGGATCCTGAAGAAGTGACTGATCCGAAAACATCATGATCCCTCCTGCCGGCCAACGCGCACCATTTCGCATCACTTCATTAAATTCCTGGGCGCTGATTACGCCGGGTTTGTTATGCGCCTGAACGATTGGCCAGATGCCGGGTTTGTTGCCCGTACTTGAATCCAGTTGCTCATACAGCCAGGCGACATATTCATGCACCCAGCCCACTGGCCGGTCCATCATCTGGTGAAACAACATCGGAGAAAGTACATCGGCAACACCGGCGAGTTCAGTCACATTTATTCCGAGGTTCCTATAGAGTGCCTCATTAAAATCCGAAGGAAACCATGAGCAATAAAATATCCCCAATAAAACATCCGGCCTCTTTTCCTTTATCAAAGTCTTCATTTCTTTCACCCAACCTGTCAGGATTTTACTTCTCCAAACGCGCCATATTGAATCCGATTCTGTAAGTATCCAGGCAGACCGTACGGGTATGCTACCCGCGGGAACTTTCAGGTTCATCTGACTCTCAAAAGTGCTTATACACCGGTCACAAAAACAGGTCTCCGGAAGAATCGGATCGGGAGTCTCAAACTGTGCATGCCAGTGCACATAGTCTAACCAAACCCCATCGACAGCATAGTCCTTCAAAAGCGCATGAAGCTGTTCAAAGCGGTATTGCCGGAATCCGGGGTCAGTCGGACAGATTCCCATAAACCAATCTGCAGGCGGCGATTTTTCACCCTTTTCATCAATAGGCCATGCTTCCGGGTTTTTCTCCAGGTATTGTTTGCCATTCATCAGGGGAAATTCCACAAACACGCGTACTTCATTTTCCCTGGCAGTCCGGTACAAATCCTGCGTCAGAGAAACGCTTCGTACAAAAATTGCATTCACCCCCATTGACTGAAAGGAATGACCTGCCTGAAGAAGGGTATTGGGATTCCCGTAAATGCCTTTTATAAAGGGAGCTTTTTCGTCCGGCTGAGCCGAAACCGATAGATTTACTAAAACTGTCAAAAAACAAATAAAGATGAATTTCATTCGGTACAGGTTGCGAATACCCTTAAACAATGTAGTCAAAAAATAAAAAATCCTGCCCTTTGTGGATCGTGCTACGCTGACTATATAAATTCTGATCTATTTAAAACAGGGTTTTTATATCTTGGGTGTCTAAAATAGCGGACAAGACTACATAGTCCATAACAATTGAAGTAGAATCGTTCACCTATACTCTAAACAAATGAACAGACGAAACGCGCTAAAGGCAGCCTCAGCGACAGCTGGCTTATCCCTGATAGGGCCCCTTGGAATTGCAGGCAACACCAAAAAAGAGTCAGACAAGTTCCGACTGTCGCTCAATACCAGTACGATTAGTGGACAGAAATTGGGTGTCGAGAAGTATATAGACATCGCCGCGCGAGCCGGATACGATTGTATTGAGCTCTGGACAGGTGATGTGAAAGAATATATTGGCAAAGGCGGTTCGTTGAAAGCGTTAAAAAAATTACTCGACGATAGCAAACTACCCGTAGTTGATGCCATTGGCTTTTCACCCTGGATGGTGGACGATGAAGAGCAACGCAAAGCAGGATTTAAACAGATGCGCGAAGAGATGCTGATGATGGCAGAACTAGGCTGCCCGAGAATGGCTGCTCCGTCAGCCGGAATAAAAGCTCCTGATCAGCTCGATATGTTTAAGGTGGGAGAACGTTTTGCGGCATTGATTTCCTTGGGTCGTGAAACGGGGGTTACACCGCAGCTTGAATTTTGGGGCGCGTCCAGATTTTTTCATCTGGGACAGGTACTGATGGCCTCAGCCGTTGCAAATGATCCCGGGGTTCGGATTCTTGCGGACGTTTACCATTTACACCGCGGCGGATCCGGATTTGAAGGTTTAAAAATGATCGACGGAAGCCTCATAGAAATTTTTCATATGAACGATTATCCAGGCTCTATTCCCCGCGAAAAACTGGAAGATAAAGACCGTGTTTATCCGGGTGATGGTGTAGCGCCGTTGAAGCAGGTTCTTACCGACTTAAGAAATATGAAAGGTCCAAAGATTCTATCGTTGGAACTTTTCAACCGGGAATACTGGAGCCAGGATCCGCTGTTAGTGGCTAAAACCGGGCTCGAAAAAATGAGAAAAGCATTAAGCGAAGTTGCCTGATGGTTTAATTCAATCGAACGCACACTCAACCTAGTTTTTCTTTTTTGTCTTTTTTGGCTTTTTTGACACCGGCGGAACGTCTTTAACAGGCTCAAGGATGAAGGCTACATCCTGACCGATGTAGTTTGCATGACCACCGGTTGTTTTTAATGAAGGTACGGGGAAGCTAACCGTACTGTTACTTGCCAGCACCTCCGATTCCTGAATAAATGCGCCTCGCCAGGTATGGAATAACTTCAGCTTATATTTGCCATCCTTAAGAGAATTTATAGTAATCAAATCACCGGCAACATCCGTTTTGGAATTAACTACCCAGCCATAAATAAGATTGTCACTCTGTATGCCATATCCGTCACCATCCGCAATAGTAACTTCAACAGGAGCTGGGTTTGAAAGTTTTGAAAACGAGATGGCATCCGTAAACCGGCGAACACTCAACAGTTGATTCGATACAATTACATCATTCATACGACCGCTGAACGCCCACCAAAACGGAGTCATACATGACCCTGTAGCCAATGAAACCCACAGTACATTGTGGTGCATGGCGACATATCCAGGCATACCGGGTTCAAAGTATGTATGGTCCCAACCCGTCTCACCAATGATCACAGGTTTTTTGTATCCATCCCATATCCTGCGAATCTGACCAGCATAGTTCTTATAACTATACGTCAGCGGGTGAACATCCGCTGAATCGAGTGTCCCGGCTTTGGTCATTGGAAATCCCTGCGCCTCGTAAATCTCCCGTGCTGCAATATCCGTCTCCTGATATCCTTCGTGAAAAAATTCTTTAATACCACCACTTCGCGTTCCCGTGGTCGGATGGTTATACGGATCATGGGCTTTAAAGTAGGCATGAACGTTCTTAGTCCATTGGCCAGCCATTACACTGTCCCCGGAAACCCATCCGTCCGTCCCGTTAATTTCATCGACGATAAACCAAATTGCCAGCGACCTGCTATAGCCCCACCGTGCAATAAAATACCGGTAAAGTTTTTCCTGATAATTCCAGGCCGTGGTACTTCGGAAAAAGTCTTTGGCGGATGTGATGTGCTGGTAGGGATTGGTATGCCAACGAATGTTAAATCCACCCCATACGGTCTCCGACAAGAAAGAGTGAAACCAAAGATTCAGGCTGATAAGGATTTCCTTCTCCTCGCACAGTTCGAACATTTCATCGATGCGCAAACAGATATCCTGATCATAACGTCCTACTCCACTACCCATAGTTTCAAGCGGTGTTATAAAGTTGCTGATAAAGTTTACGCCTTTGCCTTTCAGTTCATCCAGATTTTCCCGTGTCACCCTCCCATTATACCACAACCCAACGCCATAGAATGGCGATCCATTCCTGTATTCAAGGAAACGTTTGTTATCTGAAATCTTCAGCGGTCCTTTGTATTTGGATGGAACTGCTTTAAATGATTTCTCCTCACTAATGTCTTCTCCCGTTTTGTCGCGAACCCGCACAGAATACTTCCATTTACCTAACTCATCAGGTGCGAACCTCACCTTCCACATGGTTCCGAAGGTATAGTTATAGAAACCTGGTATGATCCACTGTTTACCGGATGGCGATATGAATGTTGCCATGATATCAATATCATCCGGATCAAAGGGATTAACAAACTTCGCCCGTATTACAAGCCTGGCTTCAAATTTATCATACAGACCAACGGAATCAACACTTTGAAAAATACTGAGCACCTCCGGCCCTTTGGCTGCATCCGGGGCGACCTGACCCCGTAAAATCGAGGTGCTGATAACCAGGAGGAACAGGAGCAAGAATGATTCTTTCATTACCTGGAGTTTTTGATTTATTGGAATATAGACCATGGATACCATAACTAATACAGTGTTTACATCAGCGGAATTAAGCTAGCATTTGCCCGGTGTATTTCTCCAGAGCCTGCTTACCGCCGAATTACTAACGATAATGTATTTACGAACCAAATTCAAGTTTCTGACGTTGCACGGCAATATTATTGTGTAATCGGCATCAACATATGGAGACGTATTTCTGGCATGATTACCTTGACTAATTCGGAAATTATTTAAATGGCTTGCCGGTGGAACACGAAACCAATGTTTGGATATAGGGAAATGGTTTCCCTTGATCCACCCATGTTCTATCAGGCTTCCGGAAGCTGGTTTCATAGGTTAATATTTCCGGCTTAAAGACGCATTATAACTTTTTACAACAGATATTCGCCCCCGGGTCAGTCTTATGGAGTCAAAGAATCAGCAGCGGGTTATTTTAAGCTTATTTTTCTTTCTTTCAGGGGTATGCTTCTCGACCTGGACTTCCCGGATACCTACAATTAAAGCAGCATTCGGGTACAATGAAGCTGAACTCGGCACCATTTTGCTTGCCATGCCCATAAGCTCACTGGTGGGGTTGCCCATATCGGGCTGGCTAGTGTCCCGCTACGACAGCCGCGTACCAATGACAGCCGCCTTTGTATTGCTATCGATATCCCTGGCCTTGATCGGATTGGCATCCTCCACGTTCATGCTGGTTGCCGCCATCTGTTGCTATGCTTTCAGCTTGCGAATTCTAAGTATAGCTGTGAACACTCAGGCTATCACCTTACAAAAACAGTTTGACATAAAAATCAATGGGTCATTTCATGGTCTCTGGAGTACCGGTGGAATTGTTGGTGTTGGAATCTCTACCCTGTTCGTGGCCCTGGACATCAGCATGAGCATTCACCTCGCCATCATTGCCTTCATTACACTCTTCCTTATACTCTTCTCCTACAGATTTCTGTTGCGGAATGACCGGACAACGACTGGTAATAAACTGGGACTTGGAAAACCGGATCCATACATAGTTTATTTGGGTTTACTCGTTTTCTTCGCCGCCATTTGCGAGGGCGGCATGTTTGACTGGAGTGGAGTATACTTCAGGGAGGTGGTGAATGCTGAGCTGTTCACACTGGGATATTTGTGTTTTATGATCTTCATGACGCTATCGCGGTTTGCGTCGGATCGCCTGATTGAAGAAATCGGAATGCCAAAAACCTTCATCATGAGTGCAGTGCTGGTTGTCGCCGGAATTGGGCTCGCCGTTCTTTTCCCTACATTCTGGACAGCACTAGTAGGGTTTTGTCTGGTCGGTTTCGGCACTGCAGCAATAATTCCGATGACTTTCTTATTAGCCGGGTTCTCGAAAAAGTATTCACCCGGAATAGCGATCTCGATAATCGCTACCTATAGTATTGTAGGTATGCTGGTCGGGCCTCCGCTGATCGGATATATTGCTCACGCCTTCAACCTGAGGTTTGCCTTCATAACCTTTGCGTTTTCAGGGTTGATGCTGATCCCGGTCTCTCAACTATTTTTCAGACATCAGAAGTCACAGGAATCGTTGTAGCAAATTCCTAAGCACGTCAGTATAATAAAGTCCTCGTAGTTAAGTCCGTCGACTGAGCGCGAAATCGACCATAAGCGATTCTAAGTAGAACTCTTTATGTGAAACTGGCTATTTCTTTATTTGCTGTTCTCAGTCGCGAGGATAAGGTGGAGCCCAGATTAGTCAATATTTTTACCTTAATAGATGCGAGGCAATCCATACTGTCAAGTTTTTCATAACGCATAGCAAAACACGAAACCTTTGTCAGTGCCCTGACATTGGCGGACCGTTTCTGCTTGTCAAGCAACGCCATCTCACCGAAACTGTTGCCCGCATTAATAACAGCCAGTACAAAATCTCTGTGATCGTCACTGCTATCCTGAATCGCAACCTGACCAGATTCCAGAAAAAATATATTCTTAGCAGAGCTGCCTTTTGTTATTATGATATCCCCTTCACTATACTGTTTGTGATGAAGGTGCTTCATCAGCTCACCCAACTCCTCATAGGTAAGTCCGGTTAACAGTTGTTGATCCCTTAATTCAACAGGTTCTTGCTTTGGTTCATATCCATGAGCAATCAGCAGGGTGTTTTCCAGGTGAAGCAGGGCATCATCCGAATCCTCGAATCTCAGGAATGGCAGGTTCTTTTGAACCAGTGAAGCAAACAGATCCAGATGGCTATAATCCACGATGAGTAAGGTTTTGCCTGATTGTTCGAATTCATCATTTAACCGGATCAGCAATTTCAGGGCACCATCATCAATGGTAATACACTTCCTCAGACTTAAGATCAGGGAATTACAATCTTTCGTGATCTTTCGCATGAATAGTTCGCATGTAGCAAAACAAAGCTCACCCTGGAGTTCCATTAAATAGGCAGAGCCTCCAAACTCATCGAGCAGACTATCGGCCAAGGCGTCACGCGTATATTTTGATCTGACGGTCCGCAGGGTAAGTTGTCTTCTTACTACCTGCCTTATCTGCCTTGGCGTCTTGTACAGGTGCAGTGAAAAGGACTCCGCAATTCTTTTACAAATCTCCACACCAAAAACACTATTGCCTTTCTCATCGAGCAAGGGAGAATATACGGCAATGGCCAATTGTCCGGGGAGCACGGCCAACACCGCTCCGCCAACACCACTCTTGGCAGGTAACCCGACGTTGTAAATCCACTCACCCGAATAATCATACATGCCACAGGTAGCCATTACGCTGAGCACATTCGGTATGTGTTTTGATCGCAATGCTTTCTTACCTGTTAATGGATTAATACCGTTGCTGGCGAGCGTTGCTCCCATGACTGAAAGCTGACTACAGTCAACCTTGATACTGCATTGTTTGAAATAGATATCGAGCGGGGCCTCTACTTCAGTCTGGAGGATGTTGAAGTTTCTCAGAAGGTAAGCGATCGCCCGGTTTCTGTGCCCGGTAGCGCTCTCTGAATTATACACAGACTCATCAATTTCCAAAGATGATCCCGCATACGTGCTAAACGTTTCGAGTATGCGATTAAATGTCTCTTCTTTGTAAACCTGCCAAATCATGTTGGTTGCTGCTATGGCTCCGGCATTGATCATCGGATTAAACGGTCTTCCGGAATCAGGGTACAGACTTATGGAATTGAAGGCATCACCGCTTGGCTCAACACTGATCTTTTCCAATACTTTATTCACACCATACTCCTGGATCGCCATTCCATATACAAATGGTTTTGAGACAGACTGAATAGTGAATTGCACACCCGCATCCCCATACGAATATTGGTGTCCATCCACCGTAGTAAGTACTACTCCAAGATTGTCCGGATTTACTTTTGCTAACTCGGGAATATAATTTGCCAATGCACCATTATTCTTCTTCTCTTTGAACTCTATGTATAGTTCATCGAGGATTCTATCGACCATGTTCATTTCTTCGAATTGATAACTGATGATAAAAGTGTATGGAAATTATTGGCGTCAGATAAATTTAGACAAGAGCGTTGCGAATTCAAACAGGCACTCTCCTTAGGACACCATCGGCCGGTGTAATTTTTAAAAACAATACCTACACACACGTTTGCAATCCCACGAAAATATTTTATCCGTAGAGTCCCAAACCGTCGCACTTTACCGTCGCGAATTCTTTCCAAAAGAAAGACCAACGTGCCGCAATCGTTTTCGGAGAATTGCCAGACTGAATAGAAGTATCTATGAATAGCTTAATGGCCTCTCTACGAACCCATCGTTTACTTCGTATCTGCTATGATTTTTTACACTTGATTAAAGTGCCGAACCATTCAGCTCCACTGGTCTCTAAATCTACATTTCAATCCGCATCATAAAGAAGCAATGCATCAACACCCATCAATGAGCGCTAACTGAACAATTACCAACCGAGAACTAAGTTTATTTATCAGTGATCCAGGCAGCGTACGTTATATCCCGCATCAATTCTCAGGTTAGCCTGTGCGCTGACCTACGTTCTTGTATTTCGTATTGAAAATAACTAGCTTATTTATTGATACTTCTAAAATGAACCACCATGGGTAAGCGCTTTGTACTGATCTTGGTTATCATACCCGTATTCATTATAACTTCCTGCCGGAAATCCCAGACAGATGAAGAAACCACCGCGGATGGAAAGCGTATCATGAAAGCGCTCATTATCGACGGTCAGAATAATCATGGAATATGGCCAAAAACCAGCATGATGATGAAAGGCTATCTGGAAGAGACCGGTCTGTTTAAAGTGGATATAGCACGAACATCATTTACGTGGCAAGGGCCGCACAATGATAATGACATTGGTATGGATGAAAACAAAAGGCTTAAGCTCCTTGAAGATTTTCCCATTGAAGGAGGTAAAATATCAACGATGGTACCCGATCCAGTCCCTGACCCGGACTTCAAACCCGATTTCTCACAATACGATGTAGTAATTTCAAATTTCGGTTGGAAAGCTGCAGACTGGCCCAAAGAAACTCAGGCCGCCTTAGAAATGTATGTTAGTGGTGGTGGCGGCCTGGTCATCATCCATGCAGCGAACAATTCCTTTGGCCCCTGGGATGAATACAACAGCATGGTTGGCCTGGGAGGTTGGGGTGACCGTTCAGAAAAAAACGGACCTTATGTATACTTTACTAATTCAAACGAACTTGTCCGTGATTCAACGGCTGGTGAAGCCGGCTCGCATGGGAAACAATATGAATTTGTAATCACAATAAGAGACACAACGCATGCAATTACCCGGGGCATGCCACCACAATGGTTACACGTGCAGGATGAGCTATATGACCGGCTGCGTGGCCCGGCAGAAAATATGAACGTACTGGCAACAGCGTACTCAGACGAGGAAAAAAATGATTCGCCGTTCTCCGATTTCCGAGGCACCAACAGACATGAGCCCATGCTGCTCACGGTAAATTATGGCAATGGCCGGGTCTTCCACACGCCATTGGGCCATGCAGCCTATTCGATGGAATGCGTTGGTTTTATAGTGTTGTTTCAACGTGGTGCAGAATGGGCCGCAACTGGTGCTGTTGGTAAAACAGAAATTCCATCAGATTTTCCAACCGCGGAAAAGGTCAGTCAGCGGGTATGGGAGAAAGCCAAACCGAATTAAGGACTTAAGGACTCCTTTAGGTTGGTCCGGTGGTGCACCTAATCGGGTTGCCGTTCTCTTTGAATTTTCCAATACCACATCAGCAGAAATCCGATTAACGCACCGCCTATGTGCGCAAAATGGGCAATCCCCCCGCCAAAAATTGAAAACCCGGTTACTCCCGAAAACAGATCAAGCCCGATGAGCAGGGGAATAAAATATTTCGCTGCGATCGGAACCGGAAGAAATATCAACGCCAATTTTGCATTTGGGTACGATATGCCAAACGCAACCAAAATCCCATAAATGGCACCGGATGCGCCCACCGCCGGGGTATTAAATAAACGATAGAACTCAAGGAGTCTGGTTTCCGGAAAAGAAGATAGAATAGCCGTTCCATATTTACCCGTGTCCAGCAGGCTGGCAATTTCAGCTGGCGTAACCCCGGCACTGGTAAGTTCCTGATAAATCATGTTAAACTGAAAATAATTCACCAGTGTATAAATCAGTCCTGCCCCAATACCCGAAACGAAATAGAAAAAGAAAAACTTATTCTGTCCCCACATTTCTTCCAGTGGCGATCCAAAAGCCCACAATGCATACATGTTAAAAAGCAAATGCGTAAAACCACCATGCATAAACATGTTGGTGACAAACTGCCAATACGAAAAGTGTTCATTCCCGGGAAAATACAGTGCAAGTTTTTCAAACATTACGACCTCCATGCCCGGCACCAGGAACGTTATCACGTAGAGAATGATATTGGCCGCAATCAATATCTTGATCGCATCTAGGAATTTACTCATGTTGCATATTGGAAATTTTACACTTAATCCCAAAATATACCGCTCCCAATCTTGCCCCTCATTACTTGTTTTTGTAAACCATGTCCGAAAAGCTGAATCAATCCTTGAAAAATACCACGCCACCAAATTGGTTTTGGCTAATTGTTTTTTTTGTTGAAACCACCTATCGCTCACTCTTTCCGGCTAAAAGGCTTAACATAAAGGGCTACCTGGGTAAACGAGCTCGTCAGGTAATACGATGTATTTGACTGCAAAGATTTAGTGGCATTTAACTTATTGAGCCCCAAAAAATAATCAATGCTCACGTCGATCAGCGGGGATGCGTTGAATTTAAGCCTGGTAATAATTCCCATATTGAAGGGGTCAATATGTATCTCCTCCAGATAACCTTGAAAGCCATGAACAGTCATATTCCCTATAAAATACCACCGAGTTGATAGCCCTGCATGAATACTTAACCTATCCTCCACCAGGTTGTAAAACACCGTGATTGGTATTTCCAGGAACTCCAGGTCACTGGAGTAATATCGCTCCTGCAGAAGCATATACAATTTTGCTTCATATATGCTGGTCTGGTAGGCAAATTCTTTTGTCTTGCCGTATCTGATTCCAGCAAGCGCAGAGCCATTTACTCCAACGCGTTTCCATTCCTTTGAAAATCCAACGCCCAATTTTACTTCAGGGCAACTGAATGTGTAGGCGGGCGACGAGTTACTCCGGAAAAATGAATGTCCGTACGAAAATTGAAGATAGAACGCCTTATGCCTATTTTGAGTAAATGCTGGAATTGAAACCATTACATAAAACAATACAATGGCTGCCGGAATATAACTTTTCAAAACGGGTAAGGGTTCGCCTAATAGATTATAACAAGGTAGGATAAAATCTACCTGCAACTCACTATCAGCTAAACTTCGGATTCATGTTCAATATAAATGATTTCAAAGTCAGCTATTTTTCTTTTGATGCTCCATAGCCAATGAAATTAAACCTGCCAGTTCCTCAGGCATGTTTGATGAAAACAGCACTTCCTCCGCTTTCAGAACGTGAGACGAGTAAACATTATTACTACCCACTGCGGAATTCGTTTTCCAAACCGCCATGCATTTAATTAAATGATAGTGTTGATCCCGGACGTCATACACAATAAGTTGATTTATTAATTCCTCAGCAGATCCGGAAAAGCAAAGAAACAGCGGAAAGTCGAAAAACTCTCTTCCAGCCAATTCCGGAATCAGGTTAGCGTCGAAGAACCCATACTCCCAGATCCAGCTTTCTATAGTTGACTGCAATAGGAAATCCTTCAACTCATGAAGTTTGTCCTTCATACTATTGAGAGGCGTCTGCGCCTGGTTAAATTCTCCGATGGGCTTCCATTGCGCAGAAGCCAGCTCTAGAAACTGTAGTGATCTTGTGCCTATTGATAACTTGTAATCGAAAAATGAATAACCAGGAACGAAATAACCCGGATAGAAATATTGATATCCAAGTTGTTTGCAGAATTCCATTTTCAAATAGATCAAATATTTGCCAAGGCTAAATTTCTTATACGCCGGATCGTAAAAACTTGTTATCCCTGCGGCACTTCCCGAACCAAGGTCAAAGTAGCCACACGCAATCAACTTGTCGTTGTCAAAGAGATTTACCTCGTATGTGTCGTAAATATTCATAGCCCGCTTTCCATACAGAAGGTGATAAAGCGAAGATGAAGCCTCAAAAGAAACGGATGTTCTATACTGCGCAAATAAATTCTCCTTTTCAGGACTTATTGAAGCCTTTTGAAATTCAGTCCTGAAGCCAGCATTCAGCTTGCCCAATTTTTCCCTGGTTTTACCTGTATGAAATGGTGGTAAAAAAACACGTAACCAGACAGCAGCGTATAGTTGATTCCTGAACGACAAAAAGTTGGTCGTAAAAATAGTCTGACCCATCCTGAACCATCCCTGCTGTAGGTAAAAATCCAGTTCTAATGGATCTAATGTTTCGGGAGAATGAACCTGTGCCAGCATAGGTTAAGAATAACTACGGCATTATATTTTCTTTCTTCCGCGCCTCCAAACATCAGTTATGTTAATTCAATTAAGGCTTGACTTTTCAGGATAGCGGGCAGTGAACTGACGGTAAAATGTTTTTATCTCTGCCAGGTCCTTCTGGTAGTCACCCGTAGGATAAAAGAGGTCACCAAATCCAGCTGTTTTTTTTCCATAATCAAGATAGCCCAGGGCAATAGGAACCTTTGCCCCCAGTGCTGTGTGGTAAAATCCGGATTTCCATTCCTTTACATAGCTGCGTGTGCCTTCGGCCGGTATCAATAATTTAAGATTGTTATTCTGCTCGAACATGCTAATCATACCTTCAACCATGTTCGTATGCCTGGAGCGATCAACTGGTATTCCTCCCGTTGCGCGCATCAGTATGCCGAGCGGGAACTTAAAAAGACTTTTTTTTGCAAGAAAACGAACCTGAACCCCGCATCCGTACAACGTTGCCATCGCTATGGGGTAATCCATATTACTGGTGTGAGGTGCTGCTACAAGAACACATTTTTTTATGGATGGGTCGAGCGTACTACCAATCTTCCACCCGATAAGTTTTAGATAAAATCTGCACAACCACCTCATATGTTCACGTATTTACCGGCTTTCCATTAGACTGTGCTCTCGTTTAGTTTACGACTGCTGGCAGCTTCACGCGCCGCGTAGACTGTCAATATAGCGGCAAGAAAAAGCGATCCGGACATGAATATATAAGAAGCTCCAAAACCCCCTGTAGTACCATTCAGGTATCCGACCAGGTAAGAACCAGCGAACGATCCAAGAGCACCGAAACTATTGATAAGGGCCATCGCTCCACCGGAAACATTGTGTGGAAGAATTTCAGTAATGATAGCAAAGAATGGTCCATAGGGAGCGTACATCGCAGCACCGGCGATTACCAGCAGGACAAATGATAACCAGAAGTTGTCCGTACCCACCATGTATGAACAATAGAAGGCAATTGACCCCAGGAGTAGGAACGGCCAGACAAAGATTTTTCGATTTAAGGTTTTATCAGAAAAATAAGAAGCAGCCAACATGCCGATTATGGCAAATACATAAGGAACGGAAGACAACCATCCGGTAGTTACTATGTCCATATTCGGCGCAGCCTTAATAATTGAAGGTAACCACATCACAAATCCATATACTCCAATGCTCCACAAAGCATATTGGAGACATAATAAAACAACCACCTTCGACTTGAATGCCTCAGCATAATTTCTGACGGGCTTTATTCCCTGTTGCTCTTTTTGCAACTGTTCCTCCAGTGCGATCTTATCCTCATCCTTTAACCACGTTGAATCCTTGGGTTTATCATCCACGAGTCGCCACCAGAAAAAGGCCCATACAATTGCCGGTAAACCTTCCAGGATAAACATCCACCGCCAACCCACAGAATTGATCAGGTAGCCCGATAGAATAGACATCCAGAGAATGGTAGCAGGATTACCGAGAATTAAGAAAGTATTCGCTCTTGAACGCTCGGATTTTGTAAACCATCGGCTTAACAAGATCAGCATGGAAGGCATCACAGCGCTTTCCACTACACCCAGCATAAAGCGAATAACGATAAGCCAATTGACATTGCTGATCATCCCGGTTGCCATCGCCAATGCGCCCCAGAGGATTAAGGACCAGAAGATGAGTTTTTTCGCGCTTTTGTTGGCCGCATACAATGCCCCCGGAATTTGAAAGAAGAAGTAACCCAGGAAGAACAAAGACCCCAGCAACGAAGACATCGCTGCCGTGATATGCAGGTCTTCGGCCATTCCCCCGGCGGCACCAAAACCAAAATTGGCCCGGTCGAGATACGCCAGGCTATACGTTATAAATGCGACAGGTATTAACCTGTACCAACGTGCTGGGGCAATTGTCTTCATATCTGTTTGAATTGAGTCTGTGAGTTCATGTTATTTCAGTATCGCTCAAGTAATGGTCGCGTTCTCATACCTTGGAGACCGGATACTTTTCATGATTAATTGAAAGGGATCTTCATCACTAAATATAGGATTTTAGACCAACTTTCTATATCCATGGCGAAAATTATGAATATTCAGAAAGAGAGGGTGTCCATTAATTGCTTGTGGTAGGTGGCGTTTGGTAGGGATTGAAACTGAGGCAACTATACTCCTACTCTTTTATGCGGACGGGGAATTAGCCCAGACTATTCAAAGATTTTTAAAAGGTAACGCAAGTCTCAAAATTGATTTTCCAAGACTTGCGTTGACTGCAAACATACCAGTATCAACACTGGATTGTTATGTCTTATTTGACATGTTTGTTTACCACCTTTGCCAATTCAAACATAGAGATCTGACCCTTGCCGTCGAAAAGTACCTTCAACTTAGCATCGGCGTTGATCATCCTTCTGTTCTTACTATCCTGAAGTTTGTTCTTCTTGATGTAATCCCAGATTTTTTTAATTACCTGTGTACGTGGTAGTGGTGTGCTACCTACTACTTCAGCTAATGCAGGACTTGGTGTGAGCGCAGCCATAAAGGCGGCATTCGGTTTTCTGGCTGATTTTTTCTTTGCAGCCTTCTTAGGAGCAGCTTTCTTTGCAGCCTTCTTAACTACTTTTTTTGCGGCTTTTTTAGCCGGTTTTTTTGCTACTTTTTTTGCAGCCTTTTTCGCTTTTTTTGCCATAGCGTTCTAGTGATTAATGATAAATAAATTAGGACTATGAAGATTCATAAACACCTTCGGCCGTCAATATACTAAGAAGAAGGATTCTTTTATATTCTCAGGCTCATTTGTTAGTTGTCGCATTTTCCATACTGGGTGTAACCCTTCTGGAAGTACAGGTGTTTCTTGAAATTTTCCTGGTCGGTTTCCCGGCCGGAAGTTTAGCTAAACAGCGGTTTTCCCCTCGGAAAACCCAAAGAAAGGGGTTTACGAAGCGGCAGAGATGAAGTAAGCTCCTGGCCACAGTTACCTTCCAGGCTTCAGTGCAATATATTCTACATGGAATCCATTCCCCATACGAGCACTTACAGAATTATTTCAAAGGGTCTGGCGGCGAAATCCCAGATAATGCCTATCCGAAAATCGCAGGCTACTCACCGGGTTGTTGGTCATTCCGGCTGGTGGGTCAATGTATAGTGACCAATCAGGCACTAGAATTGTAACATCATTTGTAACTAAACTATATTCATATATGAAGGTCAACAGAATGCTAATTCTTCTTCCACTTTTGCTCCTGTTTTCCGCCTGCCAGGACGATGAAAAGTCGCGAATTGTTGTTCGTTTGACGGACTCTCCCGGCGACTATTCGAAAGTAAATATTGACATACAGGGCATTGAGGTCCATGGAGAAGGTGGCTGGCAGTCGCTTCCCAATGTGAACGAAGGAGTCTATAACCTACTGGATTTTACTGACGGAAGAGAGACAGTTTTGACCAGCACCGAATATCCTGCAGGAAAAATAAGTCAAATCAGACTTATGCTTGGCCCGGAAAATTCTGTAGAAATAGACGAACAGAGTCATCCACTGGAAACTCCCAGTGCTCAACAATCCGGCTTGAAACTACAGCTCAATGCTGAACTCGTACCAGGGATTACGTATGCAATCCTCATCGATTTTGATGCAGCAAAGTCAATCGTAACAACCGGAAACGGAAAATTCATTCTTAAGCCTCACATGAAAGTGGTATCAGAAGCGCAAGACGGTGCGATAGAAGGAAAAGTGGTACCCGGTGAGCTTAATGTTGCTGTCTTTGCAATTTCCGGACAGGACACACTGGGAACAACTTATGCCCAGGCTGGAGTAGAAGATTTCTTTATCGGGGGACTTCCAGCAGGTGTCTACACTGTTTCATGCGACCCAGGAGATCTCTCCGGATATCAAAAAGTTAATAAAGAAAGTATCGCCGTTAGTCTTGGTGAAATCACATCGGCAGGTACAATTGAGCTTCCTGTTAAATAGTATTAAATATTTGCTGCTTCCGTGTCCTCGGGAGCAGCTTTATTTTGACTATCTATGAAAAGAATAGTATACGGCACTTCCAGTTTTATCATGATCGTTTTGTTTTTTGCTGCCTCCTGCACAAGTGCTGTAGTCGTCAAAAATAATCCAAAAAATGTACCCCCTGGACAAATGAAGAAGTCAACGGGAAGTCAGTCCGCAAAACCATACGCCCCAGGCCAGCAGAAAAGTAAATAAGTCATGCTAGAGGGCCTTCACTAAGCGACAGCTACGATGACGCTGTTCTAAGAGGGTTAAAACTGTCTTCCATTTACGGCTGTTTTTTAACTCCAATGAAGTTTTGCGTGGCATCTGTTACTATCCATCATTATTTTGATGCAGTTAAATCAATCGTAACTACCGGCAGCGGCAAATACATGCTGAAGCCGTCTTCGCTATTTCCGGACATGACACGAAACGTTTTATTTGTGAATTTTTGAATTCACTGTGCAGTTCTGGATGGCTATACGTTACTTTACACCTTATGACGTCGTCATTAAATCTTTTGGAAGAAACATTGACTCACTTCAAAGAAGGGGCGCGGCTGATCAAGGCGTATTCCAATGACGCTACCTACATCATCACCCGCGACAAAGATGCGGATCACTACTTGATAACCGTGGAGGAGTCAAATTTTCAGAAGACGAAAACCGTTTCTCTGGAAGGCTATTTTAAAGAAGTATTCGGGATCGAAGCATTCTATTAATTAGAAGCGTTTTCCCTATTTTTTCTTTAGCATGGGGAACATCTTCCGAATATCTGCATCCGTAGGTTGGTTTCCGTATTCGCAGATTTCAAAACCTTCAGCATGTTGAACTTGTTGCGCATGCTCTTTACCATACCACTTTTCCAGGGAAGCACGGACTTCCGGTGTAACTCTAATGGTACGGTTAGTCGCCAACCACGATTCCCTCTTGGCCACCTCTTTAGGCACTTGATCTAAATACCCGCCGATCCAGGGGAGCCATTCGTAAACCTGCGATTCATGTGCATCCAGTGCGTGAATCTTCTGCAGAAAAACAGCGCTAATGTCTATGGCAATATCGGGCCTGAAAGGATTGGGTCGCTGAAAGAAATCCTGAAAGTACAAGAACACAGGGTTCTTCTTCAACGGTGGGGTTTCCGGAGTAACATTGGGGACAGCCACCATATAGGCAGCATCCTGTACCAGCACCCCAGTATACCGATGATCAGGGTGATAATCATTCGGCCGCGGAGCGATAACAATATCGGCGTTCCATTCGCGAATCTTTCGGATAATCTGAAGTCTCACATCCAGCGACGGAACCAATTCGCCATCGTGATTATCCAGAACATCGTATTCAACGCCAAATCTCTTGCCTGCCTCCTTTGCTTCGGCTATCCTTCTATTGGCAAGCATGCCCCCACCTTGTTCCTGGTGGCCTGCATCTCCTTTAGTAACAGAAACAAACTTCACGGCATACCCCAGTTTAGAAAGAAGGATAGCTGTGCCTCCGCCATCCTGATCACAATCATCCGGGTGTGCGCCAATCATTATAACGCGTATCGGTGTAGTTTGAGCCTGTAACATGAACATCACACACAAGAACAGGGAAGCGAGAATATATTTTTTCATGGGGAATAGTTTTTTGTCGTGGAAATTTATCAAGATTGAAAATATGGTTTTATTCTTAAAAGAACTACAATGCCTGAAGAATCATTACAGTATTGTTTTGATCGGTAAACCCTCGTCCTTATTTCCTCAAAAATCTATTAACTTGAATACTGACTAACCCCGCTACTATGGACAATTGCTTTGACAGGAACCGGAATAAAATTTCTCATAGTACCCTTCGGTTAGCCTTTATTTTTCTGTTGACTTCAGGCTACCTTCAGGCACAACAGCCTTCGGGCAAAGAAGCATTGTTACGTATTAAACACACTGCTGATTTTGAACTTTCGGGAGATGGCAGTTCCAGCAAATGGAAAACAACAGAATGGTTGTCGTTAACCCGCCGACGGGGTACGTCAGACTACCCAACTCAGGCCAAACTATTGTATTCGGAAACCGGTGTCTATGGTCTCGTTTCCTGTGGGGATAAAAAAATAACAGCCACCCTTACGGAAGATTTCGCTGACTTATACAACGAAGATGTCGTTGAAATATTTTTCTGGACGGATGAATCTACCCCGCTTTATTTTGAGTATGAACTCTCACCGCTTAACTACGAACTTGCTATTCTGGTACCGAATTTTGAGGGTGATTTTTTTGGGTGGAAGCCCTGGCACTATTCCGGTGAACGCAAAACAAGACATGCTACAAAAATTATAAAAGATGAAAAGGGGAATACAACTTCCTGGGTGGCGGAGTTCTTTATACCGTATGCATTGCTTAAGCCGCTGGAGAATGTTCCACCAAAAAAAGGTACGAAATGGCGCATGAATCTCTACCGGATCGATTATGATGAGGGGTCTTCATCCTGGACATGGCAGCCTGTTGAAACAAACTTTCATGATTATGAACGATACGGAACGATGCTGTTTGACTAAAAAAATTGGAAAGATGCTAACGGGTGCGGGGTTTGGGCAAGGGTGTGTTAACACAGAGGCGCTAAGGCGCTATGGTTCGCAAAGGATTTAATTAATTGCCTTTATAATGAATTTGATCGGGAAAACCATCCACTCCGATCGAAACAAAATGTTCAATACACAATGTTCGATTCTCAATGCCCCCGAAAAAATAAGAACCGAAATCCAGAGTGGTCGCGGTGCTGTGGCCTTGAGCGAACGAAGGATCCGTCAATCGTTCTGACAGATCCTTCGCTCGCACTTTCACCGCGTAACCCACCGCTTAGGATTACGGACTACTTTTTTTAGAGGCGTGCGGGAGAATAAAAGAATAGTAGATGACAAACACACGCAGGAAAAAACCAATAGCTGCTAATGTTGAATTGGCGCGTAACGATCCGGACTGATTCTGGTTTGGGGTGGGGGTGATAACGCTATTACTACCACCTGGGTCGGATACCAGGGGCAAATGGAAACTCCAGGCTCTGGTAGTATTCCAGGGTTTTATCAGGCCGCTCCAATCCTGCGGGGATTTCTTTCCCGGAGAAAGTCTGAAAGTATAGTATACAGGCGTTGCGCCACCAGACAGCCTCGTTGTATTGTACCGCCAGCAACATTTTTATTTGCTCAAACCGGTCCTTATCCACTTTTCCTACCAGAGCATCCCAGGATTGTTGCATTTCTTTCACGGCCCTTGCCCCCTCGTAATAACGATAACAAAGCTCATCCCATAGGATGCGTCCCGATTTCATCTTGCGGTCCCATCGTACATGGTGGAACCAAAGCAGGAACTCTTCGGGGCACTCCGCCGCATTTTCGAATTGCTGCCGAACTTCAGTTGAGTATTGCGAAAGCGCATTGCTACCTGTGGCCGTCCTGTCGAATCCAACGCCATCCTTATCTGCGCGATGATAATACACAGAAGTCCAGTCCGCGCGAGGTTTATCCCTGATCCAGGGTGCCGGGCCGTAGTGATGGTTGTAGCCCATAATGTGATGAAGACCCAGCGGTGTCATGTAATTCACCGTCGTTTCCCGGGATGCCATCATCATCGTAACCATCGTCTGTCTAACCTTTGGCTCATTTGAAAAAGTCATGCGGACCCATTCTTCGGCTAAGGCTTCGGATGAAAATCCGGGATCCCATGCAAGCCGGGCAAAAGCATACCAGTTTGATTGGGCAACCGGATGCCCACACCAGTTACGATCGCTCCCTATGTTGGCAACTCCCGCTATACCCGACAGGGAATGATTCTCCAATGAACCATCAATAACCTTTGACACCAATGATCCTTTGCCCTTCGAGTAGGTGTCCGAATCCAAACACTCCTTAAACAGCGGGGCCAGATATACAAGATTTGTCGCCTGACCAAGATACTCCTGAGTGAGTTGAAACTCCATCATCAACGGCGTTTTTGGCATCGCCCCAAACAAGGGATGAAACGGCTCACGGGGCTGAAAATCTATCGCACCATTTTTAACCTGCACCAATACATTTTCTTTGAATTTTCCGTCAAGCGGTTTGAACTCATTGTACGCTTGCTTCGCCCGGTCTTCAGGCACATCATTCTCATAGACAAATGCACGCCACATCACAATGCCCTGATGCGGGGCCAGGGCTTCTGCCAGCATATTTGCGCCGTCGGCATGCGAACGGGCGTAGTTGTGAGGACCGGGCTGACCTTCTGAGTTTGCCTTTACCACGAACCCGCCAAAATCAGGAATGTGCTTATAGATTTCATCCACTTTTTGCTTCCACCACGAGCGAACTGCGGGATCGAGCGGGTCGGCTGTAGGCAACTTATCCAGTTCAACGGGAGCGCTGAAGCGTGCGGTAAGATAGACCCGTATACCATAAGGCCGAAAAACCGCTGCCAGGGCGGCAACCTTTTTGAGATACGGTTCCGTCAAGGCTATTGCGTTTGCATTGACATTGGTCAACACCGTACCATTGATGCCAACGGAAGCATTGGCGCGCGCATAGTCGATATAGCGGGCATCGGTATATTCCGGTAGCCTGTGCCAATCCCATAGAGAGAACCCTGCATAACCCCGCTCAACCGTACGATCAAGATTATCCCAATGATTGAGTATCCTTATTTTGATCTTCGGGGCACTTTGAATAGCGAGATTCCGTATCGGTTGATTAGTTTGAAGAAGTCGGATAAAGTGGAACGTACCATACAACAGTCCCGAATCACCATTGGCAGTAATGACAATACATTTCTTTCCGGCTACGGTGGTAGTAAGTATAAGAAAACCTTCCTGTCCCAGCGGAAGTAATTGATCCTCGAGTTTTAATGATTTGATTACCGGGGAGTTGCCAGGCGATCCAATCAAAACAGTTCCACTGCTTCGGATGTCGTTTTCAAAAACGATATTTTCTCCCAACAAACCTGCTAAAGCAAGTCCAAGTTCTTGTTTGATTACTGACCCGGTTGCCGATTGTGAATCCAGAACCACTGCCCGGATTGATTCTTTGTACTCTCGCACCTTACCTGAATCAGCAATACGATCATAACGCAACCAAAGTCTGTAACCATCTTCGGCTTGAGTACTATGGCCGGTACCGACCAGACAGAAAATTATTAACCCTAGAATAAGATAGCTTGCTCTCATAAGTTCCTTTTGGATCTTTTAAAGATGATCATTACTTCCAGATTTCCCTGATGCTGCTGTTAATGCCACATCACAATCCGGTAGTGAAATCAATGGGTGGAAAATCGCTACACGAAGCCTCTTCAGTTACTTCCACTGAAAGGCAAAATATTCGCACTGGCCAACTCCTGTATTTCTGATACCATGAAGGTCACCTGCAGCCAAAAACACCACCGAGCCTGGGGAAATTTTTTGGTCCACGTTATTGATGGCCATCGTCGCATCACCCTTCATCAGGAGAATTATTTCTTCCTGTGCATGCGTATGCGGAGCGTGACTGGGCAGCCCCTCATTGAGGATGGTTACATGCATCTCAAATTTCTCGCACATGGAAGTAGGCCTGTCAAAGAAATCCTTTCTTCCTCCGCGTTCCGTTTTTTTTGTGTCAATACTGTCGCCATTAACTAGCAGAGACCCTCCGCTGCTTTTGCCTCGCTCCCTAACATCTGCCGACTTCGACGTTGATTTCAGTCTGTAGAAAACAGACTCTTCGCCTCCCTCCTTCATAATCTTGTATTTCTCTCCTGGCATAATAAACGCTATACTACCGGGTCCCAGCACTTTGTTCATCATACCAATGGTTACTCGTATTTTTCCACTCCTGACAATAAGCAGTTCCTCGGTGTCATTTGGGAGGATACCTTGAGGTGAACTTTTACCTGGCTTAGCTTTAACTACATCCACTTCATAAGAACTGAAATACGAAGTAGATCCTTTTATAAGTTTTTTTTCGGTGACAGAGGACAAATCAGGTAACGGATAAACCGAGGATTTGAGTGCAGGACCCTGGGCGTAAGCCATGGTGGTGACCAACGCAACGAAAAATATTCCCTGAAAAAGTCTCATTCCTTTTGGGCCAGTTCCAGAGCCTTTGTTGTCGTGTAATACTTTGCCACCATATTGGGTACTTCCCAGGCCGGCATATTCTTATTCTTCAGGTATTCCAGGAACTTCTCCATTACTCGCGCGAAGTGTGCCTCATGGCCCTCCTTATAACTATCAGGTATGATAACTTCCCAGCCTTTTTCATTTTTACTTACTTCAACACCCGGATACTTTGCCGCTACGTCCTTCATTTTTTCCATCAATACCTGCTCAAAGGCCGGATCCTTGGCAAGCGGTTCAATATACAAGGTAGGCTTGTACTGCTGGTCGGCTCCCTGCCGGATGATCAGGTTTGCCAATGTTCCGCGCATAATGGAGTAATGCGTGTCACCCGCACCCTCGGGCGCTTTGTAGGCCCACGTAACCGAAACTTTTGCATGGACACCACGCAGCTTATAATTTATCTCCCCATTGCAATAAACCCGCAGGATACTGTCGTTAACAATGGCACTTTTTAGATAATCCGGAAACGCCTCCACTTTCGTAATGGCTGTAAATTCACTTTGTGTCATTTCCGTAGCAGTTCGTTTAGCAGAGATGATCTCAATGTCCTTCGTGTAATCCAGCGTCTGTTCGGGGAAACATTCCCATTGCACCAGATCAACAAGGTGCGTGGTAACATCTACAACTCCTTCACCAGCCTGTGTTACATCCATAAACCATGCCGGACGCGTGAGCACACTTCCTGAAACATATTTGTAAAAATGATGAACACTCTCTTTTGTCACCGCGGGGTTATCCGGTGTTCCATTGACCAGGGTCCCAAATACCTCCGGTATCATCGACAACTCCTTCTGCAGCATGGTGCTGATCTCAAATCGTTCGGTCATGATATCATACAGAAGCAAATCATTCTTCTTTGCCGTCTCAAACGCAACCTTAAGCGCATCGAAGCCGTCGCTGCCGATTACCATTGGTTTATCAGCCAAAACATTCAGGCCTGCCTCCAGGGATCTGGAGATATATTCGGTCTTCTTCTGGTTGTTACCGGAAAGCACCACTACATTTCCTTTCTTTTCCGAAATCATTTTTTCAAAAAAGTCAGTACCCGTGTAAACTTCTTCCTTCCAATGGGTGGGATCTTCCGGCCGCGTATTGAACTTATTAATCCTGTCCAGGTGTAGCTGCACATCATTGCCACCTGGTGCATACACGTACACGACTGAATCAACGTCTTCATACATGGACTTTTGTACCAACGCTGCGTGAAAGTGACCCGGATCAACAGTAACTATTTTTACAGGCTTCCGGCTCATCTCCTCATTTTGTTTTTGAGGTTGGCAGGAAAGCAACAGAAGAGAAAAGCCGGCAGCAAGCCGGAGAATCCTGGGCACAGAAAGTTTTGTAATCTTCATTGAACTTCATTTTATACGAACAAATTACTTATTTCAACACGGGTTGTCGAAAATCACAACTCTAATTTAAAAGGAATACTCACTAAATGAGATCATTAAGCTTTTATAACATAGGGTGAACGCTGCGGACGTGAAAGCATACCGTTGGCTTCATCATCGTTATTAAAACGTTCCTTGATCGGATCCCAGTAGACTTTGCGATCTACCTTCATGGCAATGTGATGGAGAAGGCAGGCAGAACAGGACCGATGGGCTACCTCAACGGGAGCGATAGTCTCTTTTCTCGATTTAATACTTTCCAGCCAGTTACCATGGTGATCCTTGCTTTCATACAAATGAATTTCATTAGGACCAATTACTGACTTAATGATGCCGGGGTCGCTCGCTTCAAGTGGTTTGACTCCCTCAGAATTGGCAACCGGGTCGCTTGCCGTAGCCTGATAGCTTCCACGGGTAACAAAAATCCATCCCTTCGTACCTTCAAACTTGATACCGTTTGGCAGTTCATTACTTACCACCATCCTTACGCCGTTTGCATACAACGCTTCTGTCCTGAAAATACCATGCACATCCCATAAACCGCTCTTGGGAAAATCTGCTTTACCCCAGACTTCCACGGGTCCTGTAAGTTCCGTTCCCATCCCCCAATGTGCACTATCAACATGATGCGATCCCCAACCGGTGATCATACCCGCGCCAAACTGCTCGCACCGCAGCCATCCCGGACGTCCATAATCATTTTGCGGGTGAACGCGTTTCTCTGTATAATACACTTCCGGAGTAGATCCCAACCACATGTTGTAGTTCAGATTTGCCGGCACCGGCATTTCAGGTTCCTCATCACCTGAAGGATCACCGGGCAATCCAACGTACACTGTTTTCAAATCCCCAATTCTTCCGTTGCGGACCAACTCCGCAGCATACCTGAATTGTGTTGAGGAACGCTGTTGACTCCCAATCTGAAAAATTTGTTTGCTCTGTCTGACCGCATCGCTTAAAGCTCTTCCCTCTGCAATAGTGAGTGATGTTGGCTTTTGAAGATAAATGTCTTTTTTGGCCTTCGCGGCATCAATGGCAATAAGTGAATGCCAATGGTCAGGTGTGCTGACCAGAACAGCGTCAATATCTTTATTTTGAAGGAGCTCGCGGTAGTCATGATACACCGTTACTCCATCATAGGGTTTTCCCGTTTTTTTTGCGTAATAACCATTCACTAAAACCTTCGCATCGTTAGCCCGTTTTTTGTCCAGGTCACATACCGCCATTATGCGGGCATAATCATATTTCCACACACCTGGCATATCATGATCGCGCGAAATACGGCCCGTACCAATAGCACCAATATTTATGCGGTTACTCGGCGCATTTTTTCCCATGACACTTGCCGGAACAATAGAGGGAAATCCAAGCGTAACAGATGTTAAAGCGGCTGCCTTTACAGAAGATTCAATAAATCTTCTTCGGGTGATTTGAGGTTTTTTTTCTTTACTCATGACGAAATGATTAAGGTATTGCCGAATGGGTAAATGCGATTCAATTTTGTTTGGTCTATCCCCACAGGAAGTTAAGCACTAATTGTGGTAAGTAAACCAATTGCAGACGATCCTAAAATGAAAGATCTTTTCAACCTCATGCACGATTATTTGGATGGTGCTATCTGTATATGACCTTCGCAAATGGTATAGCATTGGAGCCGATTGAATACACTCTAAGAGACGTAAATCTGGCCGGAAACCCTTTAAATAACCAAAAATAAATACCTTCGCGGGGCAATAATACAGTCAAAAGTCGTCAGTATGAACATGGAACAAACAATGCGCTGGTACGGGCCCAATGATCCCGTAAGCCTGTCGAATATACTTCAATCCGGATGTACGGGCGTTGTCACTGCGCTGCACCACATCCCTGTGGGCGATGTCTGGACGGTCCCTGAAATTGAAAAAAGAAAAGCGCTGGTAGAACAGGCCGGCATGACCTGGACGGTGATTGAAAGCCTTCCGGTTCACGAGGATATAAAAAGACAAACGGGCGACTATCTCCAATACATAGAAAACTATAAACAGAGTTTGCGCAATGTGGCAACGTGTGGCCTCAAGGTAGTTACCTATAACTTTATGCCCATTCTGGATTGGATGCGTACCGATATTTCCTACCCCATGCCGGATGGCAGCAGAGCGCTGTATTTTGAACGGGCTGCCTTCATAGCTTTCGACTTGTTTCTGCTAAAAAGACCTGGTGCAGAAAAAGACTATAGCACTCAGGAGGTTGAAACAGCCAAAAAACGTTTTGCGCGTATGACGGAAGAGGAAAGGAAAAAACTTTTTCACAATGCCTTGCTGGGTCTGCCGGGAAGCGATGTGCCGTTTACACCGGAGCAGATTCTTTCAGCCCTTGAACTTTACTCGTCTATCGATGCAAAGAAGCTTAAGCAGCATCTATTCTACTTTCTGAAACAAGTGGTGCCTGTGGCAGAGGCAGAAGGATTAAAAATGGCCATTCATCCTGATGATCCTCCTTATCCTATTCTCGGATTGCCCAGGATTGTGAGCACGGAGAAAGACGCAACTGAATTGCTTGAGTCTTGCCCTTCTCCGGCGAACGGAATTTGCTTTTGTACCGGATCGTATGGAGCCCGGCCCGACAATGATTTGCCCGGAATGATCAGAAGGCTGGGTGACTCCATCCACTTTTTGCATTTGCGTAGTACGCAACGGGATGAACACGGTAACTTCTATGAAGCCAATCATCTGGAGGGAAACGCCAATATGCCGGACGTGGTAAAAGAGATTGTGTTGTTGATGGAACGCAGGAAGATATCTATTCCTATGCGTCCCGATCACGGTCATCAAATGCTGGATGATCTGAGTAAAACGACCTATCCGGGTTATTCCGCCATCGGGCGACTGAGAGGGCTTGCTGAATTGAGAGGGCTTGAACTGGGAATCAAGCGGTCATTGGTAAAGTAATATGTATTCATGAGCCTTTGAGATGAAATGAAGAAAGTACAAATCAGTGACCTCCATCTCTGGCAATTTGAAGGGTTAAGCAAGGAAGCTTCCATTCGGCATTTTGTTACAGACCGGTCTTCTTATCCTGCTGGGAGGGAGTTTACGCTTAGTTTTTCAAGTTCCCCCAATAAAGAAGAAGTGCAGAGCAACAGAAGGATGCTGGCTACTGCAATGGGAATAGACGATGCTCAACTCTATTTTCCATCACAGGTACACAAAACTAAAATTGTAACGGTAACGCGTCATACTTCCAAAGAGGACCTAATGGAAACCGACAGCCTGATTACCAACGAAACAGGTGTTTGTATTGCCGTCATGTCTGCTGACTGTGTACCGATTTTATTAGTCGACATGAAAAACAAAGCCATTGGCGCTGTGCATTCCGGGTGGAGAGGGACTGTAGCCAGAATTCTTGAAAAAACGCTGTTGAAAATGAAGTCAACATTCGGAACAAGTCCGGAACATCTGCTGGCTGCCATCGGCCCATCGGTCAGTCACGATGCTTATGAAGTTGGAGACGAAGTAGTCGAAGCCGTAAACCAAACGTTCGGCGCAAACAATGATCTAATGACTACGCAAGGGAATGGGAAAGCAAAGCTTGATTTATGGAAAGCTAATGTTCTGCAGTTGCGTGAATTTGGTGTTGACCAGTCGCAAATAGAAATTTCAGGGATGTGCACCGTCCATACGAACCAACATTTTTTCTCAGCTCGTAAAGGCGATGCGGGAAGATTCGCTGCGGGTATTATGCTGGTTTAAAATTCGGCGTTTGTTGAAAATTGAGTATTGCGCATTTTTTGAATTAAAATAAATGATCGGTGGTCAACTCTCAAAGTTCAATCTCAATGAAATGTTGCTGAACCAATACAACAACAATTCAACCTCATTACCTGGTCAAAAACTTTTTTAGCCTCCTTTGCATCGAAGTGGCGTCGATGGGTTTCTTAATAAACTCATTTACCCCTTGCTTAAGGGCGAGCGCAATTACTTCCTCCTCCGTATCGGAAGATATCATAATGATCGGTGTATTTCTTTTCTGGTCCTCCCTGACAAGCTTCAGAATCTCGTCACCATTGTTATAGGGCATGTGGATGTCGGTTATGATTAAATCAACTACATTCTCCTTGAGATATTGAAGCGCTTTCCGCCCGTCTTGCATACATATCGCGCGGGCCTTTTCATTTTCCAATGCCACCTGAATCACCTTCAGGGCTATGATGTCATCTTCACAAACCAATACATCCATAACTATTCTGTCTGAATTTATACAAGGCCACAATATAGGAGATTCTTTCGCCGCTCCCTAAGTCCCTATTTTGATATGATGTTATCCTTTACTTTGGACCGTATAAGTCGGGCGCGGCATTTAACATCGGAAACTGACGCTGGTGCCAGTACGGGTAAATCGGAGACACCTGACTTACGGAATCCAGTCTCTTAACCTGGTCGACAGTGAGATTCCAGCCGACTGTGTCTAGATTTTGAACCAGTTGTTCCTCGTTGCGTGCGCCAATAATCACACAATCAACCGTCGGGCGTTGCAGAAGCCAGTTTAATGCAACCTGCGCAACCGTCTTTTCAACTTCTCCGGCTATCTGTGTCAACACATCAACCGTTTTATAAAGAATTTCTTCTGAAACCGCGAATCCGGGTACCGGACTTCCACCCTGGGAAACGCGGGCATCCGGCTTCGGTTGATTGCGCCTGTACTTACCGCTCAGTAGTCCTGAGGCCAAGGGGCTCCATACCATAGTCCCCACCTTCTGATCCAGACCGAGAGACATAAGTTCCCATTCAAATTCCCGATTGACTAATGAGTAGTATGCCTGGTGGGAGACATATTTAGCCCAGCCGTTGCGTTCAGAAACCGAAAGCGACTTCATGAGATGCCATCCAGAAAAATTAGAACATCCTATATACCGAACCTTACCGCTTTGGATCAGATCGTTTAATGCACATAGTGTCTCTTCAACAGGCGTATTGGAATCAAAGCCATGCATGTGATACACATCAATGTGTTCAATTTCCATTCTCTTCAGACTATCTTCGCAGGCCTTGATGAGGTGTAGTCTTGAGGAACCATAATCATTTACCCCTTGACTCATGGGAAATGTAGCTTTGGTGGAAACCAATACCCTGTTTCGTTTTCCTTTAATAGCTTTTCCCAGAATTTCCTCTGACATACCGGCTGAATATACATTTGCCGTGTCGAACAGATTCACCCCGGCATCAAGGCAAAGGTTTACGAGCCGGGTGGCTTCTGCTGGCTGAGTGGTTCCCCATGCCTTGAAAAAATCGTTACCTCCACCGAATGTGGCCGTACCAAATCCAAGCACAGGAACGCGCAGTCCCGATGCTCCAAGTTGTCTGTATTCCATGAACACTAAAATAGGGATTTGGAGGCATTAATGATTAATCCTGCTTTGTCAAGTTTTAGACAGAGGCATGATAGGAAGATTTTGTGAAAAGTGAACGAGAGGGGGCACGCAATGGCGCCATGACGCAAAGTAAGGCGCTGGGAGTGTTACGACGAAACTTGACATTGATGATTTGAATAGGCGAACACGCAATCTGTCCAATATTCAATAAATTAATGCCCAAGGAGTCTCCGAAAATTGGAGCTTGCTAAATGGTTGTCTTCTTTGCGCCATGGCAAAAGCGTGTATGGCTAAATGCCAACTCACCCTGACCAGGCCAGCAAACAAATCACCGTGCGCGCGAGGGATCCGAAACCCTGATCTTTAACCGCAAATCATTATCTTTCATCACACGGTTAAAGAGTTTAAAACATGATTGCAAAATTTTTCTTCACAGCTTTTGTTTTCCTTGTTTTTTCTGTTGTTAACGTTTCGAACGCACAGACAAAACCCGCCCCCAGGCATGTAGATCTTTCGCGCAAACCAGAAGAAGAAAATTTGCAGGTTTTTGATCAGTGGATAAAGTGGAACAATCCCGGCAGCCTGCTTATCAATTACCTTAACGGACTAGCCTTTGACTATTACGCAATCCGGGACCAGGAGATTACAAAGCTAAAAACCAAAAATGACTGGATAGCCCGCCAACAACTGGTCCGGGAGAAGTTAAAAGAAATCCTGGGGCCGTTTCCGGAAAAAAGTCCATTGAACCCAAAGATTATGGGTGTACTTAAGAAAGATGGCTACCAGGTCGAAAAGATCGTTTATGAGTCGATGCCCGGATTTTACGTAACCGGATGCCTTTTTATACCCGACAAAATCAAAAAAAATGCACCGGCGGTCCTGAACCTGATCGGCCATGAACAGGAATCCTTCAGGGCTGAGCTAGATCAGGTAATCATATTAAATCTGGTGAAGAAGGGAATTATAGTGTTCACCATTGACCCCCTCGGACAGGGAGAGCACGTCCAGTATTTTGACGCTTCCGTAAATTTTTCATCAATTGGTTATAGCGTCGTCGAGCATTGTTATTTCGGCAATCAGTGTTTTTTATCCGGTTCCTCCAGCGCCCGGTATTTTATCTGGGATGGCATCCGGGCAATTGATTACCTGATCACCCGAAAAGAAGTTGACGCCGAAAGAATTGGGGTGACCGGATTTTCAGGGGGTGGTACCGTAACCTCTTATCTTGGTGCTCTTGATGACCGAGTAAAGGTGGCGATACCCAGCAGCTGGTCAACGGCATCACGAAGACAACTTGAAACGAAGGGAGCACAGGATGCGGAAGCTGAATTTTTCCATGGGCTTGTGAAAGGAATAACCTTCGAAGACCTGCTTGAAGTACGAGCACCGAAGCCTACGATGCTAACCTTTGTTTCCCGTGATGAATACCTCAGCCTGCAGGGTGCGCGGGAGGCCTATGCGGAGGCGACCCCGGCGTACGAGCTGTTGGGTAAAAAAGAGAATCTGGAACTGGTAGAGGATGATTCCAAACATTGGCTTACACCCAAAATAAGACTTGCGATCTTTACATTTTTTATGAAACATTTTAATCTTCCGGGCGATCCTTCCGAACAGGATGTTGAACTACTGACGGCAGAAGAATTAAGGATCACTCCAACGGGACAGATAGCAACCTCATTGGGTGGCAAAATGGTCTTTGATATAAACAAGCAAGAAACTGAAAAACTGATAGAGAAGCTTGTGACATCCCGAAGAGATGTCGTAAAGCATTTGAACAGTGTTCCCTCAAAGGCAAAAACTGTTTCGGGGTATGTATCACCTGGCATTGAGGTTGGTGAGCCGTTTATTAATGGACGATATCAGCGGGATGGCTACACGGTTGGGAAGTACGCCGTCAAAGGTGAAGGCGATTATGCCATTCCCTTTCTCCTTTTTGTTCCGGATGATAACCAGAACAAACATCCGGCTTTAATCTATCTGCACCCACAGGGAAAAGTAACGGATGCTGACATCGGTGGTGAAATAGAGAAGCTTGTAAAAAAGGGATACATCGTTGCCGCTGCCGATGTTCTGGGAGTAGGAGAAACCACGAACACGGCCTCCCGGGGATTAGCAGATGGCTATACTGGTGTTTTGATTGGCCGAAGTGTAGTAGGCATTCAGGCCGCCGATATCGTACGAGTGACAAATTATTTAAAGAGCCGACAGGATGTTATTTCCGAAAAACTAGGCGCGATTGCGATCGGTGTTATGTGCCTTCCGCTTATTCACGCCGCGGCATTTGACACATCCATCAAGAACATTACGCTTATCGACTCGCCGATTTCATACCGGTCCATTGTTATGAACAGACTTTATAGAATTGGCTTGACGAAACGGGAAGGAGGGGATAATTGGCACCCCTATGAAGTGGATTTTTCCTGGGGAGTTGCCGGCGTGTTAACAGCTTATGATTTACCGGATCTCTTAGGGTGTTTGGCACCGCGCAAACTACTTCTGGTTGATTTAAAAGATCATTTACTGAAATCTGCACCCGAGGCGTTGATTAATGAGGACCTTGCATTTACACGAGCAGCCTATTCAGAAATGAAAGCGTCTGGCAACCTGAAGATTATTTCAACGCATACGGATACCGCTTCTCTCATTGAATGGAGTTTTGCGGACTAATCCGGCGGCAATCCTTTAATGCTGTGCAAAGGCTGACGACAAGATTTTACGCTTTGTAAGTTTTTTGAATCCTGACCACGTGAACGATTTATTAACAACACCGAATTAACCAACATAAAGTCCATGGAAAGAAGAGATTTTATCAACAAGGGAATTGCACTTTCCTTACTCCCCATACCCCCGGCCCTCAGTCAAACATCACAAACCACGGAAGAAGTTTTTATTGAAAGGCCTTTGTCTGGTCAGCCGCATAAAGGCAAAGTGCTGGCCGCCATTCAACCACACTGTGACGACATTTCGCTGTTTGCCGCAGGCACCATTGCCAAACTTATCAAGGAAGGTTACGAGGGTTACCTGATCAGAACGACGAATGATGACCATGCAGGCCGGGGTGAAACGGTTGGCGACGTAATAAAGAACAACAGTGTAGATAACCAGGCCGTAGCAAAGGCACTGGGACTAAAAAAGGTTTTCGATCTCGGATATCGCAATCATATGATGGACAATTATAGCGTTCAGGATATCAGAGGCCGCCTGATTTTCCTCTTCCGGTTGCTGAAAGTTGATACCGTCATTACCTACGATCCCTGGGGACATTACGAAGAAAATCCTGACCACTATGTTACCGCACAGGCCGTGGAAGCTGCAAGATGGATGTCTGGTGGTGGCAGGGACTACCCGGAACATTTTGAAGCAGGACTAAAGCCACATGCAGTAATTGAAAGATACTATTTCGCCAGAGGGCCTCAACTGGTCAACCGCATTGTTGATATCTCAAACACACTTGAACAGAAAATCGATGCCAATATCGTTAACGTCTCACAGGGTCCGGCCGGAGAGAATGGCGCACTCCTGAGAAAGAATTTGGAAAAGGAAGGCAAATACCTTCCCTTATTGGGCACCACCGATACGGAAGCCAACCGAAACTATATCAAACACTTTGTTCTGGACATGGATTCTCAAAACTTACGAGGTGTACCTTCCGACAAAGAGGTGGGTAAACCCTACCAGCTTGAATGGGCAGAGCCTTTTCACTATATAGGTTCGGCAAATTCAACAATCCCCGGTTACATAAAAGATCATGCAAAGAAAAAATAACCGTCTTTGGCGTCCATCCAACCCGTACCGAACTATTGTATTTACGATTCTGTCGATCGCACTTTTCACAACGTGCAATAAAGAACCGGATGTAAATCGATTTACACAAAGTGAGTACTGGAAGAACCAAACATTGACCGGCATCCTGCCTCCATGGACAAACAATGCTATCGACTCACTAAACGGTTCTTTCTTTTGCAACCTGGATAGCAACTGGAAACCGGTTGGTGAAGATGTCAGGTTTCCCAGCATGATCGCCAGACACTTGTTTAGCTATTCTTCTGCCTATCTGATGAGTGGTGACGATCAATACCTGACAATCGCCAGGGAAATCAAGACGTACTTGTTCGACAAGGCATGGGACAATCAATACGGCGGATGGTTTGATGCGTTAAGCGCAGATGGCAAACCGTTGCAGGACGGGAAATCTACTTTTGTTCAGGTTTATGTCATTACCGGACTTGCCCTGTATTATTTTGTCACACACGATCAGGAGGTCCTGGATTATATTAATCGCTCAAATGATCTTCTGGAGAAAAATGCCTGGGATCAAGATTCCGGAGGGTACTATGACGCACTCGACAGGGACTGGACTGTAAGCAGTACAGGCAAATCTGTAAGTTCACAGCTGGCTCCTGTGTCAGGATATTTGTTGTATCTGTATATGGCTACGCGTGACAAAAAATACCTTGACCAGGCCGAACGAATTTGTGATACGATTATCCGGTTTATGGTCGATACAAAGTCCGGATGGATCCTGGAAAATTTCGATAAGAACTGGAACTATCTGCCCGGCAGGCAAAACGAAGAGGAAATTAATGTCGGTCATAATATTGAGGTTGCATGGTCGCTAATGCGCCTGTATCTGCTCAACAACCGGACAGACTACCTGCAGGCAGGAAAGGCACTCGCTGACAGTATTCACCAATATGGATTTAATTCCAACACAGGATTCTGGGCTGCTACGATCGGCAACGAAAACCCCAGGCTACAAAGCAACTATACTTACTGGTGGATCCAGGCTTATGGAAACATGTTTGATCTGTACTTGAAAAGAGTATATGAGGAATCAAATTACCTAAACGGATTCAGCAAAGGAGCTGCCTTTTGGGAGACCTACTTTCTGGACAAAGAAAAAGGCGATACGCATTTAAGTGTATTGGAAACCGGGGAGGTGAAGGCACAGAAGGCAAATCAGTTTAAAGCATCGTACCACAGCGTGGAACATGGCTTGCTCAATTACCTGTATCTTGGATGTTGGGTGAATCGAAAACCTGTGACTTTGTATTTTAGAATAAAAGACAGCAAATCCGGTGATACCCTTTATCCTATTTCTATTGAAATGTTAGATGGCCTTCTCACTGAAATCAAAATCAATAATAATGTCCATCCGCTCAACACCTCCAGTCCAGGTTCCATTTCTCTTCCAGAATTGAAGGACGCAGAAGTTGTTGTTACATTGGTTTGGTATCCCCATAGATCTTCATTGTAGCAGCAATCAGACCAATTCGCATGTAACTCGCATGACAGTATTGGTTGGCCCGTTTGCCGATTACCAGATGGGTCGTTCCATTAGATAGATCGCTCTTCAGATTCAACCCGCTTTTGTTCTGCGGAATACGACCGAAAATTCCTTTGCTGTCATGCAGCGGCGACATTCCTCGGTTCCTGGCGATTTTTAAACGGCCCAATAGCTACCCCTAGGCTTCCTTGAGCCGGCTCAACCATTGTTGCCCTGGTGCCCACGCAATCCGTTGTGCCATCGAAACAGTAGCTTCCAATGCCTTTTTCACACGTTATTTTGCGATTTTCAAAGGTCATTCGCGAATATTTGGAATTTTGCTGTTTTCGTGCACATATGAACTGTGTGCGGACACAATTACGATATTTAGTTTTTGTTTTTAATAAAAGTAATGTAGTTTACCAGTCATTTCATGCAGGGTTGTATGAATCCTTTAACAAACCCAATTAATGTTCTATGAAAAAACGATTACTTAAGCTCACGTGTCTGTTCATGCTGCTTAGCGTGTCAGTCTATGCTCAGCGGGTATCCGGTAAGGTTACCTCAGCTTCGGACGGAGCTCCCATGCCGGGAGTTTCTGTTTTGGTAAAAGGAACACCAACCGGAACGGCTACCGATGCAAATGGTGTGTTCATTTTAGATGTTCCCAATGCCGATGGTGCTCTGCTATTTTCCTTTATCGGGTACGTTACTCAGGAGGTTGCAGTTCTTGGTAAATCGGAAGTTAATGTATCCTTAGTGGAAGATGCCACGCAGCTTAACGAGGTTGTGGTTACCGCTTTGGGTATTGAGCGTGAAGCAAAATCACTTTCCTATGCGCAACAAACTGTTGATGGTGCGGCATTAACAGAAGCCAGAGACATCAACATCCTCAACAGCCTTTCTGGCCGTGCCGCCGGCGTAGATATAAAGAAAAGCAGTTCTGGTGCGGGTGGATCTACCAAGGTACAAATGCGTGGCGACAAGTCTTTTCCTGTGGGGGGCAGCAGCCAACCGCTGTTTGTAATCGACGGTGTTCCCATGGCGAACAACGTTGGTGGTCAGCCCGGCATGTGGGGAGGAACCGATCAGGGCGATGGCTTTAGCCAGATCAACCCTGACGACATCGAAAGCATTTCTGTGTTGAGGGGATCGAATGCATCGGCCCTTTATGGAAGCCAGGGTGCCAACGGTGTGGTGCTGATTACCACCAAAAAAGGTCAAGAAGGCGCCGCCAGAGTTGAATTCAATACCGGCGTAACGTTGGAAACCGTCTTAAAAAAACCAGAACTTCAGTTCAAATACGGCGCCGTTGGCGGTGCGAAAGAAAGCTGGTCAACAACGCCTGGTAATTATCCAAGCGGTTATGTAGACGACTGGTTTCAGACAGGAACGAATGTGATCAATTCCATTGCCATAAGCGGCGGGACCGCAAAAACCAGTGCCTACTTCTCTTATGGTAATGTTTCTGCCACGGGCATTTCACCTACAAATACCTACGGAAGAAACAATTTTACCTTTAAACAATCGACCAAATTATTCAACGATAAATTAACGATAAGCTCAAGCACGATGTTGTCGGCCGAATCGGCACACAACAGAATGCCGTCAGGCTACTATCTGAATCCGCTCACTGGATTGTATATGTTCCCCCGCAGTGGACAGCCCAGCAATGTGACGGGCTATACTGCCGAAGGAGTTAAGGATTTTGCATATTTCAAGGATAACTACGCAGTAAATCTAGAATCCAGGAACATGGACGTCATGAACTGGTTTGTCACAGACCACCATCAGTCCAACCCCTACTGGATCATTAACAAAGAGCCCAGGGTTGACCGTACTCACCGTGTAATTGCCAGCCTGGATCTTGCGTACAAGATCAACGATCATTTGGATTTCACCGTACGGGGAAATTATGATTATGCGAACAAATCGTTTGACCAGCGTCACTCAGCTACTTCGAACACCACTAACGTGCACCCGAATGGCTCGTGGGCTTACCAGGAATATACCGATGAACTTGTTTATACGGATGCCATTTTGAAGTACAACAATAAAATAGGCAGTTTTGATTTCAACGTGATTGCCGGTGCCAGCTATCAGAAAGTCGTTTACGGCGATGGTTATAGCGTGCCAGGCGATGCCGTTAATGGTCTATTCTTCCCGAATGAATTTTCTTTGCAAAACCTGAACGGCAATGTAGTGGTCAGTTCAACGTTAAATAGCCGCTGGATAAGGCAGGGGCTTTTTGCCAATGCAACCATCGGGTACAAAGAGAAGATATACCTTGATTTGGCTGGAAGAAATGAGTGGTCTTCCACACTGGCATTAACAGGAAATGAATCATATTTCTATCCTATGGTTGGTTTGTCGGCAGTCATCAGTGAAATGGTTTCTCTCCCTGACGTAATGAGTTTTGCCAAAATACGGGCATCCTACACAACTACAGCGCGAGAGGTTCCCTTCAATGTGGTATTCCCTGCCAACACGCCTAATGGCACCGTTGGAGGTATTGCTTTTAATACAAGAATGCCATTTTTGGACGCCAAGCCGGAATTGGTCAAGAGCGCGGAATTCGGAGCGAATTTGCGTTTCTTTGATGACAACCTCGGATTCGATTTCACCTACTACGACATTGTCAGCACGGACCAGTTCGTTTCGCTGCCGGCACCTTCGGGTTCAGGTTTTACCGAGCAGTTAGTTAATGCGGGTAAAATCACAAACAAGGGTATTGAGATCGTTGTAGACGCAACCCCTATTCACGGTGGAAAACTTACCTGGAAGACTGCGGTGAACTTATCACACAACGTCAATGAGATCGTCGAAACATATCCCGGCAGGGAGTCGGTTACTTTTGGTACCGGCGGTTCCGAAGGTTATCAGTCCCGGTTCAAGACCGGAGGGTCCTTTACGGATATCTACGTCCTTAAGTATAAGCGTGACGCACAGGGCCGCATTATGCTGGATGACAATTTGAAGCCTTTGATTAAACCAGTCGCGGGCGTGGATGGCAATACGGATAATTACGAATACGCCGGCCGCCTTAGTCCGGACTATATCCTGGGATGGAGCAATAATTTCTCATTTGGCAATTTTTCGTTGAGCTTCATGGTTACCGGAAAATTCGGCGGTGTTGCCTTCAGTCAGACAGAATCGATGCTGGATGGCGCCGGCGTTAGCCAACGCACAGCAGATGCCCGCGATGCAGGTGGTGTAGCAGTGAACGCTGTAAAAGAATCAGATGGTTCGGCTGTAACTACCATACCTGCTGAAACCTGGTACCGCGCTATTGGCGACCGTAACGGTATTGGTGAATCTTATGTCTACGACCGTACCAACGTGCGTCTCACCCAGCTTGCCCTTTCGTACCGGTTCCCCATTACCAAAGGTTTTGTAAAAGGTCTAACGGCCTCGCTGGTGGGTCAGAACCTGTTCATCTTCTACAATAAAGCACCTTTCGATCCCGAACTGGCGATGAGTACGAATCTAAACAGCCAATCGCTTGATAACTTCAACTTGCCTGCTACACGCACTATCGGTTTAAACTTGAAAGTAACCTTCTGATAATTATTATTATGAAAAAGAAAAAACACTATATCATTACAACTGTGCTGGCGCTGGCCCTAGGTGCCTGCACTGATGGCTTTGAGTCTTTCAACCAGAATCCTTATCAGATACAGAATGAATCCCTGAATCAGGACTTTAACAATATAGGGGCATTCTATCCGTCGATGCTGGCTAACCTCTTTGGGGATCAGGTCGACCACAATCTGGCTAATGAGTCGTTTGTAAATCATCTCGGTACGCCCACTCCTTTTGTAGGCAACCGGAACAACACAACCTACTATATTACCTGGAATACTCACTGGGGTACCATTTATAACAATGTTATGGCGCCGTCGTTCCAGATCATCAACAACATTATTAAGGGTGATGAAACACTAATAGTGTTTGAAGAATGGGCAAAATTGATCCGGGTGGTAGGCGCTTCGCGTCTGTCGGCCTTCCAAGGTCCGCTCATTTATTCAAATTATGGAAAACCCCAGGGAGCAGAGGGGGGCAATATGTATGACAGCGAAGAAACGATGTACAATCTCTGGTTTGCAGAATTGGATGAAATTCTTGCTGTGTTTAATGCCAACAAGACCTATGAGGGCACGAAAAAGTTCGATACCAGCTATGGCGGGAATATAAACAAGTGGATAAAGGTAGTCAACAGCTGGCGCCTGATCCTTGCCATGCGCATTTCAAAGGTTGCCCCGGCACTCGCGAAAACCCAGGGCGAGAAAGCCATTGCAGACCCTGGTGGGTTGATCCTCAGTTCGGCAGATGCCTGGTGGGTTAGTTATGTTGGTCCGTTCAGACCAGGCCGGATATGCTTCGGCTGGGGCGATACCCGCATGGGTGCAGCCATGGAATCAGTTCTAGGCGGTTATGAGGATCCAAGAGTTTCAAAACTGTTCGATGCAGTGTCACCAGCAAATGCCAGCTTGTACGCAGACCACCCTTCTTTTCCCTACAAAGGTGTTCAGGCAGGAGCGTTCCTCACTGCTAAAGATGACAGGCAGCCCTTCTCCTCTATCAATTCGCGATTTAATCCCGCCTCCGCGCCGTCCAAAGGCGACTATGGCACTGACGGAAAGAGAAGAATGCTCATGCCTAGTGATGTTTACTTCACACTTGCTGAAGCGTCATTGCGTGGTTGGGCCGGTGCAGGATCTGCTCAGCAAAACTATGAGAGTGGTGTAGCAGCTTCATTCGCTGAGTGGGGCGCCGGAGACCCAGCTCCCTATCTTCAGAATGACACTGGTTTGCCGCTGAATTATGTTGATCCTAAGGATGCCAGGAATAACTGGATCAACCGCATGACGGTAACTGTGAAGTGGGATGAGGCCGCAAGCAATGAAGTAAAGCTGGATAAGATTATGACACAGAAATGGATTTCAAGTGTCCATAATACGATTGAAATATGGGCTGATCACCGGAGAACCGGATACCCCAAACTTCCCTACGTATCCAAGAACGACAGCAACGCCGACTGGGGCGTTATTCCATCAAATGATTTCATTCGGAGAATGCCGTTCGTAAATGCTGAGCGCAGTAATAACCCGCTGGGAGTTGCCGATGCCACAGCAAAGCTTGGAGGCCCGGATTTAATTAGCACCCGTTTGTGGTGGGATACCGGCGGACCTAATTTCTGATTTCTTTAATTGATTAAATTTTAAAACACCAACTAATCCGACTGATTAGTTGGTGTTTTTATTTAGTATTGCCCATGCCAAAAAGCATTGTATTTACCTATGAAAACAAGTTCATTGACGCTCATTTTTTTAATAACAATTACTTTGATAACCGGATTTTCCTGTGCGAAAAAAAATGAAGATAACTCGATGTCAGTTAATGAGTACATGAAACTGGGGGTACCCGATCCGAGCCAGGAATGGGATCTTGATAAGTGTACACAGGCCTATGATGTGCTCATGCAAATGAAATGGGAAAAACCATCCCAATTGCCGCGCAGAGACAGTGAAAAATCCGGAATACTCTTTAAACATATGCTTAGTCTCAGCAATATGTCTTTTCTGAAAGACAGCACAAAAAGCCTGAATGAAAAGGCTGAACACATTTCAGCCTTTGTAAAGGTCTATGACTACTGGATGGACGTCTATGCAAACCCTTTGTTTATAAATTATTACAATAGTGAAATAATAGATATTCAGATTTTTAATCTCGGGCTATGCGAGGCTATGGTCGATCTGGTACACGAAATAAACAAATCTGATGATCCCGCGGATGTTGCCCTGCAGTATGGGTATAATTCCATTAAAAAGAATTATACTACGTGCCTCAACAATGACTTAAAAACACAGAGTAACACATCTCAATTCCCTGAAAAGGACCTGGACAGGATGGCCGACAGTATTTACGTTTCCGTGATGCGAAACAGAGAATGGATGGATAGTACTGAAGTCAGCGAACTGAAACAATCTTTGCGCTTGGTTATGGATAGCACCTCATCGGATTATATCCGAAATAAGTACAAGAGCCTGGAAGAATCACTATAAGTATTTAAAGCCAATGTCTTCCGCCCAAAATTTTGAACGAAAATTAAATACCACCGGTAGCTCAAAGAGAATTAAACATTTCTGTTGCGTTCTCGCATTATTGGCTTTCTTTCTTTGCTCGTGCTCTCCAAAAAAGAAAACACTGTTTTCCGAACTTGATCCGGATGATACCGGCATCAAATTCCGAAATGACCTTGTCGAAACGAACGATAAAAACGTGTTGAGCTATATTTACTTCTACAACGGAGGAGGAGTAGCTGCCGGTGATTTAAATAACGATGGCCTCGCTGATCTGGTATTTACAGGAAACCAAACCGGAAACAAAGTATATATTAATGAAGGAAATTTTGGTTTTGAAGATATTTCGCGTGCGTCCGGTATTGAAAGGCAAAACGGTTGGAGCACCGGCGTCGTCTTAGTTGATATAAATAGCGATGGCTGGAACGATATTTACATTTGCCGCTCGGGTGATTCAGAACCCAACAACAGACGAAATCTGCTATATATCAATAACCACGATCAAACCTTTACCGAAAAGGCTGCCTCTTATGGCCTGGATGATACTGGCTACTCAACACATTCAGCCTTTTTTGATTATGATAAGGACGGAGATTTAGACATGTTCCTCATTAACCACTCCATTCACTATTTCGCAGTAGATAATGAATTTGTAAAACTTAAAAGCCGATCAGACAAAAATTTTGGAAGCAAGCTCTATCAAAACAATAACAATGTTTTCGTTGACGTCAGCGAAAAGGCTGGTATTATTTCCAATATAATCAGCTTCGGCCTGGGTGTTGCCACAGGGGATGTTAATAACGATGGTTGGCCAGACGTATATGTGTCAAATGATTTTAAAGAGCAAGACTATCTCTACATAAATAATAGAGATGGAACCTTTACCAATGAATTGGAAAAAAGAATGGATCATGTGTCGTTGTTTTCGATGGGATCCGATATGGAAGATGTGAATAATGACGGGCTACTTGACTTACTGACGCTAGACATGCTGCCACCGGATAATTTAAGACAAAAAATGACAGCCGGTGCTGAAAACTTCGATAAATTCAAGATCCTCCATGATGCCGGTTTCTATTGGCAATATATGCGCAACATGTTTCATCTCAACAATGGAGACGGAACCTTTAGCGAGATCGGAAGTCTGGCCGGTATTTCAAACACCGATTGGAGCTGGACTCCCCTGTTTGCGGATTTTGACAACGACGGTAACAAAGACCTGTTTGTCGCTAATGGCTACGCCAGAGACTATACTAATATGGACTTTATGAAATTTATGGTTGATTATCAAAATCAAGTGTCTACAACAGGTAAAGAACTCCCCGTACTTGAACTTATTGCGAAAATGCCATCGTCAGAAATCAGTAATCATATCTACCAGAACAACGGCGATCTGACCTTCACGTCAAAAGGTCTTGAATGGGGAATGGAAAAAAAAGGTATATCTGCAGGTGCATCGTATGCAGATCTGGACAACGATGGAGACCTTGACCTGATCGTTAATAATGTAAATGACTTTGCCTCTGTATACCGGAATAACAGTGAACTCCTGGTTAGAAATAATTACGCCAAAGTTCGCCTGAAAGGAACATCTGGAAATATGCAAGCTATTGGTGCAAAAGTTCAGCTGCATTCAGGTGACCTAAAACTATATCGTGAACATTTTATGTCCAGGGGCTACGAATCATCGGTAGACGACGTCATCAATTTCGGACTTGGAAAAAGAGAAAAAATTGACTCTATTGTAGTTGTATGGCCCGATGGAAAAAATCAAACAATTTCAAATCCCGCCATCAATTCCCTGGTTACGATCACCGAAAACGGTGGTGAGACTAAAACAATTTCAAAAGCAAACTCTCCTATCTTCACACCTGTAAAGAATAACATTTCCTTTCTCCACACAGAGAATGAGTTTAATGACTTTAAGGTGCAGACACTCCTGCCCCACTTTTTGTCCCGATTTGGACCCTGTCTCGCCAAGGGTGATATAAACGGAGATGGACTTGAAGACTTCTTTATTGGCGGGGCAAAAGGATATTCAGGTAAACTATTTTTGCAAACGAAGGCAGGTGCTTTTAATAATCTGCGTTCAGAAGAACTGGATGCCGATTCAAAAAGCGAAGATGTGGATGCCGTATTTTTTGATTGCGATAACGATGGCGATCCGGATTTATACGTGGTAAGTGGTGGCTACGAGTTTATGCCCGGTGATGAAGCGTTACGCGACAGATTGTATGTCAACGACGGAAATGGAAACTTTACAAAGAACAAATTACTCCCTGAAGTATTAGTAAGTAAATCCTGCGTTAAACCGATCGATTTTGACAGAGACGGCGACTTAGACTTGTTTGTCGGCGGACGGCTTATCTCGGGAAGCTACCCCATGGCACCCGCTAGTTTTTTACTCGAAAATGACGGTAAAGGCAATATGAAAGATGTCTCACAGAATTTTTCTGACGGAATATCACCCGGAATGATTGCGGATGCGGCAGTCGCCGATTTAAACTCCGACCAATGGCCTGATCTGATAATGGCAGGAGAATGGACACCGATAAAAGTATTTATCAATAATTCCGGAAAGTTTACAGAACACACTGATGAATACATCACTCAACCGAGTAACGGATGGTGGAATAAAATTCTGTCTGCTGATTTTGACAACGATGGGGATTTGGATTTTATAGTAGGCAACCTGGGCGTAAATGCTCAGATAAAGGCAGATGAATTAAACCCCTCAAAGCTGTACTACCCGGATATTGACGAAAACGGATCAATAGATCCCATTATTACATTTTTTACTGAAGGCGTAAGCTATCCATCCCCTTACCTGGATGACTTGACCTCACAAGTACCTTCATTGAAAAAAAAATATCTATACTATAAAGACTACGCTTCGGCAACAATTGAAGGGCTCATGCCAAACAATTCAATAGAAAACGTCCCCGTTGTTTTTGCCAATAAGTTCCAAAGTGTCGTGTTAAAAAATGAGGGGAATAAATTACAGATAGTCGACTTGCCCATTCAATCTCAATTCTCACCCATTTTTTCAATTCTAAAAACAGATGCCAATAATGACGGGTGGGATGATATAATCCTAACAGGCAATCTCACTCAGACAAGAGTACGATTCGGAAGGTATGATGCAAACCACGGCATGCTTTTTCTTGGAAATGGAAAGTGTGAATTCAGGTATGTGCCTCAATTTGAATCTGGTTTAAAATTGAACGGTGACATAAGAAGTTCAATCGAAATTAACGACCTTCTGATTTTTGGGGTCAACTCAGATTCTATTCAGCTATACAAGAATACCAGAGTACCCGACAAACAGAATGGTGTACAATAGGATAGATACTAAATTATAATTTCAGAGTTCATAAAATATAGAATGTATTAACACCAAATAACTCACAATATGACAAAGAGAAGAGATTTACTCAAAGGCATTATGACCCTCCCGTTGGTGGGGGCAATCGGCGCTCAGGAAGCATTTGCATCGCATCATCCGAACCAGGATTTTGAACGCGATTATTTCAAAGAGCTGGGTTTACGCACCTTTATAAATGCAGCCGGAACCTATACCATGCTTACAGCGTCACTTCCACACCCGGAAGTAGTCAAGGCTATAAATTACGCGGCACTTCAGTACGTGAGACTCGAAGACCTCCAGGACAAAGTAGGTGAACGTATTGCTGAGCTCTTAAAATGCGAGGCCGCCATGGTTTCAGCGGGCGCCGCATCCGCAATTACGCTGGGTACGGCAGCTGTCTTAACCGGTGGTGATCCGCAGAAGGCAAGACGTCTCCCTACGGACCTTACCGGTATGAAATCCGAAGTAATAATTCAAAAATCGCATCAGGTAGGATATGCCCATGCCATCATCAACTGTGGCGTCAAACTTGTTGAGGTGGAAACCAGAAAAGAATTGGAAGCTGCCATTAACGAAAAAACCGCCATGATGTGGTTCTTAAACTATAGTAACTCCATTGGAAAAATCAAGGATGAAGAATTTGTCGCCATCGGAAAAAAGTATGGCATACCAACTTTTAATGACTGCGCAGCTGACGTTCCTCCCGTAGAAAATTTCTGGAAGTATACCCAAATGGGATTTGACCTGGTGTGCTTTTCCGGAGGTAAGGGAATCAGAGGTCCGCAAAGTGCCGGATTGCTCCTCGGCAGAAAAGATCTGATCAGCGCCGCACGTAAAAATGCGCCACCTCATGGCGATACCGTTGGCCGTGGCATGAAAGTGAACAAAGAAGAAATTCTCGGAATGCTGGTAGCGCTGGAGGCGTTTCTCTCCAAAGATTTTCAAAAAGAATGGTCCATGTGGGAAGGCCAGGTAAAACTTATTAACGATACGGTTGCCAGCGTTGCGGGTGTGAAACCTGAAATTCATGTTCCCCCTGTGGCTAACCATGTACCTTCTATTCGCATAAAATGGGACACTACTAAAGTAAAAACCACTCCCGAGGAAGTAAGAAGTGCTCTTCGGAACGGGCACCCTTCAATTGAAACCATGGGAGACGATGTCTCTGTTGACATTACCACCTGGATGATGAGACCCGGAGAAGAGAGAATTGTCGCCAAGCGTTTGAAAGAAATCCTGCAAAAGGCCACTAGTTAAAGGACGCAAGATTTTGCGTCCCCACAGGAACAGGATCGGACAAACAAAATAAAAGCAAATTTTTCATCCCCATTATTCAACGGTTCATTATTAACCCGGGACGCAAGATTTTGCGTCCCAACAGGAACAGGATCGGACAAACAAAATAAAAGCAAATTTTTCATCCCCACAGGGTTGGGCAATTTGGTTTACGTATTCAACAGATTATTATTAACCCGGGACGCAAGATTTTGCGTCCCAACAGGGTTGGATAACACCGTAATCAATATTGGAAATGGTATATCTCGCTTACCTGATTTTATTTATGGCAACAGAATTTTCAAAACCTACTTTGATTGACACAAAAGTCTACCATGTAAAAACTATTCAAGACAAGGAACTTATCGTGTCTGGCAAAGGCGATAGTCCGCTTTGGAAACAGGCTAGTGAACTTTCTGATTTTACGTATCCCTGGGAAAATGAACAGCCTCCACATACTTTATTCCGCGCGTTACACAATAAGGACTGGCTGTATTGCCTCTATGATGTAAAAGATGATAATATAAATGTGTATGTCAATACAAATGACAAATCAGAGGTAGTTCACTCCGACCGGGTTGAAATATTTTTCAGGAAAGATGATCGTATGTCTCCGTATTATGGACTTGAACTTGATCCGCTGGCAAGGGTACTGGACTATGAGGCTGAATATCACCGGAAATTTAAAGGTGAATGGTCATGGCCGGCCGGCCAACTGATCGTAAAGTCCAATCGCCGGAAGGATGGGTATACCGTTGAAATCGCCATAAGCAAGAAATCATTGAATCAGCTGGGAATCCTGCAGGGAAAGGCCATTGAAGCGGGGTTGTTCCGCGGCAACTGCCTGGAGATAAGTCTTAAAGACGAATCAAAAATAAAGTGGATTAGCTGGGTGAAACCAGCGTCGGAGACACCCGACTTTCATATTCCTTCGGCATTTGGTGTGTTGATGCTGGAAGACTAATCCACGACACGGTTTTACCTTGTGCCGAGCCGGACTCTGCACAGATATTCTGATTGTAAAAAAAGCAATTGCACATGAAAAAAATTCTCTTGGCGGTTATCGCTGTCGCATTATGCTCCACCGTTCATGCTCAGTCCGGATCAACAATTAAGGAGTATAAGAAGAATTTAAAACCTATAACTACTCCGATCCTGATCCGGTTGCGCGAATGGGTGCCATATATCCTTACTACCGGTTTGACGGATATACAGATAAACCAATAGACAAAGAATGGAACGTAGTTGAACTTGAAAACGAGTTTATTAAAGTAATGGTGCTTCCGGAAATCGGCGGAAAAATCTGGGGTGCATGGGAAAAATCAACGGGCAAACCCTTTCTGTATTACAACCAGGTTGTAAAGTTTCGCGATGTCGCCATGCGAGGCCCGTGGACGAGCGGTGGAATTGAAGCAAACTATGGTATCATCGGACACACACCAAACTGTGCCACACCCGTGGATTACTACATTGAAAAAAAGGCCGATGAAAGCGTGAGCTGTTTCATTGGCACGCTAGACCTCCTTACACAAACGTACTGGACTATAGAAATCAATTTACCAAAAGACAAAGCCTACTTCACTACCCGCTCATTCTGGTACAATTCCACTCCCCTTGAACAACCCTATTATACCTGGATGAATGCGGGGATAAAGTCAGCAGGTAATCTTGAATTCATTTATCCCGGTACCAGGTACATCGGCCATGAAGGTGAATATGCAGATTGGAAAATAAACCAGGAAAATGGTAAAGACATTTCCTTTTATGAGCAAAATAATTTTGGGGGATACAAATCGTATCATGTTTTTGGAAAGTACACTGACTTTTTCGGTGCCTATTGGCATGCGGACAATATCGGCATGGGCCGGTATGCACCGCACGATGAAAAAGCAGGAAAGAAAATCTGGATATGGGGTCTTTCTCAGCAAGGAATGATTTGGGAAAAATTATTAACCGACTCGGATGGACAATATGTAGAAGTTCAGTCTGGCAGATTATTCAACCAGGCAGCTGACGGCAGTGCATTCACGCCGTTTAAACACCTCGGTTTTGCACCGGCCACATCCGACTCATGGACAGAATACTGGTTCCCGGTAATGGATATAAAAGGATTTGTCAAAGCAAACTCCATTGGCGCGCTGAACCTGCGTTCCGGAAATGGTTATCTCAGAATTAGCTTCTCTCCACTTCAGGACCTTAATGAAGAATTAAAAGTGCTTGAAGGCGATAAGGTGGTCTACTCGAGGAAAGTAAGTCTTAAGACATTAAAAGTATTTTCTGATTCAGTCAGCTTCTCGGGAAATCCTGACAATCTCGTCGTTACACTAGGCAGCAATATGTTACAGTACAAGTCAGATCCACTTGACGCTGTTCTTAACCGTCCCGTAGATACACCCAAAAATTTTGACTGGAATTCAGTTTACGGATTGTATCTGCAAGGCAAACAAAATATCCGCCAGCGGTATTACTTGCCTGCTGAAGAGAAGCTTTTAAGCTGCCTGACGAAAGATCCGAATTTTTTACCGGCTTTAACCGATATGTCCATGCTCAAGTTCCGAAGTATGGAGTATCAAAAATCGCTGGAGTATGCGTACCATGCCCTGCAGATTGATACGTATGATCCCGGGGCAAATTTCTACTACGGTATGGCTAATCTTCAGCTTGGCAACCTGACCGACGCAAAAGACGGATTTGACATTGCCTCTTTATCAGGCGAATACCGTAGCGCAGCGTTCACCGCACTGAGTAAACTCTATTTTAAAGAAGCCGACTATGTAAACGCACTAGAGCACGCCAATAAAAGCCTGGATGTTAATGTAAGCAACATCGAGGCTTATCAGCTGATGGCTGCAATTTTTCGGATAACGAAAAATCATAAACAAGGACAGGTCACCCTTGAAAAATTAAAAGCGTTAAACCCCCTCAATCACTTCGTTCGCGTTGAGCAGTATCTTCAGGCGCCATCGGAAATAAACAAGACTAAAGTAACGTCAGCCATTCAAAATGAACTTCCCCATGAAACGTATATGCAGTTGGCTGATTGGTATTATTCCATTGGCATGATAAGGGAAAGTCTGGAGGTACTAAATATGTCGACGCCTCATCCGGAAGTGTACTACTGGATAGCCTTTCTGAAAACGAAATTAAATGACAAGGACGCGGCAACCTTCATTGAAAAAGCAAATGAACTTTCAGCTCAACTCGTATTTCCTTTCCGAAACAATTCTGTTGAAGTACTAAACTGGGTAATAAATCAATCTGAACATTGGAAACCCAGGTATTACCTGGGGCTGATTTACTGGAGTCGAAATAACCTGGCTCGTGCGAAGGAGTTATTCGATGCATGTGGCGAGCCGGATTTCTCACCGTTTTATGCAACACGTGCCTCGCTAGAACAAGGCGAAAGCTTTGCAAGCGATCTAAAAAAGGCAGCCCAACTCAATCCAGCTGAATGGCGATACGGAAAAATGTTAGTCAATCATTTTATTGACAAGAAGAATTATGCGGAAGCGCTTGTAACTGCTCAAGAATACAGGACAAAATTTCCCCAGGACTTCCGGATCAGTATGCTGCTTGCGAAGGCACTTTTGCTAAATAAACAATATAAAGCCTGCAGCGACCTCCTGGATAAAACTACCATCCTTCCCTATGAAGGCGCCACGGACGGACGACAGTTGTACCGGGAGGCATGGTTGATGCAAGCCGTACAACAACTTCAACAGAAAAATTACAAAGGCGCACTGAATTCCATCGGAAAATCACGTCTGTGGCCAGAAAGTCTTGGTGTTGGAAAACCTTATGATGAGGATATCGATGGGCGGCTTGAGAATTATATGGAAGGGGTTTGTTATGAACAAACAAAACGCAACGACCTGGCCCTGAAGAAGTGGAATGAAGTCATCTCCTACAACACAAAATTCAACAGTGTAAATACGCTCGTTAGTGCAATGGCCTTTGCCCGGACTAAACGTAAGGAGGAAGGGAAAAAACTGTTGACAGGATGGTTAGAAAAGGAACCAGGAAACAAATTAGCGGGCTGGTGTCTTGATGTATATAATGGCACTATAACACAGCCTGATAGTACCATAGAGGGAGATGAGAATTTCCGGGTCATCAAGGCATTGGTTGCGACACCCTAAGAGACAGGGATCTGATTCGTCCTCATATCAATATCCGTCTACAACGTTACGCGCCAAAGAGCTGAATGGAACTTTCCAGTTTATCGTGGCGCGTTTTCTTCCTTCGAACAGTAGCCCCGGGTTAAAACCCGGGGCTATAAACATTATGCCCCTACGGGGCTGGGCCATGCGCGTGTTACGCGCTAAAGGCTGCATGGAGCTCTCTAAGGTGCACTGAAATTTTTAATTAGTGGCGAGTGTTAACCTTGAAAAGTCGGACGAAACCCGGCGCCATAAACATAAAATCCCTACACTTTATTTGTGTGACGTCACAAGGAATTCAGCCCCAGCGGGGCGCAATATCAGTAGCGCTCGGTTTTAACCCAGCGCCCGATCCACGTGAGACAATACGCGCCAGAAAAAATTAAAACGTGACTTGGTATTGCTTGGCGCGTAACGATGCACCATGATGAAAGAAAGGAAGTACCTGTGAAATCATAATTCCATGTAAGTAGGTACATATGCACGCTAAGGTAGACCAATGCCAGTTCCATCGGCATGACCCATTAATTCTCTTAAATGATTACTCAAAACACGATACAAATTGACCTTCGGGTTATTTCTTCTTATCGCGGATTTTTCTTTTCACTACGTCGGCCGGATACTTCAACGCCAGCTTTCGTATCTCATAACTGAATTCTTTGTAGGTATCTTCCCATAGTTTCGCTTCCTCTGGCGTATAGTCATGAAAACCATGGGCATTGGCAACGCCTTTACCACCGGACTTGACTATAGCATCAATGAGTTTGGGGACTTGTGTTGAGTTATCAAGCGTGGGAAACAAATCCTTCATAACAGCATGATAAGCCGGAATGCCTGTCAAATCCATCCAGCGAAATGGACCTACCAATGTCATCCAGTAGCCGGGAACATTCCGGCAGGCCCTGTCAACGTCTTCTACTGTGGCATAACCATTTTCAACCAGATTAAATGCTTCGCGGTAGAGCGCATACATCAGTCTGTTCGCAATAAAACCGCGGATATCCTTACGCAGAAAGGTAGGTTCTTTACCCCATCCCTCAGAAATTTTACAGAGGTATTCTCCGCCCGCTATATCACTCAGGTCGCCGCAGATAACTTCCAGAAAACGCGTTGTATGCGAAGGCTCCATCCAATGTAGCCCGAAAAACCTCTTTGGGTATTTGGTGTGCTGCTGAAGGATACTGATAGGAATTGCCGACGTGTTGCTGGTCAATAATGCATCAGGCGGAATAACAGCCTCAATCTTTTGAAATACTGACTTTTTCACCTCCAGATCTTCCAACGTACTTTCAATCACCAAAGAACAAACGGAAAGATCCTTATAATCCGTCGTGATGGTAAGATTCTTCATAAGGGCATCCGGTGTCCCGGCAATCAACCCTTCTTCTTTTGACCGAACCAGGTAATCCGTGATTCGTTTACTTGCAAATTGGAGATCGACTTCCATAGGAGCAAGTCCGATGACCGGATGCCCCGACATCAGCAAACACGTTGTAATGCTGCTGCCCATAAGCCCCAACCCCACAACACCGATGGTGATCTTTTCAGCTTCCATAAATTTCTTTTATTCGCAATACGCAACTCCCCTTCTCAGCATCTAATACGTAGCGCGGCCCCCGGTAAGATCAAAGGTAAACCCGGTTGTAAAACTATTTAACGGAGAGACTATATAAAGCGCTAGATTCATCACTTCCTCCAGGGTGCCGCAACGCTTCATGGGGATTTTCGAAGTCATATAATTTACCTGCTCTTCCGGCATTGCCTCCACCAACGCGGTTTTTATCACCGCCGGCGCCAGTGCATTGATGGTAATTCCTGTCTCCGCATACTCCTTTCCCTGCACCTTCGTCATACCAATGACTGCCGCCTTTGAAGCAGAGTATGCCAGCATTCCTGCGTTGCCTTCCTTGCCGGCGATTGATGCAATGTGTAGTATTCTCCCGTAGTTACTTTTTATCATCCAGGGCAAAACGTACTTAGACGTAAAGTACGAGCCCATAAAATTTACATCAAAAACCTGGCGCACGTTGTCCGTCGTTGTCTCATGACTTTTGATATTCGTCAACCCAGTGATTCCGGCACTATTTATCAGAATATCGATACGACCAAATTCTTTTCCAATGGCTTCGACTGTATGCCTCACCTCTTCTTCGCGGGTGATATCGACGGCATACCTGACAGCCTTGGATTCCATACCGGGATTAACCAAGCTCTCGACATTTTTATCAATCAACGCCAGGTTAACGCCGTAAGCAGCCAGGCTTCTGGCCATCGCCAGGCCCAGACCGGAAGCAGCGCCTGTGATAATGGCTGTCTGATTTTTAAAGGATAGCTTTATTCCTGATTCTTCGAAGGTCATTGCGTACCGTGTTTAAATGAGCAAGAACAGAGAATGATGTTATCCCTTACAGGGAGAAACAACTTTGATAAAGCAACCACCGGCTCGCCTCACGATTAGGAGCCTGGTCAAAACTCAGCCGGAAAAGTTTCGAAAGGATACTAAAAGAGTCTGAAACCAGAACAACCCAAAGTGAATACCATCGGAACATCTCGGATGTTTACTTACCAGTCCACTACAGAGCCGTCGCTTGCATCATAGGTTTGCGGATTTTTCCAATCATGGCCAATTTTATCGGCCAGTTTATTTTCATCCAATTCAACTCCAAGACCTGGTCCGGTGGGAATAAGAACTGTTCCATCTTTCTCAAGCTTGAATGGGGTCTTCAGATATCCATCTCCGAGTGAGACCTGCTCCTGAACAAGGAAATTAGGAATACTTGCAGCCAGTTGCAGACCGGAAGCCAATGAAATAGGGCCCATTGGATTATGTGGTGCTATTACAGCATAATACGCTTCTGCCATACCCGCGATCAGACGCGCTTCGGAAATCCCGCCGGTATGACAGAGGTCGGGCTGAAGAATACTTGCGGCACCTTGTTCAAGAATTTTACGGAATCCCCACTTCGTAAAAATTCTCTCTCCTGTTGCAATGGGTAAATGTGTGCCACGGGCAATATCGGCAAGAATATCAACATTCTCCGGCGGGCACGGCTCTTCAATGAACATAGGCTGATAGGGCTCCAGCTGCTTTATCAGAAGTTTGGATGTCTGGTACGGGATACTCCCATGAAAATCAATACCAATGTCCATGGTATCTCCACCGGCCTTTCTCAGGGAGGCAAAGTTTTCCACTGCGTGCTGGATAAATTTGGGATTTTCTACGGCACGTGACGGATTTATTTTTGCCACACCGGTTTTGACTACGGTATACCCTTCGGCTACACGCAATTTCATATCCTCCGCGTTTGCCGCACGGCCGTAAATCCTGACCCGGTCTCTGGTCGGCCCGCCAAAAAGTTCATATACCGGTATGTTCAGCAGTTTTCCTTTTATGTCCCACAAAGCCTGATCGATGCCGCTAAGTGCGCTCGTCAAAATAGGGCCGCCTTTATAAAATGCGTGACGATAAATGGCCTGCCAATGATGGGCTGCCTGGCGAGGATCTTTGCCAATAAGGTAAGGCTCTATTTCCTTGATTGCTGTCTGAATCGTAAGGGCTCTACCCTCCAGCAGCGGCTCGCCTAAACCGACAACGCCGGCGTCCGTATGAATTTTCAGAAACACCCAGCGAGGCTTAACAAGAAATGTTTCCAGTTTTGTGATCTTCACCTTTGTCTTATCCACCGGCAGCGGGTTTGATGCCTGGGATGTCAGCGGTAGTGCCATAGCTCCGGTAATCCCCAGCAGTGAGGATTTGATGGCAGCGCGCCGGGATATTTCATGCTTTTTTTCTGGGGTTTTCATGATATCTGAAATTAAGGTTTGTTAAGCAGTACAATAAAGCAATATTCCGAAGGAACAGGATTACTTTTTTCGTTTCATCCAATCCAGCACCACCGTTGCCCCTCCGCCGGCCAGAATTACAATTCCTGGTTCCATTGGAATGTAGAATCGATTATCCCAATCAACAGTTGACACAGCGATGAGTCCACAGTTCACTACGACGACGGTGATGATAAAAACAGTAATCGATGCTCTTTTCGCTTTTCGCCAGCCCTGAAAAGAAAGAAAATATAAGCCAGCCATCCAAGCAATTAAATAATAATTGTGAGCAACGGAATAATAGGGCCGGATTCCGGTGAGGAGATACCACACTTTAAGCATGGCCGCCTTGAAAAAATGTTTTGGATTATGGAAAATAAAATAACCCATCTTCTGTATTGGTGGTAATTCCTCCGTAGGTAAAATGAGGCCGTCGGTTTCCATTCGCAAACTTCCGTAGTACAAGCTCTTACCGTCGATAGTATCCATGTACGTGACGATATTGCCCCTTTTGTATTGGTCTGTAAAATCCCAATGGGTAAACATCAAGGCTGCACCGGCATAGGCCAAAACAAGGCACAGGCAAATGATGCCATACTTCGTTACCGGAGAAGCAACCAAAGCTTCCCAGTGATACTGTAAAAAGAAAACGATCGCCCCCAGGATAATAACGATGCCAGTAGGGCGGATAAAAAAGATAAGAATCATCAGGGAGGCAAGGAGATAATACTGTTTTCTCTTGCCCTCAAAATAAATCAGAAAGTAAATCAAAAAACATGTACAGGAGCAGAGGAGAGATTCTGTCATGGTCACCACATTCCAGTGGATGTTATCCCACCAGATCAGGAAAATGAACGCGGCCAGGAACCCTGCCCATTGATTCTGAAAAAGCCGGTTGCCAGAACGGTATACAGCAACAGTGGCCAGCCCTGATAACAAACATTGAAAAATCAGAAAGGGTAGGAGTTGATCGTAGAATACCCATCGAAAGAACGCGAGGAGCGTAATAGGCACCGCATAGAATACATGGTGAAAATCCTCAAATCTTCCGTTTTCAATCAGGAAGTCAGCACCCTGCACATAGCCGGCAGCGTCAAAGAGAGGACGAATACCATATCGCCAGAAAAGGAGGCTATGAACCACAGCCCAGACAATACCGAGTATTACGATCTGAAGGGTATGTAAAGTTAGCTTCCGCATCCTCAACGGCCAATATAAGCATTCCTGATCACGTCAATCATGAGGACACGTTATTACCAACCCTTCCTAAAAATAAAAAGGGCCAGCCCCTTTTCAGAGACTGGCCCGATTTAACCGGGTGCTTGTGCTTACTGCTTAGTGTAAGGAAAAAGTGGCACCTACCATATATAACCCCCCAATACGGTCAGTTCCAAAAAATTCCCTTGCGTTGCTATTCAGAATATTACGCCCGTTAGCAAACACGCTGAATTGGGGTGTGATGCTCCAGTTAGCTTTTACGTTCATCAGGAATTTGCCTTTAATATCTCCAACTTCTGAAGTGGAGCTTTCATCCGTTCCGTCATACTGACGATGACCAGCGAAGTAATATCCATTCAGGTTAACATTGAATTTCTTGCTCACCTTGTAGTTTAAATAATAACCACCGTAAACAGAAGGAGTATTCTTATGTGTGCTGGTTGAATACGTCACAGTAGGGTCCAAAGAAGGAGCAGCCAATGATGAAGGAAGGTCTTCAGTCTCTGTTTTCTGCACTGTAACAAAAGGTTTAAACTGTATCTTGTCGCTTGGCACAAAGTTCAAACTAATGGTAGCGCCATTCTGTGTGGCGGTAGTAGGCAGGTTGTTAAATTGATAGGCACTTACCCTGCCAATAATCGGATTGAATTCCATTGCCATAATCTCCGTGAAATTTTCAGCGCGCTGGTTGAATATGTCAATATCCAATTGCAGGTTTTTTGAAAGCTGAGCACGATAACCAATTTCAATCATATTGATAGTAAACAGGCTCAGGTTGGTATTTCCTGTCTGAGTTACACTCACTCCCGGAAGAGGAGTAGGTACAATAACGTTGAGGTAGTTATATCCAATAAAAGAACCGCTGTTTGAGCGCGTCACAGCCACACGAACCAGGTTTTTCTCATTCAACTTGTACGTACTCGCCAGTTCATAAGCCATGTAGGTTTTATCAGGTGAACTGAACTTGTCCGCTCTTAAGGCAGCAAGCACCCGCCACTTGTTAGTAATGTTGATGTCGGTCCGGACAAATCCAGCAAGTGTATTAAGGGATGGTGTTCCATTCAGGAGACCAGCATTCGTGTTGTCGTCATCTACACGATAGTCGTTGTCATCGAATTTTACGTATTGATAGCTTAAACCAGGGGTAACAGAAATCTTATCACTGATTTTTACGGCATATTCAGCATCAATATTGGTAGTCTGGTAGTCGTACTGATTGGGCATAGAACCGACGTTCAGATTATCATTTCCGGTTACGTATGATGCACGGAGGCTTAGGTTTGAAACCTTGGCAGCAAAGTTAGCATAGGTGGATACAGTCTCATTGGTGGAAAACTTAGTATCATTTCCGCCGATAAATACTTTTTGTACTTGTGAGTTTTGCGTTCCAACACTAAGGTCTAACGATACCTTGTCAGAAGCACGGTAGCCGATGAAGCCATTTGCACCCCACTTACTCATTGCCTTGTCGCTATTGGGAAATAGCGTCGAAAAGTTGGAATTAATCTCTGAGCCGGGAACAAAAAGCCCTGTTGAATTCTGATAATATTCACTATCAAAACGTTCGCGTTGTTGTGTATTGGCTGAAGCGATAACGCTCCACTTGCCAAACGTCTTACCTACAGAAGCGTTGGCAATTGTAGTACCAGGTGTTCCTGCTTGTACCGATGCGTTCGCAAGCGTCTTATCGCCGCCGATTTTCCGTGTAATGATGTTGATTACACCGGAAACAGCATTGGGTCCGAACAACGGTGCCGAAGGTCCGCGTACAATTTCAATACGTTCCACATCATTCAGGTCAACAGGAAGTGATTCCCAGAATGTACCTCCAAGATTGTTGTTGAAAACCGGACGGTTGTCAATCATCACCAGAGTGATAAGGTTACTCTTGTTGTAATCGCCTCCGGTGCGGACAATGTTGTCAAAACCACGGATGTGAATATCGTAAACACCGTTCGTTTGCTCACGAACAATCACGCCTGGGGCCAACCGAAGTGCTTCCATGATGCTCGTTGAGCCGGCTCTTTCAATATCCGTTTTTGTAATGGTGTAGCTTGATAAAGGCGCATCAAAAAGCGTCTCATCTTTCTTACTTGCAGAATTGATAGGCACATTCATCAATTCCTCCAGGGACAGATCATAAAGATCCGACTCAGTTTTTTCCTGGTCCTGAGCGACAGCAGACAGCGCAGCCAGACTCAGCAGGCAGGCGACTAGATACAAAATTGCATTTTTCATTATTGGGGTTTTAATTGGTTACTAAACTTTTTTGCCGAGGGTAAGCAGGGAATTAGATACTCTCATTCCTTTTGCTTCAATGGCATTTTTATTGACAATAAAATTCATACGTCCGGCTTCTTCGATGAAGCTTATCCCTGAGCCTTTACGGGAAAAATCAGATTCTGTAATGATGAGGACGGATTTGTCGTTGATGGAGGCCGTGATGGTTCCAATAACTTTGTCTTCACTGCTAGGCACATAAACGGCGTCACAGGTGTTTGCCTCTGAGGGCGTGATTTTCTTAATAACAATCCCGTTAGGGTTCTTAAGTTTCAACCTGCTTTCTAATTCAGCAAGGGTTTCACTTTTGCCAACAACACCAATCACGATGTCCTTGCGGTCTTCCGGCCAGCTCACATTCTCAATGAACTTGAGAATAAAGAGCGCCTGAATTTTTGATTCCTGGGTCTGAGCGACGGCAACGGAGCCGTATAGAATCAGGGAGAAAAGGAGTAAAGATGTTTTTTTCATAGGGGGTTAAAATTTTCTGATGCAAATGTGGTTGACATAAGCGATGGAAATTTTCAATAAACGGGACTGACCATACATAAGTCAGGCTAACTGGAAGTCCCTGGATATTCTGGGAAACCGGGAACTGTTAACGTTCTGATGCAAACGCATGTGGAAAAATATTATTTGGCTATGGTGGACAAAGACGGTAGAAACATCTACCGCCTAAGCTGAGGATTGAAAAAAATGATGTCGATGCCGAATCGATGCATCAATTATGCTTCAGGTTTTTGTTTGAATTCAGTACAATCCTACGTCGGCCAGTTGTACGTCCCGGCCGGAGGAAGATGTGCAGGCAGGCACAGTAATACAATAAATGATTGTTATCAGAAGATACAGCCCGGTTCTTCAACGGTATCCATAGCCGGAAACCGGTTAATGAGTAATGACTGTTTCGAAGGGTCAATCCCGGAACGGTCGTTTTTTAATCATCCCACCCTTAATATCGTTCACGCTGTTCTCAACGACGAATGCGCCATCATCTATCTTTGAAATTTCGGTCTTGAGACGCTGAATTTCAAGTCTGGTAACAACCGAAAAAATAACATCGTACTCGGCCTGATGACCTTGTTTCCCAAAACCGCTTTTGCCTTTTAATATAGTTACACCCCTGCCCATCTTCTCGATAATTACCTCTTTAATCTCCTCACTCTTCTTCGAAACAATCATAACACTGGTGTATTCTTCAATTCCGTGTACCACAAAGTCGACTGTTTTGGAGGCCACCAGATAGGTAAGTATGGCGTAAAGCGCCGTCTCTATATTAATAAGGTATGCCGCTACGGAGAAGATGATAATGTTGAGAAAAAGAATTACGTCTCCTACAGTAAGTGTGGTTTTCTTACTTGAATAGATGGCTAAAACCTCAGTGCCATCAATCACGCATCCGCCCCGAATGGAAAGACCTATGCCCAAACCCAGAAAAAATCCACCAAAAAAGGCAATCAATAATTTATCTGTTGTGATCACGGGAAACTCTATCACTGCCAGGCAAATGGCCAGTAAAACAATAGCGATTAGCGTTTTTACAGCGAACGATTTTGACACCTGCGTATAGGCAATGATGATGAACGGGATATTAATGGCAACCACCAGCAAAGACAGGTCAATACCTGTAAGAAACTTGGTAAGTAATGAAATACCCATTACACCACCGTCCAGAAAGTTATTGGGTAGCAAAAAGCTCTTGAGACCCAACCCTGCCGAAAGCACACCGACAATGATAAAGAGGGCATCCTTTACCGACCGCTTAATCTCAATTGTGCGAATGCGTTTCGCCTTTAAAGCCTGAATACGTTGGGATGCAGTAGCCATACCAAAAGGTACAAAATCAGTATCTTTCCACCATAACGACTCTGGTTACTTTATTTCATTCTTACTGTTAAAATCGCACACTAATTTCAATTAAATTAGTTGCCGCATTTGACACATTATGGAAATCTTTAACATTCTCGGAGATGAATTCATCGGGTTCCTGGGCGTTGATGGATGGCTCAAAATAATCAAGTCAGGAGACTACTCATCCCTGCGTACATATGAAGGAGTCGTTTCGGCCATTGGCCCACTGATTCCATTTCTCCTGGTATTAGAAATCATCCGGGCATTGATCTACAAGAAGTTCAGCGTATCCGATTACAAGGTGATCTTTTTTATCCATGTTTTTAACCGGTTGGCATCCCGGTTCATTTCCATTGCCGCCGTTACGTTTTGCATCGGTGTCTTTGAGAAATTTGCCATAATAAGCACAAGCTTCACCTGGTACTGGTTTATCTATGGATATGTGGTCTGGGAACTTGCCCATTTTGTATATCATTTCCTGGCGCATAAAGTCAGGTTGCTGTGGTGCCTGCATTCCACCCATCACGCTCCGGAGAATATGAACCTCTCTGTTACTTTTGCCCATTTTTTCCTTGAGGCCCCTTACGCAGATGTAATCCGGACTTCCATTTGTATTCTTTTGGGCGTAAATCCACCACTCTTGTTCACGATTATGTTTATCGATGGCACCTGGGGTGCGTTTATCCATGCAGGGGAAAATCTGATAAAGGATGGAAGAATGGGATTTCTGAACAACATCATTCTCACCCCTTCCCATCACCGGGTGCACCATGCCCGGAATCCTTTGTATATGGATACAAACTTCTGCAACCTTTTAAATATTTGGGACAAGGCCTTTGGGACATTCCAGCACGAGAAAAAAGACGTAGTGCCGGAGTATGGTATTACCCGGGAAATAAACCCTCAGAGTTTCCTGGATGTCTATTTTGGTGAGATCACGGCATTATGGAAAGATGTTTGGAAAGCTCCGGGATTGAAGAACAAGTTGAGCTACCTGATCATGCCACCCGGTTGGAGTCATTCGGGCGACCATAAAACCGCCAAAATAGTCAGGGGAACCTACTTAAAGGAAAAGTCCACACCAGAACGGTAGTCATCATACCGGTCCTTCCATAGGACTCTATATATAGATGACAAAATCCCGATATTATTCAGGTCAGAATATCATTCACAACTTTACCGTGAACATCCGTCAAACGGAACCGCCTTCCCTGGAATTTGTAGGTAAGCCTTTCATGGTCCACACCCATCAAGTGCATCAGAGTCGCCTGAAAGTCGTGCACATGCACCGGATCTTTTACAATATTGTAGCTAAAGTCATCCGTTTCACCGTACGTAAAACCTGGTTTCACTCCGGCACCTGCCATCCACATCGTGAAACACCGGGGGTGATGGTCTCTGCCATAGTCATTCTTAAGCAGCTTGCCCTGCGAGTAAACAGTTCTTCCAAATTCACCTCCCCAGATAACCAGCGTATCCTCCAGCATGCCTCTTCTTTTCAGGTCTGTGAGTAATGCGGCGGTAGGCTGATCGGTATCCTTGCACTGCCTGGAAATTCCTGCTGGTAGCCCGCCGTGGTGGTCCCAACCCTGGTGATAAAGCTGGACAAACTTAACGTCCTTTTCCAACAGCTTGCGGGCCAGAATACAATTAGCAGCATACGTGCCGGGATCTCTGCTATCCGGGCCATACAAGTCAAACACTTCATCCGGTTCGTTGGTGATATCCATTGCTTCAGGAACTGAAGTCTGCATCCTGTAGGCCATTTCATACTGAGCAATCCTTGCTTCCACCTCCGGATCCTGATAAGCTTCATTCTGCATTCTGCTAAGCTTTGTGAGGTACTCCAACATCTCCTTGCGGTCTTTCCCGTCATATCCTTCCGGATTGTCCAGAAATAAAACGGGGTCTTTACCCGCTCGGAACTGCACGCCCTGATGTTCGGAGGGGAGAAATCCATTACCCCACAAGCGGGCGTAAAGTGGCTGATCTTTTATGGCGTTTTTTGAAACCAGCACGATAAACGAAGGAAGATTCGTATTGTCCGAACCCAACCCATAACTGACCCACGAACCGATAGAAGGCCTTCCCGGAAGTTGATTGCCGGTTTGAAAAAATGTTAACGCCGGATCGTGATTAATTGCTTCCGTAAACATCGACTTCACGATACACAAATCATCAACAACGGCTGCCGTATGGGGGAGCAATTCACTTACCCAGGTTCTGGTCTGTCCATGCTGATTAAATTTATAGAGAGAAGGTACTACCGGCAGTATACTCTGGTTGGCGCTCATACTGGTAAGACGCTGCCCTTGTCTCACCGAATCGGGAAGACCCTTGCCAAACATGTCGGCCAGCGCTGGCTTATAGTCAAAGGTTTCGAATTGTGAGGGGCCACCGCTCATAAACAAATAGACCACACGTTTTGCCTTCGGTACCATGTGGGGTAAGGCTGCCATGATTTCATCTTCCAGGGAAAGCGACGGACTGACCGGTCCTGTTCCGGATGATTTGTCAAATATTGTCTTTCCAAGCAAAGACCCCAGTGCCAGTGTGCCTAGCCCAAGCGATGTCCTGGTAAGAAAGTTACGCCTGCTCCATTTTTCCGTAACAAGATCAATCCACGGAGAGCGTACGTTGAAAGATTTTTTGTGGTTCTCCTCCATACGTTATCGTTTTGTTATGGTGGCATCAGAATTCAAAATCACACTGGCAACCACGGCATTCGAAGCTACCATCGCCGGCTCCAGGTTCTTCGGTGCTTCAAATTGACCGGACTTTAGCCATCCCTTTGTTTTTTCCGGTTTCTCCCTGAATTTTTTCAGCTCCGCCTTTCTGAGCACGTCCAGCAATTCAATCTCTCTGTCTGAAGGCGTTCGGGCGGTCACCTTCCTGTATATTTCTGAAATGGCTTTCCGATGGTCGGTAGCTTGGGCAAGCTGCGAACCCAGGGCCACAGCTGCCTCCACAAATGTCGGATCGTTCATCGTCACCAAAGCCTGAAGCGGCGTATTAGTATTTTGCCTTCGCACAACGCAATAACTACGGGATGTTGCATCGAACGTAGCGAGTGTTGGATTGGGAACAGAACGTTTAACAATAACATATAGACTTCGTCGGTATACCTCATCACCTTTGTCAGCCTCGTACCGGGTGTTGTTAATTTCCCACAGCCCATCAGGCTGATACGGTTTGATGCTTTTTCCACCAATTTTTTTATTCAACAATCCGCTGGCCTGCAGTGCATTGTCGCGAATCATTTCCGCCGACATTCGCGCTGATGGACCACGTGATAACAGTCTGTTCAGTGGATCAACCTCGGCAGTCGCAGGATCTGACTTTGAATCCTGACGATAGGTTGCTGACATGACCATCAGCTTACAAAGTTTTTTTACATCCCAGCCTGATTCCACAAAAGTAACGGCAAGCCAATCGAGCAATTCCGGGTGACTGGGAAGTTCACCCTGATTGCCAAAATCTTCCGTCGTCTTCACCAACCCCGTTCCAAAAAAGGTCTGCCAGTAACGATTAACGGCAACACGCGCAGTAAGCGGATTAGCCCGACTCGTAAGCCATAAGGCCAGGCCATACCTATTCTTCGGAAGACTGTCGGGAAAAGGCAAGATGGACGACGGTGTATTTGGAAAAACCTCATCTGCAAACGAGTCATAATTTCCGCGGTCAAGTATAAACGCTTTCCTTGGTTCGGGCATTTCCTGCATTACCATCAATTCCCTTATTTTCTCGGTTGAATCCGACAATTTTGCGCGTTGACTTCTTAGTTCGTTCCTGGCTGTTAACACGGCGGGATGAACTGCAGAAAAGAAATACGAGCTCAGTGCATGTTTGTCCTGCGATGACAACTGTTCAGGTTTTTTGGAAACAATTGCTGCCCAATCCGCCTTACCAGCAATAGTTTTAATTTCGAATGCTGTCAAAACGCGGCTGTAAACAAAAATGTCATCCACCTTGCCATCCTTTATTCCCCAGCCCCTGTTCCAGGCACCGACTTGCAGGCCGGGTTGTTCATTGGAATAAATCAAAATGTCTTTCGTAAGTTGATTCATGGAAGTCTCCATGGTAAGCTCTTCGCCGTCAAGATATAATTTCAATCCATCAGCGTCTGAAGATCCATCATAGGTAACCAAAAGCTGCAACCATTGATCTCTTTTCACAGGTTCCCTGGTGATTTTAGTAATGGCATTGGAGGGTGCCGAGTGGGCCATACTCAACTCAAATTTGTTTCCTTTCAGGTAAAGGTGATACCCTCTGTAATTATAGAGCCTCTCCGCTATACACTTGTGAAAAATGACGCCTTCCTTTAAATCTTTTGGAATAAATACACTGATGCCGATACTAAACGGATCAGACTTCCGGAAAACACCAACCGGTTTAAGATCCAGCCATTCATCTCCATTCAGCCGCAACGCCTTGCCCGCTAACCTGTTTTCAAAAACGGGGTTATCACCGGCGACACTGCTCATCTCTCGTTTCATCGCTCCCTGTTGATTGGGCCGGGCAGTATTTTTTAGCGTGCCATTGTCAAAGGTATAGTGCCCTTGCAATCCGATCTGAGGAACTCCTTCGTGGAGAAGTTTTTTATAGGAACCATTTTGAATCCACCGTTCAAAGTCCGCTTTTCCCTGTTCCTCTGCCACCAGGACATTTTTCTCCTGTTTATCAATAGAATTGCGGATGTACTGGATAATTTTCTCCTCCTCATCCGAGGGAAGGAGGATGGTTGGGGAGGGCATGGCATCGTCCCACGAAATCTGTCCCGCCTCTTTTACATTGTTGAAAAAGCTGAATAATTCATAATAATTTTTTTGGGATATCGGGTCAAATTTGTGGTCATGACATCGCGCACATCCTACGGGCAATCCCATCAATGCCACACCTGCTGTATTTACCCTATCAATTACATACTCTGTGCGGAACTCCTCTTCAATAATGCCACCCTCCATATTTTGCGGATGAATCCGGTTAAAAGCAGTGGCGGTAAGCATTTCTTTTGTTGGATTGGGGAGTAAGTCCCCCGCTAACTGCCAATGAATGAATTTTTCATAACTCATGTTTTTATTAAACGCCTGAATCACCCAATCACGATACGGTGACATGTCGATGATCCTGTCAACGGTGTAGCCATGGGAATCTGCAAAGCGTGCGAGGTCCAGCCAATCGGCAGTACGTTGTTCTCCATAGTGTGGGGAACGAAGCAGTCTGTCCACTTGCTTTTCATATGCATCCGGAGAAGAATCATTTATAAAAGAATCGAGTTCATCTACTGTAGGTGGAAGGCCCGTAAGATCAAATGACACCCTTCTCAACAACAATTCCTTTGTTGCCTCCACGGAAGGCTTCAACTTCTCTTGCTCCAGCTTCTCCAAAATGAAGTTGTCAATGGCATTTATAATTCTGTTGTCTTGGTTAACCTGCGGAACTTCGGGGATCAGGGGTTTTACAAAGGCCCAGTGTGGTTTGTATTCCGCACCCTGTTTGATCCACTTGATAAGAATTGCTTTTTCCTTTGGCGATAAACTGAGGTGTGATTCGATGGAGGGCATTCTGTATTCCGGATCGGAAGACATTATTCTATGAAACAATTCGCTACCCGTTAAATCTCCCGGGTCAATAGCCACTTTCCCTGGACTTTCCGGCAGGTCGGCAAATGCGGCCGACTGAACATCCAGCCGCAATCCTGCTTTTTGTTTTCCCTTATCCGGTCCATGACAGGAAAAACACTTATCGGAGAGAACCGGTTTAACGTGCAGGTTGTAATCCAGTCTTTCCGGAAGGTTATTGTATGCCAAAGAAACATCTTCCGGCAGGTCGGGCGCGCAACCCGTTAAACAAGAACCTGCCGCAACCAGTAAGAAAATGTAAAAGTGACTACTTGGGCGAAACATCACAGTAAATTATGATTCAGGTGCACCTCTATATATGCAAAACATAGTATTATTTTTGCAGCCACACTCTGGAGGCTGCTTTTTTAGCCAATAAACTCTGACAAGTTAAAAATGAAATCCGATATTAACATACCCGGTGAAATCACGCGACTGGTCGTTGTACATTGCGGATAGCTGAATGGGCCCAAATCCCGATGCATACCCAACTGTCAATGCATAACCGCTCAGAAAATTCCCGGAGTTCAGATTTTCCAGCTTCTCATAGGCAAAGTCATACACGCCGACATTGGCACGGAGGATCGTGTAGAGGCTGTTGAATGGTTTGTACTGCAGACCCAGCATAAGTGCTGCAATGCTGTTGGTGAGCGCCTGATATTCACTCAAGCCAACAAACGTGATCTGGTTGCGCAGAAAATCGTTGATCCCGCCAACATTAAAATAATTGAGATAAGCCTGATCATTGTTAAAATTAATTCCAGTATTAAGTTGTGTTATAAAAGTGAATCTATCAGACAAACGTGAATACTGTTCAACTTTTAGATGCAATTGCTGATAATTTTCGAATGACAAGGTATCAATCGATCCGACTTCACCGGCTATATCATAAAAGAGGGGATCCGGATTCTGATTGTACAGGTGACCAATCTGGGCACTGATTTTTAACCCTCTTGTTGGGAATTGTTTTTGATCCAATGTGTTAAAATCATAGAACAGAAAGGTGTTGAAGTATCTGTTTCCCGACTCAATGTCGAGATTACCGGATATTTTCGGCTTTACATTAAAGGCTGCATAGGAAGTGCCGATTCCCAGTCCCGATGATTGCCCGAAGGTATGTTGCAAGCGGAGATCGAACTCTGTAAAGTTACTTCGGTACAGGTATTTTTGTTCAAAGTCAACGGCAATGGGAAACTTAAAACGTTCGTGGTAAAAGTGAAAGATCAAATGGTTATTATCATGATTGCCGAAAATCTGATCCTGCTCGACCCGAACGCGGAAGTTCTCACTGAGGTTAATTTTGAATGTTGACTTTGAGCGATCGAAAATGAAATTTTTCGTTGTCAGCCCCATGATTAGGGCTACGCTGCTGAATGAGTTGAAGTGCAACCCGAGTTTCACAGAGGTCAGTGTATTCTCAATAACATCAAAGATCAGATTAGCATGGCCCGCAGTCGTCGGTTCCCACCGGTAGGCAATGCGTTTGTAGTTTCGTGACCCATATACTTCACGGATTGCGCTCGCCAGTTCAATTCCGTCATATCCATGTTCTTTCTCCAGGCTCAACCTGTTCGTAAAAGAGGTTCTTGTGGTATGTTTCAATCCATTGATCTGGATATCATCAATTATCAACTTTTGAACTTCCGGGAGTCTGTTACCTTTAAAACGGTATTCGGGATTGATACGTTTTAAAGAATCTGCCAAGGCTTTGAATCGTGGATAAAAAATATCTCCCCACTCCTTTCCCAAATCGATTAGTTCCTGGGCACTTCCAAAGCTGGCTGCTGAAAATCCCTCCAGGGGTGGCTCGATCAGGATGTCACAAAGTTCGCGCTCTTCCTGAAAATCATCGGCATCCTTATAGAATCCAATTTGATACAAGATATCGATGGCACTATTGAGCTTATCTGCTGTCAGGAGTCCCTGCGAGAGATTGACGCCAATCGTATAATCGGCACCCATGGCAATCGCATCCTTGACGGGAAAATTCCGGACCACACCTCCATCCACGAGTTTTGTATTTTCATAATCGATAGCTGTAAACACCGAAGGTATGGCCATGCTTGACCGGACGGCCGCAACAATTTCCCCATGGTCCAAGACCACGGCTTGCCCATTACTCACGTCTGTGGCTATGCACCTGAAGGGTATGCTGAACTGAGAGAAGTCTTTAATATTATATACCGGTAAAAACAATTCCTGAAACTTAAGCCATATTTCCTGTCCTTCGATGAGTCCTGTTCCGATTTTGAGTTTCATTTTCTCAACAGGAAGTTCTACCGCATAATTATCGAATTCCCTTTTCTCATCGATGTTTACATTGTTCAATAACGGCTTGCCCGAGAAGAGGTAACCCCAATCCAACTCACGGGCAATTTTTCTAATTTGTTTGCCGGAATATCCGCTGGCATAGAGTGCACCAATGATACTGCCCATGCTCGTACCCGTGACGTAATCGATATTCAGTCCTGCGCTGTCAATGGCTTCCAGAATGCCGACATGTACAAGTCCCTTGGCGCCACCACCGCTTAGGGTAAGGCCTACCTTAGGAAGAGCAGACTGCGCGGCGACATTAGTTAAAAAGAATGACCCGGCCAGGATCAGAAAAAGAGTTCTCATGAAATATCGAATTCGGCCGCAAGCTAGTAAAATCATTCACCCTGGCATCCTTGGGTTGTACATTTTACGGCAGTTTGCAGATCGTCCAGACAGATTACGAAATTTATCCTGGCTAGTTGAGCAAAAAATAAGCAGCGTTTAATACCGTAGCAAAGCTCACCCAGAGTAAATAAGGAATATTGATTAACGCTGCGATGGGCTTTACTTTATAGAAAAGAACTATCATCATAACTATAGATACCCAGAGAACAATGATCTCTGCCAACGCCAAACCTATGTTTTTGAAGTAGAAAAATAAAAAACTCCAACCGAAGTTTACTATCATTTGAATGACAAACGCGACAAGTGCACGGTTCCTGTCTTTCCCTGGCGGAAGTATCCAAACCAAAAACAGAGAAATCCCCATAATGATGTAAAGCGTAGTCCACACTGGGGCAAATAGCCAGTTTGGTGGATTAAAGGAAGGCTGATTAAGCGTACTATACCAATCCGAAATGGCGGCTGATGTAAAAATACCGGCAATTGCGCCGACGGCCAGTGGCAACGACAGTGACAGGATTAGTTTTGCTATCGTTCTAATGTTCATATTCTTTCCAAGGACGTTAGTCAACCTTGCTCGTCACCATAACAAGGTAGGAGTATTATCGTTTCCTGTTGCCTGCAAAAAGTATCAAAATCCCAACTGCTGCAACTATGCCGCCGGTAACAGGCGACCAGTAAATCGGAGTCTTTTCTTTCCGTCTGATTTCGACAGAACCGACGTCGACAACCTTCTTTCTTGTAGTAAGGTTGAACCCCGTAAAAACGGTCATGATTCCACCTATTACAACTAAGATTACTCCAAGCACTTTCATGTGTATAGCGTTAAGGTTCGAAATATAGCTTCTCACTCTTAATTAAAGAAGGTATAATTCTAGTGAAATCTGTAAACCGCCTCAGTCGTTCACCTAGCAAAAACGGCTTTCTAGTGAAAATGAATTGAATAATAATAAATTATAGCGATTCATAGTAGTATGGTAGTTAACAATTTCACTTCAATGACATCATTTTAAAAACAAAAAAAGACCATCATACAACTTACGATGGCCTTTTTTCAATCCTTAAACCCAATCAAATAAAAATAATCTGAGTCCCTTCGCCATCTGCCAGGGCATACATATCTCCAACAGTGATAATACCTTTTACTTCAGGAACGAAATCTTCTTGTTTCAGATGAAACATATCTGCTGCCAATTTGCAGGCATAAATTTCGCCACCCCCAGCTTCAATCATTTGTAAGAATTCGGTAACATGCGGCATATCCAGTTTGTCCATTTCCTTTTTCATCATGTAGGAAGCAAAAGCTTCAAAGCCGGGAAGGCCCGCGACCATAGTTGGTAAACCTGGCATAAAAGCAGGGTTACCGACTGTAGCAGTATGCAAGTGGTCTGCATGCCGTTTCGTAATAGCCTCGAGTCCAAAAAACGTAAAAAACATTCTCGCTTCTATTCCCTCCATCAATGCACCATTCGCCATAACCAGCGCCGCATATACGTCTTCAATTTTTCCTTTAGAGCAGATAATCAATACTTTCTTGATTTTTGCTTTCTCTATCTTTACAGGAGCTTCTGCAACTTTCTGTTCTCTTTCCAATACTTCGTTCATATCTTCTGTGTCCCAGGGACTTTAGAATTAAATGATAAATTAAATACAGCTTACCGGCTTGGGTATACCTGCAATCTTGCTGGAAATCTTGAGTGGTCCACCGGGAAACAATCCATAAAATTGTTTGATATCCACAATTCCGGAATTACCCATTTTACGGATACTGAGCGCAACACCTTCAGCATGTTTGGCACGGAGCCAGTTCAATACTTCGAAGTGTTTGTCAGTGAGGGTAATATTTACTTCCCGGGCAAGTTCATGCGCCAGTTCAGGAGTCCATTGGGCAGGGTTTTTCAAATAGCCCTCTTCATTTACATCAATTTTAGTTTCATTAAATACCAGGGTTTCCATACAATATTAGTTTAAGGTTACTTCTTCTTTTTCCACTTCTTTTCCAGCCATCGACATGTGTGTAGTTACCGGCATTGTTTTTCCTGTTAGCAGGATGTGCCAGTAGACCCACCGGAAGGCAAGTTTTCCAAAATGATTTGCCCGTGTGACTTTTAAAAGTCCCATAGGTCCAATTACCGGCCAGGGGAATTTGCCAGCCAGCGGTTCTGTTACATAATTAAAATCGATCAACGCAGCCTTGCCAAATCCCGTTTCAATAAAGCAGTTGGCATGCCCGTCAAATTTCGCCTCGAGTGGGAGATGGTTGATATAGCTCAATATGTTCTCCAGCAAAATCTCTCCTTCAAAGTGGGCCACAGATCCTGCCTTGGATGCCGGTACATTGGTCGCATCACCAATCACAAACATATTTTCAAATTTCTTTGACTGAAGTGTTTGTTTGTCGGTGGGTATAAAATTCAGACCATCCTCATCACCCAGGTTACTTTCCTCAACCATGTCAGCTCCCTTGTTTACAGGAATGGTTACCAGTAAATCAAATGAAACTTCTTTTTGATCATAAGAAACCAACACCTTTCTTTCGTTGTCAACTTCCTGCACGTAGAAATCGGGGATTACATGAATGTGTTTTTCTTCGAGGAGCGTACCCAGCATTTTACTGGCTTTTGGCTTTGTGAATGCTCCGGAAAGTGGAGTGACGTAGTAGATTTCTACTTTTTCCCTCATTCCCTTTTCTACAAAATAGGCGTCTGCCAGAAAGGCAAATTCCAGCGGCGCAACCGGGCATTTGATTAGGGTTTCAGTCAGGTTAATTACCAGCTTCCCACCTTTCCAGTCCTGAAGTTTTTTTGCCAGCTGGGTACTTCCTTCAAAGGTGTAGAAATCAAAAATGTCTTTGTACCACAACTCACCTTTTAGTCCGGGGGTCTCTTCTGGCACCACATTGGCGCCAGTTGCCACGATAAGTAAATCATAGGGTATTGTTCTTCCTCCTTTCAGGTTGATTTGATTTTTTTCGCCTTCAATGCGACTTACCTCATCAACTATAAAGTTTACGCCCTTTGGCAGGAATTCCGCCTTGGTGCGTACGACATCTTCCGGCTGATAAATGCCAAAAGGAATAAACAAGAAGCCGGGCTGATAATAGTGCGTTTCATCCTTGTCTATGATGGTAATGCTCCACAGGCTGCTATTAAGCACTTTGTTAAGCTTGTTTGCCATCATCGTTCCGGCGGTTCCGGCACCTAAAATGACTAGATTTTTCATGATTGATTGGGTTTAACTCCTTCTGTTTACACAGGAAAGGTATAACCATAGGGGTAGCTTTCGAATGACTATACGCAGATATCCCGATGACTTTCATCAGAGATGCACTGTCTGTGACCTGAGTCACAAAGCGTTATAACTAACTCGCAACCCAATGCCTACACACATTTAATAAAGAAGAGATGTGCTATCCGTTATGACAAACGGATACTTATCCTACACTTTAAATTTCCCAAAAAAAGATTCGGTCCACGGCATCCGGGCGGGAGAATACCTTGTTGTTTATTACTTTTATATTTAACCAAAAAAGACGCAACCGGCCACTGAATACCATTATTATGTGCTATCACAAAAGCCTAATTAACAGTATCGATTACCTGGCTGACTATTATTCCGTTCATTATTCAAGTGAACTTGCAGAAAGGTACTCACCCCATTACCATGAAAATGGATTTGACTTTTTACCATCTCCGGTTATTTCCACCATGGAGCCGAAAGACTTTAAGCTGATGAATTGGGGACTGATACCCTGGTGGGTGAAAAGTATGCAGGATAGCCTCAGGCTAAGAACCCAAACCCTCAATTGTATCAGTGAAGAAATGTATGACAAGCCGAGTTTCAGGGATGCTGCCAATGATGGAAAGCGATGTCTGATTCCCTGCACGGGTTTTTTTGAGTGGCGGTGGCTGGATGAAAAAGGGAAGGTAAAGGTGCCTTACTACATAACATTACAAGACCAACCCCTGTTTTCGATTGCCGGATTATTCTCCACCTGGAAAGACAAACAATCGGATGTGGAGTATCAGACGTATACGGTACTGACGACAAGGGCGAATGGGTATATGGAAAAAATACATAACTCCAAAAAGAGAATGCCCGTGATTCTTCCCAGGGAGTTTGAAAAAGATTGGCTGAATCCAAATCTTACCCGTGAAGACGTATTGGCATTATGTCAACCGATTGACCAACAAGTCATGAAGGGTTATACAATCAGTAAGCTGATTACTTCCAAAAAGGAAGAGACAGATGTGCCGGCGGTAATACAGCCCGAGTCTTATGCTGATATAAAGGATTAACAGCCCTCCCATTATGACTAAGGTTCCCCAGTCCGTGGAGTATTTAAAAGCGGTGTTCGAGACCGAAGACATTGAAGTGGTATGGACGTATCTCGGGAAGACCTTCTCGTTCAACATCAAATCATGGAAAAACGAATTCGAGATGGAAAGAAGTCATTTCCCCCGGAACACAAGTGATCAGGAAGCGTTTATGATTTTCGGAAAGAAAAATATCGAACCTGTCCTGAATGAAATTCTTAAGCGAAAAAAGTATCCGACCTGGATAGGATTGCTCACCTTCGTACTAAAAGATAAAATTGAAAAGCGTCTGCAACGAGATGCCTTTACAAAAATCGGTATCAATAGACCCAAGCGATAAGGGCCGCGGAAAAGGACCTCATTCATCCTTACCTCTCCGCACGTGGGTATCTTCAATCAATCTAATACTGCTCCAGCATGTACCGGATAACATCGGTTGTCGTTACAATCCCTACCAACTTAGATTCTTCGTACTCATCCACAACGGGCAGAGCATGAAACTCTTCCTTCGCCAATATTTCTGCAACGGTTTGGATACTGTCAGACGCCTTTACAACCCGTGGTTTTTGTGACATCACCTGCGCTACGCTGAGCATTTCAAATACTGCGTCGTCAGCTTGTCCCTCGCCCACGAAAAGGGTGCTGAAGGAAAGCCGATTCATATCCGTCTTGCTGATAATTCCAACAAGCTTATCACCATCAACCACTGGAACATGCCGGATCTCATGTTTCAGGATCAGGTCGCGTACCTGGTACAGCGAGTCTGTTAACTGCACCGTGTAAGCATGCCTGGTCATGATTGTACTTACCGGTTCTTTCTTTTTCATAGTGGATACATTTTACAAATACACTCCTGCTTATAACAGGAATATTTCTTTAATTTCCTCTTTATGTATTCAATGTACCCGCTTAGGATAAAATCGTTCATGATCAACCGCAGAGAAATGAATGACTTATATCATCCTGCTATCTCTTAACCTGTGCGTAATTTTATGACCGCGTTGTCACTGATAAGCAACGGCAATACTTCTGCAGATCACCATCTTAAATGAGATGGGGAATTAGGTATTTGACCAAACCCACATTAACTTTATTCTCCCCGCTAAGCGTCAGACATGCTTTACTTCTTAGCCATTTCAAAAATGCTTGCCGGCATTGGCCTGTTTCTCCTGGGTATGAATTTCCTGGAGGAAGCATTGCGAAAACTGGCCGGCCGTTCGTTTAAACTTTTCCTCCGAAATCAAACAACCAACAAGTTCAAAGCAATAGCGGGTGGCGCGATTGTTACCGGTGTTTTGCAGAGCAGCTCTGTCGTTAATCTTATGGTATTGGCTTTTGTGGGGGCAGGCGTAATAACCATGCGAAATGCCTTGGCGGTTATTCTGGGAGCAAATATTGGCACTACACTTACCAGCTGGCTGGTTGCCACGTTGGGATTCACCTTCAATATTGAATCCTTCTCCCTTCCGATAATTGGACTTGCCGGCCTTGCCCTGGCGTTATTCCGCAGAGAAAACAAGGCCTATCACTGGAGTAAATTTATGTTCGGCTTTGGCTCCTTGTTTCTTGGCCTCGATTACATGAAAGTGAGCTTTGGCGATCTGACACCTTACATCAGCTTTGAATACATCCAGCAGTACCCGGCAATCTTTTTTGTACTGGTGGGCTTTATTATGACATCAATTATTCAATCCAGCTCCGCCACAGTAGCTATTGCCCTTAGTGCCTTGAATGCCGATGCCCTCAGTCTGTATTCGGCAACAGCAATTGTTCTGGGTTCAGAGGTGGGCACTACCATTAAACTTCTCCTGGCATCCATGCATGGCGTTCCGGCTAAAAAACGCGTTGCGCTAGGCAACTTCATGTATAACACGTTGTTAATTATCGCGGTCTATTTTGCTTTGGATGCCATCAATTATCTACTCACCTCCATATTAAAATTCTCTGATCCTCTTTTAGCCCTTGTATTTTTTCAAAGTTTTATAAATGTTGCGGGAGTTCTCGTATTTTTTCCCTTTCTCACTGTTTTTGAACGATTTCTGGAACGACGATTTACCGATGACAAGTCGGGTGCGCGATATATCAAAATTGTCCCGGCAAAGGAAGGTGATCTGGCATTGGAGGCACTGGACAAAGAAACGAAGCGTTACATCCACTACACACTCGATTTTCTGATGCATGCCTTTGACCTCGAAGGACAAAAACAATCCGACCAGGTAGAAAGGGGTTTTCACGATAAGAGCTTTTCAGGAAAATACGCCTACCTCAAACTGCTGCACGGCGAAATTCATTCCTACTATATCGGCATGAATAAGGAAATGCTGGATAACCGGGAGCGGGAACGGGCAGAACACATAATTTCCGCGATACGAAACAGTATGTTTTCCGCAAAAAGTATCAAGGATTCGTATGGTGACATCGATCAATTGAGGAACTCTTCCAGTAGTATAAAATTCCAGGTTTATCTGGATAAGAAAAAAGCAGTGGAAGATTTCGGCAAAATGCTGAACGATTGCCTTTTACGACCGACGCAAAAGGCTATGTTTGATGACGTGGTTGCCCTGTATGATCGTGTACAAAAAGGTTATGCAGAGCAGCTGAAACAACTATATCAGCAAGAAGCCAATCATCAACTTTCCGAAGTAGATATTTCAACGCTCGTTAACTTCAACAGGGAGTTCTATGCTTCCTATAAGGCGATCGTATGGGCCATCAAAGATTATCTGCTGGAGGAAGAACAATCCCGGTATTTTGCTGAACTACCGGGCTTTATCCGTTAGCACCATTGCGTTATATCTGCCTCGATGAAACTGGATACTCAGAAATTCATTATTCGAAGTTTATTCAAAAGTTTACCAAAAAACGCGTATCCTTGATAAAGGAGAACCCTGGCTTTTTCCCATGACCATTCGACGAATACTTCAGCTCATTTTCGCTTCCTCAATTTCGATATTGCTGTTTAAAGAAAGTAGTGTTGCTCAAGCCCTTTATGAACAAACCGGCGACACTTACCTTACCATTTCAGGCACATCCACATTACACGAGTGGACCATGACCACAAAAGAAGGAAAGTATCAGGCAAATTTTGAGGTTGATGAAAAAGGGATGCCTTCAAAACTAAATTCGCTCACTATAAAAGTTCGCAGCGAGAGCCTGAAGAGCGGCCACACCGGGATGGACAAGAATACCTACAGCACGTTAAACACAGACGTTCACAAAACGATCACCTTCAGTCTGGTTTCCGCTACCATCGCGAATGCAAAAATTCAATGCGATGGCTCACTTTCTGTGGCTGGAGTTACTAAACGAATCTCCGTTGATGCTGTGGTTAAGGTAATGCCCGACAAGACCATTCAATGCACGGGTACGAAAAAAATCAACATGAGCGACTTTGAAATCGAAGCGCCCAGTTTTATGTTTGGTACAGTTAAAACCGGGAATGAAATTACGGTAAAGTTCAAGGTGATGTTAGCGCCTGCGGGACGATAGATCGAAATAGCTTACAGCCATTACCAATCATCAGGCCTTGGTATCAAGCAACAATACTAAATGAAAATTTACCTTTAAGGCGTCGTTTACCTTTACCATGCCCATCATCTTACTGGGCGCCTCCAGATCGAAATCAGAAAAAGTAAAATCACGACCTCCTTTCAGGTGAATCTGCCCTGACTCCGTTGCCTCAATAGTGCAGTCAACATCAAATGCTCTGGTTACACCGCCTATTGATATTTTTAGTTTGCCGTTAAATTTTCCTCCAGACAACTGAGAGCCGGAACCTTTCTCAAAGGAAATAAACTCAATGACGATGAAAGGGTATTCTTCGGCCTTAATAGTTTTTCCAAAATCTTTAGTCATGACAGGCATACCACAATCAAAGCTTGCCGCCTCAAGTCCCACATGACCCTTGGTAAATACCGGGCGCTTGTTTCTGCCGCCCTCCTGAAGCACCAGGGTATCGCTGCCAAAATATTGGGTAATGGCACACTGGAATGAGTTGATGTTAGTCTTTCCGTCGATGGTAAGCTTGCTGGAGGGTTGTACCACAAAACGATGAATCAATACACCACGCTCCCGTGTGGGAGCAAAACCCATCACCAGTAGAACTACAAATCCTGCCACAAATGCTCTCATAGTAACCATCAATTTAATAAGACTTTAAACACAAGAAAAGTTCAGGCTGGCATGCCTGAACGATAAAGAGTTGTTCCGGACAACCGGAACAACTCTCATTGATTTCAATTAACTAAAACCCAATCACTCCCTGTACGATAAACCCATCGAACTTACCATCGCTCAGGATATGGTTTGTGGGGTAACCATCATAGTTCTGGGTAACGTATTCTGCTTTGAACAATACATTTCGTGTAATGAACCAACCTGCCGCAATAGATGTCCGTTCAATGCCAACATCAGTTCTTGTACCTTGTTGAAGGTTTGTTGCGGCAGTGGACTGACCCAGTGCTATCGTGGCATCTACTTTGTTGTATTTACCACCAATATAAAAGTTCTCATGTTTCCCAAAGCGATACAGCAGATCAAATTCAGTCTGAGTTGCTTCGCGATCATCTAACGCATTGATGGTGGGCCTTGTGCCGTCACTATATTGAAGTTCTCCATTTTCAACCGCTGTATTTCCACTGGCTTTTTCCCATGTTCCAAAAAATTCCAGGCCTTTGAATTTCACAAACGGATTGATCATGAAGGCAGTCACGTTGTCTCTGAACCCAGGATTAAACCTTCCGGAGAAAGCATTTGCGGTAAGTGTTGCAGCGGTGTTTTCCATCACATACTGATAGTTGGAACCCGTCCGGTCACCGCCCATCAGCGTGTTACTGACGGAAGATTTAGTAGTATAGACAGAGCCCGTCAAACGAACCCGAAGGTCATCACTTAGATTTTTGTCAACACCTAACTTTGCATAAATTGATGGTTTACGATCGTTTGGTTTAGAGACATTTCCCTGAATCTCACCGTCGGTCAAACCAACCATAGCAAGGAAACTGTTTTTCTTGAAATACAACTCGCCTCCGATTTCTGTGGTAAACTCATCCATGATATTATTTTCCATAAACGGATTGTATATCGTGTTTCCGCCATCGCTTCTTCGGAAGTGCGCATCACCATAGTTGATTTCCATGTGACCAATCTTCAGTGTCAGGTTTGTCCAGAGCTTATTCATGAATTCACTGTTCATAAAACCTACTTTATCGATCTGGAAGTAACCACCCTTCACCCAGAATTCATTGTGGTGGTGAGAAGACATATAGGAGACCAGGTTCAGGCTTACGCCGTCTGCTAGTTGAACGTCGATATTGAGGTTTGCCTGCGCCAATGGAAATCCACCGGCCATCTGATACACCTGATTGCTGTTGATGTAGGTGGCATTCGTCGCCGTATTGATATAGCCACCATATACTTTAGGGTCAACTGCGATGTTAGCCACTGCTGCACCAGTGTTAATGTTAACAAAGCTTCCTGACTGAGGAGCCGTTTCTATAGCGGATACGTTCGGAGCTGCCGCTCCTGGCAAAATGGCTTTAGTTGTATTGCTGTGTGACAGGCTTTGATATCCCTGTGAGAAGCCAGCACCAAATCTTACTTTGAGTCCGTCAAATCCTACGGTGTCTTCTTTCGAAGTTTCAAAAACATTTACGCCAGCTGATCATAGGGGCGCCAGTATTGAATGGATGGCTGTCTTTGAGCCAGCAGATTTCCGGTTAAAAGTGTCAGCGTAAGCAGCAAGACAACTTTTGTTTGCTTTGAGTATTTCATAACATTTTTATTTAAATGGTTTAAAGACTTATGTATTAAATTCATGGGAGCTGTTTTGATGGCGTTACGGTGAAATCGAAGTTTATGGTAACCTCGGGGCCAACTTTAATGGTACCCAGCACCGCAGTAGGAGGTTTCATTCCAAATTCAGTCATATTGATTTTTTTGGAACCCGTTAGCTGAATGTCGCCGTTAGCCAGCATTTTAGCTTTGACGGTCATGTCGATATTCTTTGTTGCACCAGCCATCTGTAATGCGCCGATCGTTTCTAGCGTGAAGTCAGATCCTGATCCGGAAATTTTTGCATTTTGAAACGCGTAGGTGATGTTTGGATTCTTGTCCGACTTAAAGGCCTCATACGTTTTATCATCCATCGTGCCACCCTTTTCACTCTTGATTGATTTTACAGGAATCTTGACACGCGCATCTTTTACCTGAACAACTTTTTTATCCTGCACATCAAATGCCCCGCTCCATTCGACCTGGGTTGCCTCTGAAACCCAGTCGTGAAGTGAAGAAGTACCGGCAATAGTCAACTTGGTTGTTTTGACCTTATACGATGTCTGTGCAAACGCTGGGGAAAAACAGATAATCAGAAAAAGGAGAATAACATGGTTTTTATTGGTTTTCATACGGATTTTTGTGTTTGACATTGTGAAAGTATGGCCCGATGACTAAACGCAGTCTGACCATAGTCATACGCGCCAGTGATTTTCATCAGGCTGACCGGCGTAAGTAAACCGCGTTGTTGCTGAAGAGTTGAGAAATCCGCGCTCTGGACAAGCTTCAATCGATTGTTTACCTTAGGGCTCGAAGCAAAGACCGGAATGTTGGTCATGCGATTTGAAGTGCTTTCCAGAAAAAATAATGAAGAAATATTGTTGTTTACTGTTCGTCGGTTTACTCATAACCTTTGAACCCTTAGCCCAGTCGAAACCCAACATCATCATTTTCCTCGTGGATGACATGGGTTGGCAGGATTGCTCTGTTCCATTCTGGAACGAAAAGACGACTTTAAACGAGCGGTTTAATACCCCCAATATGGAACGGCTTGCGAAAGAAGGCATAAAGTTCACGAACGCTTACGCCACACCAGTCTGCTCCCCAAGCCGAATAAGTTTAATGACAGGAATGAATGCGGCCCATCATCAGGTGACAACCTGGACCTTGCGAAAAGACCAGTCAGTAGATTCTCCTGACGACATCCTCCAGTCTCCGGCCTGGAATTTAAATGGCATGTCTCCAACTCCAGGTATCAATAGTACGATCTATGCTACGCCCCTTGCTTCCTTGTTAAAAGAAGAAGGGTACTATACTATTCATTGCGGCAAGGCTCATTTTGGTGCGATGAACACACCAGCCGCCAATCCAACATCGCTTGGGTTTGAGGTAAACATTGCCGGACATGCAGCGGGCGGATTGGGCAGCTATATGGCCGAGTACAATTATGGAAACAAAAAAGGCGAACATACGGAACCGTGGGGTGTACCCGGTTTGGAGAAGTATCATGGTACCGATGTTTTCCTGACGGATGCGCTTACGCGTGAAGCCTTGAAAGCACTTGACGTTCCAGTACAAAAGGGAAAACCATTTTTTCTGTACATGGCTCACTATGCTGTCCATATCCCCTATTCTGCTGATAAACGTTTTATTCAAAAGTATCTTAACAAATGGCTTCCGGAAAAAGAAGCAGAGTATGCAGCGCTGGTGGAGGGCATGGATGACAGTCTGGGAAAAATTATTGACTACCTGACAGAAAAAGATATTGATAAAAATACGATCATCATTTTCCTAAGTGATAATGGCGGATTTAGTATGGCCCCCAGAAGTGGTGAGGCCTTTACACACAATCTTCCACTGAAGTCCGGAAAAGGTTCGGTATACGAAGGCGGTATCCGCGTACCCATGTTGGTAAAATGGCCTGAAAGGGTTAGGCCCGGCTCCATTACAGACCAGTATGTCATTATCGAGGATTTGTTTCCCACCGTTCTTGAAATGGCTGGTGTTCAAAAGTACAGTTTACAGCAGCACGTCGATGGCAGGAGTTTTACCTCTATATTAAAGGACTCCGGTTACGGGGATACTACCCGAACCCTAATCTGGCATTTTCCCAATAAATGGATTCCGGAAGACGGACCCGGCATCAACTACAAAAGTGCTATCCGCCAGGGAGCATGGAAATTGATTTACAACATGAAATCAGGATCGAAGGAACTCTATAATCTTCAATCCGACATCGGTGAAAAGCATGACCTCGCCTCGCAGAATCCACGGAAAACAAAAGAGCTTTCAACGTTGCTTTCCAATCAATTGAGGAACTGGAAATCGCCAATGCCGTATTATAAAGTCACAGGCAAAACTGTGTCCTTTCCGGACGAGCGGTAACGATCCCTTTTAGTCTGTTTTGCTAAAGCTTCTTCGGATCAACAATGACATGTTTTATCGACAGTCGTTGATACGTGTAGGTAATATGTACCAGTCCGTCGGATGACTGAATAACGGCAGGATAGGAAAATTCTCCTTCTTCCTTTTCCAACGTCATAACAGGTTTCCAGGAATTGCCATCCGCAGAAATCGCGACATTTAGTATGCCCCGTCCCTTTGGATAAGGCCCATCGTCAATTGCATGGTTGTATACCAATAACTGCCTGCCATCCTTCAATGTAACGGCATCGGTACCTGCATTCGGATTGGGTAACGATGTTGCTTTCAGGTCGGTCCATGTTTTTCCTCCATCCGATGACCAGCTTTGCGCTACGACCTTCTCCTGTGTGCGGCAAAGGATTTGCATTTTTCCGTCCTTGTAAGTCAATATACTAGGTTGGATAGCATTAAGCACCCCACCTGTACTAATCGGACCAATCACCTGCCAGGTTTTGCCAAGGTCTTTGGTGATTTCAAAATGCACCTTCCATGTGTCCTTATTATTGATTTCTACTTCCGTGCTTGAAGGACAAAGTATAGAGCCATCCGCTAATTGAATGGGTTTGTTTTTTACAGGTCCCAGTAAATAACCAATACCTGCCGACGTACCAAGTCTTTTCGGTGTTGACCATGACCGACCCTCATCATTGGAAGTCATTAGCATCCCCCACCATTCACTGGGACTGGGTCCAACCTTGTAAAACAACATAAGCGGCCCACCTTTGGGTTTAAACAGCACCGGATTCCACGTTGGATAACGCAAAGAATCATGCTGAAATCCATCAACTACCTGCACGGGTTTTGACCAGGTTCCCGTCGTGTTGAACGACACCCAGATACCCACATCCGGGTTCCTTTCGTAACCTCCACCAAACCAGGCGGCAATCAGCCCCCCCGATACTTCTGAGATTGTTGATGCGTGACATTCCGCCGTTGGCTTCGCCGAAAGTGGATAGATAAGTTTAGCACTAAGCAGCGGACCACCGTCCACCTTCGCGGGTTCGGGAAGCGTTATCTTCGGCGACGACTGTGTATACCCCGACACACTAAAAAAAATCAACATGACGGGGAAATAAATTCGACGATAGTTGCGATAAAAAAGGGAATAGACCGTAACTGATTTTTCCATTTTGTATGTCTTGTGGTTAAAGATGGATTTAGTCTATAGTAAAAAAGAAATCACCCGTTAGCGAATTATTCTCCCAGGGTGTTTGCAGGCCGGCCGACTCATTCAGCACGTCTATGCGAGCTTTCTTAAACACTTCCTCCAGCGTAAGGCCAGGTGTGTTAATGTACTTGAGAAGTTTGGAAGTATAAAGACCATTTCGCGTTTCTCCATCCGAGGCAACGGCGCCTGGTGCAGTAGCAAATGCAATGATTGATCCTTGTTTCGCTCCGGACGGAGGATCCATTCTGGTGATTCCTTTTTCATCAGAGCGGGAAAAACTTCGGAATGGGTTGTTCCTGCAGGCATCCAGAATAATTACATTGATACGGTTATTGGAATACTCCATAACTTTCAAAACAGATGAAGCGCTAATACATTCCTCGGCAACCTCCGCTTTTAATTCAATATCGGCATCAATGGGGATAAGGTAATTAACGCCGTCAATCTGAATGCCGTGACCCGAGTAGTAGAATAATCCAACACCGCCCTGGTTAATTTCAGTGCCAAATTCACGAATCGCATTTCGCATATCCACGCGACTTGCATTTTCACGAAGTATAACCTTAAAACCTTTTCCGCTTAACGTTGCCGCCATATCCAGGGCATCATTGACTGCATTTTTTAAAGGGCCGTTTTTATAGTTCCCATTACCAATAATCAGTGCAGTCTTCTTTTCGTTCTTATAGAAATCAAAGTTCGTGGTAATTGCCAACGAATGCGTTACGGTGTCCTTGTTTGGGACGATGTGAAAAGTAGCTGGCTTACTATAGCCTTTGATTACCTGCTGGCCAAAGACCGGGTTGACGCACAACAGTATTATTATCCAGAAAAGAATACGGGGATTCATCACAGTGCCAATAAGCGTAAAATTCCGAACATGAAATTTACTAAAATCATTTTTTATGACACGTTATTCATTAACTTTAATATTCGTCTATTGCTGAAATATGAAAATTCACGTGCTTTGCTCCCTTTGGATACTTGGCGTACAGGGTTTGTGCGCACAAAGCATTACCCACGTGACACCGGAGGCAGTCGGCGACAAGATCATTGTCCGTTATGATATTGAGGAGCCTAAAGGAGACGAGTTGTTCGAAGTAGCTCTATACTATTCAAAAGATAACTATTCGCAAAGTTTAAGGAACGTAAGCGGTAATGGCGTTGGCGCTACAGTTTCAGCAGGTAAAAATCTCGTGATTATCTGGGATGTTCTTAATGATGTAGCCGAACTGGACGGCGAATGCGCCTTTGAAGTTCGTGCTTTCCCTAAGGCAAGAGTGGTGGAAGTTATTACGATCGCCGGCGCAGGCAACCGCAATGTGAGTGTGACGAACAAAGATGAAGCGTATCCGCTTATGTCGGCTACGCTCACCGACTATATTAACGAAGCCAAAGATTTCAAAGATGCCATGAACCTGCTCGGTATGCCAGCTACCGAGAGCCGGCAGGCGCTGGCCAAGCTTACCGATGCCAGCGAACAATACAGCAGGGCGTTTGAAAAGTTGAACAAGGAGCGGCTCACCTATGAAAAATACGTGTCTGCGTTCTGGAAGAATGATGTTCAGTCGCTTGAATTCAAATCGTTGATGGATTATGCCATCGGGGATCTTCACGGCGTAAACATTCTTACGCTAAACCAAAAAATAGCAACCATAAATGATATCGTGAACAATAGGGTGAAACGTCCGGGAGAAGTAAAAAAGGAGCTGGCAAAAGATATCAGTGAAGAAGTATTAAGACTGGACAAACGCCTGCAGGAACTGGAGCGGCGAACAAACCGGATTTTGTATGAATTGAGTCAGGACTGACAAATGAAAACCGCCCTTTACATTTTCCTTCTTTGGCTATCACTCACCGGGTGACGTTAACGAATCTTTTATGATCAAACCGTTATTCATTTTCTTACTTCTGTTCACAGTTATGACTACGTCTGTCGTTGCTCAATCAGCGCGTAGGAAGATGTACGACTCATTGCTTGTAGGCGACCGTATCACCCCAGCCGTTTCATCGGTGATGATGCCGAAATCGTACACCGAAGTCATACTGAGCAATTCACTCCTTACCACAAATGCGTATTACAACGATGACCGGAACCGCATGGACGCCGGTCAACGATACACGTATTTGATCAATACCCTGCAGGTAACGCATGGTATATCCGCCACAGGCCGGCTGAATCTGGGACTGGATTTGTCTTATCGAACAGGCCGTGCGGATGCCGACCCCGACAGTTCGCCACTGGCTGTCTTCGGCAACAGTAGCGAGGGACTGATTCAATATGAGCGCGCCTTCACTTCTATGGGGATACGCGCCAGATACGTTCCTACACGTAACAGGAATTTTGTAATACAGCATGTTTTCTCCGTACCGATAAGTTCCGGAGATGCGGGTGAATTTTTAGGTGACAACCGCTATGCCCTTAACACGCAGTTCTTATACACCCAACTGATGGGAAGAAAGCTGTTCCTTTTTGGGCAGGCAGACGTATATGTGCGGTTTGAGGATGATCAGGCAGATACTGATTTTACCAACCCCGTTTATTTATTCCTGACCTACCTCGCGAACGATCATTTTTTTCCGTTTGTGCAAGTTGGAATGACTAACGCATGGGATGTAGATTTTGACCTGTTGCGTCAGTCATTTACGTATGGCGTTGGTCTGCAGTATCAAATCAATAGCATGTTTAATATCAACGCCTTCTATAATGATGTATTTGCTGGCAAAACTACCTATCGGTTCAATGCCTATAACCTCGGCATTAGGGTAGTTTTCTAAGTCACGCGATTTGTTGAGGTGGTACCGACAACCAGGTGACCTTTCGTGCTACCAATAGTATTTACTGATGATTAACAAAAAAGGTATGAAAATTCTCCGCGTATGTCTCGCCTCTATCCTGTTGCTGGCAGGAGTTATATTCTTGTCCACCTGCAGTGAGCCGGAGACACCAAAACCTGCAATCACCACCATTAGTCCACTGGAAGGTCCTGTTGGAACTCCGGTTACGATCACTGGTCAGAATTTCGCAGCTTTTGAATCTCTGCAGTTCGGCAGTGTATCCGCTGCTTCTATTGCATCTAAAACAGACACACAACTTGTAACCGTCGTACCTCCGGGCCTATCTCCCGGCGATGTTTCTGTCACCGTTAAAACGACTGGGGGTACATCCAATTCAGTTTCTTTTACCGTATTGCCGAGTGAACCGGAAATCACATCGATTGAACCTGCAAAAGGCTCTGTAGGAATGGAAGTGATCCTGAAAGGAAAGCATCTGGCTACTGCTTCTTCTGCATTATTCGGAACCACATCCGTCACTTCATTTATTTCCAAATCAGATACCGAAGTAAAAGTACAGGTTCCAGCCGGTCTCAGTACGGGTGCCCTTGACGTAACCATTACGACAGAAGGAGGAATATCCAACAAATCAACCTTTACCGTGGTGGGCAAACCAACAATCACTTCTATTACTCCGGCCATAGGACCTGCAGGAAGAGTGGTTGCTATTGCCGGCACATTCTTTGAAGAGACCATCAAAGTTTTCTTTGGAACTGGCGATGCCATAACATTTGCAGTTAAGAATGCCACCTTAATTGAAGCCACCGTTCCGACAAGCGCCACTACTGGAAAAGTAAAGGTGATTACGCCGGGTGGTGAAGCGTTGAGTACGGCCGACTTTGTCCTGAAAGGAGCTCCCGTTGTATCCGCCTTTACGCCATCCAGCGGTATCGTTGGAACAGTAGTCACGATTACCGGCCAGAATTTTGATGCCGGAAGCGTCGTCGTCAAGCTTGGAACAGGCGCGGCCACCGAGGTTACGGTAGTGAGTGCAACACAAATTACAGCCAAGGTACCTGCAGGTGGCACAACCGGAAAGATAACGGTCGAAACAGCGGCAGGGTCTGGTCTGAGCACCACCGATTTTACGGTAATTGGTGCCCCGGCTGTATCCGCTTTTACACCTGCCAGTGGATTGACAGGCGTAGAGGTGACCATTACGGGAACCAACTTTGTGAATGTAAACGAAATCAAGTTCAACAGTACAATCGTAACAGCCGGTAACTATACCCTTGTTTCTGCCACCCAAATCAAAGCCAAGGTTCCGGCTGGCGCTGCTACCGGAAAAATTTCCGTGAAGACACCAGCAGGCACCGGTACGTCCAGCACAAACTTTACGGTTTTGTTACCGCCCACTATTACCTCTTTCAGTCCTGCGAATGGAGCACAGGGAAGCAACGTAGTCATTACCGGAACAGGATTCACCGATATAACCTCTGTAAAATTTAATGAAGTTGAATCAGGTGCCGGTAATTTTACCGTAAACTCGGCGACACAAATTACCGCCAAGGTGCCGGCCAGTGCCACATCCGGAAAAATTAAGGTGGCCAATGCCCTGGGTGTAGCTACGAGTGTAAATACCTTTTACGTGACGCCCTTCATTTCCTCGGTCAGTCCTACTACAGGCTCTGCCGGAACTACGGTTACCATCACCGGAACAAATCTGGACGCTGCCACCGTCAAGTTCAATTCAATTTCTGCAACGCCAGCAACCAATACAGGTACAACCATTACGGTACTGGTGCCAAATGGAGTAAGTGGTGCTGTTAATATTACCGTGGTGAATACAGGAGGCACATCAAATGCGAAGACATTTACCGTCACCGATCCTGTAGTGGTTGATGAAATTGTCGCGACTGCCAATATTGTAGACCAGTTGCTTCTGTTAAAGGGCACTAATCTACTTGGTGCCACCAAAGTGTTGTTTGGCACTGTGGAAGCATCCATACTCACGAACACTTCGAAAGTTGTTACTACGATTATACCTGGCTCTCTGGCGGATGGCACCTACACGGTTAAAGTGGTAACCTCGAATGGAACCTCCAACGAAAAGACGTTTGAAGTTCTGAATGTTCAGAACCCAAATACAGGTGGTGTGTCTATGGTGAATGGTGCGTCGGTAGTGTCTTTACCTGCGGGGTATGTTCCTCCAGTTTCCAATCAATGGGAAAATACTTTTCAACCAGACGAAAGGTTTTTCCTTTTCGAGGAAGATGGCGTATTAAAAGTGGAATTTTCAATCAATTTTGTATTGATTGATGTCGGGACGGGGACTTATGATCTCGCTAATAATTACATTGAATTCACTGTTAATGGTATCCGGTACGTTGGTGTCTGGGAGCCGCGCACCACGGGCGTTGATACATTTGGCGATCCAATATGTTTTGCTCATATGACGTTAATCTCTACCGAATCAGGAAAACAACTGGAACTAGCCGTACCGATATTTGATAATTGTCCGTGATCAGGGATTGGTAAAACATATATATAAGCCATATGACCTATACAAAATAGTTGGTGGCAATGTGGCCGGATAATATTCCAAAAAACGGCTGACAATTTCCTAACAAAAATTTTCACGGAGACAAATGAACGGCTTCGCAGACCATTTGGACATCGAAAAAAATTAGACGTGGGACTGACGAAATAAAATAATACAGCCGACCCTTCGCATTTTACATAGATTGTACTTCGAATTGCACCGCGCATTGGCACATGCCATAGCCGCGCAAACCTGCCACGACACCAAAGCTATGGCAAGAGCCAAATCCCCACGCAAGCCTTCCATCATAGTAATGTAAACACTATCTTTAATCCACAAATAAAATAATCTGTGTCGGCTATCAAGAATTTAGTATCCCATTTTGACCGCTATCTTTCTTTGGACGATAACGAAAGTCAAGCCTTAACGAGCCGTTTAACGGAGAGGAAAATAAAACGCAAACAATACATCTTACAAGAAGGAGACATTTGTAAATATTTTACATACGTTGTTGAAGGTTGTTTCAAAATGTATGGAGTTGATAAAACGGGGACAGAGCATAATCTTCTATTTGCTGCTGAGGACGACTGGATTGCAGACTTTGACAGTTTGCACAAAGAACGACCTTCCAAATTATTTATTGAGGCCATAGAGCCATCAACCATACTTCAAATATCAAAAGGCGACCTTTGGTATTTGTACACCAACCATCCAAAGTTTAATAGAAACTTCCGTGTAATTATTGAAGACAAGTACATTGAACTTCAAAACCGATTGCTTCAAACTTTCAGTACTACAGCATACGAACGATACGAAAGCTTTTTGGAGCAATATCCAAATCTCTCTATTAGACTACCGAACACTCAAATTGCATCTTATCTTGGCATAACGCCCGAATTTCTTAGTAAAATAAGGAGCGAAAGAAGCGGCAAATAATGCACCCTTAATCTACATTAAGACTATTTCTTAAACCAGTTTATAAGTACGAGCAACTCGTTCATCGCTCCTTTGTATTGTCAATTTTGACACAAGACAAAATTCAATACAAAGCAAAATGAAGAC
>JBGSQQ010000047.1:0-97653 GCA_041737945.1 Chryseolinea sp.
GCTCCCTGTATGTACGTAAGCTTTCAGGGCTGTCCAACTGTTGCGATCTCTACCGACCGAAACTTATCAGACCTTAAAATCCAAAAATCTGATCAAATTTTGCAGAAACTGGTTCGATACTGGTAGCCGCCAGTCTACAAAAACAGGGTGAGTGTGAGAGCGAGAGCAACGGACTCACCCTGTTTTTCTTCGCTCTCACTCTCACACTCCCGCTCATACCTCAGAGTGAGCGTCAGTGTGAGAGCGAGGATTTGCACTGTTTTTCTTCGCTCTCACCCTCACACTCCCGCTCATACCTCAGAGTGAGTGTCAGTGTGAGAGCGAGGATTTGCACTGTTTTTCTTCGCTCTCACCCTCACACTCCTCCTCATAGTTTCAGAGTGAGTGTCAGTGTGAGAGCGAGGATTCGTACTGTTTTTTCTTCGCTCTCACCCTCACACTCCTCCTTATAGTTTCAGAGTGAGAGTCAGTGTGAGAGCGAGGATTCGTACAGTTTTTCTTCGCTCTCACACTCACTCTGTCTCCTCATCGTTGTTACCAATTAAACCAACCCCGTTATGTTCGATTTTGAAAAACTCGATGTATACAAAAAAGCGAAGATCTTCAATTCCGGTATTAGGGAATTCATCAAGAATACAAGGCTGGACAATGTCACAAAAGATCAGCTTCGAAGAGCTGCTTTCAGCAGTGTTCTAAACCTGGCTGAAGGGTCAGGGAGATTCACTCATCCGGATCGAAGAAATTTTTACATCATCGCCAGAAGTTCCATTTTTGAATGTATTGCCATCCTGGATGTCCTGAAAGACGAATCGATCATTGAAGAAAATGCATTTCGCGGGTTTTATAATCAAGGCGAGGAACTATCCAAAATATTGTTTACCATGATTAAAAACCTGCGATAAATCGCACAGGTATTCTTGCGAACTCTTCAGTGTGAGAGCGAGGATTCACACTGTCTTACGAACGGATTGACTCTGTTTTTTTCTTCGCTCTCACACTCACCCTCACAGCCCTAGAGTGAGTGTCAGTGTGAGAGCGAGGATTCGTACTTTTTTTTTGGTCTCACTCTCACCCTCACCCTCCTCTCACCCTAGTGTGAGTGCCAGTGTGAGAGCGAGGAATCGGGCTGTTTTTTCTTCGCTCTCACTCTCACCCCTTAATCACCCAAGCCTGTAAAAATTGGACGCGTTGTCATGGAATAATTTACGTTGGTCAACGGAAGGACGATCAGATACGATTTCTTTCAAGGTATCTATCCACTTTGCCAAAGGCATATTCACCAGGCAAACTGGCCAGTCGCTTGCAAACATGACCCTATCCGGACCAAAGACATCAATACAGTGATTGACAACCGGTGCAAGGTCAGCAGCGATTAATGAATAGGTAGAGACATTATCTACGAGTCCTGAAATTTTACAGACGATATTATTTCTCTGTGAAAGCAGTTCTACATCTTTCAACCATTTATCCCGGTCATGTTTCGGTTTCCTTGTCATTTCTTTTTCGGTAGGAAAAAAAGCCATTGGATCAGCATTACCACAGTGATTTAGAATGAACCGGGTGTCGGGACATTTATCGAGCAACTGATTACCATGATGAAGCCATTCAGGTGATAGATTAAGATCGAAACTGAGCCCCATCTCACCGAGTAACCTAATGTTTTTTATTACCTGAGGTAATAGAATTTCTTCTTCGTTACCAAAAGAATACCGGATTCCTTTCAGGTTGGGATTCCCCTCAAATGAATTCATGTAAGACTCAAAATCGGAATCTGTTGGATGTGCGCGGATCACAGCTGCTACAGTGGGATTCTCAGGATCTTCGCACAATGCAAGGGCCCACAGTGCTTCCTCTTTGCGCTGTTCGGAAGGCACTGCTACTTCCATATAAATAGCCTTTACCACGTTCTGGTTTTCAACTGCCTCCCTATAATCATCCATCAAAAAACTCTTATGTAAAGGAGGCTTTACCCAGCTTAAAGGAAATCGCTCAAGATCCCAAAGATGTTGGTGCGTATCAATTATCGGATAGTCCTGGTCAGAAGAACCACCACGTCCCGGAATAAATGGTAAAAGTGCCAGACCTCCTGCCATCTCTGAAGTTTGTTTTATAAAGGTTCTTCTTTTCATAGTAAAAAGAGCATCTGCTGACTGTTCACCTTTTAGCGATAAAATGGTATCCATGTTAGCCACCGTGGGCCATAATGTACGGGTGGTGCACCAACTTCAACCGCGCCAAGGTCTGGAGCCTTCCCAACAAAATCTTCATTAAGTGTAGGAATTACTACCCCGGCATCTACTGGTTTGCTGGTTGGTTTCAGGTTAAAGTTCAGATCCATGGCATGGTGAACAGCATATATTTTAGTCGGATCAGGTGGAGATAGATTCTCAAAAATGTCATAGTCTATTTCCATACCATGTTTTTCTTGCCCGGTAGCTGCGCTCATATCTGCAAGCGTCTTAAACTTCTGCCAATCCTCAGGTTTTGGCGTATACATAGTTCCTCCCTTTGATGGTGCGAGCCATTTGTACGCGTCCTTGACTCCCTTGCTGGGCCTGTATCCGTTGTAATCCGAACTATAGGCTTCTGTGGCATTGGGCCAGGCCATTATTTCCCTTCCTGTTAAGTCAACGCCCAGAAACAGGTTATTACGCCAGTGAGAATTCGAATAGGGTTCTGTTCTCGCTTGATCGGTGATCAACGTGTTATTGAACACAAATAAACCTGCAGGTTTAGCAGAGAATTTAAATGTGGAGCCTTTTGGGATGTTATAGGCAATATTCCGATAGAAATAGATAGGCCCTCCAAATACAGGCTGTGCGCTATATCCGCTTGCAGCTGCATTGACGCCCCGATTTTTGAATACACGTACATTGTGCACACCTCCATCTGTCTCAATAAAATCATCATTCAACATGTGCATATCATTTCCATAAATATCAATGGAGGAAGCTCTACGCTCCGGGTCGTTTTCTGGCGAACCATAGGTTGAGATGCCAATAGCATCATGGAAATAGGCGATGGAATTATGAGCGATGACGTGGCCTGGCCCATACACTTTTATGCCGTAGTAGCTCACCAGGCGATGAGATTTGTAAAGTGGTTCTGGCCAGCTAATTTTATCTGGTGTTCGAGGTCGTCCTCCCCAGCCGATAAGTCGAAAACGGTCGTCTCTCCCAAGGATAAGGTTGTCTGCGATATAAAAATCTGAAGAGCCGGCATATTCAGTCCAGACAGCTGCGCCAACATTTTCAAAACGACAATTCTTTACCGCAAGACCAACCGCTCCAGCGACTTCTTTTTGGCCAGCGAAGATGGCGATATCTGTGTTTCGGAATGTGAGCCCATCGAATATATGGTAGGTGGAAGCCATGACATCAAAAAGGCGGTGATTGTTGTCTCCATCGATTATCACTTCACCATCGCCTGCCGACTTTATGGTGATAGGTTTTTCCAACGTTCCTTTTAAGGTGAGAGACAGTAATCCGTCAAAAGGGGTCATCATTGGATCTACATAATCCAGTCGCTCAACACGATAGAGTCCAGCATGCATGAGCAGGATGTCCCCGGCTTGAGCGCGTTGTTCCCAGACAACTGACCAATCTCCGAGACCTGCACCATAGTAGGCTTGTAGTAGGCCAGTGAAATTGGGTTCCTCGCGAGGACCATCAAAGTCGGGTGGATAGACATGTAAGGTGCGTCCCCCGCTGAAAGACTGTGGTTCGGTACGGGTTTTGACTTTGACTGTGTGTTTAGCTTCGCCTTTGATTCCATCAACGTCAGACATTTGGAATTGGCATTCATATTCTGTACCAGGCTTCAGGTTGAGAATGCTACCTGCAAAGCCATCTGGCACTGTATAATCGAGATGCTCTCTGGTACGAAAGACGCGTTCTCCGCCTATCCGCACGAGTGGCATGGCGTCACGCCACAAATTCTCTCCGACTGCCCGGAATTTAACTTCGACTTTAGCATTGCGATTAGCATCACCTGAAATTGACCACTCGAATCCAAGATTGAGCAAAGTGGGGTGTTCAATGGTGAACTTGCCGGCAACTGTTCCGTTCTGTGCAGAGAGCGTTCCACACGTTAGGAACGCGAGGCAGAGAATGCAAAAGTGTTTATACATAAATTTAGGAGTTTGATAATTAAAAAAATTCCTTTTGATAAGATCAATTAAATTTTGGCTTTAGAAAATTGCTCCAACGAAAGTACAAAGTACGCGTCAGTCATTTCCAAGTGCAAAAGCGACATAACTATCTCCTGATTTTAAACCACCCTTTCCTCCTCCACAGGCAATCACAAGATATTGTTTTCCATCGACCGAATACGTAGCAGGCGTAGCAAACCCCGCATGGGGCAATTGAGATTCCCAAAGTAGTTCGCCCGTATCTTTATCAAACGCCCTGATTTTGGAATCCGCTGTCGCTGCAATAAAAACTACTCCTCCCGCAGTAACAACAGGGCCGCCATAGTTTAGTGTTCCGGTAACCGGATGACCTGGGATATTTAATGAGTCGATATCTCCAAGCGGAATTTGCCATTTTATTTCTGCAGAATTCAGATCGATGGCTGTTAGTTGTCCCCATGGTGGTCTGATAAATGGTAGTTTATCAGGGGCTACATCTATTTTGTATCCATCATAGGTATAGGGATAGGGCCAGTTGGATTTCTTTCTTTTTGCAGTGTCCGTTTCAAGTCCTCTTAAAAAATTTACTACGCTTTCTATTTCGCTGGTTTGAAGAGAAGTAAAAGCAGGCATGATGCCCTTTCCTTTGGTGATAATATTTATCATTTCACTTTTGGTCAAAGAATCTTTGACATGAATTAAAGAAGGTACATTACCAAACATAGTACCGCCTTGTCTGTTGACCCCGTGGCAAGATTGACATACCGTCCTGTAAATTTCTTCACCGGGAGTAGAGGCCGTATATTTTGATACTTTCAATTGATATGTGCCTTCATTTGAATTAACATATAGCACATTCGTAGTTGGATCAACTGCGGCACCACCCCACTCACCTCCACCATGCATGCCCGGAAAAAGAAGGTTACTTTGCTCAGCGGGAGGAATAAAAAGTTCTCCTTTTAAACTGTTTTGCCACAGCGCTTTGGCAAATGCACTCGCTTCTTCCGATCGTATCGCTAAATCTTCTTCTGTCAATATTGTTCTTGAAAAGGGCGGGTAAACGGTGGGAAAAGGTTGGGTTGGCCATGATTCCTCACCCTCCAGATCAGAGACGGGCACCTTTGTTTCAACAATCGGGTAAATCGGTTCGCCTGTTACCCGATTTAAAACATATAGAAATCCAATTTTTGATATCTGCGCGATGGCGTCAATTTTCTCACCATCTTTTTCGATGGTTACGAGATTAGGTGGAGCGGGTAAGTCGTAATCAAATAAATCATGATGAACTGTTTGATAGTGCCAAATTCTTTTTCCGGTATTGGCGTCTAATGCAATAATACTATTCGCGAAAAGATTTGAACCAATCCGGTCTCCACCATAAAAATCAAAGGAAGGTGAACCTGTGGGGGCATAAACAATTCCTCTTTCCACATCAAGGCTAAAGCCACTCCATACGTTAGCGCCACCGCTTTTTAGATATGCATCTTCCGGCCATGTTTCATAGCCATATTCACCCGGGTGAGGAATCGTATGAAAGATCCATTTCATTTCACCGGTCCGAACATCAAATGCTCTGATATGTCCGGGTACAGGACCGATATTCTCAGAAACCGTTCCACCGATGATATATAGGTCTTTGTAAATTATTCCTGGAGTGTTTGCGGAGAAATTGAGATCATCAACATCACGATCAAGTCCTTTCTTTAGATTAATTTTTCCACCTTCGCCAAAGGAAGGGATTAGTGCTCCCGTATAAAGATCGATTGCAAATAAATATGCACCTAAAGCAAAAAATAACCTTTGTTCATTCTCTCCTTGCCAGACAGCTATCCCTCGATTTACCGCTTTCGCGATAACAGAATCTTTATTAGGATCAAATAGCCACCGTTGTTTTCCGGTTGCGGCATCCAACGCAAACAGTTTTAGTGTGGCGGTTGTGCCATAAAGTACGCCATCAATTATTAATGGGTTACATTGAATTTGAGTTCGATCTGTCTCGTCTGTATTACCCCCATCGTAGACCCAAACTTGCCTAAGTTTACTTACATTTTTTTTTGTAATCTGATACAGTTCAGAATAATGCGAGACACTTTTATCTCCCAGGTAGGAAGCCCAATTTTCTCTTGAAAACCGTGATTCTTTTTGTTTGCATGAAAAGAGAAAAAGCGATGTAAACAGAATTATAGTTAAGGTTTTCATAGTTTTTCAAAAATGATATTCTTGCATTGCACGCTACCAATATAGAGATATCTAAAAATAATTGATAATCAACATCATAGAAATTCTCAATGATGTTAAGAATAAAGCTCCTACCTTATTTCCTGGCATGAAAAGACGCGACACTGAAAGGAATCATGACTACGATCACGAAGTGTTCGGCAATCTTATGATTTATGATATTTCTCCCGATCAGAGTCACCGGTCTCCGGGACTCTGATCTTCGCTTACATCCCAACGGATAAGGTGACATAGTACAACTCAGCCATGACCCCAGAAATCCCCAAAACCATCCATTGATAGACGCAGCAATCAATAATTGGAATGAAACACTAATCAAGGTATACGATTGTTATTCTTATACAGAACTTTTTCCAATGTATCGAGCCATCAAGACCAATTGAATTCGCGGTTCTATACCGTGTTTTCCGATTAACAATTGCAAATCTATTTGATCCACAAGCATTCGATTTTCGAACCAGCTAAACTAGAAGACAAGATGAGCCCTCACCAGAGCCTTAACTTTTTGGCTGTCGCCAATAAATATTTAAAGGAAGTATGAGTTGCGGTTATCCTAAACTTGTATTATAAGAATCAATACCTTCCATAGTCTAAGCCTTCTATATTAATGCCTACCCACTGGCCGCACACAACACTTGCGCCAGTACGATAGTTTGCACACGCTCAACATACCGGATCAAAAGAAAGGGCAAGGCGCCGAAACCGGATTTGAAATCGCATTGATCGACAAACACTAAGTATTACGGGACGCGGGCGCTCAACATACCGGGTCGAAAGTGGGACAGAAATTGAATTTTATCAAGGTAATCCTGGAAGTGTGCGAGGATAAACAGTTCTTTGCTAGTGTAGGTCGAGGCTCGCGATGTTTCGCGGGTCAGGTGATATTATTGTGGACAGGTTGACACACGCTCAACAATTCGGGTCAAAAAAAAATTTATTTTCCAACTTTACTATTTTTAGCTTCGGTTGGCAAATCTAAAAATGAAATTCATTACGAGATCGCTTTTCCTGATATGCAGTATACTGCTTTTGTCTCTGCCGGGCACGGGAATGGATTTGCAAGATCCTGATAGTCTGCTGCGGGTCTACCGGATACAACATGCGGATTCCGCCAAGGTTCATACGCTGCATGCTTTGTTCAATTGGTATTTATACAATGATCCTGCTAAGGCAAAAAATTATGCTGCTGAACAGCTGCAACTCTCGAAGGACATCAATTACCAAAAAGGAATTGCACAAGCCGACTACAACTTCGGCGTGTACTACAGCAATACCAATCAGATCGATTCCGCAAAACTATTTTATCAAACGGCTTTGGATATCTACCGCGACCTTGGACACTTTGAGTCTCAGGGGAAGGTTAATTACGGATTGGCGATACTGGAATATGCCACCGGCAACTATGACCAGGCACTTCAAATTCTGGACAGTAATATCTACATCTTCGGCACACTATTATTGGATTCGCTTCCATTAGGCGGAGAGTTTCATTTGAAAGGAATGGTGCAATCGCGAAAAGGAAACTATAGGATCGCGTTGAGGGAAACATTGACAGCCTTGAAGATTCTTGAAAAGTCAGATGACCCCCTACGGCTGGCAGATTCCTATAATGCGCTGGCAGCCATAGAGTCCTACCTGGAAAATTTTGAAAAGTCCATCGACTATAACCTTCAGGCACTGAAAATTTACCAGGCCAAAAACGACAAAATGTTTGAAGCCCAGGCTTTAAATGATATTGGCAACAGCTATTACTATCTGGAAGATCATACCCGCGCCGTTGACTATCTCCATAAAAGCCTGGCGCTTTCGCGAGAAATGAACAGTGTTGACCTGGAAGCAACGGCATTGACAAACCTTGGAAAAACATATACGGCCCTGAGACAATACGATCTGGCGATCGATAACCTGTTGCAAAGCATCACGCTGGCTGAACAAAGTAAAAACCCTATCAAAGTTGTTGAGGCGCTGAACGGTCTTGGCAAGGTCTACAACGCCATCAATGAGCCTGAACGGGCCATCACGTATTTCAGCAGCGCGATCGCTTTATCCGATAGCATTGGGTCCAAGGAAAGTTTGCGGACAGGCTATTTCAACAGGTCTGCTTCGTATGAAAAACTCCATCGATATGACCGCGCGTTACAGGATAACAAGCGTTTTGCGTCCCTTAGCGACACGCTCCTCAACACGACCAAATCCAAGCAAATTGAAGAGCTGAGAGCCATTTTCGACATGGAAAAAAAGGAGCAGGAAATAGCCCTGCAAAAAAACGAAATCGCACTGCTCGGGCAAAAAGCCAAAGTCTCCAACCTTCAAAAAACCATGCTGATCGCAGGTCTGATCTCCTTATCATTGTTTGTCGGGTTTGCCTATTACGGTCTCCGGCAAAAAATTCAGCGCACCAGGTTAGAGAAAGAAAAAACAGATGCTGACCTGGCTTTTAAGGTGAAAGAACTTACCACCCATGCCCTGCATTTGGCCAAAAAGAACGAAACGCTGGAACACCTGAAACAAACAGCCCTTGAATTAAAAAATGCAGAAAATGGATCGCAAGGTTATCAACAACTGATACGAACCATCAATTCCGACCTACAGGATGATAAGGGTTGGAACAACTTTTCCAGATATTTTGAAGAAGTTCACAAGGATTTCAACGCGACCGTCGCAAACAAATACCCGGACGTTACACCAAATGAATATCGCCTGATGGCGCTGATAAAAATGAACCTCTCCTCCAAGGAGATTGCCATTATTCTCAACATTTCTATTCCGGGGATCAAGAAAGCACGACAAAGGCTTCGGAAAAAGATGAACCTGCAAACTGAGGAATCCCTCGAAAATGCCGTCCTGAGCATCTGAGAAATACCGCTATCACCGGAATTTAAGGGGAGTATACCATTTGTCTCCCCACAGAATTTCTATTCACACAGCATCTTTCCGTAGTTGGACTGTCATCATAGCGGTGGCTGTTTTTTGACCTTTTTCCTTTGCCCTAAACTTATCAAACTATGAAAGCACCATACAAACTATTCAGGAGCCTGTTCGTTCTAGTCGTCATTTTATTCATCTGTGCGTGCGAAAAGGATGATGAGGTGATTCCACCGAGAGACGAGAAGATTGTCAAGGGACCTGGTATTACAGCAGATACTTTCGAAACCTATGATGGTGAGATCGGAATTTTGATCAACGCAAGGGATATTGCTCGAAAAGGGTATAAGCCTATGCAAGCCGTTGTCAATGTGGGTGCCTCCGGTGGTGACTTCTCACAAACTATTCCGCTAAATGAGTTTTCATATATGGGACAGCTTAAAATCCCTTTGGAAGGTTTAAGTGAAGCAGCGAAGGAAGAATTGATCGCGGGCGTCCCTGTAACGGTTACTTTACAAGATAAATCCGGCACCCCCATTCTTTCCAATGTCAGCATGGGTTCCGTGTCCTTTCTCGCGAGCCCTCCTCCACAAAATGTCAGTGCGAAAGATCTTCAGGAAACAGCGGAAGCCGCTACGATCAACCTAAATGAATCCACCGATTACTATCTGCAAAAAGTAAAGGCGGATGGTGCTGTGATCAACATGTCGATGCGCTGGAATCAGAATCCATTGTATGGAAACGTAATGACGGTGAGCACCAACAACACATTTGCCGGTGATCAGCCTGACCACGTCTTCAACTTTGTTCCTGTGCCCGGTGAAAAGAACACATTCTACATTAAACTTCAAGCAACCCAACATTATCTGCAAAATACGGCAACAGTCACGCTCGATGGGGCTTTCGCGTATTTCCACACTGCCCCAAAAAATTCATTGATAACTTCGCTGAATGGATTGTCAGCCGCCCTGCGGGAGACTTTCAAATTTAAATTCGAGAAGAAGGCCGACGGCGTTTACGCAATGAAGAACTACGAGGGAAAACTCATCAAGGAGGCCAGGGGCGTTGGTCTTAGCGTAACGCATCCATCCGGAGAAGATATATACTGGCGGATCGTTGCGAAGGATATCGCCTGGACGGTTCAGCCTATTGCGTCATCAATTGTAACGCCGGTGCTACCTGCCGCGGAGACAGGATTCAGTTTTAACAGCACCTTAAAAAACTGTGGCCAGGGTAGTCTGGAACAAACGGTGGGCGCGGAATTCAGTGAGAAACGATCCAATACGATCGGTTGGGCTGAATCTATTTCCATCAACAATACAAGTTCACAAAGCGTTTCTTCGACTATTGGAGTAGAATTTGACGCTACGTTTTTTGGATTTGGTGCTACCTACAGTGCGTCCCTGACGTCAGAATTTCAATGGAGTCAATCGGTCACTGCAGAAACTTCCTCACACGAGTCGGAAACGATCACCAAGACAGAAAATTACTTTTCCACCAGGACCATTACAGTGCCAGCCGGAAGTTCTTCCCTGGTCTACGATGCTTACCAGTTTTATGAAAATGTACGGGTCGATTATGTCCAGCGCCTTCGGTTATCGGGTGTGGACGAAGATGGGAATCCCCTGACAGGCGACGCGATCAAATCAATATTTCAGTTCACCCGGTTCAATGGTGTTATTAATACTGTTGAAGAAAACTCGGTAGTATTCACACTTCGCGGATTTACCGTACTGGACAAATTCATCGAAACGCAAAGCAGCGTTGAGGATGTTCCTGCCAACTGCAATTAAGATATTGACTGGGGGATAGTTGAAGGCGCTGCCGCTTTGGGATTCTCAGTTTTTCTCCCGATCAGAGTCACCGGTCTCCGGGACTCTGATCTTCGCTTACATCCCAACGGATAAGGTGACTACTGCGAGAGATCAGAGTCCTCTGAGAGGCTCGGGGTGACTCTGATCGGGGATGAGGATTCGCACTGTTTTTTTCTTCGCTCTCACTCTCACTCTCACTCTGGTTGTCTTCGCTCTCACCCTCACCCTCACACTACTCTGACCCTACTCAGGCCAGGTTTTCAGCCTTTCCTCAAATTCACGCACGCTGTATTCCCAGCCGTCGTTGTCCGGTTTTTCACGTTTCAGGTAGACAATTGCTTTGGTAGCTGTCTTTCGGGCCTCATCGTAGTTCTTCATTTTTTCCAGAAGATCGATCTTCTGATGATAAAGCCAGCGTTCCTCTTGGATGGAAAGGGCTTTGTTCAGCCAGCGCATGATCTGATCCGGGTCCTCGTTGTTCATGCTATAGTAAAAGGCGGCGTTGCTCAGCGCGGGTACGTTATTGGGTTCTTTTTTCAGCGTGCTTTCAATAGCAGCAATTGCTTTTTGATGTGAACGTGTGACAATCGGAAAATGGATCCGCGTATTTTCCCAGGCCAGGTAAAATTCGGCGTCGTGTTTTTTTGAATCCAGGTAGATTGTCAGTGATTCGTAGAAGTGATCGGTCTTTTCGGGTTTTACTGTCATTCGCGCCACTTCTCGTGTCACGTCATATTCCGAGGGATCGCCGTAGATTTTTGAAGTGTCCGCATTGAGCATCACGGTCCATTCTTTTTCACCGGGAATAGTTACGAAAGCGTATGCACCTGCTGGTACCGGCTTGCCGTTGATAAAAACATCGGTGTTGAAAAATAGCCATGTGGATTTTCCAGCGCCCGTGCGCCAAAGTCTTTGATAGGGGACGAGCCCACCAAAGATCTTGCGTTCCCTCGCTGCTGGCCTTCCGTATTGGATCTCAAACCGAGTGTAGCCAATATCCTCGATAATTTTGGCCCGTGGACTCAATTCCGGTAACTGTAATTGGGCGAAGATCAGATGACTGTAAAGTAAAAGAAGAATCAGAAGTGCTCTCATAACCAGCTAATTTTTACCAAAAGTGTAAAATGCCGACGACTCTATTCGTTAATGAGTTGTTAAAGAGAGTCAGTTTTGGTTCGAGTTTTCAGGTTGGCCTGTGCGCGCGAAAGGGCACAAGTGAACTATGCACGGCCCGCACACAACACTTGCGCCAGTTCGGTCAGGTTATCCCCCGCGAGGACGAGAAGTCATTTGTTACTTAAAGATTTATTAAAATTCGTTGATTGATTCCCTTGGCCGTAGTAGCTTTAGCGAAGGAGGCCGAGTCACACGGCGTGCGGCTGATTGACTTTAACACAAAACCGTGGAACTAAAGCACATTTCTTATGGATGCCGATTCACTGGACTGTCAGATTATCAAAACGATTGATAGGCTAACCAATCCGTTACACGACGAAAATGAAGCACCAAACTGCGTTTCATTTCAAACGATCGTCGACGAGTTTGCAACCCCCGATGAACGAAAGAGGGTGGCGGATCGGATGTATCAGCTAAGGGACATGAACGTGATTTCGTTTTACCGGACAGATCCGATAATAGTAACATTAACCGGGGAATTCCACGAAAGTCTTGATGACTATTCTAACCTGCACATTGCGGAATGGAGGAGACGTTTTTATCCCGTGCAAATCGACCCAGGTAAGGCATCTTAGCGCTACAAAGACATAAGTTGGCGTGTTGCTGGGGAACTTGGACCTATAGGGGTACCGAATCTACTTAATACTCAAGCCAACCTTCTCTCGTTTAACTTTTCAGTTTAGCTGTTACTTTGGTTATGGAATTCCCGTTAGCCATTAGTCCTACTTGTCAAGTTACGTTTTTTAACTGATTCTGAATTTGCTTTTGGTATTGAGTTATCTGATCAATCTAGAATAATTTTAGTTTCACGCAAAGGCGCCATGGCGCAAAGAAGACAACCATTTAGCAAGCTCCAATTTTCGGAGACTCTTTGGGCATTAATTTATTGAATATTGGACAGATTGCGTCTTCGCCTATTCAAATCATCAATGTCAAGTTTCGTATAGACACTCCCAGCGCCATACTTTGCGTCATGGCGCCATTGCGTGCCCCCTCTCGTTCACTTTTCACAAAATCTTCCTATCATGCCTCTGTAGAAAACTTGACAAAGCAGGATTAGTCGTAAATACAAAACCCGTGATCAGAATATAACTTTATTTTGTCACGTTCACCATTATTAACTGACTGGATACACCACGGCGTGACAGGTGTTTTTATCCGAAGAGAATATAGTGATGTGATATTTTTTTCTGGATAGTCTTCGGTATTGTCAGTGATCCATCGCTGGAGAGCATTTCATCTTTCTTTTGCTTTTTCTCGAGGAAATTTTTGGTAACTTGGTAGAACACCTGGAGATAGCCCTTTTTGAATCAACTGTCTAAATTTTTAACTACTTACTCATGTCAAAAGTTACATACACAAGGCGCGAATTTGTAAAGAAGAATTCAATGACCGGGCTTAGTGCATTAATGACTGTGGGAGTTACACCTTCCCTATTCACCAGCATCACAAATGAAGGCGACACGCCAGCAATTTTAGGGGGTAGAGCTGTGCATACCAATGGTTGGCCAGTCTGGCCCATGTGGAATCCTTCGACAGACGAAAAGCAGGTTCTTGAGGTACTAAGAAGTGGCGTTTGGGGTCGTAGCAGTCCGCAGCACAGTATAGTATCCAAATTTGAAAGTAAATGGGCTGAGACCATCGGGTCAAAACGTTGTCTGGCGGTAGTTAACGGAACGAATTCCCTGATAATATCCCTTCGTATGCTGGATATAGGCGGTGGTGATGAAGTTATTGTAACACCATATACTTTCGTCGCAACCATTTCCGCAATCCTTGAAGTTGGGGCGATGCCCGTCTTCGTGGATATCGATCCGGAGACCTTTCAAATTGATCCTGAGAAAATTGAGAAAAAGATCACACCGAATACCAGGGCAATTCTCCCCGTTCATATCCTGGGGTTGCCCGCTGATATCATAAGGATTATGGCGATAGCGAAAAAGCATAATCTTATCGTAGTGGAAGACGCGTGCCAGGCCTGGCTCGCTGAAGTAAATCATCAGAAAGTGGGGACATTCGGCAATGCCGGTTGTTTCAGTTTTCAAAATTCAAAAAATTTGCCTATTGGAGAAGGAGGAGCAATTGTAAGCAATGATGATGACTTCATTGATCGATGCCATTCATACCACAACTGTGGTCGCGCATATGGCAAAATGGTTGATCCTGTCGGTGGCACGTACGTGATGAGAGGGAACAACCTTAGGTTGACAGAATACCAGGCTGCGGTTGGCCTGGCTCAATTGCAAAGACTGGAGGTGCAAACCGAAATACGGAACGAAAATGCAGCATATCTAAAATCTCAGATCCAGGATATACCGGGTATACTTCCGTATAGATTGTATAATCATGTCACACGGGCAGCGTTTCATCTCTTTCCCTTTCGGTACAAAAAGGAACGCTTTGAAGGCCTATCAAGGGAAGGCTTCATAAAAGCGCTTACGGCGGAGGGTGTTCCTTGCTCATCCGGATATGGCGGAACGCTGAATAGTATGCCATACCTGGATGACGCATTCAGGTCGAAAAATTACCGGAAAATGTACTCCAGTGAGATGCTTGATTTTGGCAAATTCGTTGAAAGAAATCAATGTCCGGAGAATACCCGTGTATGTGAAGAAGCAGTCTGGATTTTTCAATCGCTCTTGCTCGGAAGCAAGTCGGATATGAATGACATTGCCATGGCTATTGGTAAAGTTCAAAAACACGCCGGTAAAATCAAGGCAAAGATTGAGTAAGACAAATGGCATGTTAGCTCCTATGCGGAATAAAAAAATCCTTTTTATTCTTAGTCGCTATATCCCCGTGTTTCAGGTCACCAGTGATTTGCTTTCCTGGTGTAGCAAGTAGTGATGGAAGTCACCCTTTCCTGTGATGATTATCATGATGGCCATATTCGTCATGGCGTAACTTTCGCAAAATACCTTGGCAAAATCCCCTCTGTTATTTCTGAATTTTATGAAATATATTTTTCCTTTTACGGTGCTCTTCATGATTTCGTGTACGGGCGAAAAGGAGACTACACACCCACAGGTTGAGACTATTTCCGAATCGGTTTACGCTTCTGGAATTGTAAAAAGTAGAAATCAATACCAGGTATATACTACCGTAAATGGCCTGATCAGTGACGTGCTGGTTAATGAAGGAACACTCGTGAGTAAAGGCGATATATTGATGACGATACGTAATGAATCTTCCCAGCTCAACGTAGAGAATGCAAAACTGGCGGCTGCCCGGGCAGACATCAGTGCTAACTATGATAAATTGAAAGAAGCCAGTGTTGCGATTGCCCTTGCGCAGGCTAAAGTAAAAGATGATTCAATGTTGCTGGTTCGCCAGCGAAACCTGAGGGCGCAGAATGTGGGAACGCAGGTTGAGCTCGATCAACGGGAACTGGCCTACAAGAATTCGACTACCAACTATCAACTCGCGCGTCTGCAGTATCGCAATTTGCAACGTGATCTTGCCTTTGCTTCTGATCAGTCTAAAACAAATTTAAAGATCACCAAATCGCTGATGAATGATTATGCCATCCGTGCTGTGACGGATGGTAAAGTATACAAAGTCCTGAAAGAGCGTGGTGAGTTGGTCAACACACTAAATCCGGTTGCTGTTATCGGTGATGCGCAGGATTTTTTCATCGAACTCAATGTAGATGAGTATGATATTTCGCGCATAAAACCTGATCAACATGTTCTGATATCAATGGACAGTTATAAAGGCAAGGTGTTCGAAGCGCGCGTGGAAACAATTGAACCCCTGATGAATGAGCAGTCGAGGTCATTCATTGTAAGCGCAACGTTTAGCACCCGCCCGCAGGAGCTTTATCCGAACTTGTCGGTTGAAGCCAACATCGTTATTCGCTCCAAACAAAAAGCACTCACTATTCCCCGGACTTACCTCGTGGGCGATTCGGTGGTGATGGTGGGCAAGCATGAAGCGCGAAAAGTTGTCGTTGGCATTATGGATTATCGCAAGGCCGAAATTCTGAGTGGCTTACAGGCAACGGATGTCATTTATAAAATGAATCCATGAACCTGCGCCTGATAGTTCGAATTGCTAAATCATTATTGTTGGCGCGCTGGAAACAAACCCTGGTAGCCGCCATCGGTGTCACGTTCAGTATCACCATGTTTATTGCATTATTAGGTTTTATGACCGGTCTTAACGATTTGCTTGATGGTTTGATCCTGAATCGCACCGCCCACATAAGGCTTTACAAGGAAATAAAACCAAATACACATCAACCAATTAACGTTGCTACAGACTTTCAGGATAGCTATAATTTCATTCGCTCAGTAAAGGCGGAAAATAGTAGACAGGAAATTTATAATAGTGGAGCCATCCTGCAGGCAATCCGGCACGATGAACGGGTGCAGGGTGTCGCGCCAAAGATTACGGCACAAGTGTTCTTTAATGAAGGTACTGTGGATATTACCGGGGTGATCAACGGAATAGATGTGGAAGCCGAAAGTAACTTGTTTCACTTTACGGACTATGTGGTAGAAGGAAAGGCGATTGATATAAAGGATGTATCCAACGGTATTATTTTGGGTAAGGGTTTGGCTGAAAAACTGCTCGCAAATGTTGGTGATGTAGTACAGGTCACGACAGTAAATCAACAGCAATTTTCCCTGAAAGTTGTAGGGTTTTTTCAATCAGGTTTACTGGAATTGGATAGGGTACAGAGTTATGCAACGCTGGCCACTGCACAAAAGATCTTGGGCAAGTCATCAAACTATGTTACCGATATTCAGGTTCGCCTTTACGATATCAACGCGGCTCCTGCCATAGCCAAGGAATATGCGCAGCTTTTTCAATCCGATGCCGAAGATATTCAAACAGCCAATGCACAGTTTGAAACGGGTTCATTTGTTCGCAGTCTGATTTCATATGCAGTCGGCATTACCTTGCTGATTGTAGCAGGCTTTGGGATCTACAATATTCTGAACATGATGATTTTTGAGAAGATGGATTCCATTGCCATACTAAAGGCGACTGGTTTTTCTGGGCAGGATGTGAACTATATTTTTATGTTCATCGCATTGAGTATAGGAATCTTCGGAGGTGCCCTTGGCTTAGGGTTTGGCTTCCTCTTGTCGTTGCTGATAGATCAGATACCGTTTGACACTGCTTCTCTCCCCACGGTCAAGACGTACCCCGTCAACTACAGCCCGGCATTCTATTTTATAGGCACCTCATTTTCTATTGTCACCACCTGGCTGGCGGGCTGGGCTCCCGCGCGAAAAGCCAGTAAAGTTGATCCGGTTATTATTATCAGGGGAAAGTAGAATGAGAAAGGATTTAATACTTCAGGCGACGCAGATCAGCAAAAGTTTTCATGACCCGGTGCCGGTTCCGGTATTGAAGGATATTTCCATGTCCATTGCTAGCGGCGAGTTTGTGGCGGTCACAGGTAAGTCTGGGTGTGGTAAGTCTACACTGCTCTATATTCTCTCGACTATGGATACTGAATACATAGGCGATCTTTTTATTGGTGGCGAACCAATGCGCGGTCGGACAGAAAAGGAATTGGCATCCGTGCGAAATGAAAAGATAGGTTTTGTATTCCAGTTTCATTATTTACTCACCGAGTTTACGGTACTGGAGAATGTGATGCTTCCCGGACTGAAACTCAATAAACAGGATGAAGCCGTCATCAGGGAGAAGGCTATCGATAAATTAGACTTGCTCGGAATCAAGTCGTTGGCCCGTAAGAAAGCAAATCAATTGTCAGGCGGTGAAAAACAGCGCGTGGCCATTGCCCGCTCGCTCATCAACGACCCAAGCATAATCATGTGCGATGAGCCTACTGGAAATCTGGACAAGACAAACAGTTTAATTGTCTTTGATATTTTTAAGGAACTAACAGAAAAGCAGGGGCAAGCGCTACTGGTTGTTACACACGATCAGGAGTTTGCAAAAAATACGCATCGCATTATTGAAATGGAAGACGGCAGAATTCTGAATCAGTGATATCCCTACTCAAACAGTACTGAAAATGCTAAACACTGAGTGAAGCTGGCGTTCCGGTTGCAGGTAACCGACGAATACGAAAAGCTGTGCCCGCTGCCGAACGATTTTGTTCGGTATGGAGACAATTGCTTTTGAGAACTACCACTTCCAGACGTTTGCAGGCTATTTTCCCCGTGGCACCCTGTTTGTATAGAAGTAAAATCAATCATACTTGTATGCTCAAAAGTGTCCTTACCACAGCCCTGCGAAACATTGTTCGTAATAAGTCATATTCCATCATTAACCTCATTGGGTTGTCGGTCAGCATGTCGTTGGGCATGTTGATTATTCTTATTGTAAAAGAACAGTTGACCTTCGACAATTTTCATCTGGATAGCGATCGTATTTATAGAGTTAACACCATGGCTTTGCGGGTGGATGGCGGACGCGAACCCTATGCTTCCGCACCCTTACCCATCGGGCAGGCATTAAAAGAGGACTACACATTTACTGAATATGTTGTTTCGATCAGCAGACGGTTAAATGGAGATGCCACTTATGGCAACGTGAATGTTCCGGTGCAGGGGCTAATCGTAGATCCTACATTCTTAAGCGTATTTAATTTTCAACTCGAGAAGGGAAATCCGGCCACGGCATTGAATGAACCTAATAATTTAATCCTCACCCAGGAATCGGCCACGCGAATTTTTGGTACACAGGAACCTCTGGGTCAAACGCTTTCGCTTAGTGGATACGGTGAATTTACCATTACCGGGGTGTTGAAAAAGTTTCCTAGCAAAACGCATTTTGAATTTGAAGCGCTAGCTTCAACCACCGCCTTGCCCGTGTGGGAGAAAGACGGGATCGTAAATGCCTCAATCGACAATTGGAAAAATTATTATGGTAACTATGTCTACTTTAAATTAAAACCGGGACGTACGGAGGCCGAAGTAAAGGCTGCATTGGCGGCCATATATCAGAAGCATTATGCCAATCTTAAACTTGAAACCCGCGATAAAGGCTATGAGTTTTATTTGCATCCGCTAGAAGAGATTACTCCAGGGCCGGAGCTTTCCAACCAAATGGGTTCGGGCATGCCTACCTTCCTGCTGATTTTTCTGGGCACGTTGGCTGGCGTTGTGCTGATTATGTCCATTTTCAATTTCACCAACCTGATGATTGCCAAGTCGCTTACCCGTGCCCGTGAAATTGGTGTGCGCAAAATTGTTGGGGCAAAGCGCTACCAGGTTTTCTTCCAGTTTGTGGGCGAGACCATCACGTTTGCCTTAATCGCGCTTGTGTTTTCGTACATCCTGCTTCAATTTCTGAAAACCGGATATCTTCAGTTGCCGCTTAATGAAGAGTTCTCCATGAACCTGGAGGAAGATGTGTCGTTGTATTTTCTCTTTGTCGGTTTTGCTATTGTCGTGGGCCTCATTGCCGGCTTGTTACCGGCAGGCTATCTCTCCGCCTTTCAGCCTTTAAAAGTGTTAAAGGATTCAGGATCCTTGAAAGTGTATTCACGACTTACGTTTCGAAAAGCGTTGATGGTAACACAGTTTACATTGTCAGTAATTTTTGTAATCGTGGTGTTAGTCATCTACAACCAGGTAAACTTTATGCTTGCCGCTGATTATGGATTTAACCAGAAAAATATCTTGAATGTACGCTTACAAGGCGTAGAGTTTGAAAAAATAGCCAATGAAGTTAGAAGCCTGTCAGGCGTGGTGAGTGTGGGCGGTGTATCGCACAAGTTGGGTACGTGGAGTGACCGATCGAGCGATTACAAAACGAATCGGGCGGACGAACCCTTTGTGATGCGGGATTTTTTGGTGGATGATAATTATATCCGTAACCTGGAACTGACTTTCCTTGCCGGCAAGAACTTTGATGCAACAGCGCAAGGGGAGCAAGAAAAGCATGTGATCCTGAATGAATCAGCCCTCACCTCGTTTGGCTTTGCTAGCCCGATTGCGGCTATTGGGCAACCCCTGTTTGTTGAAGACTCTGTCATGCTGGAAGTGATTGGTGTGGTGAAAGATTTTCACTTTCGTCCATTAAACAGTCGCATTGGTCCCCTGGCGTTGCGATATAATACAACCGGGTTGGGTTTCCTGAGTGCTAAAATTATTCCAGCTCAGAAGGAAGTTGTGAAGGCTTCAGTGGAGGCGATCTGGAAGAAGATCGATCCGGTGCATACCATTGACTACCGAATGTTTGAAGAAGAGATTGATGATGCTTATCGTCAGGCCGGTATGAAAGACATTCTGGTAATTGTTGGCTACATCACTTTTCTGGCAGTAACGCTGGCTTGTTTAGGCATGCTGGGCATGGCGATGTATTCCACACAAACCCGCATCAAAGAAATAGGAGTACGCAAAGTGATGGGTGCTTCCGCCGCTGATGTAGTCATACTGCTCAGCAAATCCTTTATGATGATGATTGTGCTGGCCATTGTGCTAGGCGTTCCGGTAAGTGTCTTGCTGGGTAATCTATTCCTGGACTCGTATGCGTATAAGATCACGATCACTCCCTTACTTGTAATGAGTGGCACCCTGATTATAGTTGGTCTGGGTTTAATTTTTATCAGTAGCCAGACTATTAAGGCGGCGGTTGCAAATCCGGTCGATTCATTACGCTATGAGTAGCTGATTGTAGGTGATTGTAGGTACTTATTAATTTTTAATTGGTTTCTTCCCCGGTTTTTACTGTCGTCAGGTCGACACCTGACGACAGTAAGACCCAACGTAACACGTGTCCAAACACACAAGTTTAGCACGCTTCCTGGAAATGTCCCCTGCTTCGGTCACTTCGGTATTTTGTAAAGCTGTTTTGACCGTCGTCGTAAAACGGTCTTACCTGCTTGCTCCACAGATTTGTATGCAGCCATAAACTGCTCGGCGGCTAGCTGATTTTTTTAGCTACTTATCGCAACAATCAGAACCATCAACCGGCTGAGCACAACATGCCCCATTGTTCTCCTCCTTCGATTGACTTGGCATACAACAAAGTGTTGCAGTAGTCTTTGGTGTACAACACGAAGCCGCAGCTACTTCCTTTTTCTCTGCTTTTGATTTTTGAATTACCGGAATGCCTGATCCATTTGTTTCCATAGTCTTTTTGTTTATTTGCTGGTAAAGACGATGGGAGGAGGCAAATGATGCAATGCCTCAAGGAAAATTTAAGGCTTGCAGGGACTTTCGCAATCAGGACGACCCTGCGCTAGCAGCACATTTCCGTAAGTGTCGGTTTCAATATGACAGCAGTTGTAGAATAGTTGTTTCAGCCTTTCCCAGCCTCGCTGAACACGTGAACGCATAGAGGGGTAAGCCATGTTGTATTTCGCTGCGAGGTCTTTCTGTTTGATACCGTGCAGCTCTGCGTCTTCGATAATGCTTCGGTATTCTTCCGGGAGTAAATTGATCATTGTAGTAACACACTGATCAAGTCCCTTTGTTGAATCGGTGTTTTCTTCGTCCAGAAGTTCTTCGGCAAATTTTTCATCCAGTGCAACATTCCGCTTCTTTCCATTTACCCGGTAATAGTCAATCACGGCATTCTTCGTGACGGTAAATAACCAGTTCTGAACTTTTTCTTTTTCCGATAGGGAACCTGCATTCGCAGAAATCCTGGCAAAGACGTTCTGTAGAATATCTTCTGCATCCTCCTTCGACCTGATCTTGCTGCGGACATACGAAAGCAGTGACCGATGAAATTCAGTGTAGATTCCGGCTATTTCCATATTACAAAAGTTTAAGCGCTTTTTGGACTGTCACTTGCTGAATCTGGAATAATAACACCAAGATAAAGATAGTGACTGTATAGGTTTAGTGCTAAAGACGATAACCCCTGTAAAAAGATGCAGCTTTACCTAAAAAAATAAAACCCGGATTTTACCGGGCTTTACCAACTTCGAAACAACAAATCGAACCACTATCTATGTCTTTTGAAGTTGATAGGGCAAAATGTGAAGCACCTGCCATCCACTTCCATTTTTGTACAGGTAATAGTAGTATGACGCTATCGGTACATCCTTGATCGATATTTTAACTTTAGCAGAGGCCATATTGTCCGCTAGCTCGAGATTCGTTATCTCTACTTCTGTTTCTCCACCTCCAAGTTTTTTCTCCCACAGCATTTTCATATAGTCTCCTTTGGTTACAGCAGATTCATTATTCATCGCCTGGAAGTTTTCATGCAAGAGATAGTGCATACGGTGTACATCTCGTTCTTCTGTAGCTTTTACAAGCTGGAAGATGGTTTGTTCTGCCAATTCCTCATCGGTTTGTGCCATGGAGGGCAACGTCATTGCAAGTACTGTCATAATTAAACTGATTATGCTTTTCATAGTATTTATTAATTTGATTAGTTTTTTATGGAATCTGATCAGGCGCTATCGGAGCAGGTACAATATTCCGAACCGGTTTGGTACTTTTCAGGTAGGCGAAAATTGAACGAAGGTCGGTATCTGTCATATTTTTGTACACTTGCCACGGCATAGGCGGCAAAAGCGGACGACTGCCTTCAAGTCCTTTATAGATTCCTTTTCGTATAGCGGTAAAGAACTGTTCTTCCGTCCAGTTGCCAATGCCGGTTTCATCTGAAGTAAGGTTTGCCGCAAATGAAACTCCCCAGGGGCCAGCAATGCCCGTAAGATGTTCATTGAATAGTATCCAGTCTTTCAACGCGTCCTTTTTCACTTCGGGAAGCGGCAGATCAGAAGGATAACCCGACAATAACCTCTCGGGGTCAGGCTCCGGGCCTTGTGGTGTAATCACTTTGTGCGAGTGACAATCATGACACGCGGAAGTATTCACCAGGTAGGCCCCGCGTTTGACCAGCTCCTCCTGACTCAAGTCCGTTGTTTGATTAACGTCTGTCTTTCCGGGTTCATGAAAGGCAATCAGCGACGTGCCCATTGCGATCAGGGTGACAAGGGCAATAACAGCCCCACCCAACAGCCAGTTTACTTGTTTTAATAGTGCTTTGATTTCCATGTCTTTATTGATTTGCCGGTAAAGACGATGGCTTAATAAAAGGATGCATCACAGCGGGTAACACTGAGACCTGAATTATTTATCAGGTTATAACCTGATATTTTGCTTGTATTTATCAGGTTATAACCTGATATTTGACTTGTATTTAGCAGGATATGGCCTTATGAAAAACACAAAAAAGCTTCAAATTGAGCAATTGGACCGTAAATTGGCTACCTATGTCAATTTTCCCGATGTGCCAGCCAAGGGCTGGATTCATGGAATCCGTACGGCTTTGAAGATGTCATTCAGGCAATTCGCCAGCCGTTTGGGAATTACCGCTCAAAGCGCACAGGAAATTGAGCAGCGTGAGAAGAATGGAAACATCACTTTGAAAAGCCTCCGTGAAGTTGCTTCTGCATTGAACATGAGACTCATTTATGGTTTTATACCACGCGATGGTTCGTTTGAAGAAATGTTCGAAAGGCAAGCTCTCATCGTTGCCCGAAAAATTGTGAAGCGGACTGATAACACTATGAAACTGGAAGACCAGCAAGTGAGTAAGGACAGGGTTGAAAGAGCTATACGCGAATTGGCTGATGAAATTAAGAGAGAGATGCCGCGATACTTATGGGATTAGACTTTGAATTAGTTGACGGGCAGACCCCTCTCGATGAAGAGGAGAAGGATGGCCTCCTTATTCCTACCATTACCACCCGAGGTGAATTGGATGAGTTTGAACAGCAAAACATAGAGCGCGCCATTAAATGGACTATGGGGCGTAAATTTAAAAAGGAAAACATACTCACCGAAGATTTTGTCAGGCTCGTTCATAAGAAAATGTATGCAGATGTGTGGGCTTGGGCTGGTGAGTTTAGAAAGAGTAACAAAAACATTGGTGTGGATAGGTACCAGATAGCAATAGAATTAAGAAAGCTACTGGGTGATTGCAAATTCTGGATTGACAATGGCACCTATCCGCCTGATGAAACTGCTGTTCGTTTCAAACATCGTATTGTACAAATTCATTGCTTCTCCAATGGCAATGGCCGCCATTCGCGGATGATGGGTGACCTCATCGTAGAGAAGGTCTTCAATCAACCTGTTTTTACCTGGGGTAGCCAAGGTGATCTTACAAAAACCGGAAAAGAGAGGGAGCAATATATATCAGCAATCAAGGCCGCTGATGCCAACAATATCGTTGATCTCCTTGAATTTGCAAGAAAGTAATTTGACCAATTGAATAAATGTTATGAAACTGAAACACTTCCTGCTCAACATTTCGGCCTTATTGATAGTCGCAATGCTCTCCTCTTGTGAGAAGAGAAAATCGGTGAATGAAATCCAATTCGATGCAACCACAAGTCAATTGCTTGGGAAGTATATTTCATCAATCCATATCGATTCGCTTTCGGGCATTCAGCCACAGTTGACTATTCAGCAAATATCATCGAACCTGGTACGTATCGGCATCAAGTACCAACTGGCGGATGTTATTCATCAGGACGATTGGAAGGTGACCGTACATCCGGCATTCAAACCAACATTTCACTGGGCGCCGCATCTGACACCAACGGATAGTAATATTATCGCTCAACACGTTTTTCGTTCGCCTGCGATGATCGTTTCCGATTCAGGGCGACAATTGGTACTGATACCTGATCTTGACAAGATGAAAACCTCAGGGGTACAGTGGTATATGGACCTTGATGCAATAAATGAAACCCTTGTCATCGGCGCAAGCAAGAGCCGGGTTCCCGAGCATGTTTTGTTCACCAGAGATTCAGGTATGGTTTTTAACCTGCCTGTTTTTGATTTTGGTTTTTATATCATGGTGAATGATGATAAGGAGAGCCTTGATGATCCCTGGAGAAAGCCACTTGCCTTCCTTTGGAAAAATTGGGGTAAGGTTTTGTATGACGCAGGAGAGCCTATCAAAGGTGATCTTGAAACATACGTGAAGCATACGTACACGTGGGCATTCGATACGTGGAAAAAGAATGTATGGCAGGAATTTTCTCTGAATGGAAAAAAAGTGGGTGCTCCGGTTTTTATCGTAAACGTTACACAAAGTCCGAATTATCCAGGCCCCGTCAATGAGCGTGAGTTCAGATCGGTCTGGAACCAGGCATGGTTCAGTTCCCTGCGTTCGGCACAGGGTCTATATCGATACGCGCGACGAACGAAAAATAGTTCTTTGTTGGAAAAAGCTGTCATGACCAAGGAGCTCGCCTTGAATTTTCCTCAAACCAATGGGCTCTTCCCTTCTGTTGTCGCAACGAGGATGGAACACGTCGAAGTGAATGGTAAGAAGGTCGCGCGCTCGAAGGGATGGAGTTCCTATTACTTTGGCAATTCAAACAGAAATCCGGCGAAGGCGTGGCAAGGTGCAGATCAGGCTCCGTTGCATATTCTGGACATGAGTTGGACAGCCTATCTGATGCTCACCTGGTATGATGAGCTTGAGAAAGACACAAGACTTCTTTCCTATGCGACGCGTTATGCCGACCGGTTGATCACATTACAACGGCCGGATGGTTTCTTTCCGGCCTGGCTCGACTTTAAAACATCACAGCCGTTGCCATTTCTGGAGCAGTCACCGGAAACTTCGATGTCAGTAACTTTTCTGCTAAAAGCGTTTGAACTGACGAAAGAAGAGAAGTATCTGGTCTCGGCAAAAAAGGCGATGGAAGCAGTGAACGAGAACATTGTGCCTATTGGCCGATGGGAGGACTTCGAAACCTACTGGTCGTGCAGCCGCATCCTGGATTCATTGGTCGGGAAGAAGATCGTGCGCAATGATGCATTCAAGCAAAATACTCTTTCCATGTTCTGGACGGCAGAAGCAAATTTGAATTTATACAAGGTTACGGGCGACAAAGAGTATCTTCGAACTGGTCAGCGCGTACTCGATGAGTTGCTGATGTGTCAGGCATCCTGGCAACCTCACTTTATAGCCATTCACGCACTTGGCGGGTTTGGGGTAATGAATGGAGATGGTGAGTGGAATGATTCACGACAAAGTCTGTTCGCAGAACTTATACTTCGCTACGGACAAGAGTTGAACATGGACGAATACAAGGAAAGGGGAATGGCCGCACTGCGTTCATCCTTTGTCATGATGTATTGTCCCGAGAATCCGGAAACCAGACAACAATGGGAGAAGGTTTATCCATTCTTTAACGAGAAAGATTATGGCTTTATGATGGAAAACTATGGACATGGCGGTCAAACCAATGCCGATGGATTAGGTATCGGTGAGTTCACTATTTATGACTGGGGCAATGGCGCTGCTTCCGAGGCCTACAATCGGATCGTTGATCACTTCGGGCCAATGAACTGAATTTTTTCCCGATCTGCTTAATGCAGAGAACCAGGAAAGTTATTGCTTTCGGTGGTCTAAGATTAGCCAACGTTCCCGATTGCGTATGGCCAATGCGATGGATGGACAATTCAACTCCCCTATAAATATAGTGTAATACAGTGTATAAATTGTGAATAGCAAAGACCTTACTAAGTCGTGGTGATCTGTTTTGTCGAAATGCAAAATACGGGGCGGCCCTCTGTTGCCCAATCCAAATCGGGCGCATTCTTTTTTTTTAACGATATTCAGATACAATCCATTAAGGATTCTACGGGGTTTATATCATAGCCTGGTGAGTGAGTCCCACGGGTGGCTATCGAAATAGATCCATGTTAGCTGAACGTTTTCAGATATACACACTATTCGATAGCTTTGTGAATATATGCCGAATAGAATGCGTGACAAAGATTGGGGAAATGAGGAGAGTTTGATCGGGCAAGTGCCTGAATCCATGTGGCAGCTTGAATTGGAAAAGTCCTCGTCCAAATATCACGTTGTTGCGGCATGGGTTGCGATTGTTTTTGACCCCGTCTTTGCGATTACTGATTATTTCAATATTCCAGAAAGCTGGACGCACTTACTGGCTATCCGCTTGTGCGTTTCTTTTATTACGCTCATGGTTTTGTCCCTGAGAAATCGGTATAATCTTCCTTCCTACATCCTTGTGCTGGTTCCCTTCACACTTATCGCTCTGCAGAACGCCTACACCTATAGCCTGATCGGTCCGGAAGATATATTAGGGCATAATCTCAATTTCACCGCTTTGCTTATTGGCGCTGGAATGTTTGCAGTATGGGGATGGACCTATTCGCTGGCAGCTGTTCTGATTTCGTTGACAAGCACAATATACTTTGTCAGCCGAAACCCGGTGATTGAAATTAACAATTTCTTCGTACAGGGAGGATTGATTCTTTTCTCATCGCTCTTTTTCATGTTCTTGCTGATACGCACACGGTACAACCTGACCATCCGGGAAATCAAGGCCCGTCTGGCCTTGCAAATAAGCAACAATGAAGTGGTGATCCAGAATGAAGAGATCAAAGCCATCAACCACGAAATCCAGGTAAAGGCCGAAGAAATCAAAGGAATAAATGAGAATCTGGAGAATATCGTTCATCAGCGAACGGCCGAGCTTGAAAAGAAAAACAGGGCGTTGGAAGAATATGCCTTCATTAACGCACACAAGCTACGAAGCCCAGTGGCGAGTATTTTGGGGTTAATCAATCTGATGAAGAAAGCTCCGGATGTTGATCAGTCTAACGCGATTCTTGAGCATTTGAAGATTTCTGCCGATAAACTTGATGAGGTCGTGAACTCCATCACCAAAGCCATTGAAAGGGGTGATAAGAGTACGATCATCCGGTCTGATCCAACACAACCCTACCATTAGTTACCCAGGCATTCGGTGGCGCTACGCGTTTTATTTCACCAGTCTCTCCGTTGACAGATTGACATTTGTTCTTACCTACGGCAACAATCGGGTATATAAACACAGTTGTTTTTCTTCGCAATATATTCGTGATTAATTCATTTTGATTCGTCGTCAAAGCATTCATCTCTCCCGAAATAAAAATCGTAGAGTGCTCGCCTCTAACCCTGGCGGTTTAGGAAACTTCTTAACCTGCAAAAGCAGATGCGGAAAACAAGAATGCCTTAAGGGTGTGAAAGGCAATATTTCAATACTGATATTTTAGGCCGGCCAGCTCCTGAGGATAAAGATCGTTTAACTTACCTGAATCCTCTAAATTGTGCGCAAATTTGTATACGTATGGCACCCTTCATCGTAATGAATAATTAGTTTTAAAAATGTCCATATGACTATTCAATACATAGCCGAGCTTGCCGGAACCTATTTTTTTGCGATCTCGGGTGTTCTGGCTACCGATGACAAGGATCGGAACTGGTTTGGCGCCACCTTTACCGGTTTTGTGACGGCCACTGGCGGCGGTAGTCTGCGCGATATTCTGTTAGGCAGTTACCCCCTGGTCTGGATTAACGATATTAATTTCCTCTATGCCATTCTTCTTGGTGTCGTTACATCCCTTGTCTTCTTCAACTGGGTTCTCAGACTAAGGAGAACCATGTTGCTATTTGATATGGCAGGTATAGCCTTGTTTACGATTGTTGGCGTAGAAAAAAGTTTAAGCCTGGGAGTACGACCCGAGATTGCTGCGATTATGGGTGTTTTTACTGCGGTAATGGGTGGTGTTATACGGGACACACTGACGAATAAGACGCCAATAATTTTTCGTAACGAAGTATATGCAACCGCTTGCCTGGCCGGCGCCAGTCTGTACCTGATTCTTGAAAGTTTCTCCGTTTCCCGTTTCGGAAATTTTCTTATTTCAGCCGGCCTGATTGTGATTATTAGAATAGTGGTCATAAAGTTCAGGATCGAATTACCCTCCCTTAGGAATAAAATTTAGTCTCCCGATCAGCACACAGACAGAGTAAGAGGAAACAGGATACATTATAGATGTGGGTAAACTGGCTTATTTCGTGCTAAATCTTAAATTTGCACCTCATAAGTGGTAAATTGAGTGCCACTTTTGAAAAGTATAAGTCTGATAGCAGCATGAATAAGCCGGCCAGGGTAGTAGTTCTTCTTCACATCCTGGTGTTGTATTGCTTCATTGTAGGCTTTTACAACAGCGGTGGTACTTTCTCAAGCACCTCTCTTTTAAAAGGCCGGGCCGTAAACGAGAAAGGCTATTTTTCCCTGGCATCTGTAAATCTCCTTAGTCATACCGCTACCGAAAATGCAGTTAAGGGACTAAATAATCTTCAGCAGGTATATAGTAATAGTCACCAGAATTGCATTTGGACGTCGTTGCAAACAGCTGAGCAATTCCTTGTCAGTATACCTTTCGGGTATATCTATCGCTTCAGCGATATCGTAGTGAAGCTTCAGTCCACCGACATCATCTTCCCGTTTCACTACTTCTTGTAATCCATTTTTGGTCCACTTAAGGTGGAGTATACCCACATTTTAGTAGCATGAACCTGATGGCAAGTCTTTGCCACACTTCGTGCCATTTTTACACTTCAATAAAATCAACACAATAATGGATTCAAATGCATTGACAATACTTGGCATAATCATACTTATCATTTGTATTGTTCCTTTCGTAGCCATGAGCAGAAGCAGGAAAAAAAGAGAAGGAATTTTCATAACGGCACTGGCATCCCTGGCGGCAAGGAGTAATTGCAAAATATCACAGTATGAAATTTGGAACAGGAGAGCCATTGGAATCGACAGCGATAGCCATAAACTTTTCTTCATAAAGAAGTCGGAGGACATTTTCCTTGAAAACGAGATAAGCTTACTGGAAATCGAAAATTGCCAGGTGGTTAAAGTGCAACGGTCTGTCAGAAATGGCAATAAGAATTTTGATGTGATGGATAGACTTGAATTGACATTTGATTACCGCGACAAAAAGAATTCCGCATCCGCTCTGGATTTTTATAACACAAATGAGGACAGTTTGACACCGGCGGAAGAATTTCAGATTAGTAAGAAATGGGCGGCCATAGCAAACGCTTCCATTGACATGGCAAAACGTTCACGAGTCAGCTAGCAACTTTTCGAAAGTGATGTTAGGCGACAACGAGCAGCTGTCCCGATCAGTGTCACCCTGAGGCTCTCGGGTGACACTGATCTTGCTTAGGCACAGATACACCGACTGCCTCAAAAAATCAGAATCGGATTTTCTTTGGTACTAGTTCATTCATTAAAACCACGGAGGCCTGACATAACTGCTGTTCCTTACAAGCAGACAGTTCAGGCATCGATCGGGTGGAATGCCTGAACCATTACCAGCACAGTCGGTATAATTCATTATAAAAGGAAAGTCACTCGTTGTCAAAAAAAACCTGTGCAGTGTTTGATGCGTAGCTTCAAAGTAGCCAAGGACCTTTTCAGAGGGATCATTGATGTTTCTGAGATTTCCCGTAATAGTTGCCGGCGGTATGTCAAACATGGACCCGTCCTGACTTGCCACAATTTGCACTTTCCGCCAATAGTCGAACGCACTTTTTGTAATTGTACTTTGATAGGTAATAAAATAGTGCTTGAGCATAAAGCTGTAATCAACAACTCTTCTGGCTAAGAATTGGTCAGGGTATTCGCTTGCGGCGAGATTCTTCCGATCGAGCAGAACAAGAAATTGGGGATCGGCGGCTTGTGTAACAAAACAAGGAAGTGGACCCCCAAAGATCATAAAAACCTCATCGACCTGCCATTTCATAAATTGGTTTTCCGAAGGCGGAAGAATAGAATTTCCGAAAACCCTAACAACCGGCTGGTTTACAAGTATACCTTCAAAGTCTACGAATTCTTCCCGTGCGACTTGAAAGTACGCCGATACGGTGCCTGAATCGTCTGGCATTTTTTCGGGAGCAGATTCATACATTTGGTTGTCCTCCAACGTGATTTTCACATGATACACTTTACCGGGTTTACCAACGAAATCATGTAACATATAATTGCCGGGAATAATGGTGTCTTCGGCATAGATGCCTACGTGTTGATCTTCTTCATAAAGATTTATAATCGCCTCCGAAACCGGAAAGGGTAATCGTTCACTCTCAGCGGTAAGGCCCAATGACAAAAGGGACTGGTCTGGCAGGTTGCTCACCCGCCCTGAGACTACCAGGGTATTTCCCTGTCTGCTTGTCTTAATCTCTGTCGGGGTCAGGCAGCCAGACAGCAGGATGATGAATAGCGCATTTTTAGAATACCGAAGGATCCATAGAGTGGATTTGGTCTGAAAACGAGGAAGGTCTGAGGACATCTGTTTCTTTCCATAGTAATTTAACCATTAGCTTGGTGAAGGAAAAACCTCTCCCGATCAGCAGCGCCCCAAGCCCGCTTGATGAACTCTTATCCTGCAAACAAATTACTCGTTTCAATTAGTGGCAAAAAGCCACTTCAACGCCTCGGGCAAAAGTAAGGCTGAATGTTTATCACTATGCGTACCCTCCGTCCACACGGCATTGACACGGTAACGAGCCCCGCTTGTGTTGTTTTTGTCCGCTTTTTCATTGGCGTATTTCATTGCGGAAATCATTTGCTGATTAGCCAGAAACCAATCACCCCATTCGTTGCTTAAATCATTACTTCCGTCCTGTAAAAAAATTCGCATCGGACGAATGGGTTCTCTGCGAATTAGTGCCGGGTAATCCTGACCGCCCAGTTTAATGGGTGTTTCATTTGGCCGGAACCCGATCGACACGAAGCTGCCTATGCCACTGAAAACTTTACGAAAAACATCGGGATAATACCACGCCACAGTGAAGGCGGCAATACCACCACTGCTGCAGCCACCAATAGCACGTTGTTCCGGGTCGGTGGTCAGGTTATATTGTTTGGCGACTTCCGGCAATATTTCCTCTACAACAAGTCGTGAATAGAGATTATTCATAGCATCATATTCCTGTGCTCTGTTATTCGGATTCTTCGATCCTAAATCGGTGGGAAATTCTTTTGACCGGTTGCCGGGAGAAATTAAAATACCAATCGTAACGGGTATTTCACCTTTTGCGATTAAGTTCTCCAGTACATGAGGGACCCGAAGAGTGCCTTCCGGATTCTGCGCCCGATAGCCATCCTGAAATACTAAAACGCTTGCCGGTTTGGACGCCGTGTACTGAGCCGGAATATACAGCCAGTATTGACGAACGGTACCTTCAATAATTTTGCTATAAAAGTTAAAGGGTCCTTTTAATTCACCTTTGGGAACACCATCCGGAGAAAAACGGTAAGGTGGTGGCTCTGGAACAGTGCGAACTTCTATTTGAGCAACCAGAGACATCGTTGTGAGAAGTGAAAGAAAAAGAACGAATGAAAATTTCATATTCCGTGTGATTTTTTTTAAAAACCGTTTATATAAGAATTGCTTATGATGTAGTAAAGTAGTACAAATCAATGATGAAATTAAAATATATTGTAATCAATCTGCTTTGGACCGAAGAATTATTGGCTTCATACCCGCAATGAAAATATTCAACAATAGAAAAATACTCGTGAGGATAATGTTTCTCTTTGGTTTGTTAATGGCAACTTTTGGTTGCAAACAAACGTCAGAACCTATACAGGATGTGTGGAATTTTGCGGTAGAGAAGAAATCCACGTTGCGTCTCAGTGTATATATTACTGCACATGCTGTCGAGAAAATGTTCACCACCGAAGTTGGCAAACGGGAAGTTATTTCGCTGCTCCGGGCCAATGGAATTACGAAAGTATACGTTGAAGTTTACCGAAGCGGATTGGTTGTTTCGCCTGAAATCCTGAAAACCAGCGTTGCCTTTCTAAAGGATAATGGATTTGAAGTTGTAGGTGGTATTGCAACGGTGCCGGGAAACAATTTTGGAGTTCACCAGAATAACACATTTTCATGGTTTAACTGGCAAAATTCAAAAACCCAGAATGATTTGAGAAAAGTGATGGAGGATGCTGCGCCCATTTTTGATTCATTTATTGTCGACGATTTTCTTTGTACATCCGATAGCAGTCAGGAGTCCAGAACGGCAAAAGGAGATAGAAGCTGGTCGGACTACCGGCGCTCACTTCTGTCTGAACTCTCTGAATCAGTCTTTATCAAACCAGCCAGGGAAAAGAATCCATCGATCAAGATGATAATAAAGTATCCGCAATGGTATGACCGGTATCATCTTTTCGGATACGATGTCGCGACGCAACCCGCGTTGTTTGACAGTGTGTGGATCGGTACGGAAACACGAGGACAGTATACCCAAAGGTTTGGCTTTGTCCAACCCTACCAGGGATTTATTAATTACCGGTGGATGTCTTCATTGTCGGGAAATAAAATGGGTGGCGCGTGGTTCGACCACGGTGACTGCGACGAACTGGATTTTATTGATCAGGCCTACCAGACCGTGCTTGCCGGAGCGAAGGAGCTGGTGATTTTTGAATTTGGGAGTTTTCTTTCCGGCCATCCTGGTCATCACCTTTTGCGGCAGGATTTTGAGAAGCTTGTGGAATTGGCTCAGGTAGTTGCTTCCAATCCGGTTCAGGGTGTTGTTGGGTATAAACCACCTAACAGCGATGCCGGCAGTGATTTGTATTTGATGGACTACATCGGCATGTTTGGCGTTTCGCTCGTGCCTGATTCAAAGTATCCGGAAAACGCCAACGTAATTTTCCTGCCAACGCAGGCAGCTGCAGATAAAAACATCACAGAGAAAATCCTAAAGTCATTGAACCGGGGAGCAAAAATAATAATGACAACCGGGTTTCTTGCCAATGTGAATTCAGGAGAGAAACTGGCTGTTCTCGCACAGATAAAATGGCCGTTGGCTGCTGCATCCGTAACTGCTCAGAAAGTCATTTCAGAAGGAGAGGAATTCGCGTTGAAAATTCCTATCTCCATGGACTATCAACTAATTCCCGACGGGGCCACTATTTTGCTTCAGGCAGCAACCAGGGCCAGCGATCCTTTTCTCGTTCAAAATCAAAAGGGAAATATTTCGGTCATTAATACCCATACATTTTCACAAAAGGATTTTGAAGACGTGGGCGAAGTTTTATTAAGTCCCAGGCCACTGGGCATGCTCGAATTTCCGCGGCAATGGGTAAATACCATTCGGGGTGTTTTCCGATCAGATGGAGAACCCGGTGTCGATGCGCCCGCACGTGTTTCTGTACAGCACCTTTCCAATGGTGATTTTATGATCCACAACTACAATCAGGAAGCAATTGAAGTAACTATACAAAGACAGCAGGCAGATAAACTCATAGATGGTCTTACTGAAAAACCCATTAAGTTAGTTGACAATACCATCAAACTGGATATGACACCCCGTTCGCGTTTGTGGATAAGAGTTAATAATAAATAGCGCATAACCTTGTTCAACCCGGCCAATCACTTTCCTGTAAAGTAAAAATTTCATCCACACGGGAATTGCATACCGTCGCAATTTTTTGGGCTAACAACGTGGAGGGTACATATTTTCCGATTTCTATGGAGTTGATGGTTTGACGGAGAAACCTGGATGATCAAATGAATTACTCGGTTTCCATGGATTCACCCAAAAATGTGAACTTACCGGGCGGTATCCGCGTTGGTTGAGAGAACCTAATGAAGCAGAATTGTAATCCACCATGAGTAGAAATATCAAAGACATACCGGTATCGATACTTGATCTGGCCAACATTATTCAAGGCGATCAGTCGGCCGGAGATACGTTCAAACGAAGTCTGACATTCGCACAGCATGCAGAACAACTTGGCTACAAACGCTACTGGTTTGCCGAACACCATAACATGCAAAGCGTGGCATCGGCGGCTACAGCAGTTCTTGTTGGGTATATCGCGCAGGGAACATCGACAATTCGGGTAGGGTCAGGCGGCATCATGTTACCGAACCATGCTCCACTGGTAATAGCCGAGCAATTCGGTACGCTTGAATCGTTGTATCCGGGTCGGATAGACCTGGGGTTAGGAAGGGCACCAGGAACGGATCAGACAACTGCCCAGGCATTACGAAGAAATTTGAGTGTGGATGTTAACGAATTTCCCAATGATGTCGTTGAACTCCTGCAATATCTCGGCCCGGATGATAAACAGGGAATGGTAAGGGCTATCCCGGGAGTGGGTACACATGTACCGGTGTGGTTGCTGGGCTCCAGTACATTCAGCGCTCAACTTGCGGCGAAGCTCGGACTGCCCTTTGCTTTTGCTTCTCACTTTGCTCCTTCTCAACTAGTACCGGCACTTGACATTTATCATTCCGCGTTTGAGCCTTCCACGTTTCTGGATGAGCCCTATGCGATGGCCTGCGTGAATGTCATTGCAGCAGACACCGACAGTGAGGCACAATACCTGGCTTCCTCATTTTACCAGCTGGTTCTGGGTATGATACGCAACACGCGAAGACCGCTGCCTCCTCCCACGGGCGACATGGACCGGCTCTGGATCCCGGAGGAACGTACGGCAGTCCACCAGATGCTTGCCTATTCTTTTGTCGGAAGCAGGGAGACACTGGCCGGGAAACTAACATCATTTGCCGGGCTTACCGGCGTTGACGAGATCATGATCGCCACCCATATGTTTGATGCGAGCGCAAAGCTTCGTTCGCTTGAACTTGCGGCCTCGTTGTTCCGGACAAATAAGATGGAAACATTGGTGTAGCCAAATAGTTGTCTGGTAAAACGTTTTGGTCCTGGCTACGCGTGTTACTCAGGTCTGATTTCCACTGTTGAGTACTTTTCCTGCGGGACGGTGACGCCAACATACAGATTGCCCCAAAAGTAAGCAGACGGGCTGGCCAGGAAGTAGAAACGCCGATTCTGGCTCTTGAAAGGCTCTGTAGTTGTTTTTTTCTTTGTTACTTGCGCCCTTCTAATTAAGCGACAACCGCTTTACCATTGAATAAGACCGTAACGATAATAAAAAAGGCAGCCGTTTTGTTGTTAGGCACAGCCGGAATAGTCCTCGTGAATATGACATTCACCCGGTGGCTGTCTATCCTGTTCTCTTGTATACTGGCTTTTATTTTGTTCCAAAACCCATCTATAGAATTTGGTGTCACGTATTGGGTGTTCTCCATGGTGCTCCACTATACCGTTTTGTTCGGAACCTTTGTGAAGGGTGGATTCAAACAGTATTGGTTGAAGAACAGTCGCACAAAAGAGGAGGCGCACAAAAAATTTGAAGCGTGGCTCTCCTTCGCATTTTTTCACAACGGCCTTGCTTTCTCCTACCTGTATTTTACAACCATGAGCAGGGAAGACTTTTCATTCGCATCTGCGTCCTGGATTCTGGTGATTGGAATTACATTTCAACTCATTGGGTTTATCATAAAATTTCTGGCTACCTGGCAAATCGGCCTCGCCATCTATTACTATAAGGATATGTTCATTGAAGAAAAAGTTATCGAGTTTGAGGGGAATGGAATTTTTAAGTTCATGTCGAATCCGCTGTACGGTTGGGGACAGTTAAACGGATATGGGGCTGCCTTGCTAGCTTTCTCCTGGCATGGTATACTTGCTAACGTTGTCAACCAGATATGCTTTTATTCCTTCTATTATAGTTTGGAAAAGCCTTTTGTTCGTAGATTCTACCTCGGAATACGAACTGATGGATTAAGGACACTTCATCCAGCGGCTCAAGGTACGACTTGATTTCTGTTCATTTTGAACAATAGTAACTGTTACCTGTTATCTATTATGATCGCTCCCGGCGGAGTTAACCTCCTACATTGGCATTTTCGGATTTTCAACAGACAGTAGTTTCCTTGGGCGCTAGCATTTGGAGCTCTGAAAAAGATCAGCGACAATTATTTAATAGATTTCTTTTAGCTAAACATCATCGAATCTATGAAGGTACTATTGACGGGTTCAACTGGCTACATCGGCAGAAGGCTGTTGCCGGCGTTGGTTGAGGGCGGTCACGAAGTGGTGTGCCTTGTTCGGGATAAACGAAGGTTCGATTGGGAAGACTTCTCCGAAGATTTTCTTAGAAGGGTAACGGTTATTGAAGGTGATCTGAATGATACCAGCACCCTGGACGTAATTCCTGGGGATATCGATGCAGCCTATTACCTTGTTCATTCCATGAGCTCTTCCACTACTGACTTTACGACTATGGAAGCCACTTCAGCGTTAAATTTCTCAGAAGCCGTTGAAAAGTCAGGAGCAAAACAAATAATCTATCTGAGCGGGATTGTGAATGATGATGACCTCTCTCATCATTTGCTTTCACGAAAAAATGTTGAGGATATTCTCAAGTCAGGTAAGGTTCCGGTCACGGTTCTGCGGGCAGCAATTATTGTGGGCTCAGGAAGTGCATCATTCGAGATCATTCGGAATCTCGTTGAAAAACTTCCCGTTATGGTTGCGCCTCGGTGGCTTAGTACACGATGTCAGCCGATTTCAATCCGGAATGTTATTGAGTACCTGCAAGGTGTCTTGCTGGTTCCGCAAACCTTCGGGAAGGTTTATGATATCGGCGGAACGGAAATTCTGACCTACAGAGAAATGCTATACAAGTTTGCTCAGAAAAGAAACCTTAAACGCTGGATTATCACTATTCCTGTACTTACTCCCCGTTTATCATCGTTGTGGCTGGTGTTTATTACACCCAGCACCTATTCGCTGGCACGGAATCTTGTAAACAGTATGAAGAATGAAGTAATCTGCAAGGACGAAACTATTCGCGAGCTGATACCGGTAAGACTAATGAGTTACGACGAAGCCCTTACTATCGCCTTTCAAAAAATTAGTCAGCGGAATGTAGTCTCCAGTTGGACAGATTCATTGGCAACTACGATTGATAAAAATTTTCTCAATAACGTTATAGTTCCTGAATTCGGCGTATACACCGACAAGCGAACGTATGAGTTTTCGCGGCCAAAAGAGGAGGTGATTGAGAACATCTGGACTATTGGGGGTACGCGTGGCTGGTATTTCGGAAACTGGATGTGGCAAATACGCGGGTTGATTGATAAGCTTGTTGGTGGCGTTGGCCTGCGGAGGGGCAGAAGAAGCGAGACAGATTTACGGACCGGCGACGCCCTTGATTTCTGGAGAGTACAGGTTGCCGACAAGGAGAACGGAAGGTTGCTTCTATATGCGGAAATGAAATTACCGGGTGAGGCGTGGCTTGAATTTAAGGTCAGGAATTCGGGAGACAAGGCCAGGCTTATTCAAACAGCCACCTTCCGGCCACTTGGATTATGGGGGCGGATTTATTGGTACTCGGTTCTGCCCTTTCATGGATTCATCTTCCCGGGCATGGCTAAAAAGTTAATTCGCAGCTAACTTGAGCTTATTTGCCCCTTGATCGTTGGGACGCATCCTTCTGGCAATAGAGCCCAAAAGAAAAAAGCACAAATCAAAATGACTTGTGCCTCTCGCTGGAAGTTCATCACTAAACTACACCAGTTTTTTATGACTTCTTTTTAAGGTCGTTCAACTTCTTTACCAGCGCCGTTAAATCTTCTTCTTGTTTCGGGTTCACTTTCTTAAGGTGTGGCTCAACTTCATCCCCAAACATCTTTTTAAGATCATCTTTTAATTGAGATTTGCTGCCGACTTCAATCGAGTTGTCTTTATAGATAATAAAATATCTCTTTTTAGTCACAACCTCAGCTTCTTTACTCAGCCCCATCGCCGGGTTCGTACTGGCTTCAATTATGGTAGCTATTGTTTTACTGCAGAGGGTAACCTGATCCTTGTTCAAAAGTTCGAATAGTTGATCTTTATAAGGACTTGTCGCTCCAAACAGGGTGGCGCCGTTTACATAAAGTTCGCTTTCTCCATTACTCTTTTTAATTGAGAACGCCAATACTCTGTAGGCAGGCAGAACTTTTACTTCCTGATTGTACTGTACATCAAGCACATTTTGTTTAAGATCGAACTTAATGTTCAGGTCAGTCAGCTTCGTGCTGTCTTTAAGAAAGACCTCGCCACTATTAAACTCTTCATAAAGGTAAATACTGCCTATGTTCTCCGGTGGGGCAGGGGAGAGTGACGCAATAAATCCATTCGGACGGTTTTGAAAATTATAATCTGTTTGATAGGTATTATATTGTCCATAACAAGTAACGGCGATAGTGGACAGTAAAATCAAACAACAGGCATATTTCATCAGCATAAGGTTAATTTGGGCACAAATATAACTAAACCGTTATGTTGTGTTGTTAACCGCCCTGTTTTTTCATCAGCTTACTTTGCCGTTTATATCGTCAATGTTCAGATTCTGATGGAAATACAAAACAGAAATCGTTTGAAGTGGATTAATTTTACAAACAGAGGCAAAAATTGAGATAGTAGCTATTTCGCAATACTTCTTCAGCTTTTTATAAATTTACGTTGGATCTTGCTTACAACACTAACAAGGGCATGAGGTCGCGTTTTCCTTTAGCGGTGGCATACGGTAAAAAAATGCGGGCAATCATTCGGGTATAGTGTTGTTGCTGCTGCTCTTCACTCAAATTCTTATACGATAGGTTGGCCTCCGAAATCCAGAACCTGGCAATGAGTGCAATGGTAGAAACTAGGAAGTCTACCTCTACGGTATCTGCTGAAATAAATTTCCCTTCCCTAAGTCCCTGAATGTTCTTAGACCAGGTTTCATTTCGCGAGGTCTGGATTTTGCCATAACGCTTTGCAATGATGGGATTCTGCTGCATGATGTGTACGAAGCTCAGCATGAGGCAGCGGTATTTGTGGTGGTTGCGGAATACCTGCTGAAGCATGGAAAAAAAAGCTTTCATGGTTACCTGCCCGAGGGTAACGATAGTCTTGCTATTCTCCTCGGCCAGATCAAGCGAAAGACGGTTTACGAGGTCGTCCTTGGTGGGAAAATAATAGGTGAGATTTCCGACTCTCATTTCCAGGGCTGTGGCCAGCTCACGCATTCCTACATATTCGATACCGGATTCGTTGAACAGCTTCAGGGCCGTCTGTACGATCTTTTTTTCGGTGGGTGATTTACTCTCCATAAAAATTTGGTCAATGTCCTAACTTTCTATAGACACCTTCGTTAATTAGGTCATTGTCCAAATATCCAACAAAACCCTTATAAAACCATGATTCGTTTAATTTTAGTAGGACTCTCGGCGGCCGTTGCAGCCGGAATCCTTTTTGTCAATCTTTACAATTCGCTCATTGACGCCCCAAACTGGGGTGCCGATCTTCCCAACTCGGTACTGGCGGCGCGGCAATACTTTACGGTAGTCAATCCTGGCAATTTCTTTCGTATAATTTCCCCGCTCAATCAGGTACTCGCCCTGATCGCGGTGATCGTTTGCTGGAAGTTTGGAAGGGCACGTTTTATTGCCATTGGATCGCTGGTATTGGCAATTCTGGCCGATGTGCTCACATTCGGGTATTTTTATCCTCGAAATGAGATTCTTTTTGTTGCGCCCATGGAAGCAGGTATGGAAACCGTCCGGCTGGCCTGGGAGCAGTGGTCATCCATGAACTGGTTTCGAAGCACCATCTGTGCCGTAAACACAATTCTTGCCTTGATCGTATTGACATCTACTTCAAAAAAATTAGCGGTATGAAATACACGTATCCCCACACTATCGACAACGGAGCCGGTGAGCAGCTCACCTTCTTGCAGTACATCGAAAATGAAGAAGGAGGAATGCTTGAAATAGAAAACAGGGTTCATCCTGGTGGCGGACCACCCATGCATGTGCATCACCTGCAGGATGAAAGCTTAACGGTGATTCAAGGTAAGATTGGCGCACAGGTAGCTGGCCGGCAGCCAACGTTCCATGGCCCGGGTGAAACCGTTACCTTCCTGAAAGGTGAAGTCCATCGTTTCTGGAATGCAGGCGAAGATATGCTCATCTGCACAGGTTGGGCTAATCCTGCCTACAACCTTGAATTCTTCCTCACGGAAATCTACCGTTCTACAAAAGCAAACGGAGGCAAAGGACCGTCAGCCTTTGACGGCGCTTTTCTGGCATCGAAATACAAATCCGAATTTGATCTTGTCGATATTCCAACGTTTGTTAAAAAGGTAATATTCCCGGTTACACTGATGCTAGGCAAACTGGCTGGTAAACATCATCGTTTCGACGGAGCACCGGAGCCGGCAAAAGGCTCAACGCCGAAATAGTTTATTAAATCTTTACCTGGTCAGTGTCACCTGAGGTCTTTGGTGACACCTGACATTTAAGCGGCGGGATTTGGCTCGAGAAAATAGGTTTTATTCTCCTTCACATCATCTACCGTAACGATATTTCGCGCACGATGTTGGTACATAAAACTCACGAGCGCAAAATCACCAAAACAACCAGCGGTATGAAGAATGAATGCTCCAAGAAACAGGAGGGCATAGAAGGGCAGGAAGAAGAAAAGACAAATCAATAAAATACTGATCAACAGAAAAGGCGCAAGGGCGACAACTAAAAACTTCTTTAGGCCGATCACAAACTGATCGGCCAGTGCATAGAAAATTAACTTCTTCCAGGATGCACCAAAGCTTACATTTGGCGCACCTGCCAGTTTATAGGCAACTCCATGGATACCTTCGTGAATGGGCAAGAGGAAAAAGAATACAACAAATCCAAGGCTAATGTCTTGCTGGAAGTGATCAAATGAAACCCAGTTCAAAACGGCGTACCAGACGGTAAACGATAATATTACGATGTTAACGAGCCAGTAAGCAAGCCCCCAAACCGTGTTAAGTTTCAGATGTGGTTTAAGAAATGGCACCATATCGTGATGATCTATCTCTGCGATTATTTTTCCAATTCGGCCGGTATCCATTACATCCTTTTTAGCAAGTTAAACAGGCCCTTTTATGGAATTGTTTTTAAAGTGACATTCGCCGCAGTGTCTCCCGTCTCCGGGACTCTGTCGGACACGCGTCGCTGAGGTTATGACCAAGTTACACGGCAGACAAGCGCATGAATTCTAAGATCTTTATTAATTATAATAACTAAATTCGTTGACGTAACGGTCGCATTCGATAACCTTTAAAACACTTCTATGGCAACCATCTCAACGGGTAATCAAAAGCGGAAACTTCTATTCGATCTGACAACGGAATTTTTCACAACCCTTAAGACTGTAAAAAAAAATCTTCAGCTTGTTGTTATTGGCTTTCTGTCATTGTCACTCTTTTCGTTCTATCAGGCTTTTGATCTGAAGGCAAGCATGGAACGAGGGAAGGCGATCTATGAAGGACAGTGTATGTCCTGTCACATGGCCGAAGGCGAAGGCCTTGAAGGCGTTTTTCCACCGCTTGCGAAAACAGATTACCTGAAAGATAAGAACAGACTGGTAAAAATTGTTTTACTGGGGGCACGCGGACCAATGAAAGTAAATGGCGTGGATTACAACGGCGAAAAACCTGGCTTCAGTCTCACAGATCAGGAAGTATCTGACGTGCTGAACTACATACGCAACTCCTGGGGTAATAAGGGTGAGCCGGTACGGCCCACGGAAGTTCAGCCGGCACTTCAGGCAGCCTCCAAAGGTTATCAACCCTACTAATCCATGTAATTGCATATTTTATAGCTGTTCCATCAGTTGAGCCAGTTAAATTCGACGATTATCGAGTCGCCCGAAAAGTATAGCCGGGAAAATCTGGGAGTGAACAAACCCAATTCTTAGGGCGTGCCCCGCGAGGCGCGGGTCAGGCTTTACGCTACAACTCCCCGATGCACACGTGCCAGCGCATTGCTATCGGGGGGTTTCCGCTTCAATCCTTCACGCGTGGACGTTAACCTTTTGCGTAACACGACAGTCTGGAAACCTGGAGCGTTGGATAGGTGCTTAAAGGCAATGGCCGGAAGTGAAGTGTACCACGGTACAACGGGTTGACTAGTGTAGTATGTGTTTACGAGCAGCATTCGCCAATTGACAACAACTCCCGCGGTAGGGATGGAGCGGCCCTGTCTGAGCCCCACAGGAACGTGCGGCTGGGGCGAGTAGCGACAGCCCGTTAAACCGCCCAAAAAATAAAACTAACTCGACGAGAAATGATGTTGACTGGGATTCCCGGAATTAATAAATGCTTGTATCTGTCGATTTCTTCCGAACTTTGGTCGAAAATCCTTACCAGGACCATCCGGTTCGGTCAGGGCGTACCTTGGTAACGAACGTCTTGTCATTAGAATTCCGCAAACAACACATCATGATGAACAACCTGACTAAATCCGTAGTGCTTATGTTCTTATTACCCTGCGCAGCGGCATGGGCACAGGGCACGTATACGTATCAACCCGTCATTGAAGCACGATCAGCGTCGCTGCTGGTTGTAAATCAGCTTACGTTCAAGGACCTTAACAAGAACAACAAACTGGATCGTTATGAAGACTGGCGTCTTCCGGTAGATCAGCGCATAGATGATCTTGTCAAACAAATGACGCTAACGGAAAAAGTAGGGATGATGCTCATCAATACCCTTAACGCAGAAACAGGTGGGAAGCTTCCACTTCGGGCCGCAGAGTTCATCGAGGACGAAAAAATGTCGCGGTTCATTTTCAGAAATGTTGTCACACAGAATCCGCGACCAACGGCAACAGGTGGATTTGCCGGTGTTCAGATAACTCCGTTTGAAGCGGCCAATTTTATGAATGCGGTTCAGGAGCTTGCCGAAAATACACGACTCGGAATACCACCGATGTTTAAGTCAAACTCCCGGAATCATGTGGAGTTCGATGCCCGGGCTGGTATCAATGAAGAGTCCGGTGCGTTCTCGTCATGGCCCAAGGAAAGCGGTCTTGCAGCGACGCGTGACATGGATCTCATCGGTGACTTTGCAAGGACTATGCGACAGGAATGGACATCGATCGGATTGCGCGGGATGTATGGGTATATGGGCGACATTTCCACAGAACCAAGGTGGTATCGGGTTCATGAAACATTCAGCGAAGATGCCCAGCTGACCGCCAATATCATCACGACACTCGTAAAAAATCTACAAGGCGAATCACTGAGTGCACGTAGCGTGGCCATGACTATAAAACATTTTCCGGGTGGCGGACCTCAGGAGGGTGGCGGTGATCCGCACTATGCTTTTGGAAAAAATCAAGTCTACCCCGCTCAGAAGTTTGACTATCACCTGCTCCCCTTTGAGGCGGCGATTAGAGCCGGAGCGTCTTCCATTATGGCTTACTACGGTATCCCTGTTGGTCAGCCATATTTGCCGAATACGGTGGGCATGGCGTTTTCAAAAGGTATTTTGACAGATCTGCTACGGAAAAAACTGGGATTCAAGGGGTATGTGAATTCCGACACGGGAATTATTGGTGACCGGGCATGGGGACTGGAAGACAAATCTGTCGACGAACAAATTCTAATCGCGATTGACGCCGGCACAGATATCCTGTCGGGCTTCAACAACAACAAACAACTGTTGAACCTGGTTACATCCGAAAAACTTGCTGAGAGCCGGGTCGATATCTCGGTGAAGCGGCTGCTGAAGGAACAGTTCGAGCTTGGCCTTTTTGAAAACCCTTACGTTGATCCGAATCGTGCATCGTACCTCCTGGGTAACGCGGCCCATCAACGGAAGGCAGACCTCGCGCAGCGGAAGTCGATTGTATTGCTTCAGAATAAAACGACTCTTCCCCTTGTCGTTCCCAAGGAAGGCGATTCGCTGAAAATTTTCACGATGGGTATGAATACGAAGGCATTTACAGGTCCCGCGTGGTCACGAACAAAAATTGTTTCCGGCAACTATGATGCTAAGAAGGGCGAAGCAATGCATGCCATCAGCAAGGACACCGATTATGCGATTATCAGAATTTACGTTACCAACGATGCTTCCGCCAATGGACTTCGGTTTGGAGGAGCGAGCGAGGATGAATTGAATTTCTTGTCCTTTTCGTCTATGGCAAAATCCAAATCATGGAAGGTAACGCCTTCGCTGCAGGACATTCAACATGTTATGAAAACTGTAGGCGCCGAAAAAACGATCCTGTCGATAGACTTTCGTCAGCCGTATGTGTTTGATCAGAACAGCGGACTACTGAGCGCAGGTGCGATACTGGCAACGTTCGGGGTAAGCGATGCAGCGATACTGGACATTGTCGCCGGAAAATTCAAGCCGGCAGGGAAACTTCCCTATGCACTGGCAAACAAGGAAAAGGCTGTAATCGACCAGCATCCGGATGCTCCGGGCTATCCGGCGGAAGATACGTTGTTTCCTTTTGGTCATGGGTTAAGCTATTGATCAGCTCCCAGCCTGTACAGTTATCGGCTGACTTATGTTCAGTGGATCGCTTGGTTTCAGGATTAGACTGTCCGTGATTGATGTGTCTGACAACGCCATTGAAAAATCCTTCAAACAAGTAGGCTAGCACGCAATCCCTGGGAGCCATTCAGCGACTCCTGTTTGTTTGATTTCACTTTTAAAACTTGATGGATACTACCAGTATTGTGGTGATTTTTTCATCAGACTTTAAAATTCAGATCTATGCACACCATCGTTAAACTTGCCTGTCAGGAGATAGCGGGCTTTCAAAACCTTTGCTTACAGTTGGAAAAACGAATGTTAATAACTGGCAAAAGTATGAGCACCTTAACTAATTATATGCGTTGTGTGGCTCACCTTTCTTTACATTTTCAGTCATTACCCACGCAGCTTACCCAGGAGCAGATCGAAGACTATTTGTACATCTTGAAAAAGAGAGGTGCAGCAGAGTCATTCTTCAAACATACCGTGTACGGTTTACGCTTTTTATTTCGGGTAGTGGGGTTACCCGACCGGGCAATTAAACTTCCGGCTTTGAAAGCCAATTTGAAGCTGCCGGTAGTTTTGAATCAAAAGGAAGTGCAGGAATTATTGCAGGCGCCGATTCTATTGAAGCATCGGGTGCTAATTTCCATCCTGTATGGTTGTGGACTTCGTTGCCAGGAGGTGCGTAAGCTTCAAATTCAGGATATTGATTTTGAACGAAACATGATGCACATCCGGCAAAGCAAGGGAAAAAAAGACCGCTATGTGCCAATGGGTCGGGTGCTTATGAACGAAATTAAGAACTATCTGATGCAGGATAAACCCGTGAAGTGGTTGTTCAATGGAAAAAATTTTAACGGCTATTCCCCGCAGGGAGTTCAGCGTGCTATTCGCGAGGCACAACGTAAAACATTGATTCAAAAGCGGATTACGCCGCATACGCTTCGGCATACGTATGCCACCCATTTATTAGAACAAGGTCTGGATATCGTTTCTATAAAAGAATTACTGGGTCACTCCCATATTCAAACGACCATGGTTTATTTGCATGTGGTGATGAAAGAAAACAAGGTTGTGTTCTCACCACTGGATACATTATTTAGTGAGTCGGAGAGTGAATTCAACGATGGCAGTATCGCTCAATCTTTTGCCTGCGAAAATCAATTTTACCTGAACGTTCTGCAAAAGCGCGCTGCGAACAGGCTTCAACAAACTGCACAGCAATGCCGGCAGTTTGAATTTGCTTTCAATTCCGCCGCTAATTGAAGCCCAAAGGATGCTTTATTCAAAGCGGGCCCTACCTTTAACACGCCAGAACGTAAATGTTTGAATTTTGCACCTGACAGTTCGATTTAAGTAAGTAACTTGGATAGCGGAGCACGTGATTATAAATTATCATGCAGCCTCCATCACTTCTTAGTTCATCTAAATACCGAAATCATGACAATCCTGAAAACATCCATAGGCAGACGTTCATTTTTGAAAACGTCGGCGTTAGCGGGCGGCGGTTTGATGATTGGGTTCACCTGGCTGAACGCTTTCCCATCCAGTGCGAAGGCTGGGGTGCTCACAACAAATGAATGGCTGGAACTAAATGGCTATTTGAAAATAGGAGAGAACGGCCTCATCACCATCATGTCGCCAAATCCGGAAGGCGGACAGAATGTAAAAACCACTATGCCTATGATTGTGGCAGAAGAACTGGATGCGGATTGGAAAAAAGTAATCGTGGAGCAGGCACCGCTCAACACAGGTTTGTATACCCGCCAGTTCATTGGAGGCAGTCAGGCACTACGGCAGAGTTGGAATAGCCTTCGGATGGCCGGTGCTACAGCAAGGTATATGCTTCGGCAAGCGGCGGCGCAAGCATGGAAGGTGCCTTTCGGGGAGGTTACCACGGAAGCAGCTGTACTATATCATAAGCAAAGCGGTAAGTCGGCAGCGTACAGCGAAATGGCTTCTGATGCTGCCAAAATTCCGGTCCCAAAAGAAGTACAGCTGAAGGATAAGAAGGACTTCCATATTATTGGCTCTTCGCGCAAAAATGTAGATGGTGAAAGGATTGTAAAAGGAGAGCCCTTGTTCGGGATGGACTATACCCGTCCGGGGATGCTCATCGCCATGATCACCCACCCACCAGCCTTCGGGTTGAAATTAAAATCTGTGGATGATTCGGCAGCCAGAAAAATGCCCGGTATCAAAGACGTATTCACCATTAAGAACTACAAAGATGATTACGAACGACAGAATTTTGATACCTGCACGTTTAACGAGCTGGTGGTCGTGGTGGGAACTACTACCTGGGAGGTAATGAATGCAAAAAAAACATTAAAAGTCGAATGGGAACCCTTCGCCGATTACACCGAAATAAAAAATATAGGAGGCAAAGCACAATCAGTAGTGGTTCCCGCAGGACTTGAGAGCACGGCTGATCACAGGTCAAAGATGTCAGAAATCGCGGCTAAACCCGGAAATGTGCGGCGTAAGGATGGTGATCCGGACGAAGCCTTTAAACGTGCTGCAAAAATTATAGAGCGTACCTATACAGCACCTTTCCTTGCCCATAACTGTATGGAGCCAATGAACTTCTTTGCACATGTAACGGAAGAGAAAGTGGAATTGGCAGGACCCTTGCAGAAACCCGAGTTTACAGAAAAGACATTGTCGGCCAGGCTCGGTATACCGCTGGAGAAGATTGATATACAGATGACACGTCTGGGTGGCGGATTCGGGCGGCGATCCTACGCGCACTGGCTTGTGGAGGTAGCGCTCATCTCGAAGAAAATGAATGCGCCTGTTAAACTGATATACACACGCGAAGACGATATGACTTCCGGCATTTATCGTCCGGCATACCAGGCAACGTACCGGGCCGGACTGGATACGAACAATAACCTGATTGCCTTTCATGTGAAGGCTGGAGGTATTCCTCAAAGTCCCCTTGCTCCGAACAGGTTCCCGGCAGGAGCGGTGGATAATTATCTGGCGGAGGATTGGACAATTGCGTCTAACATCACCGTTGGTTCATTCAGGGCACCAAGCTCCAATTTTATGGCAGCGGCGGAACAATCGTTTCTGGATGAAGTGGCGGAGGCATCGGGCAAAGACCCTGTTACGTTTCGCCTGGAGCTTTTAAGAAGAGCATCCAGTAGTCCGGTGGGTAAGGTCAATGATTACGAACCAAACCGGTATGCCGGCGTGCTGGAATTGGTAAAGGCCAAATCCAATTGGGGGAAAGAAAAACCGGGCGTTTACCGCGGAGTGTCCGCTTACTTTTGTCACAACAGTTATGCAGCCCAGGTGCTGGACCTCGTGATGGAGAATGGCAAACCAAGAGTGGAAAAGGTAACCTGTGCCATTGATTGTGGAATCGTCGTGAACCCTGATGCAGCAATCAATCTAACAGAAGGAGCCATCGTAGATGGAATTGGCAATGCGTTGTACGGCACCATGACCTTTAAACAAGGTGTTCCTGATAAAAATAATCTGGACAAGTATCGACTGATCAGAATGAAGGAAGCGCCAAAGACTATTGACGTACATTTTGTAAAAAATGAAATTGATCCGACGGGATTGGGTGAACCTGCATTCCCGCCAGTGTTTGCATCATTGGCCAATGCACTTTATAAAGCAACAGGGAAACGGCACTACGACCAACCTTTTTTTGGTAACGGATCCTCAATTGGTTAGATGTAACCCAATGTTGCTCATCAGCGTGGCCTCATAGGGATGAGTTTCTGTAGTAAGCAGGCAAAAACTAACCCGTCCAACGAAATACTTGATTTTTGTAACAAACGGTTTGATTCGAATAAGTAACTTGATTATATAAATTGGTTATTGATAAATTAATTAAAGAATTATGGCAGCAATTAACCTGACTGTAAACGGAAAAAAGCTCACCGTCGAAGTTGATCCAAAAACGCCGATGCTGTGGGTACTGCGCGATCACTTAAATCTGGTAGGTACTAAGTATGGATGTGGTGTTGCGCAATGCGGTGCATGCACCATTCACCTGAATGGGGTGGCAATTCGTTCTTGCCAACTGCCGGTTTCAGCGGTTCAGAACAAAGAAATTACGACTATCGAGGGACTGTCAGCAACCGGCGACCATCCGGTTCAGAAAGCCTGGCTGGAACACGATGTACCACAGTGTGGATATTGCCAGGCAGGGCAGATCATGAGCGCTGCCGCATTATTGAAGAAGACTCCGAAGCCCACCGATGAGCAAATTGATACTGCGATGAACGGAAACATCTGCCGCTGTGGTACCTATCTGCGAATTAAGGCTGCTATTAAGACGGCGGCTGATTCTTAGTTCATTTTACCTCAAACGTTTTTGAAAATGACATCGATAAAAACATCAATAGGAAGAAGATCCTTCCTGAAAGTGACCGCCGCTACAGGTGGTGGCTTAATGCTGGGTTTTAATTGGTTCGGTTCATCGGATGCCGCGGCGGGTAACCTCACTGCACCCAGCGAGTCTTTTGGGTTGAACAGCTATATCAAAATCGGAGTAGACGGCGTAGTCACGCTGATGTCTCCGAACCCGGAATTTGGATCAAATGTCAAGACTTCAATGCCCATGATCCTGGCGGATGAGTTGGATGTAGACTGGAAAAACGTGATCGTCGAACAGGCAGATTTTTTTCCGGAACGATTTGAACGCCAGTTTACAGGAGGTAGCCAGGGTATCCGTCTGGCTTGGAAACCTCTCCGTACAGCGGGTGCTGCTGCCCGGCAAATGCTGATCAATGCCGCCGCGCAAACCTGGAAAGTGCCAGCCGGGGAAATTACGACGAGTGGTGGAACACTTCAACACCAATTGAGTGGCAAAAAAGCGGGCTATGGTGAGATGGTTTCATTAGCGGCAACTCTTCCTGTTCCTAAAGAGGTGCAGATGAAGGAAGCCAGGGATTTTAAGATCATTGGTACGTCAAGGAAAAATGTGGATGGCACAAACCTCGTGACTGGCAAGCCTTTGTTTGGAATGGATTACAAACAGGAGGGTATGTTGATTGCAATGATCGTACATCCCCCGGCATTTGGTATGAAAGTGAAATCGGCGAATGATTCTGCAGCGAGGTCCATGCCCGGCATCAAGGATATCTTTACAATCAAAACGCTGGCAGACGATTATGAGAGGAACGGCTTCGACACCACCACATTTACAGAGTTGGTAGCCGTTGTAGGAAATACCACCTGGGAGGTGATGAACGCCAAAAAGGCCCTGAAAATAGAATGGGAGAAAATTTCGGATACCAACATAGTGGTGAGTGGCAGGGGTGGTAAACAGTCCGTTAAAATTCCTGCCGGTCTGGAGAGCACAACGGTACACCTATCTAAAATGGCCGAATGGTCGAAGAAACCGGGTAATGTTCTCAGAAAGGATGGCGATCCGGAAGGCGCATTTAAAAAAGCAGCCAGAATTCTGGAACGAACCTACACCGCTCCATTCCTGGCGCATAATACGATGGAACCGGTCAACTGTTTCGCCCACGTCACAGCAGAAAAAGCTGAAATCTATGGACCGATCCAGGCTCCCGAGTTTATCGCGCAAACGCTTGCAGCGCGACTGGGATTGCCAAAGGAAAAGATTCATATCAAGCTAGCCAGAATGGGAGGAGGATTTGGACTCCGGGCCTATGGACATCATATGGTAGAGGCAGCTGTAATTTCTCAGAAGGTAAATGCGCCGATCAAGATGATTTATACCCGTGAAGACGACATGACTTACGGTATCTACCGTCCTACCTACACGGCGACATATCGTGCGGCGCTGGATGAAAAGAATAATCTTCTCGCACTCCACGTAAAGGCAGGCGGAATTCCTGAGACGCCGATTCATGCTAACCGCTTCCCTGCCGGAGCGATTGACAACTATCTGGCAGAAGGTTGGGAGATTGAATCCAATATTACGATCGGAGCATTCCGTGCACCGCGATCTAATTTTATTGCCGGTGCGGAACAGTCATTCCTCGACGAACTGGCGGAGGTAATGGGTAAAGATCCTATTGAATTCAGGTTAGAACTTTTGAACCGCGCTAAAACAAATCCGGTCGGCAAAAACAATGACTACGATGCAGCACGTTTTGCCGGCGTGTTGGAACTGGTGAGAGAAAAATCCAAATGGAGTGAGCCGAAGGCCAACATCCACCGCGGAGTCTCCGCGTATTTCTGTCACAACTCGTATGTAGCGGAAGTTTTGGAAATTGAGATGGTCAGGAATAAGCCCGTCGTTCAGAAAGTGGTTGCTGCCGTAGATTGTGGGATCGTAATCAATCCGGATGCCGCGATCAACATGGGTGAAGGCGCAATAGTAGATGGTATCGGGAATGCGCTTTACGGTGAATTGACTTTTAAAGACGGTGTACCGGAGAAAAATAACTTCAATAAATACCGGATGATAAGGATGAGTGAGGCTCCAAAAGTTATCGACGTTCACTTTGTTAAAAGTGAAGAACCACCTACCGGACTTGGTGAACCACTATTCCCACCCGTGTTTGCCGGAGTGGCCAATGCCCTTTACAAGTCAACAGGTAAACGGTTTTATACGCAACCTTTCGTGAATGATATGCAGCCATCGGGAGTGAAGCTGGAGAATAAACTGTAAGACAACCAGCAGTAAACTTCTTCCAGCGGAGTCTCTTTTTGCCCCTTGACTCCGTTGGAAGTAATGTTCTTGTTGGGTGAACGAGCAATGAAGATAGAGCCTTACCCTTAGGACATCACTCCGACCTCAGACTCTTCGACGGATTCATTAACGCTGCCTTAATCGCCTGAAAGCTCACAGTAAGCATCGTAATAAATAGTGCACCAACACCGGAAGAAGCAAATATCCACCAGGAGATATCCGTGCGATAGTCATACTCCTCCAGCCAGTTGTTCATTTGATACCAGGCCAGCGGAATTGAAATCATGCAGGAAAGGATCACAAGAACGATAAAATCTTTTGACAACATCGTCCAAAGGTTCGCTACGGTTGCCCCCAACACTTTTCGAATGCCGATCTCCTTGGTGCGCTGTTCGGCCACAAACGAGGCAAGACCGAATAATCCAAGGCAGGAGATAAGAATTGCCAGTATACCGAAGTAGGCTGCCAGGGTACCAACACGTTTTTCATTACCAAACTTGTTGGCAAAATCGTCATCAACAAAACTTGACTCAAAGGGTGCGGTTGGATTGTGTTTTTTGAAGATGGCCTCTATTTTACTCATCGCATCCTGGGTGCTGTGCGCAGGGTTCAATTTAATAATGAATACATCCTCGTTATCGGATGAAAGATGGAAGAGGGAAGGCCTAATCGGATGATAAGGCGATTGCACCAGTAAGTCTTTGACTACACCAATTATAGTATAAGGCTCGTCGTTCCAGCGCAGCACTTTACCAACCGGATCTTTCAGACCGATGAATGCCACAGCGGACTCATTTAATATGAATGCGGATGAATCAGAAATGAATTCCCGGGAAAAATCCCTTCCTTCCTTTATTTCCCAGCCAATGGTTTTTCCATAGTCATGACTTACCCCATTGTTGGGAAAGTCAACCGCCTGATCAGGATCTTTACCTTCCCAGTCAAAACCGCCATTTGTATTCCAAACCTCCGTCGTGGGGCTGCCGGACTCAGCCATCTCGACAATAACACCTTCATTTAGTAAGTCTGTACGGATAACATCAAAATGTTTATGTCTTTCTTCACTATTCCGCGTCATGATCAATCCATCCCGGTTATACCCCAGTGGTCGGTTCTGACCATGTTTAATTTGCTTATACACCACAATGGTGCCGATAATCAGTGTGATCGAAACGGTGAACTGAACCACAACGAGCACCTGACGCGGCAAGGCAGCAAGACGGCCTGCTTTGAACGTGCCCTTCAATACTTTTACCGGTTGGAAAGAAGATAAGTACAACGCAGGATACAAACCTGCAAACAGACCAGTCAACGTACTGAAGCCGATGCAGATTAACCAGAACATTGGGTCGGACCAGGGTATGAATATTTTTTTGTCGGCAATACCATTAAACGTCGGCAAAACGATTAGCATGAGGATTAACGCAAATAGCAATGCAAGGAGTGACACGATAATGGATTCGCTGAAGAATTGGGTGATCAGTTGCCTGCGAACGGAGCCAATTGATTTTCGAATGCCGACTTCTTTTGCGCGTTTCTCAGATCGCGCAGTACTCAAATTCATAAAATTGATACAGGCAAGAAGTAGTACAAAAACTCCGGTTACGCCAAACAGCCAGACATTGTCAATTCGTCCGCCGACGTTAATTCCATTTTTAAAATCAGAATACAAATGCCACTTTTTCATGGGGTGAAGAAACACCACAGGGTTGTGCTGCCTGTCGTCCAGCGGGAGCTTATTTAATTTGACATCCTTGATGCGGGCAGATACTTTTTCCATATCTGCGTTTTCGGCTATCTGAACAAAGGTTTGTGTGAAGTTACTTCCCCACGGACTTTCCATTTGTTTGATCCATGGATTGATGCTTAAGTACAGATCCCATGGCAGTATAAACTTCAGGTCTTTTAGCGTAGTGTTTTCCGGAAGGTCTTCATATACGCCCGTAACCTTCACATCGCTCTGGTCGTCCACACGCAAGGTTTTATCCAGTGGATCTTCATTTCCAAAGTATGCCTGGGCAACCGATTCAGAAATCAAAATGGAGTTCATATCGTTCTTCAACCCATCTCTCGAGCCTTTGATCATTTTCAATCCTAACATTTCTGTTACCTGTGGCTCAAAGAAGCTCCCTGATTTTATAAGCATTTTTTCACCATAGGTGAGGGTATGACCAAAATTCCAGGATGACTGTAAGACATATTTGAAATCACTGCCGAAAACATTCCGGATCTCTTCCGCCATCACCGCGGGGTTGGCAGTCTGTGACCCAACCTGTCCGTTAAATGTCTGATGTTGCATCACCTGGGCAATACGATCATAATTTTTGTGGTAGGTATCGAATGTAAGCTCGTCATGGATCCATAGTCCTATGAGCATCGATACGGCCATCCCGAGGGCAAGACCTGATATGTTAATAAAGGAATACCCTTTGTTATGGAGTAGATTTCTCCAGGCGATCTTCAGATAGCTTTTTAGCATAGCAATTGACTTTTTATTCCTTCCCTGGTATCCGCCAGGTCAGATTGAACTTTTCAAAGACTGTCCGCAAGGCATTTGGTTGCATGGGCCAGGAATTGAATTTGCAACTTCTCCATGACTAATTCAAAATTCCCGGATGAGCATTGGTCATTACTTCCTATCTTCATCTTTTTCCAGGTAAACTTCGCACAGGAATGACATTCGGCAGGCGACAATTTTTCAGGGCAGCGTTAGTTGTAGGATTAACTGGACTTACCGTCAGTCCTTTTTCCGCGAGGTCGACAGCGAAAAGAAAACTACGACCAACGCTCACAGGTAACTGGTGGCGTATTGGTCCCCCTCCCCCCGTCAGCAAAACATTACCAGCCGAAACGCAGAAGTCAAAAGAGGACATCCAAAAAATCTGCGAAGCATTCGGCATGTCACCGGATGATTGTTTGAAATATGCGCAAAAGGAAGTGAACAAGGTATCGAAGTTCGAACCCGTTGATCATCACCTCTTCAAAGCAAATGACGGACAATGGCATCTCTGGGGATGTATTCGGGGAACGGGATATGGACGGATACTGTATCATTGGAAAGCAAAGAACATTACGGACTCACCGTGGGAACTTACCGGCGAAATGGTGCGCTGTGATCCCGGCGTTGGTGAATGTATTGATGACTGGCGTGGACAAGAATGGATACAGTCACCCTATATTGTGAAAGATGCCAGTACGTATTATATGTTCTACGGTGGTCATAGTACAGGGCGAAGTGCATCGGGTGCTCCTGCAGGTGGAATGACAAAGGAAATGTTCCTGTCGGAATCACAGATTTGTGTTATGGTGTCAGCCGATGGGTTGAAGTGGAAGCGTCACTTGTTTAAGGATGGATTTAGTCGGCTGTTTACGGGACCTGGTGAAGCGAGGGATCCTTGCGTGATCAAGGTAGGTGACCTGTGGCATTTGTATTACGCCGGATATGAAAACGGAGACCAGCCCAACCTGGGGGGCTTCTTTCTCCGCACATCGAAAGACCTCATCAATTGGTCACCCTATACGCTTATACACCGGGACGCAACCTTTGGGTCCACCAGCTGGAAGCATGAATGCCCGCATGTCGTGTATCGCGATGGTTACTATTACCTGTTCCGTACAGAAAACTATTACGAAGCGAAAACGCATGTGTACCGCAGTGAAGATCCTTCTGATTTTGGAAAGGACGCGGCTTCGGCACAAGCGAAATATGTCGGACCTATTGCCTGCGCAGCGCCGGAAATCTACGAAGTTGACGGAGTCGAGTACGTTTCATCGAATCATGATCCGATTGGCGGCACGATGATGAGCAGGCTGAGGTGGGAGGAGGTTTGACAACAAACCGATTTTTTCTTGAAACTGCAAAAGTATCACCGCAGAGTCTCCCGTTTCGGGGACTCTGACGGAAGTTATATCTCGATAATGTATTAGATTTTCCTTTGACACGGCGTACCGATCGTGTCACCGCAGAGTTTCCCGTTTCGGGGACTCTGTCGGAAGTTATAACTCGAGATGTTATTGGATTTTCCTTTGACATGGCGTACCGATCGTGTCATCGCAGAGTCTCCCGTTTCGGGGACTCTGACGGAAATTGTAAATCAAATAGTATTAGTTTTTTTGACATGGCCAACCGTGGAAATTATACCCACTGGGGATTTTTGAACCATTATTTTACTGTTCTGCCCCTCTAAATTTAAATCCCGACCGTTGTTTGTCTGGCACGGATACTGCCTGCGTTGTTTTGAAAACGACAGCTATGGAAAAGAATATGGTTATAACAATAAATGATTATCAGCGACCGACTGGTATAATGGAATTAAGTTATTTGAAAACAAAAATGCCGGAGATGGTTGCTCACCTGTACAAATCGCTGGCGGGTGCTAAGATGCTTCCGCAGAAAAGTATTTCAAAAAACATAATCACTATGAACTCACGAGTTCTACTGAAAGATGTTTCAGCCGGAAGAGAAGCTGAACTTACTATAACCTATCCGGAGGATACGAACACACGCGAGAGAAAGATCTCGGTATTTTCATCAGCGGGTATGGCACTCCTTGGCAGGAGGGTCGGAGATGTCGAGTCGTGGAAGGTCCCTGCAGGTAGTGGGCAGTTTGAAATTCTGAAAGTTACCTATCAACCTGAAGGGCACTACGCATTATGATCCGGACAACCAGGATTATTGTTGTATTGGTATCCATTGCGTGGAGCATCTGCTTCCCGTGCTGTTGGTAGTGTAAATCAAATACGTGCGCATCTGCACCCTTTTTATTTATTAAATGTCGTATGGTATGAAGAGATATTTCAAGACAAGTATGCTCGAATACTGCAAAATCATCCTCCGGAAGATGAGTTTCAACAGGACACTTTTCAGGAAGGAATACAAAAAGTCACTAACCTACCTGAACCCGGAGGATCAGGATAAATTAAAGCACTGGCTTCGTACAGTCCGGACCCATTCGTAATCAAATAGGACGTAATTGTTGGTGGCCCGGGCGCGAAAGTTAGGTCGAAGTGGTGAAGGAAACTTTATTTAGAAATAATCTAAATAGTCTTTTTAGAATAAGTCTAAATAAATACATTTGCAGACGAAACGCAAATTGTCTGCCATGTCAAACTATCTTCATAACCCGAGAATTCTGCTTTTTTCAGCTTTTTTAGCCCTTATTTCCTGCGATGACGATGAAAAAGCCCACTTGAGACCATCGATTGACTATTCAGCCCTGGCTCCCGAAACTCCCTATTCCGAGCAGTTTTTGGACGAAGACGGTAACACGACGGTAGACCTGACCGACGGAAATGACCGGCACAAGATGTTCCAGGCACTTAACTATTATTCTTCTTCCAACACCGCGGCGGATACCCACATCGACGGCGAAACACTTCAAAAGATGTTCACCAACACGGGAAATCCGTTTGTGGATATTTCTACTTCAACCATCTCGGTGGTCGGAGCAAATCTTAATTCTTCAGAAACTCAGTTGAGAGATGTAGTGGCCTCTTCCAGACCAACGGCCGAAACTGAAGCCGTGCGTACAAAAATTGAAAGTCTCTTCACGGAGATTGATGCTGCCAGCAATTCTCTAACGGTAACAGCCTCGGTTGGCGTTGCGGGCAAACTAGGTACCTACCTGGTAGATGCAAAGGGAATTGAAATTATTCAAATTATCCAAAAGTCACTTATCGGCGCACTCGAACTGGATTACATAGGTAACGTCCTGATGGAAGAAGGCCTGACTGCGGACAATCATTCACTGGTTGGTGATCACAACTATACGCGGCTGGAGCACAACTGGGATGAGGCCTACGGACTGCTTACGCTTAATCAGGTTTATCTACTTGGCTCTACGGACGCCGTCAGGGGAACCGTTGAATTTGGCGCCGGTGCCTACATCTGGGAGTACAACAAAGCCAACTATGCCAATATATTTCCGGCCTTTTTGAAGGGACGCGCTGCCATTGTAAACAATGATTTAGATGAACTTCAGGTGCAGGCAACATTTATCCGCACGGAATTTGAAAAAGCAATTGCCAGCGCGGCATTAGGTTACCTGGATAAATGGAAAACTGGTGTCACGGATGCTGCCCGTGCTCATGCGATAGGGGAAGGGTTAGGATTTATCTATTCATTGCGTTTTGCAACTATTCACGAAGCCGACGCAACATTTTCAGACACTATAATTACCGGTTTGGTCGGTTCAACCAATGGCTTCTGGGATCTGGATGCGGCGAAGATCAACACGGCTGCAGATGCAATTAAAGCCAAGTTTGGACTGTAAGAGAGGATACGATTTATGGTTTAGTGTGGATTGATAGTAAAATACTATCAATCTATTTATCATTTAAAGAATATGACTGTTTTTATTCGACTTAAAAAGACATGGAGAGTTAGTATACTCATCCTGGGTGTGTTTGGCTGCAGCAGCAATGGAAGTGACCCCGAGCCTGTTGATAATGCGAAGGATAGAGAACTCATACTGACCCATTGGGCGGACAATATTATTATTCCGTCCTATGACGATTTCAAGGTGAAACTGGATATCATGCTCGCCAAGGGTACGGCCTTTACAACTTCACCAAATAATACTTCTCTTTTTGAATTTAGAAGTGCCTGGGCAGATGCTTACGCGGAATGGCAAAAGGTGGAGTTATTTGAATTCGGCCCCGCAGACAAGTACACACTCCGTAACTTCTACAATATTTATCCTGCCGATGTAGCGGGGATTGTTTCAAATATCGCCGACCCTGCTGCTAACCTGGACCTTCCAAATGCGTACGCCAGGCAAGGTTTTCCTGCTTTTGACTACCTGTTAAACGGCGTGGGCAACAATGACGCGGCCATCCTGGAATATTATACGACAGGTCCCGATGCCGCAAAAAGAATTGATTACATCGAGAGACTCAGTACGCGCATGAACACGTTGCTCACGAATGTGATCGCCGAATGGAATGGAGCTTACCGAAGTACATTTATCGGCAAAACGGGACTGGATATCGGATCGTCTATGGGCCTTGTGGTGAACGCGTACGTCCTCTATTATGAGCGGTATGTGCGAAGCGGAAAGTTTGGCATACCATCAGGTGCCGCCATTTCCAGTTCAGGTGTGACCAACCCGGATAAATTGGAAGCCTTTTATAAAAAGGATATCTCGCTGACGCTGGCAAAAAATGCCAACCAGGCAGTGATCAATTTCTTCAACGGTGTAGATGTGTCGACCGATGTTGAAGGACCTTCCTTTAAATCTTATCTGGATGCCCTCGACGCCAAGGATACCAGTACAGGTACGTTGCTTTCAGTGATCATCAATGATCAGTTTGATGTAGTCAATACCAAACTGGATCTATTGTCTCCCGATTTATATGAGGAGATATTGACAAATAATCAGGCAATGATTGATGTTTACACGGAGATGCAAAAGATGGTTCGGATGTTAAAGGTGGATATGACATCGGCATTGAGTGTGACGATCACCTATACGGATAACGATGGCGACTAGTTCTCTTTTGTCAAATTCTGTACTGTGAAAGGTATATTATCATGGTTGTATAATCGATTCTCCGTCACAGGCACACACAAATTTCCAGCATGTTTCAGCAGGGCCTCGGCCAATCTTCGGACTGGCATGGGCACGTGTGGATTGGGCGCAGACCTGATGGAACATGCGGGGCCACCCCGGCCCTTGAGGGGGGCGATGAAATGAGACTAAACAAAGTTCGGATGAACTGTCCTATCAGAATAAGACAGAGAATATTTCAGCATTTGATTATAAGTTGAAAAGTAGGACTAGAATTCCCTGAAATACTTAAACCGTGAAAAACTACTTTCAAAATGTTACTTCAGCAGCGCCGCTGGCTATTTTCAGAATAGCATTTGGCCTGTTGATTTTTGGAAGTATCATTCGGTTTTGGTTGAAAGGCTGGATCTATGAACTTTATATAAAGCCAACCTATTTTTTTTCGTTCTATGGTTTTGAGTTTGTAAAACCTCTGGGGCAATACAGTTACCTGTTGTTTGCCATCTGTGGTCTTTCAGCGCTCATGGTCGCTGCAGGGTATTATTACAGGGCTGCAGCCATAAGTTTGTTTGTCAGTTTCACCTACATCGAACTCATCGATAAAAGTACCTATCTGAATCATTACTACTTCGTCAGCATGATATGTCTGCTGTTGATATTCCTGCCGGCACACGTTTATTTTTCTGTTGATGCTTTCCGGAAAAAGAAATTGAACGCGAATAGAATCCCACGGTGGACGTTAGACGCACTTAAACTCTTTGTCTGCCTGATTTACATTTTCGCCGGACTGGCAAAAGTGAACAGCGATTGGTTATTGGAAGCACAACCGTTGCGGATCTGGCTTCCTGCAAAAAATGATATTCCTCTGATCGGACCGCTATTTAACCACGTTTGGGTCGCCTTTGCATTCAGCTGGATGGGTTGTCTATATGATTTGACAATTCCTTTCCTGTTGCTGAAGAATTCTACGCGCATCTTCGCGTATGTGGCGGTCGTTACCTTTCACTTGCTGACAGCCTTACTCTTCCCTATCGGAATGTTTCCCTACATCATGATTGCCACCGCCCTGATATTTTTCTCAGCGGAGTTTCATGAAAAAATAATTCGCACAGTGGGTCACTGGTTCAGCGTTTCAAAGGAATTCTTAACACCTAACCAGGCACACCAGTATACCGGAGTGGTGTCGAAGACATTGATAGGTCTGTTTATCACCTTCTTCGTCATTCAGGTCTCACTGCCTTTCAGGTATCTTTTTTACCCCGGAGAATTATTCTGGACGGAACAAGGCTACCGGTTTTCCTGGCGGGTAATGCTCATGGAAAAAGCAGGCTATGCACAGTTTCTCGTGAAGGCAGCAGACGGCAAACAGCTGATGGTCGACAATAAAGAATTTCTTACCCCGTTGCAGGAAAAAATGATGTCGACACAACCGGATATGATTCTTCAGTATGCACACATACTCCGTGACCATTATTCACAACAGGGCTACCGCAATGTTCAGGTGTATGTCGATTCCTACGTAGCACTGAATGGTCGTTTAGGAAAGCCACTGATCGACCCACGAACCGACCTGGCAAAGCAGCATGATTCATTCGATCATAAGCCCTGGATCTTAACTTTCAACGATGAGATCAAAGGTTTATAGTACGCTGTTGCTCTGCTTCCTTTCTGCGGTTGCTGCGGCACAGTACCGCATACTTGGTACGTTGAGAGCCAGTGAGGATACCACGGCCATCAAGGGCTGTGTCGTATATCTGAATACTGAAAAAAAATCAGCCATGTCAGATGGCCAGGGAAAGTTTCTTTTTGACGACCTGCCCAATGGAACGTACGATTTGCATTTCACCAGCACGGAATTCAAATACGTCAAGACATCAGTTGAAATCTCCGGCAACGATGAATACGTGCGGGTCTCACTCGTTTCACGGGATGAAATTCTCGATGAGATAACTATTCGGGATACCCAGACCGATTTCGGATTTACCCGGATGAGAGCCGTTGAAAACATGGGAATATACGAGGCAAAAAAATCGGAAGTGATTATTCCTGAACAGCTGGTCGCAAACCTGGCAACGAACAATGCCCGCCAGGTTTATTCCCGTGTCGCCGGTCTCAACATCTGGGAGAATGACGGAGCAGGCTTGCAGCTTAGCGTCGGTGGGCGTGGCCTTGATCCGAATCGGTCTTCCAACTTTAATGTCAGGCAGAATGGTTATGATATCAGCGCTGATGCGCTGGGATATCCCGAGAGTTATTATACTCCGCCTACGGAAGGAGTGGGGCAGATACAGATTGTAAGAGGGGCAGCTTCGCTTCAATACGGAACGCAATTCGGTGGCCTTATAAACTTCAACATGAAAAAGCCGGTTGCCAATCGCAAACTGGAATTGGTGGCGAGACAAAGTGTTGGTTCTTTTGGTTTTTATAATTCATTCCTTAGCGTCAGCGGCACGGTAAACAAACTCAGTTATTACACTTTCTTTCAGTACAAGCAGGGTGATGGCTGGAGGGAGAACTCAACCTTTGAGAATCACACATTCTATGGCAACGTCAACTATGCCATCACCGACAAAACAAAAATAGGCATCGACGTTACACAAATGGGTTATCTGTCGCAGCAGCCCGGCGGCCTTACCGATCAAATGTTTGACGATGACCCCAGGCAAAGTAACCGTGAAAGAAACTGGTTTAAGGTGAACTGGAATTTGTTTGCTTTGCATCTGGACCATAAGTTCAGCGCGTCGAGTGAATTTAATATTCGGTTCTTCGGACTATCTGCTTATCGCTATTCGGTAGGCTTCCGTCCTAACCGTGTCGCTACTATTGACGATAACAGCGAGCGCGACCTGATCAAAGGTGATTTTACAAACTGGGGAGCAGAAGCCCGCTACCTGAAACGGTATTCCCTGGGAAAAATGCCTTCCGTCATTTTGTTTGGGAGCCGGTATTACCATGGATTTAATCATAGTACGCAAGGACTGGGAAGCACGGGCAGTGGTCCGGACTTTGACTATATAAACGGAGACGAGTACATTACCTACGACTATGAATTCCCAAACAGAAACGTTTCCGCCTTTGTGGAGAATGTTTTGTATCTCAGTGACAAGGTGTCCTTGACGCAAGGTATTCGTTATGAATACATCAACACGACAGCAGATGGCTACTACGGTACGATATATAAAGACCTTGCCGGAAATATCATTGATATCACAAAAACGGAAGAACTAAGAACCAATGCCCGCCAATTTATATTAGGAGGACTGGGCATTAGCTATCGACCGACTTCCCATTCCGATGTCTATGCGAACATCTCGCAAAATTATCGTTCCATTACATTTAGTGACATGCGGATTTCAAATCCATCGCTGGTTATAGACCCGGATATGAAAGATGAGAACGGATACTCTTTTGATATCGGTATACGAAGTGAGCAGACAACGCTCTATAATTACGATGTCAGTCTCTTTTATCTGAATTATAACAACCGGATTGGTGAAGTTCAGTTCTATGATGAAAACAACAGGGTCTTGCGCAAGAGAAGCAATATTGGTCAGGCAGTGATTAATGGCGTGGAGGCCTATGGCGAAATAGATTTGATAGGTTTTATGTATCCCCATCAGGATGCCTGGAGTGGTGTCGTTTTTAATAACATTGCCTTTATCAATTCTTTGTACAAAGAAAGTGAGGTTGCGGGAATTGAGGGAAATAAAGTGGAGTTCGTTCCCGACGTTAATCTGAAGACCGGATTGCGTGTCGGGTATAAAAATCTTAAGGCATCGTTCCAATACACGTACCTTTCCGATCAGTTCACCGATGCAACCAACGCCACTGAGTCTGATGCTTCAGCCGTTATCGGAATTATACCAGCCTATTCGATCATGGATGTCACCTTATCGTATCAGTATAAGAAAGTAAGAATCGAAACAAGCGTTAACAACCTGGCCGACCAGATGTATTTCACCCGCAGGGCAACGGGATACCCGGGGCCCGGAATACTGCCCTCCGACGGGCGCAGCTATTATCTGACCCTTCAGGTTAAGTTGTAAACGATTCGTACAGCGCGTTTACGAACGAATGAAGCCAATCGATTTGGGTATTAATTACAGGAAATTCAAAAATTTTCTTATTTTAGTCTACGTCAAGGCAATTCTCGGTGAACTGGTAAATCAGGAAATCCCACCCTAAAGTCTAAGACTATGATTAAAAAAATCCTCCTCGCCCTGCTATCAATTATTGTTCTTGGTATGTTGGGCCTTTACATCTTTGTGCAATCTTCATGGAACAAAAAGTATGATTGGCCGGGTCCGGCACTAAAGGCAAGCACTGACTCCGCTACTATTGCCCGCGGCGACTACCTGGTAAATGGTCCTGCGCATTGCCGCTCCTGCCATGTTTCCGGATTTAGCGATTTTGTTGCCGCCGATAAAGGAGAAGACGTAGCCTTGCAAGGGGGTGTAACTTTTACGATGGGTCCGTTGGGGACAATGTACCCGAAGAACCTGACTTCGGACACGAAGACAGGGCTGGGCCGTTATACAGATGAGCAGATCTTCCGCATGATGCGCCATGGCATCAGACCGGATGGTCTGGCCTCCATGCCCTTGCTTATGCCTTTCTGGAAAATGGCGGATGACGACCTCGTTGCTGTCGTGTCCTACCTGCGTTCCCTTCAACCGGTAGAAAATAATGTGCCCGAGTCAGAATGGACGTTTGTGGGAAAGGCCGTGCGTGCCCTAACTCCCACCTTTAAGCCAATTGAAAATCCGGACGCTCCCGCCGTTGCACCTGCGATGGCGCCTACTATTGAGAGGGGTGAGTACCTGGCACGTTATGTAACCAACTGCGTTGGATGTCATACGAAGCGCGACATGATGACCTATGAAGCCATAGGTGCCGAGTTTGCCGGTGGCATGGAGTTCGAGCCATGGCCTGCACTCCATAAGTACCTGAACGCGGATACTACGCTATGGCTACGCACACCCAACATTACGCCGGATGCCGGCGGCGCATTTGCAAAATTCAAAACGCCGGAAGAGTTTATAAAACGTTTCAGACAAGGAAGGCTTGTCGCTTTTTCTCCGATGGACTGGGGACCTTTTTCCCGTATGAGTGATGAAGATATTACTGCCATTTGGATGTTCCTGAATAGCCTTCAACCGGTGAAGCATGATGTCGGTGAGCTGGTGTTCAAAAAGGAGTAGATCGGAAGGTTTAGTAATTCAAAAAAAACTCTCAAAGCACAAAGTAGGCTACAGCAAAATCAAACCAGAATGTATACAGACAAGGTATTCACTTTTTCAAGGCAGTTGCTATTGCCACTTTTATTTGGTCTGGTTACCTGTTATGCTTTTGGTCAGGATTCCAAAAGCGATGGCAAAAGTGCTGAATCAGAGACAATGGAAACAAAACTAGGAAACAAATCCTTTGTCTTTAAGCCGCAATCCGTACAACCGGTGAAAGCGGGAACCAGGCAGTTGAATCCGGGGTATACATTGGAGGTAAGGGGCGATACACTTATTTGTTATTTGCCCTATTTCGGCCGTGTGTATCAGGCAACGACGGCGACTGATGCGGGTTTGGATTTTACTTCCTATCAGTTTGACTATCGTGTGAAGGCCAGAAAAAAATCCGGGTGGGACATCATGATAAAGACAAAAGATCAACGAAGTCAGCGACAATTTTCCTTTACCGTTTTTGAAAATGGTTCTACATCATTAAATGTTATCAGCAATGATCGTGAATCTATTAGTTATCAAGGGAGGGTGGAAGCGAAGGCGAATTAGTGATTCTGTAGTGTACGAAAGTTTTCTTTCTACAATTTTCAAAGCACCACTCGGTTGTGTACGTTTGCCTAAACAACACGGCAAGAACAATTAACCGCAGACAGTCAATATGGTGCAGGAGGAAAAACAATTTCTCAGTTGTGATTGGGGTACATCGTCGTTCAGGTTAAGATTGGTAGGAACCAGTCCTTTTCGTATTGTGGCTGAAATTCAGAATAGTCACGGTATATCATCCACGCATTCAGCCTGGCAGCAAAACGGAACAGAACAAAATCGTTTGCTTTTCTATGCCTCTGTAATAAAGACATCCGTCTCCCAATTGGAGGCAAGTATAAACTCGTCTTTGTCGGGTGTCCCTATCGTATTATCGGGGATGGCATCATCCTCTTTGGGCATGATTAACCTTCCTTATAAACAGATTCCATTTAAGACTGACGGTTCGGATCTGGAGGTTACCAGAATAAAATCCACGCCCGATTTTTCTCACGACGTAATCATTATCTCAGGAGTGTGTTCCGATGCCGATGTGATGAGGGGGGAAGAAACACAATTGGTTGGCTCAGTTGGGCAAAATCCCACGCATGAACAGGTGTACATTTTTCCCGGCACGCATTCCAAACACATTACCGTTCAGAATACCATGGTCACTGGGTTCAAGACCTATATGACAGGGGAAATATTTGCGCTGCTCACCGCGCGGAGTACATTAACGGAGGCAGTTCAAGGAGAACAAAGCCTGGCCGATGAAGAAAGTATACAAAGTTTCACGGAAGGCGTCCGGGAAAGTTTCGGCACAAATTTGCTACACAGCTTATTCAGGGTAAGAACACGATTCCTGTTACAGAAGTATCCCGGAAAGTTGAATCGCAGTTACCTCAGCGGACTTTTAATTGGATACGAAGTAAAAGATCTGACCCATTCATCGGTAAAAGGAATTACGCTGGTTAGCAGCAGTATGAGTAGGTATTACGAGGTGGCGCTGCAACTGCTGCAGGCACCGGGTCCCCTAAAAATAATTCCGGATGAAGAGGTAACGGTAAGAGGTCAACTCGCTATTGTATCTCGGTTTACAGCGCCGGGTACTTTTTTAAAGTCTGTTTAGTAACGCGCGCGATACCTCAGGCCTGTTTTCTGCGGTTCGGAATCTCGAAGAATTCTTCTGCAGGTAACTGATTCGTCTCAGGACTGACATTAAGTTGTTCGGCCTCTTGTTTTATTCTTTTGTAAGTAAAGGGAACGAGCATAAGGCCGATCCAGTTTTGCGGATAGTTCGGCATATCGCCAACACCAATGTCATCGCTCGGCTGTTTCCCTTTTGGTAGATAAAACGTGCCAAACAACAAATTCCATAGCATCACATCACCTCCATAGTTCGAATTACCCTCATGAATTTTTTTGGAGTGATGGTACCGGTGGTTTTTGGGACTTGAAAACAGATAATCAAAGGGTCCAAGGATCAGGTCCATGTTCGTGTGCTGGAATCTCGAAAGCACAGTTGTCAGGAGTCCGGTTACAAATACAACTTCAACGGGTGCTTTTACAAATGACAACGGAATAGCCCAGACGAAACCTTCAATAAGTGGTTCAAAAGGATGTCTACGATTTCCGTTAAACCAGTATAATCGTTCGGAAGAGTGGTGAACCGAGTGCCACCTCCACATGAACTCATTTTCATGCTCCCACCGGTGAAACCAGTATCTGAAAAAATCATTAACCGTGAGTAATAAAAGGACCTGAACGACCGGGTTCCAATTAACCGGCCAGATATCGTACCCGATAATCGGCGATATTTTATCAATGACAAGGGCGATGGTGGCCAGCTGGAGGGGTAATGCGAGGTAGCGCTCAAAAAAGAAATTTCCAAAGAAGACCATTACATCAACCGGTTCGTCTTTGTCATCCAGCCATTTACGGCTAAACGGGATAAGCCTTTCAAGAGGTGCAAAGATGATCCCCATCAGGATAAGCATCAATACCAAACCTACAAACGTAGTTCGGGTATACCCGTGTTCGATAAGTTCAAACCCAACAACAAAGGTCAGCACCATGAATACAGGAAAAATTGAAACCTGCAGTATCTTCTTGAAAATAGTGCCTTCAATAGCATGGCCTATCGGGTCAACCTTTGCCAACAGCCACCGGTTGATCGCCAACAGGTATTTGTGACTAAATTGCTCCATAGGTCGCGTGATACGACCGATATAATTTTCAACAGCCGTCAGGCTCTTTATGTAGTAAGAAGAGAAGCTCTTTGTGTTCATATCTTAAAAAATAAATATGTATTAATCAAAAAATGTGATTCGCTGAAGTTTTAGACCCGGATAGGCTAAAAATCAGATTTGCCATTCCGTTGCCTTTAATTGTCTTGTTTTCTCTATACTCCACCCGGACGTTTTTCATTTTGAACGACGTTGATTGCCGCACCATCACCATCGCCTGTACTTTCGGCTTCTTTCTTAATTTTCTCATAGGTGAAGGGCGCAAGCATTAGACCTAACCAGTTTTGTGGATAATTAGGCAAATCGGCCAGACCAACATCGTCACTAGGTTGTTTTCCCTTTGGAAGATAAAACGTACCAAACAACAAGTCCCAGAACATAACGTCACCACCATAGTTTGAATTTCCTTCTTCAATTTTTTTAGAATGGTGATAACGATGGTTTTTCGGCGTAGAAAATACATAATCAAATGGTCCCAGGATTAAATCCATGTTGGTGTGTTGAAACCTGGAGATGATGTTACTCATAATTCCAGCTACAAATACAATCTCAACGGGAGCCTTGACGAAGGATAATGGAATGGCCCATAAGATTCCGGAGACGAAGTATTCTATAATATGGTTACGGTTGCCGTTAAACCAATATAAGCTTTTTGAGGAATGATGCACCGAATGCCATCGCCACATAAATTCGTTTTCATGCATCCAACGGTGATACCAGTACCTGAAAAAATCATAGACCGTTAATAATAAAAATACTTGCACAACAGGGTGCCAGTTGGCGGGCCATATTTCGTACCCGAAATAGGGCGAAACTACATTAAGAATCATGGCTACCATTGCCAATTGTAATGGACCTGAAACAAAACGTTCGAAAAAACTATTGCCAAAATAGACCATTACGTCGGTAGACCACTCTTTATCATCCAGCCATTTTCTACTAAACGGAATTAGCCGTTCCAGAGGTGCAAAGATGATGCCCATTGACAGAAGCAATAAAATGCTACCGAGGAATGTGGTTTTTGTGTAACCATGCTTTATCAACTCCATGCTACTAATGAAAGTAAGCGTCAGGAAAAGTGGGAAGATGATTATCTGAAGGATTCTTTTGAATAAAGTGCCCTCTATGCCATGACTGAGTGGGTCAATTTTTGCGAACAGCCAACGACAGGGAGCCAGCATATAACGGTGACCGAAATTCTCCATCGAAAGACTAATACCTCCGACTTGGGTCTCAATAAAGGTTACGAATCTTGAAAAGATGTTCATAAGAACCTTAATCTTGCAGGGTATAATTTCTAAAAATAGTTAAAAAAGTCGATCAGTGAACGCAACTAACACTGTTTTCTTGTGATACCAAAATTGCCAAATAAGTAACCTTTTGTCCTGACGAAATTATTTCTTTGTGCTGGCAGTGGAATACCGCTAAAATGTTAAGTAGTTCGGTTGGTACTTTAGCCTGTATTTTAAGGAAAACAGGATGGAAAATAACCTACTTGTTCCGATCTTGGACGTTAACCTGAACTTTCTGAAAATGAAAATAAATCACACCACACGAAGGCAGTTCATTCAGACAGCCTCCCGTACTACGTTAGCAGGCAGTATGCTGCTCTCACCCGTAGCGGCGCTATCGAACACCAGCGTTGTTGGTGCCAACGAACGTATCCGGGTCGGACTCATCGGCGCCAGGGGTATGGGTTGGGCTAATCTAGATGATGCCCTCAAAATTCCCGGGGTGGAATGCGCAGCCATTTGTGATATCGACGACAGCGTGCTGGATATGCGTATTGCCGCTGTAACAAAACGGCAGGGCAAGGCACCCCAACGGTATAAGGATTTCAGGAAATTGCTGGACAACAAGGACATTGATGCGGTGATGATCGGAACCCCGGATCATTGGCATTGCCTGCCATTCGTGTATGCATGCGAAGCGGGTAAGGATGTTTATGTGGAAAAACCGCTCGCCAATAGTATTGGGGAATGCGACGTCATGGTCCGGGCCGCCAGGAAGTACAAACGCGTTGTTCAGGTTGGACAACAGCAAAGAAGCGGAGCACACTGGAATCAGGCTATGGAGTTTATTAAGGCAGGCAAGATTGGGCAACTCCGCAAGGTTCAGATATGGGCGAATTTCAGTTATGGTATCGGACAGCCGAAAACGGAAGACACTGGTGTCCCCGCTGGAGTTGATTTCGACATGTGGCTGGGCCCCGCACCAACCCGAAGTTTTAATCAGGCCAGGTTCCACGGGTCATGGCGCATGTTTTGGGATTACGGAGGAGGTCTGATGAGCGACTGGGGAGTTCACTTACTGGATATGGCGCTGTGGGCAAAGGATATAAAGGATGTGCCCATCGCTGTAAGTGCCTCAGGAGGCAACTGGTCATATCAGGACCATGCCCACGAAACTTTCGACACGATGAGCGTGTCCTATCAATTAAAAGATTTTAGTATCAGTTGGGAACACACGGCGGGAATTCAAAGCGGACCGTATAGCCGGTTATACGGACTTGCATTTATTGGCAATGACGCAACATTGGTGATTGATCGCGATGGCTGGGAGCTTCTTCCGGAATCAAAGGATGGGCAATACAAAGTTCCTGCGATCCCAAAACAAGGAGCCCGTGATTCGCACCTCGATCATGTGAAAAATTTTATGGAATGTATTAAAAGTAGAAAGGATCCTGCCTGCACGATCGAAAACGGCAGGCTGGTAGCCTTGTATGCGCACATGGGCAATATTGCCTTGCGAACACAGTCCCAGTTGGTATGGAATGAACCGTCTCGAAATTTTGGAGACAACAGGGCTGCAAATGCACTAATCACTCCGATGTACCGTAAACCCTGGGTATTCCCAAAGCTCTAGTCTCTGAAGTCATGGAGATGGTGTAGCGACCATTATCGGGAAACCAGATACACCACGACCAGTAACGGATTATTAAAGTATAACTGATTACAAATAGTAATATTAAAATGGGAATATGATGAACGTGCGAATAGTTATAGCCATATTACTGATGGTCTTCCAATTTCCTTCTTTTGGTCAAAAAACCAGGACTGCGCAGGCCTCCTCAGAGAAACGACTCAATATACTTTGGATTACCTGTGAGGACATGAGTCCACACCTGGAGTCCTACGGCGATTCTACCGTCAAGACACCAAATATCAGCCGCCTGGCCCGGGAGGGAGTCCGGTATTCTCAGGCTTACTCCACGGCTGGGGTATGTGCACCAAGCCGGTCAGCCCTGATTACCGGAATGTATCCAACATCAACCGGAACGAACAATATGCGTACCCTTCAGGGGTTGTCTCCGGCTGTACCCTATTATTCAGCGGTGTTACCACCTTATGTGAAGACGCATAGCGAATATCTCAGGGCAGCAGGATACTACTGCACAAATAATGCAAAGACGGATTATCAATTTGAAAACCCGGTCAGCGCCTGGGATGACTGCAGCAAAACAGCACATTGGCGGAACGGTCCGAAGGATAAACCCTTTTTTTCTATTTTTAATTTTATCATCACGCATGAATCTCAGCTCTGGATGCGCAACGATGAACCGATGCTGGCAGACCCGAAACGTATACGTATTCCGCCCATTTATCCCGATACTGAAACTGTACGGAAGGATATGGCGAGAAATTATACAAACATTATCCGGATGGATGAAATGGTTGGCAACGTATTGAAGGAGCTGGAGGAGGATGGGCTGTTGGACAAGACCATTATTTTCTTCTATAGTGATCACGGCTCCGGACTTCCATTTTATAAGCGTGAATTATATGACAGAGGTCTGCGGGTTCCTCTAATAGTCCGTTATCCGGATAAGGCAATGGCGGGAACGTGGAATGATGAACTGATCAGTTTTGTTGACATGGCTCCAACCTTGTTATCATTGGCGAATTGTGAGATCCCGGCGCATATGCAAGGGTCGGCTTTTCTGGGGAATCAAAAAGCAACGACCCCAAGGTCCTACATTTTCGCCGCTCGCGATCGAATGGACTCCGAGTATGACATGGTTCGCGCCGTAAAAGACAAACGATATAAGTATATCCGAAATTATCAGCCACAGAAACCGTTGATGCAGAATATTCAATACAGGCTGAACATCGATATGATGAAGGAGCTACTTCGTATGGAGCAGGCTGGCAAATTGAATGACGTTCAGCGGATATGGTTTAAAAAGACAAAACCGGTTGAAGAGCTTTATGATACAGAGACCGATCCGTTTGAACTTCAAAACCTGGCGGGTAATCCATCCTACGCGGCGAAGTTAAAAGAATTGCGCCAGGTCCATGAAGACTGGGTGCGAAATACGCAAGACGTAGGGTTTACTCCGGAAAGGGAAATGTATCTTTCCATGTGGCCAAACGGTATACAGCCCCAGACAAAAAATGTAAGCATTGACATTGATCGCAAGACATACCGGGTGACGCTTAGCTGTGAAGATCCTGGCGCATCCATCGTATACAAAACAAGTAAGAATGAAAAAACCTGGCAACTGTACACCGGTCCTGTTGCGGTGAAGGAGAAGTCTGAGTTAGTAGCTACCGCAATCCGCTATGGATATAAGCAGAGTGGTGAAAGTGTGCTGGTTGTTCCCTAGCGGAGGTATAAAAGTATAGGGTATAGGGGATAAGGAATAAGGAATAGGGAATAGGGAATAGGGAATAGGGACTTGGGAATTGGGATGATGGTCAATGTGTTGGGTTCGGCCTCTGCTGTCCTTAGCGACTTCGTGCCTTGGCTGTTAAACTCGCTAAACTTTCGCGGTGTGTTTGGGATAGATTGCGGTACGAACCTACTCAAATGTTTGTAAAGTGCAACTCATAACTCATCACTCATAACTTCTCCCTTTACCCTATACCCTATACCCTATACCCTATACCCCTATTTCCCTCCCTATGAGAACAAACCCAATAAACCTCCTGCTCCTCTTCCTCCTCCTTGCTACGGCGGCATCCGCGCAGCAACCGCAGAAAAAAAACAACAAGCGTCCCAACATTGTCTTTATCCTGGCGGACGACCTGGGTTATTTCGATATTGGGAGCTATGGGAACCCGTACAACAAGACGCCAAACCTGGATCGGCTGGCGAAAGAGGGGATGAGGTTCAGTCAGGCATACGTGGCTTCCCCGGTATGTTCTCCCTCAAGGGCCGCAATTTTAACAGCAAAACATCCAGCCCGCCTGCACCTGACTAATTTTCTGGTCGGCAGCCGGATAGACTCAACGTCGCGCATACTTCCGGCACCATGGAAACCTTATTTGTCCGGTAAGGAAATCACCCTGGCGGAGTTATTAAAACTCCAGGGGTACCGGACGGGTATAGTTGGCAAATGGCACCTGGGCACGACTGATACTATCAAGGCAACGGCACAGGGTTTTGACTATGATCGCGTTATCAGCAAGAATGGTCTTGATTATTATAACTATGGAATCACCTCCAACAATAAATTGGTGTTCGAAGATGATGGCACGCACTACCTTACGGATAAACTAACGGACTATGGCGTGGAGTTTATTCAATCGAATAAGCAAGAACCCTTCTTCCTGTTTCTTACTTACTCGGCGCCACATGTCTTAATTGTGCCAAAAGCCGAAAAGTTGCGTCCTTATCTTTTTTCCTATACGAATTACAAGGGTAAGTATAATCCTTACTATGCGGCAATGATTGAGAGCCTTGATGACGGAGTTGGCAGGATTACTGAAACACTGAAGATGCTGGGACTCGATGAAAACACGATTGTGATTTTTACATCCGACAATGGCGGTGTTGGTCTTGCCGAACTGGGGCCAATACCTACGAACATGGAGCCGCTCAGGGCTTGGAAGGGACATGTCCACGAGGGGGGTATACGCGTCCCGCTGATCGTAAAATGGCCTGGCAAGGTTGAACCGGGAGTTTTGAATGAGAATTATATAACCGGTACCGATTACCTTCCAACGTTTATGGAGATTTTAAACACCAAGGTAACACACCCCATCGACGGGAAAAGTTTTCTGAAAACCCTATTGGATCCGAAGACCGATCTCAAACGCGGTGCAATTTTCTGGCATTATCCGCATTTCAGCAATCAGGAGGGAAGACCCGCCGGTGCTGTGCGGTTGGGCGACTTCAAGTTGATTGAGAATTATGAAACGGGTGAAATAACGTTGTACAATCTCCGGGAAGATATTTCAGAACAAGTGGACCTGAGCAAAACGCTACCAAAAAAGACCGAGGAATTGTATGCCCTGTTTAGTGAATGGAAAACTACTACGAAGGTTAATATGCCCGTGCCAAATCCAGATTATAGGGGGAAGTGAGTAGGGTGTAGGGTATAGCCTGTAGGGTATAGGGAAAAGTTATGAGTTATGAGTTGTGGTGTGGAGGAATAGGGTATAGAGGCATAGGAAAAGTTGTGAGTTGTGGTATGGAGGGAGGGTAGGGATACCCAGGGCATGAGGATTACCAATCCATTGGGGCTTAGGTATAGAGGTATAAGGAATAAGGAATAAGGAATAAGGAATAAGGAATAAGGAATGGTGGAGCAGAGGAACTCAGAGTAACGTAAGGCCACTCATAACTCATAACTACTTCTCCTTTTCAAACACCGGGTCGTGACGCTTGCGGTACGAAATAATTACAGGAATGGCAGTAATCACAATCAGGCCAACAATGATCAGTTCCACATTGTCGATTAGCAATGGAAACATATTACCTAACCAATAGCCTGCCATTACCAGGGTTGTAATCCACAATACTGCCCCCAGGAAGTTATAAAAAAGAAATTTTTTAAAATCGATTTTTACGATGCCTGCCAGAATGGGAACAAACGTCCTGACAATGGGCAGGAATCTTCCCACAATAAAGGCCATCATGCCATAACGTTTGTAAAAGTCCTGAGCCATGTCCAGATACTTTTGTTTATAAAAGAAATTCTCTTTTCTATTCTTAAAATACTTTTTCGCCCATAAGCCGAAGAAGTAACCAACAGTGGTTCCGGCAAAGGCAACGATAACAAGCATAATAATCAGCAATCCAACAGGCTGGTCGATGTATTTGGAAGTGGTTAAAAGACCAGCAACAAATAGAAGTGAGTCTCCGGGAAGGAAAAATCCAAAAAATAAACCGGTCTCCGCAAAAATTACAAAGAGCAATAAAGCTAACCCACCATATTGGATGATGTTCTGCGGGTTAAAAAATTCTAAAAACAATACCATAATACTTCGTGATGCAAAATAGTTTAATTGATGAGTTAATGCCTTTCCGGACAGGAGGATATTAAAAAAGTCGGATGTCAGGGGGCATTTATTGTGGTTAACGCAAGCGCAATGCCACCTTTGTGAAACAGCGTCAGGCCAGTCTTTGCGTATGAACTTTTTGTGCTGAGCAGGGTAAAATTAAAGGGTACTATTCCGATTCCAGGCGTATGAAATGGGTTGACAGGGCCCAAAACAAGTCGGGGTGTGCCGGTATGCTGCACCCAGACCAAGTCTGGGCGCTGGCAGTTGGAAGACAAGGATTTGTTGTGTTCTGCCTTATGAAAGGATACGAAAATGCAGACCTGCAACAAAATCACTGCTATTAGGAGCGATTTGACTAATAAACCAGAGGTCCGCTTAACGTTGAGTACTTTCATTCCCGCGTAAATCTACTTCAAAATCGCTTGTATTCTGCATCCCGGTTCCAAATGGCAGGTTAATCTTATGAATGGTTTTGTTTCGATCTATGGGTACGACGTTTCAGGGTAAATTCAGAAGAAATTCTGAATAGTTACGTGCCCTTTATACCGATGGTAATGGAATTGTATCGACCGTCCACTTTTTCAACAGAAATATAAAAAAGGGCTAAATTGCGGCCCGAATATTTAGAACCAGTCATGAAAAAGATAATCCTTCTTGTTTTGCTTTTTGTAGGGTCGACCGCTGTAGCCCAACGATCAAGCACAATAACAGGCAAAGTTACGGATGCCGCATCGTCTCCGATTTCCGGAGTTACGGTAAGGTTATTAAATACGAATATCGGTGCAGCAACTGACGAGTCGGGAACTTTCAGCATTTCGGGTATCGCGGATGGAAAGTATACGCTTCAGGCAACAGCCATCGGGTATGCCAGCATCCGAAGTGAAGTAACCGTCGGTCAGGATATTTCCGCTTCCCTTGATATCCAACTCGAAGAATCAACCACACAATTGGATGCCGTGATCGTGACCGCCCAGAAACAGGAGGAGGATGTCCAGAAGGTGCCCTTTACAGTCAATACCATTTCATCGCGACAAGTTGAGCAATACCGGATGTGGAATAGCCGCGACCTGACCGCCATCGTCCCGAATTTATACGCCACAAATTCCGGTGATAACCGCAATGTTACTTCCATCAGGGGAATCACGACCACATCGTATGATCCGGCGGTAGCCACCTACATCGATGGAGTTAATCAGTTTGGTCTCGATACGTATATCGCCCCGCTATTTGATATTGAACGTATTGAAGTGCTTAGCGGTCCTCAGGGAACTTTATACGGAAGAAACGCCATGGCGGGTGTAATCAACATTATCACCAAACAGCCAGGCAATACGACGACCGGTTTTGCCGAGTTGAATTTTGGGAACTTCGGACAACAACGATATGCCCTTGGGTTTCGCACACCGCTCGTAAAAAACAAACTTTATCTGGGTGTAGCCGGAGTATATGATCGTATGGACGGATTCTACACCAATCTGTATAACGACAAGGACTTTGATAAGAAACACAGTTTTATTGGAAACTACTACCTGCGCTATATACCTAATGCGCAATGGGCGTTTACATTGAATGTAAAACACAATGAAAACAGGAATAACGGAACGTTTCCGTTGGCAGGAACCAGAGAAGAGGCTTTTGAAAATCCATTTACCGTGAACCAGAATGCAGTGACAGAAATGGTCGACAATACATTCAACAGTTCATTTGTAGCAAGCTATGCCGGAGAAGGATTGAACTTCTCGTCCCAGACGTCTTATCAATCCAACTACCGCTATTATAAGGACCCGATTGACGGCGACTTTTCTCCCCTGGATATCGTAACGATTATCAATGACTATGGTAAAGACTGGAACAACGTAAAAGTGCTGACGCAGGAATTTAAGTTTTCCTCACCGGCATCGATATCATCTCCTTTCAAATGGACTGCAGGGACTTATATGTTCTACCAGGATAATCCGGTAAAACAAGCTACCCGTTTTGGCGAAGACGCTGGGTACTACGGAATTCCGGACACCAATTTTTCTACGATCAATACAACGCAGGGCAAAAGCAGTGGTATTGCTTTCTTTGGTCAGGCTACCTATTCTATTACAGAAAAATTTGACCTCACAGCGGGGTTACGTTATGATTATGAACGCAAAGAGCAAAGTGTGTTAGGCGAGTATCAGCACGACCCTGATCCTAATCCGATTTTTGAAACGGTTCCGGATACTTCAGCAACAGCAACGTTTAATGCCCTCTCACCAAAGTTTACGGCTGCCTATCATGTAAATGACAACAGTACGGTGTATGCCTCCTATAGCCGGGGGTACCGCGCCGGAGGTATGACACAATTATCTTCAGATCCGTCGCAACCACCTTTGTATTCCTACAAACCTGAATTTAGCAACAACATCGAGGTAGGCACTAAAAATGTCTTTCTGCAGAACAGGCTTCAGCTGAACCTTTCCTTGTTTTACGTGAAAGTGGTAGATGCACAGGTTCCTACACTGGTATTGCCGGATGCAGTGACCATCACCAAGAATGCAGGGGAATTGACCAGCAAAGGAATTGACCTGCGCGTTTCAGCTACGCCGGTAAAAGATCTGCAACTGGAGTATAGCCTCGGCGTGAATGACGCGACATTCACCAAGCTGAAGCTTTCACAAAATGGTAATGAAGCTGATCTGGATGGCAAACATCAGATTTTCACACCTTCAGTTACGTCCATGACCGCCATACAATATGGATATCAGATTGGCAAAGTGAAGTTAGTGGCCCGAGGTGAGTGGATGCTGCTCGGTAAGCAATATTTTGACCTGGCCAATACCATTGAACAATCAAGTTATAGCCTTTTCAACACCCGGGTGGGAATTGAAATTCAGAAATTGGAAGTCATGTTCTGGGGTAGAAATCTGGGTGACGAAAAATACATTGCTTATGCCTATGATTTTGGTGCCACTCATTTGGGCAATCCAAAAAATTACGGCATAACCATACGAACGAGTTTTTAACTTTTGTGCACGGCATTCACGCAAACAGTGCGACACAATTCTTGTGTGAGTTCTGCCGTTAAAAAATAAGGGTAGATTTCCCTCAGTCGAGTTACTTTACCGCTTCAATACGGCATTCAGGTCAGGATTGCCTTATAAATACGTAACTTGTGCCGCGCCCATGTCAAAGAAAATACCAAATCTCTGGATAATTGACGATGACCCCATGTCATCATTCTATATCAAGCGCCTGGCTGAGTTGGGAGAATTGGCAAACATCATCACGATATACAACACCGCCCAGGGTGCAATTGACTATCTGCTTCATCATAAAAAGTCCGCGGAACATCTGCCCGATATTATTCTACTGGACATTTATATGCCCGAGGTAGATGGATGGGAATTTCTCAATCAGCTGAAGAAGACTGAAGATCAGCTTACTAAAAAGCCAGCTGTTTATATCATCAGTTCGTCCAGTCATCCACGGGATCTGGACCGGGCCGCAGCTTTGCCAATCGTCCGGCATTATTTTCAGAAGCCTGTAACCCTTGAAGTGTTAAGGAAAGTAGCCCAGGATGTTCTTGAGGAGTAAAAGTCAATAGTCGATGGTCCATTGTCAATAGTCCATAGTTTGGGATGCATTTGAGCCATTTAATCATTGACCATTTTGTAACGAAAAATCAAGTCCATAGCGCTTGATGCATTAACTATCGACTATCGACAATGGACCATTGACTATTTAATAATTTCTATTTCCGTTCTCCGATTAATCTCCCTGCCGCCGGCTTCATCGTCGTTGGAAACGATAGGCCGTTCGGAACCAAAACCTTTCGCCGAAAGCCGGGAGGCTGCAATGCCTTTCGAGGTAAGGTAATTCACAACAGCGGAAGCGCGTTTTAAGGAGAGTGCTTTATTGGAGGCCGCATTGCCGCTGTTGTCGGTGTGACCATTAATCTGCACCTTCAGTGCACTATTGACCACCAGCAGCTCGCGGATATTTTCCACTTCGGCAATGGACTCGGACTTGAGATCCGATTTCCCTACGTCGAAGAAAATATTTTTCAGGACAACCTTCGAACCAACTTCTGCCTTGACCATGATAATGTGTGTGTCTATCTCCTGGTATTCGGCAAACTGAGGAAGATTAAAGTTTATGGAGTTAAACAGGTACCCCGCTCGTTCAGTAGCCACACCGTAGTTTCCGCCATGGGGGATCACCAGCTCAAATTCTCCAGTAACGGGGTTCGCATTAATGCGGGTAATGACTTCATTGGTTTCGTTATTTACCAGGGAGATAATTGCCCCAAGCGGTGCGGCATTGGCTTCATCAATTACTTTTCCCTTTAGCAGAGTTACTACTTTCATATCCTGGTGGAGCTTGATGACCGGGTCAATAAACTCCTCCTGCTTGGGTAATTCCGGTTTTACTTTTTGTTCACTTACTACAACCGGCTTTGGTTTCGGCTTGTACTTGGGATCTAGGAATTGAATGGAATAAATATCGGCATCACCCAGGCCACCTTCCTTGACGGTAGAGAAGTAACCTTTCTTCTTATCAGGTGATAAAGTAAAGAACCCATCATATTCCCATGAATTAAGCGGATATCCCATGTTTTCGGGCTTCGACCACTTGTTGTTCTTGAATTCACTGAAAAAGATATCACTGTTACCCAATCGCGGATGCCCGTCGGAAGAAAAGTATAACGTTACACCATCGTGGTGGATAAACGGTGAGTCTTCATTTTCAGGTGTATTAACGATAGGGCCAAGATTTACGGCCTTACCCCAGTCACCTTTATTGTCCTGCTGGCTTACATACAAGTCCAACTCTCCGATTCCACCGGGACGGTTACTGGCGAAGAAAAGTCTCTTCCCATCTGCCGAAACACTGGCGCAAGTTTCCCAGAACATAGCGGTATTGATGTTCTTGTTTAATGGTGCAGGTTTAGACCATTCCTCGCCTGTCAGGGTCGAAGTATAAATATCTCCCTCTCCTTCTTCATAGTACAGGAACAGCGTTTTGCCGTCGGGTGAAAGCGAGGCAGCCGCATCGTTGTATCTGATGTTGATATTTGCACTGATAAGTTTCGGGGCTGTCCAGACGTTGCCTTTTTTGTAGGTCACGTAGATATCTTCATAGTTTGTATTGCTTTTTGCTTTCGCTGGATCGTCTGTCCGGTTGGAAGTAAAAATGAGCGTATTTCCATCAGCTGAAATGATAGGGGAGTAGTCGTTATACACGGTGTTCACAGCTGCGCCAAGGTTTTCAATAATTACGTTGAGTTCATTTTGTGAAAGCGAATCGGCTATATGGCATTCCGATATTTTTTGATCGGCAATAGCGCTCAACTGTTTTTTCTTTTTCTTGAATCTTTCAAAGTGCTCGATAGCTTTTTTGAATTCATTGGTATTCTGAAAAGCAATACCCAGATGGTAGTCTATATCCGGATTTACTGCCGGGTTGAGACGATATGCTTTATCAATGTAGGAGGCAGCTTTTGATTTAGTCTCCGAATACAGGTAGGTAAGTCCGATCTTGAAATTCAATAAAGCATCATCCGGATTTATTTCCTGCGCCGCCAGGAAGGAGGCGAGAGCGTTTTTGTAATCCTTTTTTGCGTAAAATTTATCACCTGTGGCAATCAGGGCTTTTTGATCCTGACTAAACGCAGAAAAGGGAACGAGGAATAGGAGACAGAGCAGTAGTGCTGGAAGTATTTTATCCATGCTGATGGACGATGGTTAAGGTTAGGTTCGAAACAGTAAGCATACGCGGGTTACACTATTAACCCTTTCTTGCCGCCCGATACAACATTCTAAAGTACGTTAAAGAATCAAAAATAATGGCAATAAACAAGGCAAAATCTAGGGAGCTGCATTCCGGAAGCCTTGACCACGGATGAAGCGTCCCGGTTTCGCCCCCGTATGTTCGCCATTTGCCAGAACCTGAACGCCATTTACAAATACGTGTTTCATACCGTCAGCATATTGTTTTGGATTTTCGAAGGTTGCATGATCCTGAATAGTGACCGGATCGAATATCGCAAGGTCTGCAAAAAAGCCGGTGATAAGTTTTCCGCGTTTTTTGATTTTTAAATTAGCGGCAGGTAAACTGCTCATTCGTCGAATAGCTTCTTCTAAGGGTATAAGCTTTTCATCGCGTACATACTTGCCCAAAATTCTTGCGAAGGTTCCGTATGCACGTGGATGGGTCTCCCAGTCTTTGAATATTGTAGCATTCGACATTGAGGCGCCGTCGGAGCCAAAGCTCACATACGGCTGCTGGATTATTTTGCGGACGTTTTCTTCTGATTGCTGGTAGTACACCGCAGCAATGGTAGACTTATCTCTGACGACAAGATCAACAACGGTTTCGTCTGCATCCTTCCCGTGTATTCTGGCGACTTCATCCAATCGTTTTCCCCGGTAAAGCTTATTCAGTGAATCCATCCGGAATCCCAGGAGCATAACACCCTGGGGATCTGAATTTTTGTACGGTATTCCCATGCGCATTTCGTACAACACCTTCTTTTTTATTTCCGGGTTTCTGAATCTTTTCCGCATCGCCGCAGCACCACCTTCCTGTACCCAGGTTGGCAGGCGTGCTGTCAGGCCGGTAGCACTGGCGATATAGGGGTAATGATTTGCAGTAATTTTTAATCCTGCCCGCCGTGCACTATCAATTTTCGCCAGTACTGTATCAATCTTGTTCCAGTTGCGGGAGATGTTGATTTTAAGGTGATAGATCTCCGTGGGGATTTTGGCTTCGTGGGCAATCCGAAATGTTTCGTTGAGTGCCTTGAGAATAAAATCACCTTCACTTCGCATGTGCGTCGTGTACATACCGCCGTACTGCGCTGCAACTTTGGCGAGCTCAATCAACTCTTCGGTGGATGCGTAATCCGCCGGCGCATAAATCAGGGATGTGCCCAGCCCCATGGCACCTTCCTCCATCGCCTGTTTTACAAGGCCTTTCATTTTGCTGAGTTCTGCCGAAGTAGGCGGACGGTTGGCATATCCCATCTCATGAATGCGAATAGAGGTGGCGCCAACAAAGGAAGCTACGTTAGGGCTCACGCCTTTTTTTATCAGGTACTTGAAGTATCCTCCGAGGGTTGTCCAGAGACTGTCTACTCCCTGATAATTTCCTTTTCGTTTAACAGGACCAGGACTCCACCCTTCACCAAATATTTCCAGTGTGACTCCCTGTTTGATATCGCTCAATGAACTGCCATCCATCAGTAAACTTCTATCCGCCCAGCTAAGCATATTGATAAATCCGGGAGCAATAGCAAGACCTTTGATATCCAGTTCTTTTTTTCCCACGGCATCGGTCAGATCACCGATAGCCGCAATCGTATCGGCTTGTATGGCGACATCACCTGTTCGGGGCGCGCTTCCCGTTCCGTCGTAGATTGTTCCGTTTCGCAGTATGTAATCAAATTCCTGTTTTGGCTTTTGTGTACAGGCCATCAGGATCGATAGCCCTAATCCGAAAACGATACCGTAAAGCATGGGTAGTATTAAGGTGCCATGTTAGCCAGCTTTGAGGACAAAAGAAAGGAAGGCGGATAGCTGGTGTGATTTATTTCAAAGATTTGAAGTGAAACGACTCGTTAAACCTCCAAGGGTTGTTCTTCTGCTGATCCTTAAGCTGATATTTTTCCAGCACGGCAGAAAACGGGAAAGTTCACCACCTTCTTCACTGCTGGATCCCAACTTTCAGCAAGCTGTTGAATAAATGGTGCGACTGGATCATGACCAACCTGCTGGCGATATTTTTGGGTAGAAGACCAGCTCGACAGATAGCCGGCTAGCTGATGTATATTCCATTCCACTGCGATGGAAAACCCGGGAGATGGAATTTCCTCAAAAGGAAAGGAAATTGTACGGTACTCTTCCTCCAGCAACTTTCTTGCGGTGTCCCAATACGGCCCCACAACGTGGTTATAGAAATGTAAAATTTTGTCGTCGATGGTTGGCTCAATGTTTAGGAGGGCGTACCCCCAGACGGCAAGTAGTCCCCCGGTTTTACCCACTCTTCGTACCTCTTTGTAAAACAGATCCCGGTCAAACCAGTGCAGGGCCTGGCCGACGGTGATCAGATCAAATTGATGGGCAGGAAAAGTTGTTTTTTCCGCTGAACAAATCGAGTAAAAAATATTACTCTTTTGGATGGCATGGTCTAGTTGCCGTTGACTGATATCGGTGGCATACACCGCTTCAAAATGGTTGGCGAGCTGGCTGGCTACTTGTCCGTTACCTGTAGCACAATCCCAGGCAATTTTGTGTTCAGGCAATTGTTGTAAAAGGAACTCATAAAGCGAGGAAGGATAGGTCGGCCTGAAGGCAGCATAGGCTTTGGCTTGTGTAGAAAAGTAGTCTTTGTGTGTCATGCCTTGCTTGTTAAAAAATAATTCAAATGCCTTACAACGTTTTTACGGAATCGCGTGTCTAAGAGGTGAAAGGTCCGCAAGGATTATTTCAGAAAATTCAAGTTGGCTGAAGTTGAAGCGTACAGGAGTCAGGGTGGGCAAGCAAACGTTTTCGGATACGGGATGAAGTTAGCTTCTGTATAAAAAAGGGTCGCAAGTTTACCTTGCGGCCTTTTTGCGTTTTGCAGGAATCCGAATCGGCCAGCAGCTTATTTAAGCTGCACACTCATCCAGTTTACCATATTCGCCCACATGTCGGGTGTATAAACATGCGCAGTTTTCGGATAGATCTTGTTTTGAAAATTATCGGGAACTCCGTGTAGCGTATATACGCGCTTCAGCACCTCTTCAATTTTAAGGATACCACTAACGGGTGACCCCGGGTCTTCATCGCCGGTCATGAAGAGAACTGGGCGCGGTGCTATAAGACTGATCACAGCTTCCGTATCGAAGTGCTTTAAAAGTCCCGGGACAAAGTAATAGATGCCATGATATTTTAACTTTTGCTCAGCAATCAATTCCTGATAACGGGTAAGACATCCAACGGCCACACCAGTTTTGATCCGGTCATCCATCGCCATCATCCACCAGGAGCGTGTAGCCCCCATGCTTATGCCGGTTACTGCAACCCGCTTCGTATCGATGTCCGGTCGGGAAAACAAATACTCCAAAGCCATGAGATCATCCCGCACCATCATTCCCCAAAGTGATCGTCCCCGCCACAGTTCATACTTGGAGGTCGTCATTTCTTCGCCACTTCCTTTTTCATCTGGTCCGCCGGGTCCGCGTCCGCTGCGTTCTCCAAAGCAATATGTGTCGATGGCGATAACGGCGTACCCAAGTTTAGTCAGCACATCCGCCGGAACCTCTGGCGTATGATGGGTGGAGAATAGTTCGCTTTTACCTAAATCATAATTGCCGCCGTGCCAGTGACAGTAGTAGATGGCCGGGTGTTTAGTCTTGCCGTTCTTTGGTGTTAAAAAATATCCCGGAACGATAGCGCCGGCTTCGTTATTAAATTCAAATTTTTCAAGCACGTAGGTGCCTTTATCTTCACGCGACAGGATCTTAACTGCCGTTGTCTTTGGCCGTGGCGGAAGGTCCCCCAGAACCTCGACAAGCGCTTGGCGAATGGTGTTTCGCTGTGACTGCCATTGCTCAACCGTTGTAGGAATACTCAGTTCGGGAACAGAAAAATCCACTTTTTGGGCCAGGGTTATGTTAGTGATTAGAAGTAAAAAGAATGCTGGTTTGCGCATGATTATTAGTGAATGAGTAATAGATTCATTGAGCTTACCCGATCAGCATACCATCCCGTATGCACAACGTGCTACTTCTTGGTAACCAACCCCAACTCCTTCAGCTGTTCATCAGCGATGGTGGAAGGTGTGTCAATCATCACATCGCGACCGGCATTGTTTTTCGGGAAGGCAATAAAATCGCGAATGGAATCCGCCCCGCCAAACAAGGAACAAAGACGGTCGAAACCGAAAGCAATACCACCATGAGGAGGTGCGCCGAATTCAAAAGCCTCCATCAAAAAGCCGAATTGTTTTTTCGCTTCTTCTTCTGTGAATCCCAGATGATTAAACATCAGCTGTTGTGTAGCCCTATCGTGAATACGAATGGAACCGCCACCCACTTCCGTTCCATTGATGACCATATCATAGGCGTTGGCCCTCACTTTGCCAGGATCGGAATCCAGCAGCGCGATATCTTCCGGCTTTGGTGAAGTAAACGGATGATGCATCGCGTGGTAACGTTTTGTTTCCTCACTCCATTCCAGTAATGGAAAATCAACTACCCACAGCGCGGAGAATGTCTGCTTATTCCGCAGACCCAGCCGCTCGCCAAGGAGGAGTCTTAATTCATTAAGTTGTTTACGTGTGGCTTGCGCTTCACCGGCCATCAAAAGGATCAGGTCACCGGGTTTTGCCTGGAATTTTTCAACCCAGACTTTTAATTCATCGGCACTGTAAAATTTATCAACGGATGATTTGATGGTGCCATCCATTCTGTACTGGACATACACCAATCCTTTAGCACCTATCTGAGGACGTTTTACAAATTCGGTCAGTTCGTCAATTTGTTTCCGCGAATACTCTGAGCACCCGGTAGCATTGATGCCTACCACCAGTTCGGCACTTTCAAACACCGGGAAGTTTTTCCCTTTCGTTAATTCAGTGATCTCGACGAACTTCATTTCAAACCGGGTATCGGGTTTGTCGGAGCCATACAACTTCATGGCGTCATCATAGTTCATTTGGGGTACAACCGGCATGTCGATGCCTTTTACATTTTTGAAAAGATGGCGGATCAACCCTTCAAACGTATTTAGAATATCCTCCTGCGTGATAAATGCCATCTCGCAGTCGATTTGTGTAAACTCCGGCTGTCGGTCGGCACGCAAATCCTCATCGCGGAAACATTTCACGATCTGATAATACCGGTCAAATCCCGAAACCATCAACAACTGCTTGAAGGTTTGTGGGGATTGTGGCAGCGCATAAAATTCACCGTGATGTACACGGGAAGGAACTACAAAGTCGCGTGCGCCTTCCGGGGTGGATTTAATTAATACGGGAGTCTCTACTTCAATGAAGTTCTGACCATCCAAAAAAGCTCTCGTCTGCTGCGCCATGCGATGACGAAGCTGCAAGCTTTCACGGACAGGATTTCTCCGGAGATCCAGGTAGCGGTATTTCATTCTTAATTCGTCACCTCCATCGGTATCATCCTCAATGCTGAAGGGAGGAAGTTTTGATGGGTTCAGTATATTCAACTTCACTACCTTCACTTCAATCTCACCGGTGACAATCTTTTCATTTTTGGATAGGCGTTCTACAACTGCTCCCTCAATCTGGATAACAAATTCACGTCCCAGCTTCCGGGCTTCATTCAAAAGAGCAGGATCGGTTTTACCTTCTTCAAAAATGAGCTGGGTAATTCCGTAGCGGTCGCGCATATCGATCCAGAGTACGCTGCCCTTATCGCGCAGTCGCTGTACCCATCCGGCCAGTGTTACCTGTCTGTTTACGTCCGATAATCTCAATTCACCGCAAGTGTGAGTTCGTAGCATCTCAGTTTTAGTTAATTTAGCGCCGCCATCCGACAGGCTGGCGCGAATTTAAGAATACTTTGACTCTCAGCCTTATATGCTAAAAATTAAAAGTGTAGTGCCGAAATGGCTTTTTTTGTCCTGCTTGGTGTGCGTATCGGCTGCTCCACCCAAGCTGATGAAAGTTAAAGTCACCGATGGGATTACCGTCTCAGTACCAAAGGATTGGCATCCCATGGATGAGTATGATGTTGTTCAGCGATATCCCTCCGTGCGCGCTCCGTTGTTGGCCTATACAAACAACGAAAGAATCGCCGATTTCAGCGTTAACATTTCGGCCACCCAATGGCCTGACGATGATGTAGCCATGGCGCAAAAGTTTTTTAAGGCGGGTGTAATGAATGTATTTGACAAAGTCGAAATGATTGGCGAGGGAGTTCATGAAATTCATGGCAAGAAGTTTATCTATTTTGAGTTTGATTCACGGGTGGAGGGCAACCGGCGACAGGAAGGGTATAAGGACCCTGTCTTAAGGTATACCTACATTCAATATCTCATTGAGCCCGGAAAAGCCCTGGTATTTTCCTTCAATTGCCCTAAGAATATTAAGGAGCAATGGCAGGAGACGGCCAGGCTCATGATGAAAAATATCCGTGTTAAGTGATGAAAGGGTAACACGGAAAGTAAAGTTTGCCGGTTTTGAATGCGCTTTTAGCTTTGTGCTTCGATGGAAATCTTCACGGATGAGTATTTTATGCGAGAAGCGCTAAAGGAGGCGGCTAAGGCACTGGAAATCAGTGAGGTACCTGTTGGTGCCGTGGTAGTTTGCAAAAACCGCATCATTGCCCGCGGCCACAACCAGACTGAGAAGCTGACAGATGCCACGGCCCATGCCGAAATGCTGGCAGTGACGGCTGCCGCCAATTACCTGGGATCGAAATATTTGTCAGAATGCACGCTGTACGTAACGCTCGAACCCTGTGTAATGTGTGCGGGCGCCCTGCATTGGACCCAATTGATGAAGCTAGTGTACGGAGCTTCGGATGTACAGCGCGGTTACAGCCTGGTGAGCACCCCGCTGCTTCACCCAAAGACCGAAGTGGTCACCGGGATAAAGGCGGATGAGAGCAGGAAACTTATCGACACGTTTTTCCGCGCGATTCGAAAATAGATTTATTATAGTATACACAAACAGAACAAACAATGGAAGTAAAAGGAAGAGTTGCCCAGCTATTGCCCCTCACAACCGGAATGGGGAAAAAAGGCCCATGGAAGAAACAAGAGTTTATACTTGAGACACAGGGCCAATACCCAAAAAAGATTTGCTTTTCAATTTGGGGTGAGAAGGTTGATCAGTTCAATGTCGCCGTCGGGGATCTGATCAACGTTTCCGTAGATCTGGAGAGCAGGGAATACAATGGAAGGTGGTATACAGAGGCCCGTGCGTGGAAAGTTGCCAAAGAAGGGACGGGAAGCACACCGCCACCTCCGTCAGATCAGGAGCCGTTTTACACGGAATCAGCGGCGACCGATGATTTGCCATTCTAGAAAAAACATGGAACCGGATTACGGACTCCGTGGGGTTCGGAAACTTTCGGCACGTTTATTATAGCATAAACCTGATCCCTTGGCAATCTGACGTTTTCAATCATAATGCTACGGGAGTTTTCTAACAGTAGTTATGTTGTATATTTGACATCCGGAAAATTTATGTTGAACCTTTAAAAAGATAAATACTATGGCTTTTACCCTTCCCGCACTTCCTTATGCCTTTAATGCGCTTGAACCCCATATTGATGCTCGCACCATGGAGATACACCATGGCAAACATCACAATGCTTATGTAACTAACCTGAACAATGCAGTCGCAGGCAAACCTGAAGAGAGCCTGAGCATTGAAGACATCTGTAAGAATATTTCGAAATATCCCGCTGCCGTACGCAACAACGGTGGCGGTCATTATAACCACAGTTTATTCTGGACTATCATGGGTCCCAACGCGGGTGGTGCGCCTACCGGTGCCGTAGCAGACGCTATTAATGCGGCCTTTGGAAACTTTGATGAATTCAAGACAAAATTTGCCGCAGCAGGTGCCGGACGATTTGGATCGGGATGGGCCTGGCTGATCGTGGATGGCAGCGGTAAACTTCAGATATCATCTACCCCTAATCAGGACAATCCGCTCATGGATGTTGCTGAAGTAAAAGGAACTCCCATTCTGGGCTGTGATGTGTGGGAGCATGCTTACTACCTTAACTATCAAAACAGGAGACCCGATTATATCACAGCATTCTGGAACGTCGTGAACTGGACTGAAGTAGCAAAACGTTTTGCCGCCAAATAACGCATAGCACAGGCCGCATCGGGCCGCATAAAAAAAGAGGCCGTCTTAATTCGACAGCCTCTTTTTTATTTAAACATCCCCGACGCGACGGTATGGTTTCCCCAGTCCCATAGGGACGAAACATTGGTAGAGCCCATAGGGACGAAACATTGGTAGAGCCCATAGGGACGAAACATGGTAGAGCCCATAGGGACGAAACATTGGTAGAGCCCATAGGGACGAAATATTTTGGTAGAAATTCCGGACGACGATTTGGCAAAAAAAATCAATCGTAATGCCCGACGACCATATGGCCACGGTATTATTATCGAAATATTTTATTTTGTCCGGATGACATACATTAATCCGGCGCGCGCAGCGAATTCCCCTTCAAAGTAGAAATCACCAATGGCTTCAAAATGCCAGTTCTTGTCAATGGGTTTGTTCCAACCGGCGCCAAATGAAATATCATTTTCACCGATAAGTCCGCGAACCCGAGTAAAGAAATTTTCCATCGGGTACCAACGCCCACCCAAGGCGAGGCTGGCATGGTTATCCGACCAGAGTTCAATGCCTGCAGAAGCGGTGAATTTTTTCGTAATGAAGTAATTCCCTTCGAATCCGACTTGCGCCTTTTGGGCGATACCGTCATTATCGGTTTTTATAAGGTCGAACCCGCCGCCAACAAGAAAGTCATTTGCTATTTGTGGAAATGCACAGGTAGTGGTCAATACCAGCATACCGACAAGAAAAAATCTGATCATACTTGATTAATTCCGGCAAATATAAAAGGAATGTTTGTTCGGCTAAAATATTTGTGCGTTGGAAATTAATTCTAATCGAAATCTGGGATAACTGGATTGAAAGGAAGATTTCCGACACACAAAGAGTTAGTCTTTCCGCGCACTGCGCTCACTGCCCCAGCGGTTTTTTGAATGGCGAAAAGAGTTGTTGCTTCCCGGCCTTCTGGATTGTTGCTGCTGTGGTTTACGCTGTTGTGCGGCTGGCCTTGGCATGCCAACATGTGTCAATGGGTACGGATGATCTTCTACCACCGGAATGGTTTTCTTGATCAGCTTATGGATGTCTGTCAGGTATTCCTTTTCTTCCTCATCACAAAATGAAAGTGAAATACCACTGGCTCCGGCACGGCCGGTACGACCAATGCGGTGAACGTATGTTTCCGGAACATTCGGTAGTTCATAATTGATAACGTGTGACAGGTCGTCAACATCAATTCCCCGGGCTGCGATATCCGTGGCCACCAATACGCGGGTGTGCTGTGATTTGAAATTACTTAGCGCACGCTGCCGCGCACCTTGTGATTTGTTTCCATGAATAGCTTCCGCCCGGATTCCTGCCTGGACTAAATCCTTGACTACTTTATCGGCGCCGTGTTTGGTGCGGGCAAAAACCAGCGCTGTATTGATCGTGCGATCCTGAAGCAGGTGTAACAATAATTTTTTCTTGTCCTTCTTTTCGACAAAGTATACTGCTTGCTGAATCGTATTGGCCGTGGAGGAAACCGGAGTTACTTCCACGCGCACTGGATTCGTTAGTATAGTGTTTGCCAGTTTTGAAATCTCCGCAGGCATTGTCGCGGAAAAGAAAATGGTCTGTCTCTTCTCCGGTACACGCGAGATTATCTTCTTAACGTCATGGATGAATCCCATATCCAACATTCGATCTGCTTCGTCCAGGACTAACATTTTCAGATGCTGAAGTTTAACGAAACGCTGGTCCATCAAATCGAGTAACCGTCCCGGTGTCGCGATGAGGATGTCGACGCCTGCGCGGAGTTTATCGGTCTGTGAACGTTGTGGCACGCCACCAAAGATTACTGCATGGCGGAGACGCAAGTGTTTTCCGTATGCCGCGAAGCTTTCATCAATCTGGATGGCGAGTTCACGGGTGGGGGTAAGTATCAATGCTTTAATTCCATCGGGACCTTTTACAAAGAGTTCATCCTGATGAAGTAATTGAAGAATAGGGATCGCAAACGCTGCTGTTTTGCCGGTACCCGTCTGTGCACAACCCAGCAAATCCTTGCGCTGTAATAATACGGGTATAGCTTGTTCCTGAATGGGGGTAGGTTGTGTATAACCTTCTGATTTCAAAGCCCGCATTACAGGCTCAATGAGTGATAATTTTTCGAATGACATGTTTAAGATTTAATGATACAAGAGGCTCGTAAGCTTTTTTTGTTGACGCCTCTTGGTTAACCTGCACAGAAAGTGCGTTTTTACGGGAATTCGGAGGACTGACGCACAAAGGTAAGCAATAACTAGCGATTTAACACCAGGTTGTGTGGTGTCTGCTGCAGACGTCTCTTTAACAACGGGCTGGAATCGAATGCGGAAGATGTTATTAAGTAAACTTTTCAAATAAGCGAATGCCGTTCTTACAGAAAGTCCGAAAGGAATATCGACCGGTTGTCGGAGTGTTGCCACAGCACCCCGTCGATTTTAGTGAACTCAAATTCATCAACAAAGGGATTGATTCCGCTTTCCATTGCAATGGTTGGTGTAACGGTATGCCTTGGCTGGTGTTTCATCGCTGTATCATTAATACGTCCTATTAACCACCTGTAAAATTTACGAAAATTCCTGGGCCAGATAACCTCCCTCACAGCGATCTTTGTCCCTGAATGTATACCTTCAATCGTAAACTACACCACCCATGAAATACCTTTTATTTACATGCTGCAGCCTGGTCGTCACACTGGGCCTTGCGCAGGAAAATCCTGTCGGAATTTTTCAGGATCATATCGATGTCGGAAATCCAAAGAAAGCCGGGTCAGCACAATACGATGAAGGTTCACAGACCTATACGCTAAAAGGTGCCGGCTATAATATCTGGTTCGCACGCGATGAGTTTCAATACGCCTACAAAAAACTAAAGGGCGATTTTATTCTGACTGCTGATTTTGAATTTGTAGGAGCAGGTGTTGACGCGCACCGGAAGATTGGATGGATGGTACGCGAATCAAAGGATGACAACGCCGCACACGTAACGGCAACCGTACATGGCGATGGACTAACGGTGTTGCAATGGAGAAGACTGAAAGGAGCGTTTATGAGAGATCCGCAGGATGAAGTCTTTACACCCAAAAAGCATTACCGGACTATCCAGGTGGAACGGATGGGAAAGGAAATCATCATGCGGGTAGCACACCCGGGAGAGCCGTTACAAACTATAGGTTCCGTTACGTTAGGTGATATGCCGGATGAAGTGCTGGCAGGTTTGTTTATTGGGTCGCATAATCCTGACGTTGTAGAAGAGGGCCGGATGTGGAATGTGCGCATCGATCAGCCTGTGGCCGATGATTACAATCCCGGTAGCAAGGGATTTGTTCTCGGCTGCCGGCTGGAGACCATGGATGTCTTTAGCGGGAAACGTAAGGTTATCTACGAAGAACCGGGACGGTTTGAGGCACCCAACTGGATGCCTGATGGAAAGCATCTCATCATCAACAAGGGAGGGTTGTTATACAAAATTCCCGTGGCAGGTGGACAACTGGAAAAAATTAATACCGGTCAGGTAACGCGAAATAACAACGATCATGGGATATCGTTTGATGGAAAAACCCTGGCCATCAGTTCACATCGCGAGGGTCAGCCGGGCGGCGGGTCAACGGTGTATACCGTTCCTGTTACGGGTGGTGAACCCAAACAGATAACGGAGAAGACTCCCTCGTACTGGCACGGCTGGGCGCCGAACAATAAGGAAGTTGTCTTCGTAGGCATGCGTGAAGGAAAAGACTATGATATTTATAAAATTTCTGTAAACGGAGGACCGGAGATCAAACTTACCAACAACAAGGGAACCCATGCGGATGGGCCGGAATACTCTCCCGATGGCAAGTATATCTATTACAACGGCAGCCAGTCGGGTACGATGCAGATCTGGCGCATGAAACCTGATGGATCCGCACACGAACAAATCACCTTTGATGAGTATAACAACTGGTTTCCTCACATCTCACCGGATGGGAAGTGGATCGTATACATTTCTTTCCCGCCAGACATTCCAGTCAACTCCCACCCCTCTTATAAACGAGTTACTTTGAAGCTTATGCCCGTATCGGGCGGAGCGCCGAGAGTAATCGCTTATCTGTATGGTGGACAGGGTACAATCAACGTTCCTTCCTGGTCGCCGGACAGTAAGTCTATCGCTTTTGTCAGCAACTCAACAAAATAGGGTTGAATTAAGGAAGTCAGGAATTGGTGGATAAATTTTTACATTTTGTGAAGGGCTATCGCTAAGTTTAAGGAGTTCGTACTATGTGACTTCCTAAAACCTGGTGCCCTGCAATGATCGACATGATCACGATAAAAAATGTAACTATTCATGGCGGTGGCGTAAACCTTTTCGGGGACTTTAGCTGGACGATACGCGACGGGGAGCATTGGGTAATTTCCGGGGCGAATGGAAGTGGTAAGACCATGCTATTGGAAATGATAGCAGGAGTCAGACACATCCCGAAGGGACAGGTGCAGTATTCCTTCATAGAGGGTAACACCTGGGATGAGCGTTACGCTGCCCGTAAAAGAAAGATCCATTATATTCCTGCCCATGCCATGTCATCATTGGTTAAACCGGGGCAGGCACTTTACTATCAGCAGCGATACTATGGAATGGAAGACGAGCGAACGCCCCTGGTAAGGGATGTACTGGGTGAAGGCATCTCGCGATTGAAAGAACTGAATATTCCCGGAAGCTTATCAATTGATCATCTTATTGATGTGGAAGTCACCCGCCTTTCAAATGGCCAACTCAAGAAGCTGTTGCTGACGAAAATACTGGCAGCTGAAATACCTCGGTTCCTGTTGCTGGATTATCCATTCGAAGGACTGGACCGTGAAAGCCGGTCCGACCTCTGTGATTTTCTCGACTTCATGGCAACGCGGTATCAGATTCAGATCCTGATGGTGGATAATGATCACCATTTGCCATCGGTGATGAATAGAAGATTGACGCTGGAAGGATTTGCTATTTCCAGCGAAGAAACACTTTCGCCACAAAGTATTCATAATCATAAAGAGGTTCCTGTATCCTCGCCCATATCTTCAACAGAAACTGGTATCCCGGTCATAACGATTCGTGATCTGCAGATAAAATACGGGGATAAAGTTATTCTCGAAAATTTTAACTGGACTGTCAGTCAGGGCGATCGGTGGGCATTGGTTGGAAATAACGGAGCGGGTAAGACCACCTTGTTTAGTATGATCTTTGCGGACCATCCTATGGCCTACACGCAGCATATCGCGCTTTTTGGTCGCCGCCGGGGAAGCGGAGAATCGATATGGGATATAAAGAAGCGCATTGGGTATCTGGGGCCGGAGCTTATAAGCTATCTCGCGCCGGATACTATTTTGTTATCCGGTCGTGATTATCTCCGGAGTATCAACCGAAAACTAAATGAAGAGACCCTCAGCGCACTTATTGAGCACTTTCGTTCGGAAAGTTTTATGGGCAAGCCGGTCCGGGTGCTTTCATCCGGTCAGCTGCAGCTCCTGCTGATCATGAATTGTTTCCTGACGGACAAAGAACTACTGTTATTGGATGAGCCGTTTCAGTTTTTGGACAGGGAACACCGGGCTCAACTCAAGGCATATCTGGAGGACCATATGCACAGGGATAAAACACTTGTCCTGATCACGCATTATGAAGCGGACATAACCGAACTGACGGTTCATACGAAGCGTATTTAGCATACCAACACCGGAATGGGCCGGCTGGTATGGATAATCGCGACTATGGTGAAGTGTATGTCGAGCCAGACAATTATTAGTCGTCGGATGTTGCCACCTTTTTGACCTGCTTCGCCTGTTTAATACGATAGCTGAAGGTGAGATTTATCTGCGTTCTTCTGAACTGAAAATCGGATTCAGTATAAAAGCTTTCGCCCATCATGACCGAGCGCATTCTCCGTGTATTGAATACATCCAGGACATTCAGGAATATAGTTCCACTTCCTTTTAGCACATCTTTACTCATGGAAAGGTCAACATAGTACAACGATTTGCGCTCACCTTGAGCTGTGTTCTGTGGAGCTTCATAATTTCCTCTTAGTTGGATATCGAGATTCTTGGGCAAAGTAAACCGCGACGTCAACCGGGTAAACCAGCTGTTCGTTGTCGCCTGATAACTTTCAACAATATTGCTTCCATCAATCTCTGAATGGAAAAAATTGAAGTTAAAATCCAGCTTCCACCACTTGATGGGCGTATAACCGGCTGTGAATTCCACACCGCCTGATTTTTCGCCGTTTAGGTTTTCCGGCTGCGTCGTTGATTGGCCAGTCTCCGGATCAACGGTTCGGATCCGTTCGATTTTTCCTTCTGTATCCCGGTAATAGATCGAGGATGAAAGTGTGGCGTTTTCCAGATATTTAATATGACCTATTTCAAACACGTTACTGAACTCGGGGTTAAGATCGGGATTGCCACTGAAAAAATTGCGACTATCGGAGAAGGTCATGAACGGACTCAGATCGTTGTAAAATGGACGTCTCACCCTGCGGCTATAGCTAACCTGGAATGCATTGTCTTTGGGAAGATCCAGTGTTACGTGAGCACTTGGGAATAAGTTGACATACTTTCTTGGATTCACTTCATTCGTCTCTTCCAGCGTCGTGATTACTTCGGTCCATTCCGTCCGCAGACCTGCCTGATAGGAAAAATTCTTCGTCTTATTTCCCAGGATGCCGTATACGGCGTGGATATTTTCGTCGTATAAAAAGACATTATCAAGTCCCGGCATCGGCTCGAATCCCCCTTCCGCGTTTTGTTGAGACACTACGTAGTCGTTCACCATATCGCGAAAGCTGCTTCGAACACCGGTTTCAAATTTTCCTTCCTTTCCGATAGGTTTTACATAGTCGAGTTGGAAGAGGAATTGTTTTTCAGACTCATCGTTTACAGACGTTTCAATGCTTGCACTATCCAGCGTTCCATCGGGCTCATAGACATATTGCGTAAATAGCTGATCCGATTTTTCCCAGTTATCCAGATACTTGACCTCGGCGGTCAGGTCATGACCCTTTTGCTCGAAGGAGCGCTTGTAAATGAGGGAGTATTCGGAGTTGGGTTCAATTTCATCTTCATCCTGCCGGCGGGTGGTATAACTCTGCAGGTTTTCCTCATTGGTATTGGTGAGATAATCCTTATAAAGGATTTTGGTTATCCTTCCGGCATCGGCACGTCGGAAAAGGTAAGATGCCGTTAGAATGTTCTTTTCACTAAAGAAATAGTCCAGTCCTCCGCGGATATTATTGTTAAAGCCGGTGATGTAGCTGTCGGTTGTTTGTTTCAGGAAAGACGTTGTATTTTGATCGTATACCTCCTGATATATTTTTCCATCTCCCGGTGTCTCGCGGTAAGCAATGGCATAGTTGATGAAGAAGTTTAGTTTCTTATGCCGGTAGTTCAGGTTTGCTGCTGCGCCATAGTTGACGGGATGTCCAGTGATGAGATCAAAGGAGCCATTAAACCCCTGGTTTCTTTCTTTTTTTAATATAATGTTGATGATCCCCGCCATACCTTCTGCCTCATAACGCGCGGAAGGATTGGTGATTATTTCTACCCGTTCCACCATGCTGGCCTGGAGTTGCTGTAGGCCACTGCCTCCTTTGAAACTCACAAGGCCGGAAGGTTTTCCGTCAATCAAAATGCGCACGTTGTCACTTCCCCGAAGTTTTACGCCTCCGTCCGGGTCTACCGATACAGAAGGAATATTCATAAGGATGTCGTTCGCAGAACCACCTGCATTCGCGAGGTCTTTGCCAACATTGAATATTCTCTTATCGAGCGACAACTCCATCGAACTTTGCTCGGCCTGGACCACTACTTCATTTAGCGTTTGTGTGGAAGCCCCGATGCTGATCGGTCCGAGATCGTGCATGGGATGATCTTTGGAGAGAACAAAGTCTTCGGTCTTGCGGGAGTTGTAACCCATAAAATCTATTTCGGCATAATAGCGCCCACCAGGGATATCAAGGACAAAATCGCCGGTTTCTCCGGAAATATTACCATCGACCAGTTTCTTGTCGGCGCTGTTGAATACACGGATCGTTGCAAAGCTGAGCGGTGTGGTACTCAGCGAGTCCAGTATTTTTCCTTTTACTTTAAACTTGTCACCCTGAGCCTGGGCGTTAAACGAAGGACTGAAGGTTAGCCATAGGATGATGAGCACTACACATCGGATGATCAATCCCTTTCCTGTATGAGTCGACATGATGTTCAAAGTTCAGCCTTATGCTTTTAAATAAAATAAGCCAGTTTTTAATATTGTGGGTGATCCGTAACGAACCTGAATTGTTCCTGTCAGCCTATCCGCAATAAAAGTTGGACTTCTGAAAACTCAAAAATGGTGGATTAAACAGCCACAATTACACTTTTGGTAGTGTAGGATGGATTACGTGATGACCGGTTCTATGACGGGAAGGAATCAACGTCTTTTCATGACGAGGCTATCCGGCGGATATTGGGCTTTTAAAGATTCCATTTGTGCCTCTGCCCATTTGACCAACGTCTCCCGTTGTTCGGGTGTTATGTTTGCACCTGAATGAAGGCCAAGCCAGGTATACGACGGGAGTGGCATTTCACCTTCTTTGACCATTTCGATTGTTTCCTCAAACTTGTGATTTTGAACGGCAACAGGTCGCGAGGTAAAATTGGAAAAGTTAAGATGTCGTTTACCATCCGTAACATGGGAGTTTAGCCACCAGGCTACGGGCTGTATTTCCGAATACCAGGGGTATTCCGTAAGGTTACTATGACAATCGTTGCAGGCTACTTTCAGAATAGAGGAAACATTCTCGGGAACTTCGTATTTGGTGGAGATATCGTAAGTCCGGTCGTCGGAGACATTTTTGGCGGGCCTGATAAACTGAATGACAACGAGAAGAATCACCAGTGCAATGAGAATTTTCTTTTTCATAAATGCGTAATTGGGGTCGGTTTGTTTTTCGAAGGTTAACGACTTCGGGTGTTGGATAATATTCCAAGAACGGAAATATTTGGGTTAAATGGAAATTTCGAGGGGAGAGTGAGAGTGCGAGTGAGGCTTGAGAGTGGGAGTGGGAGAGTGAGAGTGAGGGTTGAGAGTGAGAGTGAGGGTGAGGGTGAGAGTGGGAGTGTTAACCGCGAAGCCGCTGGGGCGCTAAGGACCGCAGATTGTGCTATGAAGTTCTTTTAGAGATGATGAAAAAAAAATGGCTCATCAACGACGCCTTATCAGGAGGAGTCGTTAAACCACCCTGCGGTGCTGCAGTCGCAAGTTTGCGGTATTGAACGGTCAGGGAAAAGCAC